>NZ_JAMBLS010000001.1 GCF_023336905.1 Bacteroides sp. ET71
CCTGGTTGCCTGATTCCTTGTCAACTTATAAACTTATAAACTTACAAACTCATAAACTTATTAACTCACCCGCCTTACTCCACCTGGGCAGGCCCGGCGAGGCGGAAGCCGCGCAGGAGTTCTTCCACGGAGAGGCGCCGCTTGCCGGGCAACTGCAAGGAGCGTATGCCGACAAAGCCGTCGGCCACGGCCACGCGGAGGTAGGTCTTGCCATCGGTCTGCACCGTGCCGGGGGTCAGGCTATGGGGTTGGGGCAACTTATCGGATTCGAATATCTTCAGCACCACGGGCGGCTGGCCGGGTTGTTGCAGCTCGGTCCAGGCGGCGGGATGGGGAGAGAGGCCGCGGATGAAGTCGTAGACTTGCTTGGCGGGACGGTTCCAGTCGATGCGGCAGGTGTCTTTGAATATCTTCGGCGCGGGGCGCAGGGGGGTGTCGGTCGGCATCTGTTCCTGGGGGATAGGGGTGACGCGGCCGGCCAGTATGTCGTCGACGGTGTCTGTCACCAGTTGTCCGCCCAGCAGCATGAGGCGGTCGTGCACGGCGCCCACGTCGTCGGTGTCGGCAATGGGGACGCGCACTTGGCGGATGACTTCGCCGGTGTCAATCTCCTGGCGGAGAAAGAAGGTGGTGAGCCCGGTCTCGGTCTCGCCGTTGATGACGGCCCAGTTGATGGGCGCCGCGCCGCGGTATTGGGGCAAGAGGGAGGCGTGGAGGTTGAACGTGCCCAGGCGGGGCATGGCCCAGACGACCTGGGGGAGCATGCGAAAGGCTACGACTATCTGCAAATCGGCTTGCCAGGCGCGCAGGGCTTCCAGAAAGTCTTCGTTCTTCAGCTTCTCGGGTTGGAGCAGGGGTAGGCCGTGCTCCTGGGCGTATTGCTTGACGGGCGAGGGCTGCAGCCGGTGGCCGCGCCCGGCGGGCTTGTCGGGCATGGTGATGACACCCACCACGTTGTAACCGCCTTCGACGAGGCAGCGCAGGGACTCGACGGCAAACTCCGGCGTGCCCATGTAGACGATTCGCAAGTCTTCTTTCTTCATCATATATCTGTCTTCTTTTTAGGTTTGGTTTCAGACTGTTTTTTTGACAGGGGTGCACCAACGCTCTATGGAGGGGGTACACCAACGCTCTATGGAGGGGGCGCACCAACGCTCTATGGAGGGGGTGCACCAACGCTCTATGGAGGGGGTGCACCAACGCTCTATGGAGGGGGTGCACCAACGCTCTATGTGGGGGGTGCCACAAAGCTCTATGTGGGGGGTGCCACAAAGCTCTATGTGGGGGGTGCCACAAAGCTCTATGTGGGGGGTACCACAAAGCTCTATGTGGGGGGTACCACAAAGCTCTATGTGGGGGGTACCACAAAGCTCTATGTGGGGGGTGCCACAAAGCTCTATGTGGGGGTCTCCCCAATCTATTCGTCGGAGAAATGCACCAACACCTCGCGGTAGTAGTTGAATATCTTCGACTTCGACACGAACCCCAGGTAGTGCCCGTCGGCATCAACCACGGGCAGATTCCAGGCCTGCGTGTCGTCAAACGTGCGCATCACCTGCTCCATGCTGTCCGTGTTATACAGGCGGGCGGGAGGCGAGGTCATCAGATGCTCCACGGTGAAGCGGTGGTACAGCTCCTGGCGGAACATGATGTTGCGTATGTCGTCCAACGGGATGATGCCCAGCAGCCGGCCGTCGGCATCGACCACGGGGAAGATGTTGCGGTGCGCCCGGGAAATGACGCTGACCAGTCCCCCCAAGTCCATATCGGGACGGACAGGGGCGAAATCGGTTTCCACCACGTTCTCCATCTTCATCAGCGTCAGCACCGACTTGTCCTTGTTGTGCGTCAGCAGCTCACCCTTCTTGGCCAGACGCATGGAGTAGATGCTGTGCGGCTCGAACACGATGATGGTCAGATAGGAACTGACGGACACAATCATCAGCGGCAGGAAGAGGTCGTAACCACCCGTCAGCTCGGCAATGAGGAACACGCCCGTCAGCGGCGCGTGCATCACCCCGCTCATCACCCCCGCCATGCCCATCAGGGCAAAGTTCTTCTCCGGCAGGAAAGGAGTGATATTAAACTCGTTGCTGAAATGCGAGAACACAAAACCCGCTATGCACCCCAGGTAGAGCGACGGAGCGAAGATACCGCCACAGCCGCCCCCGCCGTTGGTGGCACTGGAGGCAAAAACCTTGCAGACGATGATGAGCATCAGGTAGAGCAGCAGCAAGTTGCTGTGACCATAGAAGAACGAATTGTTCATCACCGTATCCCACTCGGCCACAGTCATGCCGTTCAACAACAGTTCTATCGTATTGTAACCCTCGCCATACAACGGCGGGAACAGGAAAATCAGCACACTCAGCATCGTGCCGCCCAGCAACAGCTTCTTCCACGGCGAATCCAACCGCCCGAACACACCCTCCACCCGGTTCATGGCCCGCGTGAAGTAGAGCGACACCAACCCACAAAACACCCCCAGCATGATGACGTAAGGAATACGCATCAACTCGAACGGCTGGTCCAGGTGAAAACGGAACATAGCCTCCTGCCCCGTGACGACGTAAGACAACGTGGCCGCCGTGACCGACGAAATCAGCAAAGGCAGCAACGACGTCATCGTCAAGTCAATCATCAGCACCTCCAGCGTGAACACCAGCCCCGCAATGGGCGCCTTGAAGATGCCGGCCACCGCACCCGCAGCCCCGCAGCCCACCAGCAACATCAGCGTGCGGTGCTCCATCTTGAACATACTGCCCAGGTTCGACCCGATGGCCGACCCCGTCAGCACAATAGGCGCCTCCGCCCCCACCGAACCTCCGAAACCGATGGTGATGGAACTGGCCAGGATAGACGACCACGTGTTGTGCCGCTTGATGCGCCCCTGCCTGCGCGAGATGGCATACAGTATCTTCGTGACCCCGTGGCTGATGTCGTCCTTCACCACGTAACGCACGAAAAGCCCTGTCAGCAGGATGCCCACCACCGGATAGACCAAATACAGGTAATTGGCCTCCGTCGTATCAAAATTATCCGTCAGAAACAGTTGTATCCAATGTATCAGTTGCTTCAGCAGCAAGGCCGCCAAGGCCGTAAAGATGCCCACCAGGAAGCTAAGTATCAAGATAAACTGCTTCTCCTTGATGTTCTGCTCACGCCAGCGCAACAGACGGGGCAACCACCCCTTCACATTATAATATATAGAAGCATCTTGCGTCATGGACGAATGATTTTAACCTCTCCCCCCTGCCCCAACTTGATGATGGACGACGGGCGGGCAGGCCCGGCCTCCGTGCGCCGCGCCTCCACGACATAATCAACAGCATTCTTTATCTCATCGCTTATCTCTGCAAAAGTACGGGGAGAGGGCTGCCCGCTCACATTGGCCGAAGTAGAGACAATAGCCTTGCGGAAACGGAAACAAAGAGCTTTGGAGAACTCCTCGCCGGTCACACGTATGCCCACACTGCCGTCTTCAGCCAACAGGTTAGAAGCCAGATTACGCGCACCGGAATAAATAATGGTCAAAGGCTTGTCGGCCACGTCCAGCAAATCCCAAGCCACGGCAGGCACATCCTGCACATAAAAATCCACTTTGACAGCCGAATCTACCAATACCAGCATAGCCTTGCTGTCCGCCCTGTGCTTTATCTCATAGACACGGCGCACAGCCTCCTCATTGGTAGCATCACATCCAATACCCCAGATGGTATCCGTCGGGTACAATATCACCCCTCCGTCCTGCATCACCTGGCAAGCCTTTTTGATGTCTTCTATCCAGTTTTTATCCATAGTCTATTCAGTGATTGACGCGCAAATGTAGTAATTTGTATCCATAAACAAGCAGGATTCCGCAAATAATACAGCAGAACCTTTCGCAGTTTGACTCATTTCACTATTTTTGCAGCATGGCAGCAAAGGCCATAGCTATGTTTAAACACCTATAATATACATTATCATGAATATTATACGCTTTACCACATATCTACTTCTAACCATACTTACCGGAATAAGCGGCCAGATACAAGCCCTTGTACATGAAAACATCTTCAACATTAAATACATCGGATTCCACGAAGGACTTAGCGACCTTCGTGTCTACTCCGTCATAGAAGACAAAGACGGCGTCATCTGGATTGCCACCAAAGCAGGCATAGACCGCTACAACGGATACAACATGAAAAACTACACGCTGGCAAGTGACTATCACTACGGCGACATGGGCGGCCGATGTATCAAATTGCGCTATGACGACCGTTTCGGACTCTGGGCCTATGACAACACGGGCAAAGTCTTCCATTACTCTATCGAGAACGACCGCTTCGAACAAGTCTTGCACCTAAGCCACCACACCCACACAAACGTTGTCTTGAACGACCTCTATTTCGACCAGGAAGGAACCATGTGGTTAGGGGCCAACGTAGGACTATACAAACAGAAGAAAAACGAAGACATAGTCCAAATGCTGGACGGATATTACGTCAGCATCATTACATCCGCCGAAAAGGACCTGTACGTCGGAACCACGCAAGGCATCCTGCAACTCACCCCAGACGGCCGGGCATTGCCTGTAGCCGGAGGAGATATCTCGGCCTTGCATTACGATCAAGCCAAGAATGAACTTTGGGCAGGAACCTTCAATAGCGGCCTGCTGATAATAGACCTGTCTACCGGAGACACCTGCAATCTGCGTAAGCCAGAATCTGTTTTCCTACGCCCTATCCGTGCCATCACACCCTATGACACACAAACCACCCTGCTGGGCTTCGACGGTGGAGGAGTCTATGCCGTCAACCGCTTCGACAGGACCGCAAAGCTACTGATGAATGCAGAAGACGACAGCCCCAACGTACTGAAGAATAATGGAATCTATGCCGTCACCAAAGACCGGCAAGGCAATATCTGGACAGGAAGTTATTCCGGCGGGGTATCTGTCTCCATCTTACTCAGTTTTCCCATCCAAACTTTCATTCACAAGCGAGGCACTACCCAATCATTGGCCAACAACAACGTGAACGACATCAAGGAAGGAGACGACGGCGACCTATGGTTTGCTACCGACAACGGCATCAGCATACAAAATGCACGGACAAAGCACTGGCAGCACGAACTGAAGGGCACAGTAGTAGTCAACCTGTGTAAAGGGGCCAACGGCTCCATGTGGGCGACAACCTATGGCAACGGCATCTACCAACTGGATGCCGGAGGCCGCATCGCCCAACACCTGACAAAACAAGACGGACTGAGTACCAACTATGTCTTCTCCATCAAGCAAGACATGGAAGGTGACGTATGGGCGGGTGCACTGAATGGCAATTTACAGGTCTTCAGCGGAGACGGGCACCTGAAGCATACTTACCCGGACATCCAGGAATCGCTGGCCATTGTCGAAGCAGGAAAGCATCACATCGCTGTGGGCACAACCGACGGTTTCTTCCTGATAGACAAACGCAACAACAGCAAACGCCATTATGCCAGAACTTCCGAATGGAAACAGCATGAAGTCAATTCGTACATTGCCACCATGCTGTTCAATGACGACCATACCGTATGGCTGGGCACTGAAGGTGGAGGGCTTAACCTGTATAACATGCAAGACGGCACTGTCAAAACCTATACCACCCGCGACGGGCTTCCCTCGAACGATGTCTACAGCCTGCAACGCGACAGCAGAGGGAGGCTTTGGGCCAGTACAAGAAAGGGCATCGCCATCGTGGATGACGGGCGCATATCAAGCCTCAACTACGTGGAAGATGTGGAGAAGGTGTACAACAAGTCTTCCTTCACCTGTCTGAGCAACGGTGAATTTGTATATGGAAGCTCAGAAGGTGCCATACTCATCGACCCCGCGGCCATCTCCGTAAACGACTACCAAGCACCGCTGCGCTTTACCGGCATAACCATCACCGGGCATGATGCAGATGAGGCAGAACAGCTTCCCCCTCGCCTGTACCACATGATAACAGAAGGGAATGTCAGCCTGGACTACGCCCACAACACTTTCACTGTCACCTTCGAAGCCATCAACTACCGCTTCCGCCACGACATTGTATATCAGTATATGCTGGATGGTTATGAAAAGACCTGGAACAGCCCGACTCCTGACGGCGAGGCACGCTACATACGAGTATCTCCGGGTTCCTACCAACTGAAGGTACGGTGCCTGCGGCAGAGCGACGGTAAAGTAATGGTAGAACGCGCACTGCACATCGAGATTTCACAGCCGTGGTGGAACAGTTGGTGGGCATGGATGCTGTATGCCTGTCTGTCAGGCAGTTTGTTCTGGTTCTTCCTGCAATACAAAAGCAACCACTTGCAGAAGAAATACGACGAGGACAAGATACAGTTCTTCATCAATACGGTGCACAACATACGCACGCCCGTCACGCTCATCATGGCCCCGCTGGAGGACTTGCAGAAGGAGCAGGGCCTGTCGGCCGACGCACGCTACTTCATCCGGGCAGCCCGAAACAATACACACCGCCTGAACACGCTCGTCACCCAACTGCTCGAGTTCGAGAAGATGGACATGGGACAGAAACAGCTATCGCTCATCCCGCTGCGGCTGAATGACATCGTAGAAGAAGAGGCCGCCAACTTCCGCACCTATTGCGAGAAGAAAGGCGTACAACTGAAGGTTTCGGTGCCCGACGAAGAGGTATGCACGCTGGCCAGCATCCACCTCATGGAGATGCTACTGGACAACCTCCTGTCCAACGCCTGCAAATACACCCCCGGCGGCGGGCACGTCAGCCTGCGCCTGTCGGCCACGCGCCACAAGGCCATCATCGAGGTGGAAGACGATGGCATAGGCATCCCACGCAAAGCGCAAAAGCATCTCTTCCACAAGGCCGGCCGCCTGGAGAACGCACGACAGATGACCGAAGAGGGCACAGGATTCGGACTGTTGCAAGTGCAGCGCATCGTGCAGATGCTGAAGGGGCGCATCACGCTCCGCTCCGAAGAAGGGCGCGGCTCGCTCTTCACCATAGCCCTGCGCCGCACGGACGAGAGCCCCGTCGCCGGCAGGACGGTAACCACCGCCACCGAACACACGGTCCTGCCCCCCGAGCCAGACCGCCCGGAGGAGAAGGAGGGCGAGGAGAAGTCGCACACACTGCTCATCGTAGAAGACCATGAAGAGCTGCGGCGATACCTGCGCAAGACCTTCGAGCACGATTACCACATCATCGACGTGGACGACGGACAGAAAGCCCTGGAATGTCTGGGCGAGAACTACCCCGACCTCATCCTGTCCGACGTCATGATGCCCGGCCTGACGGGCGACGAACTGTGCCGGCGGGTCAAAGCCAATCCCGACACGGCGGGCATCCCCTTCGTACTGCTCACCGCCAAGGCCCAGCACGACGACGTGGTGAAGGGCCTCCAGACCGGGGCCGACGACTACATCCCCAAACCCTTCAGCACGGAAATACTGAAGCTGAAAGTGCAAGGGCTCATCGACACCCGCGACCGCCTGCGGCGTTACTACATGAGCCAGACGATGAAAGACACTGGCGACAGCCGCCTGACCGACGCCGACGACACCGCCGTCTCGGCCGAGCCGGAACCTGTGCACAATGAAAGCGACCAACGCTTCATCAGACAAGCCACCCGAGTCGTCGCCGAACACATGGCCGACCCTGACTTCGACATCAACGCCCTGTGCCGCGAGATGGCCATGAGCCGCACCTTGTTCTACAGCCGCCTGAAGTCACTCACCGGCAACGGCCCCCAGGAGTTCATCCGCCTCATCCGCCTGAACCGTGCCGCCGAACTGCTGCGCCAGGGCCTCAGCGTCACCGACGCCGCCGCCGACACGGGCTTTGCCAACGTCAAGTACTTCAGCTCCCTCTTCAAGAAGCAATACGGCATGCAGCCCAGCAAGTATACCGGCCACGAATAGCCCCTACACGCCCGCGCCCACCCCATCCTTCACCCACGCTCAAGCCCCTGAATAGGAAGCGTTCAGCCTCCCTATCCAGGGGCAGCGTGGCTACGTATCCATAGGCTACTTGGCCGCATATTCCACGTGGAATAGAAAACCTATCTCACGTGAGATAGGAAATATATCTCACATGGAATAGAAAATATATCTCACATGGAATAAGAAACTTATCCCACGTGGAATAATAAATCTATTCCACTTGAGATATGCACGACAACTGGATGCAGTGTCGAAGGCACACTGCCTCTGACTCCTGGGCATAGCAGGAAGCATCTCCCCAGCCTCAGCCCCCCGGAAGAGACGCCCGCCATCGCCCCGAACGAGGCAAAAAGACACGGAAAAGCCACAAATGTCAGCTTTCAAACCCCATTTGTCAGCTATCAAACCCCCATTCCGCCCATATTTACCATCTTTGCGCCAGCAACGAAGAAAATGAAAAACATTGTTCAACCCTGTAAATACCATGCCTACACCATGTGCAGAATCACTTAACACCCCCAATCCAAGCGTCCCCGCACGAAGAAGCTGCGGCACGCACACACGTTCTACTCTTTTTTAATAGAGAAATCTTAATTCATTGTTATGAACACACATTCCATGAAGAAAATGAAAAATTGTAAGCAAGCGTTGCTATGCGGCACCCTGTCCCTCTGCCTGTTGGGGGGCATTCCGCAAGTCGTGACAACAGCGACGGCTGGCACATTGTCTGCCCAGCAAGAAGGAAAGAAAGTAACAGGTACGGTAACCGACGCCATGGGCCCCGTCATCGGCGCCTCGGTCATGGTAAAAGGCACCACCACCGGGTCGCTGACCGACATCGACGGTAACTTCACGCTGACCGCCCCGCGGGGCGCCACGCTGGTCATCAGCTACATCGGCTACAAGACCGTCGAAGTGAAAGTAGGCGACGGCCCCGTCAACGTGACACTGGAAGAAGACACCAAACTGCTGGACGAGGTGGTAGTCACAGCCCTCGGTATCAAACGCGAACGTAAAGCCCTGGGTTACGGCGTAGACGAAGTGAAGGGTGAAGCATTGACCAAAGCCAAAGAGACAAACGTCATCAACTCAATGGCAGGACGTGTCCCCGGCTTGGTAGTCAGCCAAACTGCCGGCGGTCCCTCCGGCTCAACACGTGTTATCCTGCGTGGTAGCACAGAAATGACCGGCAACAACCAGCCGTTGTATGTCATCGATGGCGTACCTTTGGACAACACCAACTACGGCAGCGCCGGACAATACGGCGGCTTCGACCTGGGCGACGGTATCTCCAGCATCAACCCCGATGACATCGAAAGCATGTCCGTGCTGAAAGGCCCCGCCGCATCGGCCCTCTACGGCAGCCGAGCCAGCCACGGCGTCATCCTCATCACCACCAAGAAAGCCGGACAAGAACGCTTCGGCGTGGAGATCAACAGCACCACCACCTTCGAGACCATGCTGGCCAAGTGGGACGACCTGCAACAAATCTACGGCATGGGTAACGACGGCTCGTACAGCGTCAACGCTACCTCCAGCACCAACATGAGCTGGGGACCGAAAGCCGACGGCGGCAACCTGCTGACCTATTTCGACGGCGTACAGCGCCCCTACCTCATCATTCCTGACAACATCACGGGTTTCTTCCGCACCGGTCTGACAGCCACCAACTCTGCCATCATCAGCGCCAACAGCGGCAAGACAGGCATGCGTTTCACCTTTACCGACATGCGCAACCGCGACATCGTGCCCAACAGCAACATGAGCCGCGACATCTTCAACCTGCGCGTCAACAGCTCCTTGGGCAAGGTAGACGTAGACGCAAGTGCCAACTACACTCGTGAATATGTAAAGAACCGTCCGGCACTGGGCGACGATAAAGCCAACATCGGTAAGAACCTGATGACCCTGGCCACCACCTACGACCAGGCTTGGTTGGCAACTTACGAGGACGAAGACGGCAACTACTCCAACTGGAACGGTATGGACCCCTATAACACCAACCCTTATTGGGACATCTACAAGAACCTGAACAAGTCTAACAAAGACTCGTTCCGTTTCAACGGCAAAGCTGTCTGGAACATCACTCCGAAACTGAAATTGCAAGGAACCGTAGGTGCAGAATTGAACTATTTCACCTTTAACGACTTCCGTGCTCCCACTACTCCGGGTTACGAAGCCGGCCGCTACCAGATCAGCAACTTCCGCAACCGTATGTACAACTTCGAACTGTTGGCCCTGTATAGCGACACATGGGGCGACTTCGACTTCAACGCCACGCTGGGTGCCAACCTGTATAAGGTGAACAACCAGACCACCGTCACCACTGCTCAGGACATGCAGATCCGCGACGTGCTTGCCATCATGAGCTTCAACGAAGTCAGCGTGGAAGAAAGCAGCTACCGCAAGCAGATTAACTCGCTGTACGGTGCGGTCAACGTGGGTTGGAAACACCTCATCTATTTGGATGCCACGCTGCGTGGTGACCAGTCTTCTACGTTGCCGCTTGATAACAATGTATATATTTATCCTTCGTTCTCGGGCAGCTTCGTGTTCTCCGAACTCATCAAGAAACCCGACCTCATGCCTTACGGTAAGTTCCGTCTGTCGTGGGCACAGGTAGGTAGCGATACGAACCCTTACCAACTGGGTCTGACCTATACAAAGTCTAAATACACATACCCCGGTTATACCATCGGTTACATCAACAATGGCAATATTCCTAACAAAGATCTGAAACCGACAAAAACAAACTCTTTTGAAATGGGTCTGGAGTTGAAGTTCCTCAACAACCGTCTGGGTTTGGACTTCACGTATTACACGCAGAACAGTAAGAACCAGATTCTGAACATGGCTAACTCCTGGACAACGGGCTACAACTACCGCCTGATCAATGCCGGTGAGATTGAGAACAAGGGTGTGGAAATCGCCTTGAACACTCGCCCCATCGAAACGAAAGACTTCTCTTGGGACTTGAACTTCAACTTCTCGAAGAACAACAACAAGGTGAAGAAACTGGTAGACGGCATGGACATGTTCGAACTCGAAAGAGCTTCTTGGCTGAACGTAGCAGTAGTAGCCATGGAAGGTCAAGACTACGGTGCCCTCGTAGGTCCGGACTTCAAGCGTAACGAAAACGGCGATGTTCTTATCGACCCGAGCACCGGTCTGCCTCAATATGATACGTCCAACCACATCTTGGGCAATGCCTCTTGGGATTGGACAGGTGGTGTCTACACCAACTTCCGCTGGAAAGACCTCTCGCTGTCTGCCGTATTCGACGTGAAAGTCGGTGCCGACCTTTATTCGCAGACGGCACGTGCCCTCCACGAGACCGGTAAAGCCACTGCCACGCTGGCCGGACGTGAAGCCTGGTACAAATCAGAAGAAGCCCGTAAAGAAGCCGGCATTGCAGCAAACAGTCCTGATTGGCAACCTACCGGTGGCTTCGTCGCTCCGGGTGTCATCGACAACGGCGACGGCACTTATCGCCCCAACGACATCATCATCAATCCGGAAGACTACTGGATGAACGTTTGCCGTAATGCTCCGGGCATGTTCATCTACGACAACTCTTACGTGAAATGTCGTGAAATCACGCTGAGCTACAATGTTCCGCAGACTTGGTTGAAGAAAGCGCTGAAGAACGTCGTCAAGGGTTGCACCCTGTCGTTCGTAGCACGTAACCCGTTCATTGTTTGGAAGAACATCAAGAACATCGACCCGGACTCCAACTACAACAACTCGTCAGGCATGGGTCTGGAATACGGTTCGCTGCCTTCGCGTAAGAGCTACGGTTTCAACATCAACCTGAAATTCTAAGACACCATTCTTATACATATTAATTATATAAAGAATAAACTAATGAAACACTATCAAACCTATATAGCAGCACTCTTGGCGGCCTGCACCCTGGGACTCTCTTCGTGCAGCGACGAGCTCATGTCGAGCATGAACACCGACCCGTCAAAAGTTACCACCATCGACCCCAATGCCCAGCTCACTATGGCTGAGCTGCAAACTTACGGAGACTTGGACATGGTGAATGTCTACCGTAATTACCACTACGGTTTCACTCAGCACCTGATGGGATGTTGGAATACTACGAACTACGCCGGACGCCATACGAATGACGACAGCCAGATGATGATTATGTGGGTAGACATCTACACCAAGAGCCTCAAGAACGTGGTCGATGCCATCTACCGCACCAACAACGACCCTACACAGGTCAACATCAACTCCGTGTTGCGCATCTACCGCGTATACCTGGCCTCTCTGCTGACGGATGTTTATGGCGATGTCCCCTACAGCGAAGCAGGTCTGGGTTACCTGGAAGGCATCCAGACGCCGAAGTTTGACCGGCAAGAAGATATTTACAATGATTTCTTCGTAGAATTGGCTGACGCCGGCAGCAAACTGAGTGCGTCGGGCGACAATGTGACAGGCGATGTCATCTACAACGGCGACGTGAACAAATGGAAGAAGCTGGCCAACTCATTACGAATGCGTTTCGCCATGCGTATCTCGGAAGTAAA
Organism: Bacteroides sp. ET71; assembly: GCF_023336905.1. Classification (GTDB taxonomy): domain Bacteria; phylum Bacteroidota; class Bacteroidia; order Bacteroidales; family Bacteroidaceae; genus Bacteroides. Next base: position 12,472 of record NZ_JAMBLS010000001.1, read on the forward strand.
CCCGCAGAAGGCCCAGCAAGAGTTTGAAAGCGCTTTGCAGGACAACGGCGGCATCTTCGAGAGCGCCGACGACGATGCGCTGATTCAGTACATGGACATTGCCTTCAGCTTTGCCGGCGATGCTTACCAAGACTACCGCGGCAATGCGCTGATGATTCTGTTTTACGGCAACGACCCGAAGAACAACCAGACGTACATTTGCTCTACGTTCTACAACCAGATGAACGACACGAATGACCCGCGTCTCCACCGCATTGCCCGTTTCTACTTCGATGACCTCATGAGCACCAATGATCCCAGCGGACGTGTAGACATTACGGATGAGATATTGACTGAACATCCGGAGTTGGTACAACCCTGCGAGCCGGGCGCTTTCTGGTACGAGCCGTGGCCGCAAGGTTATCAAAGCCCGATGCTGGAAGAAATGGCTACAACGAATCCGGACATCACCTCAGCATTCCTTGACGCGGAATGCCTGCCCAAACTGGCCACCTGCTTCTTGGAGTCCAGCCACCCGGGTGTTGTCATGACTTATGCAGAAACACGCTTCTTGCTGGCAGAAGCCAAACAGAACGGTTGGAATGTCAGCGGCACCGTAGAAGAGTATTACAACGAAGGCGTTCGTGCCTCAATGAACCTGCTGTCCGACCACTACGGTTGCGACCCCGTGACGGACGACGAGTTCAACACCTTCATCCAAAACAACGGCGTGGGACAGGCAGATGCTGACATCCGGAGAAATATCAACACGCAAGCCTGGATGCTCCACTTCCTCAACCCCAACGAGGCTTGGGCCAACCAACGCCGTTCGGGCTATCCGGAACTGAAATCTCCGGCTGAATACGGCTTCAGTACAGTCCTGACCGGTGGACAAGATATCCCCGTCCGCCTGTGCTATCCGCGCATGGAGTCGTCGTACAACAGCGCCAACTTCAACGAAGCTGTAGAGCGCATGGGTGGCACCGACAGTTGGTACAACCACGTATGGTGGGACGTAGATTAATCTGAGTAATAACCTCTAAAGAAAACATTCCATATGAAAAAGATATATTACATACTACTCGCCCTGCTGGTTACGGGCTTTACGTTTACGGCCTGCAGCGACGAAGAACCGTTTGAAACGATATCGGAAAGCGACTTTCCGATGATTCTCGACCCGGTATTCCCGGACAGAGGAGAAGATGGATCACTGCCTACGATAGCGACGCTGAACCGCGACCAGACATATGCAGTGACAGCCCGTGTGACACCGAGCAAATACACCACCGTTGCCTGGTACGTAGATGGCGAGGAAGTAATGACCGGACTCGAGTTCAGTGCCCTGTTTAAAGCCGGTACTTACAATATCAGAGTGGTTGCCACTTCCACAACCAACGGAATGACCAGCTACCGCGAAGGTCTGCTGAGAGTAGACCCGCTGGACACCGACCCGTCTACAACAACCGGAGGAACCGAACGCATCGTGTCTGCCGGAGGAACCGCACGTCTTTATGGAACGAACCTCTATTTGGTGGATTACGTAGTGATTGACGGACAGAGAAGCGATGCCACCTATGTAGAGGCAGACGAATGCATCGAATACACCGTACCCGAAGGTCTGGCCGACGGCGAATACCGCGTTATCCTGGGTGATGCGCAAGGCGTAGAATACGGCGGCAACACGATTACCGTCAGCTCGGGCACGCTCGTTATGGATGGCGCCAGCAGTGCTGTCGTAGGCGAAGAATGGGTACTCACGGGTACAGGCCTTGACCAGGTTACTTCTTTGACCGTAGGCGACCTGACCATCAACAGTGCTGACTTCCTGAGCCAGACGGTTTCGGAAATCGTCCTGAATTGCCCTGAACTGGAAGCCGGAAGCTACACGCTGACTGGCCAGACCACGAGCGGCGCACTGGAATTCTACACCACCAGCGGGAATGTGACGGAGATGACATTGACCATCAATGCCGCACGGCCGGGCGAAACAATCCTGTGGCAAGGTCACCACTACGTTTCTTGGGAGACTCCCGATGGTGACCCCAACCACCAGTTCACCTCGATTGACATCAGCGTGTTCGAAAGCATCGAAGCCGGTAGCACGATGACCATAGCCTATTCTTTGAAACAGGACGATGAATATCACCAAGTGCGCATTGCCACGGCAAACTCATGGGCGAACCTCGTACCAGACTTCAATCCGACAGAAGATGGCGAATATTCGTTCACTCTAACCCAAGAACTCTTGGATAGAATCCTGAATGAAAACGGCTTCCTCATCAGCGGACATGGCGTCTACATCGATAAGGTATCTGTATTTGCAGCTACAGGTGGGAGTGGCCTGCCTTGGACAGGACACTTGAGCATATCGTGGTCAAGCCCCGAGAGCGACCCTGGCCACATGTTCAACGTCGTTCCTAATCTCATGCCGCTGGAAGAGTTGCAAGTCGGTGATGTATTCCACATCAACTACTCTATAGTAGAAGCTGCTGAATACCATTCGGTTGCCATAGCAACCGTCGACTGGGCAGAGCCATATTTCGTTCGAGAAGAAGTTACCGAAGCCGGCACGTATAACTTTGAAATCACAGAAGAGATTCTGAATGAAATTCAAGCTAAAGGCGGTTTTATCATCATAGGCCACGGATTTTATTTGGACATGGTTAGCGTTGAATAACGCTCGTCAACAATAGGGTTGTTAGAAAGGGTATGTCGGGAGACATACCCTTTTTTTGTGTCATCTACAAGCAGTTAACGCCCTTCCGGCAGATGCCGGAAAATGGCTCGCTTCTTCCGCACACGGGCCGCGGCTCGGACGCACACGAACCGGACAGTTGGTGCAACCGACGGGACGGCTATCTGCACTCTTTTTAGACTGATTCTAATATTTTAGCCCAAATGTCCTCCGTTTCTCAAGACTTTTTCCTACCTTTACAACTTGTTGGAGACGAAGGCCCGGACGCATTGGAATAATATTTGATCCGGCGGGCGGCGAAAACTGCTTACAGACAGGCCGCACGGGCGTTTCCGACACATGGAGAAAGGAAAAAGAAAAAACAATATATAAAATGACTTACAAATGGAATTACCTGACCATTACCCCCGAACAGGCAGAAGCAAGCCGACAACTGGCGCAGGCTTTGGGCATCAGTCCCATATTGGGCCGACTGCTGGTAGAACGAGGTATCACCACGGTACAGGCCGCACGGAAGTTCTTCCGCCCACAGTTGCCCGACTTGCACGACCCCTTCCTGATGAAAGACATGGATGTGGCAGTGGAACGCCTCAACCGGGCGATGGGCAGAAAAGAACGGATATTGGTTTACGGAGACTATGACGTGGACGGCACGACGGCCGTGGCGCTGGTCTATAAATTCATCCAACAGTATTACTCGAACATTGATTACTACATCCCCGACCGATACAACGAAGGTTACGGCGTGTCGATGCAGGGAGTGGACTATGCCGCCGAGACGGGCGTGAAGCTGGTCATCGTGCTGGATTGCGGCATCAAGGCGGTAGAGGAAATCGCCTATGCCCGAGAGAAAGGCATCGACTTCATCATCTGCGACCACCACGTGCCCGACGAGGTGTTGCCGCCGGCCGTGGCCATACTGAACGCCAAGCGCTTTGACAACACTTATCCGTACGAGCACTTGTCGGGCTGCGGCGTGGGCTTCAAGTTCATGCAGGCATTTGCCATCAGCAACGGCATCGAGTTCCACCACCTCATCCCGCTGCTGGACCTGGTGGCGGTGAGCATCGCTTCGGACATCGTGCCCATCATGGGGGAGAACCGTATCCTGGCTTATCACGGGCTGAAGCAACTGAACTCGAACCCCAGCGTGGGGCTGAAGGCTATCATCGACGTGTGCGGGCTGACGGACAAGGAGTTGACGGTGGGCGACATCGTGTTCAAGATTGGGCCGCGCATCAATGCGTCGGGCCGCATACAGAACGGCAAGGAGGCGGTGGACCTGCTGACGGAGCGCGACTTCTCGGCCGCGCTGGAGAAGGCGGGGCAAATCAACCAGTACAACGAGACGCGCAAGGACTTGGACAAGACGATGACGGAGGAGGCCAACCACATCGTCGAGGGGTTGCCGCACTTGGCCGACCGCCGCTCCATCGTGCTCTACAACGAGGCGTGGCACAAGGGCGTCATCGGCATCGTGGCTTCGCGGCTGACGGAGATTTATTACCGCCCGGCAGTAGTGCTGACGCGCACGGGCGACTTGGCGACGGGCTCGGCGCGCTCGGTATCGGGCTTCGACGTCTACAAGGCGGTCGAGCATTGCCGCGACCTGCTGGAGAATTTCGGGGGGCACACGTATGCCGCGGGCCTGTCGATGCGGGTGGAGAAGGTGCCGGAGTTCACGCGCCGGTTCGAGACTTTTGTGGCCGAACACATCCGGCCGGAACAGACGAGCGCCGTCATCGACATCAATGCGGAGATTGACTTCCGCGACATCACGCCGAGGTTTGCGGCCGACCTGAAGCGCTTCAACCCCTTCGGGCCGGAGAACGTGAAGCCGGTGTTCTGCACGCACAACGTCTACGACTACGGCACGAGCAAGGTGGTGGGCCGCGAGCAGGAGCATATCAAGCTGGAGCTGGTGGACAACAAGTCGCACAACGTGATGAACGGCATCGCCTTCGGACAAAGCTCGCACGTGCGGTTCATCAAGACGAAGCGGTCGTTCGACATCTGCTACACCATCGAGGAGAACACGCACAAGCGCGGCGAGGTGCAGTTGCAGATTGAAGATATCAAGCCTAACTGGAGGGACGATGAGCGACAGAACAAGGGCTGACGAGAAGTGCCCGGAGGAGGGGTCGGAAAAAGACCGCGGTGTTTCTGAAAAAAGACCGCGGTGTTTTCCGGAAAAGACCGCGGTGTTTCCAGAAAAAGACCGCGGTCTTTTTGAGAGCGCCCCGGCGGCCCCCTCTGAAGAGCCCGCGGACGACCTCTATCGGCGGCTGCTGAAACAGTATTGGGGCTACGACTCGTTCCGCGGCATCCAGGAAGACATCATCCGCAGCATCGGGAGCGGGCGCGACACGCTGGGCCTCATGCCCACGGGCGGCGGCAAGTCCGTCACCTTCCAAGTGCCCGCGCTGGCCCGCGAAGGCATGTGCCTGGTGGTCACCCCCCTCATCGCCCTGATGAAAGACCAGGTGCAGAACCTCCGCGCCCGCGGCATCCGCGCCCTCTGCATCCACTCGGGCATGGACCGCCAGGAGGTGGTCACCAGGCTGGAGAACGCCATCTTCGGCCAATACAAATTCCTCTACGTCTCGCCCGAGCGGCTGGACACCGACATCTTCCGCACCAAACTGCGGCGGATGCACATCAGCCTCATCACCGTCGACGAAAGCCACTGCATCTCACAGTGGGGCTACGACTTCCGCCCCGCCTACCTGAAGATTGCCGAAATCCGCGCCCTGCTGCCCGGCGTGCCCGTGCTGGCACTGACAGCCACCGCCACCCCCCAGGTGGTGGACGACATACAGCAGAAACTCGGCTTCGCCCGCCCCAACGTCTTCCGCATGAGCTTCGAACGGCAAAACCTGGCCTACATCGTCCGCCGCACCAACGACAAATCCGAAGAACTGCTCCACATCCTGCACCGCGTCCAGGGCAGCACCATCGTCTACGCACGCAGCCGGCGCCGCACCCAAGACGTGGCCAAACTGCTGGCCGCCCAAGGCATCACCGCCGACTACTACCACGCCGGACTGGACGACGCCGCCAAAGACCTGCGCCAACACCGCTGGCAGACGGGCGAAAGCCGCGTCATGGTCGCCACCAACGCCTTCGGCATGGGCATCGACAAGCCAGACGTCCGCCTCGTCATACACATCGACCTGCCCGACTCCATCGAAGCCTACTTCCAAGAAGCAGGACGGGCCGGACGCGACGGACAGAAAGCCTACGCCGTCATCCTCTACAACCCCAAGGACAAGACAGCACTGAAACACCGCATCCCCGACACCTTCCCCGACCCGGACTACATCCGCCAAGTCTACGAACACCTGCAATACTACTACCAGATGGCCATGGGCGACGGGCTGGACTGCGTGCGCGAGTTCAACATCGACGACTTCTGCCGCAAATTCCGCCACTTCCCCGTACCCGTCGACAGCGCCCTGCGCATACTCACCCTGGCCGGATACCTGGAATACACCGACGAACAAGACAACGCCTCGCGCCTCGTCTTCACCATCCAGCGCGACGAACTATACCGCCTGCGCGGGCTCGACAACGAAACCGACCAACTCATCCGCATCCTGCTGCGCTCGTACACAGGACTGTTCACCGACTACGCCTTCATCAACGAAGACCTGCTGGCCACACGCACCGGACTCACCCGGCGCCGCGTGTACGAACTGCTGCTGCACCTCTCGCAAATACACATCATCAGCTACATACCCCGCAAAAAAATCCCACACATCAGATACACACGCGCCAGGGTCGAAACCTCACAAATCCACCTGCCGCCCGACGTCTACGACGAACGGAAGAAACGCTACGAGGCACGCATCAACGCCATGCTGGACTATGCCGACAACGACACCCTGTGCCGCAGCCGCCTGCTGCTCCGCTACTTCGGCGAAAAGAACGAACACGACTGCGGACACTGCGACACCTGCCTGGAATCGCACCACCGCCGCCCCCCCACACCCTCACCCGAAGAAATCCGCCAAACCATCTTGCAAACCCTGGAGAACGGGCCAATGACACCGGCACAAGTATCCGCCACAATCCTCGTAGAACAGGAAACACTGGCAGACCTCTTGCACGAACTCATAGAAGAAAGATTAGTGACTTACGAAAACGGACTACTGAATTTGCGGAAAAGAAACAAATAATTCATACTTTTGCACACGGAACATTAACATACACACACAATCATGGGATTCTTAAAATCTTTCTTCTCGGGAAAACCCGACAACCCGATGGCCGAACAAGAGAAGGCCAAACAAAAGAACTTCGACATATTCAAATACGACGGCATGCGCGCCCAACGGATGGGACGACTGGACTATGCCATCCGCTGCTTCACCGAAGCACTGGCCATACACGACGATTTCGAGACACGCAACTACCTGGCACAAGCCTATACCCACTACAACCAGCCGGAAGAAGCACGAAAACAATTGGAACAAATGGCACAGATGGAACCGACACACACATCCACCTTCCTTGCCCTGGCCAACATCTGCTACATGCTGGAAGACTATCCAGCCATGGCACAGGCAGCCCAAAAAGCCATCAGCCTGGAAGAAGGAAACGCCATGGCACACTATCTGCTGGCCAAAGCCGATAACGGACAAGGCGACGGACTGATGTGCATCGCCCATCTCACACAGGCCATCACCCTGAAAGAAGATTTCACCGAAGCACGCCTGCTACGAGCCGAAGCCCTGATGAAAATGCACCAATACAAAGAAGCATTGGAGGACTTGGAAACCATCCTGGCCCAAGAACCGGATGAAGAAAACGCCTTGCTGCTGCGCGGACAAGTGGCAGAAGCCACCAATGCCCCAGAAAAAGCCGAGGCAGACTACCGCCACATCACAGACGTAAATCCCTTCAACGAACAAGCCTTTGTCTGCCTGGCACGCCTCGAAATAGCCCAAAACAAACTGCCGGAAGCCATCAAACTACTGGACGAAGCCATCGAACTGAACCCGGACAGCCCAGCCCTTTATCATGAACGCGGACGTGCCAAACTGCTGAACGGAGACAAAGACGGCTCGATGGAAGACTTGAAGAAAGAACTGGAACTGAACCCTAAAGAAGTAGAAAGACTGAACGGCAAGTTCGGCAACCAACCGCTGACGCAGCAAACCGACATCTTAGGGCTGTGACAACACAATGCCCCAAAGCCGCCCTATCTGTCGCAGACCGGACGGCTTCACTTTTCACGAAGAGTAGTAATCTATATTAAGGTTCAGGTTGACACATTATTCGCTTCCTCCTCCCAGGGCGTGGTAGAGTTCTATCACGCCCTGTATTTCATCATAACGGGCTGAAGCGACACTCAATTGGGCCGAGAGCAGGGATTGCCGGGCGGTGAGCACCTGGAGGTAGTTCGTGTCCGCCGAATTCTCCATCAGCAGTTCCGTGTCTCCCAGTGTGATGGTGAGCTGTTCCACCTGCCCGCTGTCCAGCCGGATGCGTTCGCGGGCGGTCTGCCACTGTGCCAAGGCGTTGTTCACCTCATTGCCTGCATCCAGCAGGGACTGGCGGAACTGTAGCACGGCTTCCTCTTGCTGCGCCTTGGCTATGCGGAGGTTGGCCACGTTCTGTCCGCGGTTGAAGAGGGGTTGCACCAGCGACCCGACGGCCTGGAGCAGCCAGGCACCGGGGTTGGCGACGGTGCCGCCGTTGTTGGTCCAGCCTGCCGAACCACTGAGGGTTATCGAAGGATAGAAAGCCGCACGGGCGGAGTTGGCGGCATAGAAAGCTTGCATTAACTTTACTTCGGCCTGGCGCACGTCGGGACGACGTGCCAAGAGGTCGAGCGGTACCCCTACGCTAAGGTGAGAAGGGAACTGCTGCCCGTCCATCGTACCGCGCTCCAGACGCCGGGGTGTCAGACCGACAAAGACGCAAAGAGCATTTTCCTGCTCGATGGCCTGCTGCTGGAGGCTTAGGAGCGATGATTCGGCAGCCAGCCGCGAGGCTTCAGCCTGTGCCAGTGTGGCACGGTCGGCCTGCCCCGCCTGCATCAGGGCGGAGAGGCTGCGGACGTATTCGCGCCAACTCTCGGCCGTCTGTTCGGTGATGCGTATCTGTTCGTCCAGCATCAGCAGGGCGTAGTAGCTGTCGGCCACGGTGGCGACCACCTGCGTCTGCATGGCCTGCCGGTAGGCGTCGCTGGCGAGGAGCGAGGCCAAAGCCTGCCGCTTGGAGTTGCGCAGTTTGCCAAAGAGGTCGATTTCCCACGAAGCAGAGGCGCCCACGCTGTACGTCTTCTGCCCGTCGAAACTCGACAGGGTGCCTGTCGGTTCCAACTGCACGGAGGGCAGGTAGGCCAGCTTAGACTGGCACAGGGTGGCTTGCGCTTCCTCCACTTGCAGGCGGGCTACGGCCAGGTCGGCATTAGCTGCCAATCCCTGTCGGATGAGTTGTTGCAGGCAAGTGTCGGTGAAGAGCTCTTCCCACCGCAACGTAGCGATGGAACGGGTGGTGTCCGGGCGTGCTTCGGGACGGTAGAGGCTGTCCATGTCGGCCACCGCCTGCGCCGGACGCTCGTAATTGGTGTAGATGCCGCACGAGGCCAACATTACGGCGGCAAACACTATCAGGGTATGTCTCAACATATTCATATCAATAAAGGACTTACAAACTAATAAACTTGTCTACTCACAATGAGGGTTATTCATCACGCTTCCGATCGGGCATCAGCCTTTCCTGCATCGCCTGGAAGACGATGAACAGGGCGGGCACCACAAAGAGCAGGGCCAGCGTGCCCACCAACAGTCCGCCCACCACGCCGGTGCCGAGCGAGATGTTGCCATTGGCGCCCGCTCCGCTGGCGAAGACCAGGGGGAGCATGCCGATGGCCATGCAAAGCACCGTCATGAGGATAGGACGCAAGCGGATGGCAGCAGCCGACACGGCGGCCTGAGCCAGCGTCATGCCATGTCGGCGGCGCGTGGCGGCGTACTCGGTGATGAGGATAGCCGTCTTGGCCAGCAGGCCGATGAGCATGATGAGTCCCGTCTGCATGTAGATGTTGTTCTCCAGTCCGCACAGATTACTCAGCGCGAAGCTACCCAACAGGCCGAAGGGCACGCTGAGCATGACGGCCAGCGGCACGAACAGGCTCTCGTAGAGCGCACAGAGGATGAGGTAGATGAAGACGATGCAGAGGGCGAAGACGATGATAGTGTTCGACCCGCTGCCCGCCTCCTCACGGGTGATGCCGGCATATTCGTAGCCGTAACCTACGGGCAGCGTCTCCTGCGCCACCTCGGCGACGGCCTGGATGACGTCGCCCGACGAATAGCCGTCGTTCATCATGGCGTTGACCTGGATGGAGCTGTACAGGTTGAAGCGCGTCAGCGTCTCCGGCCCGTAAGCCTTGCTCAGCGTAACGAACTGGCCGATGGGGGCCATGTCGCCCGCGTCGGTACGCACGAACATGTTGTTCAGTGCGTCCTTGTTCAAGCGAAAATCCTTGTCGGCCTGTATGTAGACGCGATAGAGCTTAGAGAAGCGGTTGAGGTTGGAGACATAGTTGCCGCCGATGTAGCCCGACATCACCGAAAGGACGTCTGAGGGAGACACGCCCATGCGCTTGCAGCGCGCGGCATCCACTTCGACAAGATACTGCGGGAACTTGGTGTCGAACGTCGTATAGGCCATCTGCACCTCCGGACGGGCATTGAGGGCGGCGATAAACTTGTCCGTGTGTTCCTTCAGTGTCTCTATTGAGCCTCCGGCACGGTCCTGCACGTACAGTTCCACGCCGCTGCCGGTGGAGTATCCCATGATGGTGGGCTGTGCGAAGGCAAAGAGTTTGGCACTATGTATGTTTGCCGTGCGACGATAGATTTCGGCAATGACACTGCTGATGTAGTCCTCATCGTCGGGGCGTTCGCTCCAGTTTTTCAGCTTGATGATGAGCATGCCGCCACTCGGTGCTTGACCGCCCATCATACTGTAGCCCGACACGTTGGAGTAACGCTCAATCTGCGGGATGTCCTTGATGCAGGCCTCCACCTCCTCCATCGCCCGGATGGTGGTGGAAAGGCTGCTGCCCGGCGGGGTAGTGACGTTGACGAAGACGGTGCCCATGTCCTCGTCGGGCACCAGACCGGTCTTGGTATTTTGCATCAGCACAACGAGCAAAGCTACAGCCGCCACAATGCCCACGCCAATGAGCCACTTGCGACGGAAGAACCACTTCACACCGCCCTTGTACTTGTATACCAACTGATTGAAGGCCGCTTCGAAGGCATGATGGAAGCGAGAGGAGAAGCTCAGTTTCTGTCCCGCCACACGCTCCATGTGGGGAGTCATGAACAAGGCGCACAGAGCCGGGCAGGTGGTCAGGGCATTGAGGGCCGATAGCCCCACGGCCACGGCCATCGTCAGACCGAACTGCATATAGAATGTGCCGCTCGTCCCGCCCATGAACGACGTGGGGATGAACACTGCCATGAATACCAACGACGTAGTGATGATGGCCGCCCCAATGTTGCTCATAGCCTGCGTAGTGGCCTTGTAGGGCGACTTGATACCCTCGTCGAACTGCGCCTGCACCGCCTCGACCACCACGATGGCATCGTCCACCACCGTACCAATGACCAATACCAAGGCAAACAAAGTTAAAAGATTAAGGGAGAAGCCCGCCACGTAGAGGAAGGCAAACGTACCCACCAGCGACACGATGACCGAGATGGCCGGTATGATGGTGGAGCGTATGCTCTGCAGGAAGACATACACTACGAGAATAACCAGGATGATGGCCTCGACCAACGTCTTCACCACCTCATGGATAGAGGCGTCGAGAAACTCCTTGGTGCTCATCAGGTCCACCAGTTCCAGCCCCTTGGGCAATTCTTGGCGCACTTCTTCCATCAGCCGGTCTATCTCGGTGATAATCTCGTTGGCGTTCGAGCCTGCCGTTTGTGCAATCATGGCCGTGGCACCCGGATGCCCGTCAATCTCGCCGTTGTAGGCATAGGTCTGCGCCCCCAGTTCTATCTTGGCGATATCGTTCAGCCGCAACACTTCGCCACTCTCCAATGCCTTCACCACGATGTTGCCGAACTCTTCGGCAGTCTCATATCGGCCTCGATACTTCAAGGTATATTGAAAGGTATTCTCCGAGTCCTCGCCCAATGTGCCCATGGCAGCTTCAACGTTCTGTTCGTCGAGTATGGCGGCCACATCGTCGGGCACCAGGCTGTATTGGGCCATCCGTTGCGGGTCGAGCCAGATGCGCATGGCATAGTCGCCACCCATCACGTTGACATTGCCCACACCGCTGATGCGTGACAGGCGCGGCTCGATGTTTATCTTGAAGTAATTGTTGATGAACGTCTGGTCATACGAATCGTCGGGACTATACAAGGCGATAATCTTCAGCATGGAATTCTGTCGCTTCTCCACCGTCACGCCAATCTTGGTGACTTCGGCGGGCAGCAGTCCCTCGGCCTCGCTGACGCGGTTCTTGGTGTTAATGGTGGCCATGTCCGGATCAGTTCCTTGTTTAAAATAGACAGTAATGCTGCCCGAGCCGGTGTTGGTCGAGGTGGAGGTCATGTAGAGCATGTCCTCCACGCCATTGATAGCCCCCTCAAGGGGGACGACGACAGATTTCTGTACGGCCTCGGCATTGGCACCCGTGTAGGTGGCGGATACCATGACCGTGGGCGGCGCGATGTCCGGATATTGCTCCATCGGCAAGTTGACCAGGCCGATAAGCCCCACCAGCAGGATAAGCACCGACACGACGCAGGCCAAGATGGGGCGGTCTATAAAGAGTTTCAGTTTCATGATTCTATACGATTAAGTCGATGTGGAATAATTATTGTCAGGAGCATAGGGAGGATTCATCAATTTCATACTTTGAACCCATTGGTTTTATACTTTGAACCTTTCGGTTTCATGGCTTGAAACCGTTAGTTCCAAGGCTTGAAACCATCAGTTTCATGGCTTGAAACTATAAGTTCCAAAGCCTGAAAACGAGTGGAACTCCTATTGGTCTATTATTCAAATACTTGCATTTTTGTCTTCCGGATGCGGAACAGCCACGGTGGTACCCTCTTGCAGCAGGCCGGCACCTTCGGCCACGATGACATCGCCTACCTGCAAGCCGCTCTCCACAATGTATTCTTGTCCGTCATTGATGGGGAAAACGGTAATTTGGCTCGACGTGGCTTTCCCGTCCACCACCCGATAAACGAACACCTTGTCCTGTATCTCGTAGGTAGCTTCCTGCGGGACGACCAGCACGCTGTCCCGTTGGTAGGGGAAAACGAGCGTAGCACTGCTGCCGTTGCGCAACATCCTTTCCGGGTTGGGGAAGGTGGCCCGCAGGCTCACCGCGCCCGTCCCGCTGCTGATGGTTCCGCTGATGGCGTCGATGTGTCCCGCATGGGCATACGGCTGGCCGTTGCTCAGGCGCAGCGAAACTTCGGCATCTGCGCCAGGGTCTTGTCCAGCGTGCCGTGCTCGCGGATGAGGCTCAGCACCTGGCTCTCGGTCAGGGAGAAGTAGACGTACATCTCCTCGTCGTCGGAGACGGTGGTGAGCGGGGTCTGTATGCTGGCATCAACCAAGGCCCCCACGCGGTAAGGAATCATGCTCGCCACGCCGTCCACGGGGCTCTTCACTACGGTGTACGACAGGTCATTCTTCGCACTCGTTTCCTGCGCCCTGGCCTGGGCCAAGGCCGCCTCGGCCTCCAGCAGCGAGTTCTTGGCTGTTTGCAGGTCGAAGGCAGACACCACCTTGTTGTCGAAGAGCGTCTGCTTGCTGTTGGCGGTCATACGGGCGGTGGCCACGGCCGCCTCGGCGCTGCGCACGTTGGCCACGGCCGTTTCCAGTGCTGCCTGGTAGGGCACCTGGTCGATGATGAACAGCGGTTGCCCCTTGCTCACCTTAGCACCTTCGTCGATGCACACTTCGGTGATAGTGCCGCTCACCTGCGGGCGAATCTCCACGCTCTGCCGTCCTTCGACTACGGCGGTGTATTCACGCGTCAGTGTACGGTCCGTCGGACTGAGTGTCAATGTCTTATACTGTGCCCCGCCACTCTGCTGCGGGGCTTCCTTGCATGCAGCCAGCCATAACAGGCACAGGCTGCAGACGGTGGTCCGTCCAAACAATCTTGTCATCCTTGTCATAACGTATTCTATTGAAATCGGGGGCAAAGTTACGGGGCAACAGATGGGGGATTCTCGTCCGAATCCTTATTAGATTGGTTCCAAACCGGGCATTACCGTTTTTTTACTTTAAGAGTGCTAATAAGATGGAAAACGCTTCAGCGCTTACGGGTTTTGCCTTACTTTTACGCCCGCTAACCGCCGCATCTATCTATACATTATATATATGGACAACTTCAAAGAGACTGCTACAACCTGGCTGCGCAACGGACAGGAAGCAAACGAACAGGGGCAGATGGACATCGCTACATACGGCAACTCCCTGCTGATGGCGCAAGTGACAGGAACAGACTTCCGCCTACACAACGATTGGCCGCCTCCACATTGGCACGTATTCCTGCATGTGCACGAAGGAGAACTGCGCCTGACTGCCAACAACGAACGCCTGGGTTTCGAAACACCGGTGTATGTAGACTTTCTCTCCAATGCCCGATGGACGAACGTAACCTTCGTAGGACGTTACCGCGCTTGCTTCGTGCTGGTCGAACAGCAATTCTTCATGGAATCCACCCAGCAGATGCGCAGCAAGATAAGCGAAGGCATGATGCGGTTCGCCCAGTCGCCCTTCACCCCGATGGACGAATCTGAAAGCAAGCGTCTGCAACGGTTGGAGGAGGCCATGTTCGACACCCTGCGCGACGGACGGAGCATGTTTCTCCGCGAACTACTCCAGACCATGGCCTGCGCCTGGCAGTACGAACTGTGGAACATCTTCTTCCGCCGCCTGCAAACCTCGCGCACAGAAATCAAATCCCATTGGGGAGACGCTGCCGCGCAATTCTTCTACCTGGCACACACGCATTGCCGCGAGCGACACGAGGTCGGCTGGTACGCACGACAGGTGGGGCTCTCGTCCGACGCGCTGTCCGCTGTCTTGAAGCGTTTCTGCGGAAAGTCAGCCAACGCCATCCTGACGGAACTACTGGCGGAAGAGGCCAAGGTCTGCCTGCGCAACCCGTCACTGTCCGTGCAGGAGGTGGCCGAGATGCTGCACTTTGCCGACCAGTCGGCCTTCGGAAAGTTCTTCAAACGGCAGTGCAGCATGTCGCCCATGCAATACAAAAAGGAGACGGAGCAGTCCGGATGAAGTTTTTTTGCTGTATAAAGTCAAAAAAACACGGACTTTTGTTTGTTTTTCACAGAAAAGCATTACTTTTGCCGCGTAATCAAAAACAAGAATACAAAGCACAGAGAACTTATGAAGTCATTTAACTACGCATATTACTTCTTCTTTTACTTTTACTTTAGCCACAAAGTAGAGCGGGAGTTTGTATGTGTCAAGTGACAGTGACGCTTAAGAACTGAAACAAGAACTTAAATGAAAAGATATGAATCCCGCTCCTACGACTGGAAGCGGGATTTTTTGTTAGACACCACAACGTATGAAACGAATAGCCATCCAAGGAACACTGGGTTCCTACCACGACATCGCCGCACACCGCTACTTCGAGGGCGAGGACATCGAACTCATCTGCTGTGCCACCTTCGAGGAAGTGTTCGACGCCATCCGGCAGGACAGCCGCACCATCGGTATGCTGGCCATAGAGAACACCATAGCCGGCAGCCTGCTGCACAACTACGAACTGCTGCGCCAGAGCGGCACGCAGGTGGTGGGCGAATACAAGCTGCGCATCAGCCACAGCTTCGTCTGCCTGCCCGAAGACGACTGGGACAGCATCCGGGAAGTACACTCACACCCCATCGCCCTGATGCAGTGCCGCGACTTCCTGAGCCGTCACCCGCACATCAAGGTGGTGGAAGCCGAGGACACCGCCCTCAGCGCTGAGATTATCCACCGCGACAGCCTCTACGGGCACGCTGCCATCTGCTCGAAGTACGCCGCCGAGCTCTACGGCATGAAGGTGCTGGAAGAGGGCATCGAGACCAACAAGCACAACTTCACGCGCTTCCTCGTCGTGGCGGACCCCTGGCAGGTGGACGACCTGAACCGCCAACGCACCCGCGAACCCAACAAGGCCAGCATGGTCTTCACCCTGCCGCACCAGGAGGGGAGCCTGTCGCAAGTGCTCAGCATCTTGTCGTTCTACCGCATCAACCTTACCAAGATACAGTCGCTGCCCATCATCGGCCGCGAGTGGGAATACGAATTCTACGTGGACGTCATGTTCGACCAGATGCTGCGCTACAAGCAGGCCATCGCGGCCATCAGTCCACTGACCAAGCAACTTAAAATTTTAGGAGAATACGAAGATGGAAAAGCAAGCATCCAGTAAAGCTACGAGTTACAGGCCCGCCGACCGCCTGGCAGGCGTGAGCGAATACTACTTCTCGCGCAAGCTGAAGGAGGTGGCCGAGATGAACGCCAAGGGGCTGGACGTCATCAGCCTGGGCATTGGCAGCCCGGACATGCCGCCTTCGGAAGAGACGATACGCACCCTGTGCCAAGCCGCCAACAACCCCGACGGCCACGGCTACATGCCCTACGTGGGCATACCCGAACTGCGGCAGGCCTTTGCCGACTGGTACCGCCGCTGGTACGGCGTCAGCCTGGACCCGAAGACGGAAATCCAGCCGCTCATCGGCTCGAAGGAAGGCATCCTGCACGTCACGCTGGCCTTCGTGAATCCCGGAGAGCGCGTGCTGGTGCCCAACCCCGGATATCCCACGTACACCTCGCTCAGCAAGCTGCTGGGCGCGGAGGTCGTCCCCTACGACCTGAAGGAAGAGGACGGCTGGATGCCCGACTGGGACGGGCTGGAGGCGATGGACACGAAGGGCGTCCGCCTGATGTGGACCAACTATCCCAACATGCCCACCGGCGCGCCCGCCACGCCGGAGCTGTACGAACGGCTGGTGGACTTCGCCCGGAGGCGGGGCATCGTCATCGTCAACGACAACCCGTACAGCTTCATCCTCAACGACCACCCGCTGAGCATCCTCGCCGTGCCCGGTGCCAAGGACTGCTGCATCGAGTTCAACTCGATGAGCAAGAGCCACAACATGCCCGGCTGGCGCATCGGGATGCTGGCCTCGAACGCGCAGTTCGTCCAGTGGGTCTTGAAGGTGAAGAGCAACATAGACAGCGGCATGTTCCGCGCCATGCAACTGGCCGCCGCCACGGCCCTGGAGGCAGACACCACGTGGTACGAGGGCAACAACGCCAATTACCGCCGCCGCCGCGCCCTGGCCGAAGACATCATGCACGCCCTGGGCTGCACGTTCGACCCGCGGCAGGCCGGCATGTTCCTCTGGGGCCGCATCCCCGACCTATATAATAATGTAGAGGAACTGACGGAGCGCGTGCTGCACGAGGCCCGCGTCTTCCTGACCCCAGGCTTCATCTTCGGCACGAACGGCGCGCGGTATATCCGCATCTCGCTCTGCTGCAAGGACGAGCGGCTGGCCGAGGCGTTGAGGCGCATCCGGCAGGTGTTCTGAAAACGCGCCACGATGCCGCCGAAACTGCGACCCGACGCGGTTAAAAACGCGACCCGACGCAGTTATAAACGCGACCCGACGGAGTTGAAAATGCGACCCGACGCATTTTTAACGGCGATACGTCGCATTTTTGACGACAATACGTCGCATTTAAAATGAAGTAATAATGAATTACAAAACCGATAAAAAACCAACGATTATGGAACTCCAACTCGAACCCATCAAGCTGCCCGGCGTCCCCGAAGAACGCCCGCTGGTCATCGCCGGCCCGTGCAGTGCCGAGACCGAAGAACAAGTGATGAACACCGCCCGCCAACTGGCCGACAAGGGGCTGAAGATATTCCGCGCCGGCATCTGGAAACCGCGCACCAAGCCCGGAGGCTTCGAAGGCATCGGCGTCGAAGGCCTGGCCTGGCTCAAGCAGGTGAAGCAGGAGACGGGCATGTACGTCTGCACCGAAGTGGCCACCGCCAAGCACGTCTACGAATGTCTCAAGGCCGGCATCGACCTGCTGTGGATAGGCGCGCGGACGACGGCCAACCCCTTTGCCGTACAGGAAATAGCCGACGCGCTGCGCGGCGTGGACATCCCCGTGCTGGTGAAGAACCCCGTCAACCCCGACCTCGAACTGTGGATTGGCGCCCTGGAGCGCATCAACCAGGCCGGACTGAAGCGTCTGGCCGCCATCCACCGCGGCTTCTCCTCGTACGAAAAGAAGATATACCGCAACCTGCCCCAATGGCACATCCCCATCGAGCTGCGCCGCCGCATCCCGCAACTGCCCATCATCTGCGACCCGAGCCACATCGGCGGCAAGCGCGAACTCATCGCCCCCCTGTGCCAGCAGGCCATGGACCTGGGCTTCGACGGCCTCATCGTCGAGAGCCACTGCTCGCCCGACCAGGCCTGGAGCGACGCCGCCCAGCAGGTGACGCCCGACGTGCTGGACTACATCCTCAACCTCCTCGTCATCCGCAGCGAAACACAGACCACCGAGAACCTCTCCGAACTGCGCAAGCAGATAGACGAGTGCGACAACGAAATCATCCAAACCCTGGCCAAGCGCATGCGCATCGCCCGCGAAATCGGCACCTACAAGAAAGAGCATGACATGACCATCCTCCAGACGGGCCGTTACAACGAAATATTGGACAAGCGCGGCTCGCAAGCCTCGCTCTGCGGCATCGACCCCGAGTGCGTCAAGAAAATCTTCGAAGCCGTGCACGAAGAAAGCGTGCGCCAGCAGATGGAAATCATTAATAAGTAAAACAATCAATGATAAATGATAAATGGTTAATACGTGCCACCTCTTCCCATCAGGCATTGTCATTGACCATTTATCATTAACCATTAATCAATAAAGAAATGCGAATACTAATCCTCGGAGCCGGCAAGATGGGCTCCTTCTTCACCGACATACTGAGTTTTCAACACGAGACCGCCGTCTACGACACCAACCCGCACCAGTTGCGCTTCGTCTACAACACCTACCGCTTCACCACGCTGGACGAAATCAAGGAGTTCGAGCCGGAGCTGGTCATCAATGCCGTCACGGTGAAATATACCCTCGACGCCTTCCGTCAGGTGCTGCCCGTCCTGCCCAAAGACTGCATCATCAGCGACATCGCCTCCGTCAAGACCGGGCTGAAGAAGTTCTACACCGAGAGCGGATTCCGCTACGTCTCCACCCACCCGATGTTCGGCCCCACCTTCGCCAGCCTCAGCAACCTGAGCAACGAGAACGCCATCATCATCACCGAGGGCGACCACCTGGGCCGCATCTTCTTCAAGGACCTCTACCAGCAGCTCAAGCTTAACATCTTCGAGTACACCTTCGACGAGCATGACGAGACCGTGGCCTACTCCTTGTCCATCCCCTTCGTCTCCACCTTCGTCTTCGCCGCCGTCATGAAGCACCAGGAGGCGCCCGGCACGACGTTCAAGAAGCACATGGCCATCGCCCGTGGCCTGCTCAACGAAGACGACTACTTGCTGCAGGAAATCCTCTTCAATCCCCGCACCCCCGCCCAGGTGGAGAACGTCCGCCTCGAACTGAAGCAGCTACTGGAAATCATCACCAACCGCGATGCCGAAGGGATGAAGAAGTATCTGACGAAGATTCGGGGGAAGATAAAATAAAGATAAAATGCCCACAGCAACACAGGGAAATGCCTTCTCCGTGTTGGCTGTTTCAAGAAACATCACTACCTTTGCTTGCAAACATCCAAAAAGGAAGGCTTATGACACAGTTAATCGTTACATTAGAAGAAGGTTCGTTTACCTCCAACATCCAGAAGGCCATAGAGATGCTGAAAGGGGTAATCGGCGTATCATTGTATGAAGGAAAGAAAGAAGACAGTGCTCACACTTCCCAACAGTCTACAACGTATTCCCCCCGCATTCGGCGGCTTCGCGGCATCGCCAAAGGCATTACCCGCCAACAAATCGAAGAAGATGAACGACTTTCTTACCTACTCAAAAAATGACAAAGATATTTCTCGATACAAACATTATACTAGACTTTATCCTGGAACGCGAAGGAGCCGATAATGCCGCTGACCTCCTGCAACTGGGCGAGGAAAAGAAGATACAACTCATGGCTTCTTTCCTGACAATGGCCAACACTGCCTATGTCATTCGCAAGGGTCATACGCAGGAAGAATTGTACAGCATACTTGCCGACCTCTCGGACATGCTGGAAATACTACCGATGGACAAAGAGCAGTTCGCAAAAGCCTTAAGTTGTCCCGCCAGCGATTTCGAAGATGTCTTGCAATATGAATGTGCCAAAGCCAACGGCTGCGAAGCCATCATCACCCGAAACCGCAAGCATTTCTCCTTCGCCGAGTTACCAGTACTGACCCCTGCCGAATTTCTTCAACCAACTCAATCGTGTAAATGATTGACCACTCCACCATCGACCGCATCATGGACGCGGCGCAAATCTACGACGTCGTGTCCGACTTTGTCACCCTGCGCAAACGCGGGGTGAACTATGTGGGCCTGTGCCCTTTCCACGACGACAAGACGCCGTCGTTCTACGTCTCGCCCGCCAAGAACCTCTGCAAGTGCTTCGCCTGCGGCAAGGGAGGCAATCCCGTGCACTTCATCATGCTGCACGAGCAACTGTCCTATCCCGATGCCCTGCGCTTCCTGGCCAAGAAGTACCACATCGAAATCCAAGAACGCGAACAGACCGCCGAAGAGAAGGCCGCACAGACCGAACGCGACAGCCTCTTCATCGTCAACCAGTTTGCCTGCGACTACTTCCGCAGCACCCTGCGCAACACGGACGAAGGGTGCAACATCGGCATGGCCTACCTGCGCAGCCGTGGCTTCCGCGACGACATCATCGAGAAGTTCCAACTGGGCTACTGCACCGAGAGCCACGACGCCTTTGCCAAGGAAGCGCTGGCCAAAGGCTACCAGCAGGATTATCTGGTGAAGACGGGCCTCTGCTACGAGACGGACGACCACCGTCTGCGCGACCGCTTCTGGGGCCGCGTCATCTTCCCTTTCCACACGCTGAGCGGCAAGGTGGTGGCCTTCGGCGGGCGCGTACTAGCATCCGCCACCAAAGGGGTCAAGATGAAGTATGTCAACTCGCCCGAGTCGGAAATCTACCACAAAAGCAACGAACTCTACGGCATCTACCAGGCCAAGCAGGCCATCGTGAAGCAAGACCGTTGCTTCCTGGTGGAAGGCTACACGGACGTCATCTCCATGCACCAGAGCGGCGTGGAGAATGTAGTTGCTTCGTCGGGCACCGCCCTGACCACCCACCAAATCAAACTGATACACCGCTTCACCAACAACCTCACCGTGCTCTACGACGGTGACGCCGCCGGCATCAAAGCCTCGCTGCGCGGCATCGACATGCTGCTGGAGGAGGGGATGAACATCAAGGTCTGCCTCCTGCCCGACGGCGACGACCCCGACTCCTTTGCCCGCAAACACAACAGCGCCGAGTTCCAGACGTTCATCCGCGAGCACGAGACGGACTTCATCCGCTTCAAGACCAACCTCCTGCTGGAAGACGCGGGCCGCGACCCCATCAAGCGGGCCGAACTCATCGGCAGCCTGGTGCAGAGCATCGCCGTCATCCCCGAGGCCATCGTACGCGACGTATATATCAAGGAATGCGCCCAACTGCTGCACGTTGAAGACAAACTATTGGTCTCCGAAGTGGCCAAACGCCGCGAGAAACAGGCCGAGCAACGTGCCGAACAGCGCGAACGCGAACGCCGCCAGGCCCAAGCACGTGCCGCCGCCGAGCAGGACGGAGAAGCCGCACCCAACGACGTCCCGCCTCCTCCTGCGGAAGAAGATATCCCTGCCCCGACTCCTACGGACACCTACCAGTCGTTCATCCCCCAGGAAGACAAGGAAGGCCGCGAATTCTACCGCTACGAGCGGCTCATCCTCCAGATGGTGGTGCGCTACGGCGAGCGTGTCATGTGCAACGTGGCCGACGAAGAAGGTCGCGAGGTGCCTGTCACTGTCACCGAATACATCGTCTCCGACTTGCAACAGGACGAGCTGGCCTTCCACAATCCCCTGCACCGCCGGATGCTGCAAGAGGCCGCCGAGCGCATCCACACCGAAGGCTTCCGCGCCGAACACTACTTCCTCAACCACCCCGACCCTGCCATCAGCCGGCTCAGCGCCGAACTGGTGAGCGACCGCTACCAGTTGAGCAAGTACCACTACAAGAACCAGCACATCGTCACCGACGAAGAACGCCTCTACGAACTGGTACCCCTCCTGATGGTCAACTTCAAGTATGCCATCGTCAGCGAAGAGCTGACCCACCTCATGCGCGCCCTGCAAGACTCCGCCGTCCTCAGCGACAACGACCGCTGCACCGCCATCCTGACGCGCTACAACGAGCTGAGGCAGGTGCAGAGCGTGATGGCCAAAAGGCTGGGAGACCGCGTCGTGCTGAAACTTTAATAATGAAGAACTAAAAATGAAGAATGAAGAATTGGCGCGTGGCGTCGGCTACCTCATTCTTAATTCTTAATTCATCATTCTTAATTCTTAATTCTTCATTCTTCATTAACCTAACATTAACCTAACCTTAACCCAACGCCTCCCCCCACTTGCCTACCTTTGCCGCACGAACCAAAACACAGAGACAACGTATGAAATGCTTAATCATCTTCCTGGCCGTGGCGGCAACGGCCTTTATCAACCTGCTCATCCCTGTCACCGCCAACACGGCCGACAGCCTGCATAGCGGCAAAGCACGGACAATGTCCTGCCAAGACACCCTCTTTGTACTGCCGAATATTGATAAAGAAGCCTTTTCCATCCTATATAACAGCCTTCTTTATCCTATATAACAGCCTGTTTTATATCATATAACAGCCTGTTATAAATAATATAAAAGCCTGTTATATCATTCCTTTCTACAGACTTGACAGCCTCCTGCAACTACCAAGCTCCTGCCAAGACAGTGCAACGAACAGATTTTATCAGTTGGAAACCAACGGCGAAATGAAAAACTCCGTATCTTTGACCCTGTGATTGAGAATCAGAAATATATACACAAGATGACACAGCCGTGCGTCGACAGGGGTCATCATTTTAATGAAGAATGAAATAAACAAATAACTAACAGCAATAAAAAAGGAGGAAGGACGAAGAAAGCCAACGCCACGCGCCAAATTCTTCATTCTCCATTCATAATTCTTAATTGGATATATGGTAAAGCTATTACTCGTAGAAGACGACGTAAACCTGAGTTACATCGTGCAGACCGCCCTCGAGGACCTCATCGGCGATTACCAGGTGTTCACCGCCGCCAACGGCGCGGAAGGACTGAAACAATGGGAGGCGCATAAGCCAGACATCATCGTGAGCGACATCGAAATGCCCGTGATGAACGGCTTCGACATGGTGCGCCGCATCCGCGAGACAGACAAGACGACGCCCATCATCTTCGGCTCGGCCCTCACCTCGCCCCGCGACGTGAAGGAAGGCTACAAGCTGGGTGTGAACAACTACGTGAAGAAACCTTTCGTGCCCGATGAGCTGGACGCCCACGTCCATGCCCTGCTGAAGCTGACCGAAGGCCATAAGACCAGCGACGAGACCGACCACTACCGCCTGGGCCGCTACACGCTGGACGCCCCGCACGCCATGCTGCGCGACGACCAGACAGGAGAGCTGCAAACCCTGAGCCAGCGCGAGGCCCAGTTGCTGCAACTCCTGGCCGAAAACCGCAACCAAACCGTCCGCCGCGAAGCCATCCTCAGCCGCCTGTGGGGCACAGAGGAGAAAGACTACTTCGCCTCACGCAGCCTGGACGTATTCGTCAACAAGCTACGCAAACTGTTGGCCGACGAGCCGCAGGTGGAGATAAAAACCGTGCGCGGCGTGGGACTGATGCTTCATTTCAAAAGCCTCGCTTGATGAGGTTCATAAACTCCTCGCGCGTCTTGGCCTGGTTGAAGCCGCCAGAGAAATCGGAAGTGGTAGTAATGGCATTCTGCTTTTCCACGCCCCGCATCTGCATGCACATGTGTTTGGCTTCGACCACTACCATAACCCCCAACGGGTTAAGTGTCTCCTGGATGCACTCCTTGATTTGCAGCGTCATACGCTCCTGCACCTGAAGACGGTGTGAAAAGATGTCTACCACGCGGGCTATCTTGCTCAGCCCCGTGATATAACCATTAGGAATATAGGCCACGTGCGCCTTACCGTAGAAGGGCAACATGTGGTGCTCGCAGAGGGAGAAGAAATCAATGTCCTTCACAATGACCATCTGGTTATAATCCTCCCGGAACTTGGCCGAGCGGAGTACCTCGTGCGGGTCCATGGCATAGCCGTGGGTCAGGGTAAGCATAGCCTTTGCCACACGTTCCGGGGTTTTCAACAAACCTTCTCGGTTCGGGTCTTCCCCCAGCAGGGTAAGTATGCGATGATAATGCTCTCTAAGCTCGTCCAGATGGGGCGAGGGAAATTCTTCTTTTCCTAACATGATGGAAATGAGGTATGGGTTAATAACTTACAGCGGGACGTTAATCTGCTCCCTTACAATAGACACGGCTTTGAAGTCTCCCCCCAAAGCCCGCAGTTGACGCATGACGGCATCGGCCTCCTCAATGCTGCTGAAGTCGCCCGCCCGGCACAGCCAACGCGGAGGGTTGAACGTGGTGTACACGGGCAATTCAGGAAACAGTTCCTTGACGCGCTTGGCCACGTCGTGTGCCTGATTCTTGGCAGCACGTGTATTGTTGCCGGCATAAATCTGGATACGGTAGCCGGCCTTTTTCAGAACCCGCGTACCGTCTGCCGCCACGGGCACGGCATCCGAGCCGACCAGGGAGGCGATGCGGGCATCTTGATGGATGGTCACTTTGCCCTGTCCGGGCACGTCACGTTGCAGGCTGCCAAGGATGCTGTTGTCCTGTGCCGAGGCAGAGACAGCACAAACCAGGCAAAGCACCGAAAGTAAAACAAGTCTCTTCATCTTCCTTTTTACGACTATTGATAAGTTCCGGCATCCGGAAAGAGCCAACCGGTGGGCGGAATGAAAACGGGAGAATGAAGAACAAAGCCGCCAAGAAGAGTCTCCCCATCCTTCAGCCTCCGTTCTTCATTCTCCGTTCTCTTGATTGATTAATTGAAAGCGTCGATGATGCCCTTGAAGTCAGCAGCCTTCAGTGCAGCGCCGCCAATCAGGCCGCCATCCACGTCGGGATTGGCAAAGAGTTCCTTGGCGTTAGAGGGCTTGCAGCTTCCACCGTACAGAATAGAGCAGTTGTCGGCTACTTCCTGGCCATACTTCTCGGCCACCTTCGAGCGGATGAAGGCGTGGATTTCCTGTGCCTGCTCGGGTGTGGCAGTCTTGCCAGTACCGATAGCCCAGACGGGTTCGTAAGCCAGGATAATCTTCGAGAAGTCCTCAGCAGAAAGCGAGAAGACAGAAGCCAACTGGGCGGCAACCACTTCGTTTTGCTTGCCGGCTTCGCGTTCTTCCAATACTTCACCGATGCAGAAGATGGGTTTCAAACCGTGTGCCAGAGCCAACTTCACTTTCTCTTCCAGGATTTCTACCGTCTCGTGGTAGTAGGCACGACGCTCGGAATGACCCAGAATAACGTACTGAGCACCCGTAGAAGCTACCATGGCGGCAGAAACTTCGCCCGTGTATGCACCCGATTCCTTGTCGGCGCAGTTCTCGGCACCCACACCAATCTTGGCGGCATCTACCAACGGAGTCACCGAAGCCAAGTGAATGAAGGGCGTGCAGATAATCACATCGCAATTAGGCTTTTCGTTAGCCAACATTTCATTCAGTTCTTTTGCCAGAGCAATACCCTCTTGGAGAGTCTTGTTCATTTTCCAGTTTCCTGCTACAATGTTCTTTCTCATAATTGTTACTATAATTAATGGTTAATGAATCGTTTCTTTTTCTTCTGTCGCCTGTTTCCGCAGAGCCCCTTGCCATTTGTGCCGCTCCCGGCGTTTCACCACGAGCACGTCGAGGGAAATGACCAACAGCAGGGGAATGATGAACCACAACAGCACATAGCCCATCGTACGCCAATCGTTCACAGCCTTTTGCTGCCCCAAGGGAAGGTCGTCAAGAGGGCCTGTCAGCATATATTCGTCGGGAAGGTCGTTATCGCTCCATTTGTTCAGTATGGTACCCTCTTTCAACAGAAGCAAGCCGGGGTTGGAACGGATAATCGTCTTCAGCTCAATATCGTCCACGATGCCAAAAGGATATTCACCTCCTGTACGGTCGCTCCACAATTCGATGGCATCCGCCGAAGAAGACGTGAGCGCATAGAAGGCATAACCATGTTCTACGCTGTAATCATATATTTCGTTGATAAGGTCGATGTTGCTATCGTCAGCCTCTTCCACCCGGTACATCACCAGCAGGAACACGTAATTCGTATCGGCCAAGATGCTTCCGGTCAGGTCCTCGCCCGTCTCCAAGCTCTGAACGTTGAAATCCTTAATGGGCGGCTCATAGCCTTTCTCCACCAGAACGGAACGCGCCTCAACAAAGGTCCACGTGCTGTCCGGATAGTTGTCCAGCGTAAATTCCTGCCGCTTTCCGTCTTTCTCCAATACAAAATGCTGTTCGAAGACACTGGGTTTGGCTCCTTCGGGAACCTCCATCGCCTTCCCGATATTAACGCCTATCTTGTAAGGGCGGAAGTCAAGGATGGGCAGGTAGGACAAACAGTAGAAAGACAGTACAAAGATGAAGAGAAAAGTGTAGGTAGACACCATCCATTCCATCTTTGGCGTAATGAAGCGGAAAACGTCCGCCCGCCACTTATAGACCACGACGGCCATCGCCAGCAGCACTACATTCTTGCCGAACGTCTGCCAATTGGTCAACACCCAGGCATCGCCAAAACAACCGCAATCGGATACGGGATTGAACAGAGCCAGGTAGAGCGTCAACGGGGTCATGACCAGCATCAGAAGCAAAGTCAGAAATATAGCCAACCGACGGCGGACACCAATGAACAGGAAGATGCCTACACAAAATTCGATGGCTGAAAGGCCGACGGCAGCCAGCAGAATCAGGATGTGAGGCATCCACGGCATGCCGAAAGCAGCCAGATAATCTTCTATCTTATAGAAAAAGCCCAACGGGTCTACCGCTTTGGCAAAACCGGAAAAGATAAAAGTGGCTCCCAGCACAAAGCGGCACACATTGACTGCAACCTTGCGTATGATATGTCTCTGTTTAGTCTCCAAACTCTATTTTTATCAAAGCAAACACGGCGTAATTAATCATGTCCATGTAGTTGGCATCCACGCCTTCGGACACCAACGTCTGGCCAGCCAGCGTTTCTATCTGCTTGGTACGGTAGATTTTCATCAGAATCAGGTCGGTGTACGAACTGATGCGCATGCCGCGCCATGCCTCGTCATAGTCGTGGTTCTTGGCCAGCATCAGATCCAAGGAAGCTTTGGCATATTTGTCATAGAGAGACAGCGCCTCGTCGTTGCTGATGTCGGCCGAATCGGCATGTCCCAATTCCAACTGTATCAGACCCACAATGCCATAGTTGACAATGGCCATAAACTCGGGCCGTATGCCTTCGTCCACCAATGCAACCCCCTTGACCTCGATGCTGCGGATGCGGTTGGCCTTGATGAACAGTTGGTCGGTGACAGAAGCCGGCCGCAGGATGCGCCACGCCGGACCATAATCATGCAATTTCTTGGCAAAGAGGTCGCGGCAGATGGCTATTACGTGTTCGAACTGTTGCTTGGTATCTTTCATATCCTTGGAAATGTTCGTGCAAAGGTAGGAATAATATAAGGAATAAAGAAAGAGGGCACTCTAAATTATATTAAAGTACCCTCTTCTGCGTATGATTGTTTACGTTTTTATGAACAACGCAGTACTTGCCCCGGACGCAAAACGGTGCGACGCGTCAGGTGGTTCAGCTTGCACAACTGGCTGACTGTCGTCCCCTGTTTGCGTGCAATCTTGGACAACGTATCCCCCCGTTTGACTTTATAGAACAAGCCTTTCGATGAAGAGCCTTTCTGCGAGTTGCCTTTGTCTTTATGGAACGTGTATGTGTCGGCCACGATGTCCTGCTTCTCGAAGTCGAACATCAGTGCCGGATTCAAGGGAATGCCCAGGAAGCGGGTCTCGAAATGCAGATGTGAACCGGTAGAACGCCCCGTATTGCCGCCCAATGCAATGGCCTCGCCGGCTCTGACCAATTGGTCTTCTTTCACCAGTTGCTTGGACAAATGTCCATAAACAGTCTCCAGACCGTTGTCATGACGGATGACCAGGTATTTTCCATAACCACGGCGCCCTTGGTTTTTCACCACACGCACCTTGCCGTCGAAGGCTGCCCGGATGGTATCGCCGACATAGACCTTGATGTCCAGTCCGTAATGTCCACGGCGACGGCGGGGACGGTAACCGAAGATGTCCGTGATTTTGGTATGCTCGGTCGGCATGCAAAAACCGGTCAAATCGAAGGTATAGCTTTCGGGGATAATGGCGTCTTTGTAGGCGACGGTCTCGTTGTTCCAGGAGGGGTAGATATCGAACGCGGGATAGAGGGATTGCTCCACGCGGATTTGTTTTTGGAGAGCTAAAGAATCTACGCTTTTCAGTTTTCTGTCGATAGGAGCCTGACGGGCAATGAGGTCTTGCGAATAAGCCTGTGTGCCAAACACCGTTGCAGCAACCATACAAAGCGTTTTAATCAAAGGTAGTTTCATTCGTTTCGTTGTTCAGTTTGGATGTCCGGGCATCCGTTTTATGCGTGTTTAAAAAAAATTTTTCCAAAGATAGCACTTATCGGCGAAAAAGCGGATTCATCCTTAACTATTTTTTTACTTACAAGACGAGGGGAAAGTGTTTCCATTCCGATAAATCGTTATTTATCAGCAATATAAGAGAAATATGTTATGCAACATATTTCTCGTTGCATTTCTTTCCGAAAGTCACCGTAAAGCATCAGACGACAAATGT
Source organism: Bacteroides sp. ET71 (assembly GCF_023336905.1). Lineage (GTDB taxonomy): Bacteria > Bacteroidota > Bacteroidia > Bacteroidales > Bacteroidaceae > Bacteroides. The sequence goes on from NZ_JAMBLS010000001.1 coordinate 41,246, forward strand.
GTAAGAAATCTTTCTGAAACCCCTCTGCACACCCGTCACGGTTTCGACGAACAAGAAGCATGGCCCGGACGGACAAGAAGCGCGGCTCGGACGGACAAGAAGCAGGCTTCCGGTGCGGGCAGCAGGAGATACATTTTCGGAAAAATCACTTAGAAACCGAGGTTAACTGATGGCTGCCCAATTGATATTGGTCTTCCGCAAAGCTTTCAGTTGCCGCCAGAGCACCAAGTTGTCGGGCGATGTGCCGTCCGGGTCGTTTTCTACCACCTTTTGCGCCACTTCGCGGACATACTGCAAAAGCTGGCCGTCGCGGGCAATGTCAGCAATCTTCAAATCGAAAGCCACCCCGCTTTGCTGAGTTCCTTCCAAATCTCCAGGGCCGCGCAGCTTCAGGTCGGCTTCGGCAATCTCAAACCCGTCATTGGTACGAACCATGATTTCCAGTCGTTTGCGGGTATCTTCCGCCAGTTTGTAGCCAGTCACCAAAATGCAATACGACTGGTCGGCACCGCGCCCCACACGTCCTCTCAACTGGTGAAGCTGGGACAGCCCGAAGCGTTCAGCATTTTCAATGACCATAACCGAAGCATTGGGCACGTTCACCCCGACCTCAATCACCGTGGTGGCCACCATGATTTGTGCCTCACCCGAGACAAAGCGCTGCATCTGCTCATCCTTCTCGGCTGGCTTCATACGTCCGTGCACCTTGCACACCACGCAATCGGGAAAAGCGCCACAAATACGCTCATAGCCCTCTTCCACATTTTTCAAGTCGGTTTTCTCGCTTTCCTTAATCAACGGATAGACAATGTAGACCTGGCGTCCCTCGTCTATCTGCTTGCGGATGGAGCGGTAAAGGCTCTCGCGATGGCTGTCAAACTGATGGACAGTGACAATGGGCTTGCGTCCGGGAGGCAGCTCGTCAATGACCGACACGTCTAAATCTCCATACAACGTCATGGCCAAAGTACGTGGAATAGGAGTAGCCGTCATCACCAGTACGTGCGGTGGCTGCTCGTTCTTCGTCCACAAACGCGAACGCTGCTTCACGCCAAAACGATGCTGCTCGTCGATGACCGCCAACCCCAATGAAGCGAAATTCACCGTATCTTCAATCAAGGCGTGCGTCCCGACCAATATGCGCACATCGCCCGCCAGCAATCCGGCCAGAATGGCCTCGCGCCGCTTGCCTTTCACAGAACCGGTCAGCAGCTCCACACGGATATCCATGCCATCCAGAAAACGGCAGATGGTGTCGTAGTGCTGATTGGCAAGAATCTCGGTAGGAGCCATCAGGCATGCCTGGTAACCATTGTCCAACGCTATCAACATGCTCATCAGCGCCACCAACGTCTTCCCGCTCCCCACGTCGCCTTGCAGCAGGCGGTTCATCTGACGGCCCGACCCCAGGTCTCGGCGGATTTCTTTCAACACACGTTTCTGTGCATTGGTCAATTCAAAAGGAAGACACTCGGAATAGAACTTGTTGAAAATATCGCCCACCTTGCCGAACACGTACCCCCGGTAACGGCGCTGACGGTCTTGGGCATAACGCAAAATGTTAAGCTGGACATAAAACAGTTCCTCAAACTTCAGACGGTATTGCGCCTTGCGCAGCAGTTCGGCACTGGCCGGGAAATGAATATTGCGCAAAGCATCTGTCAAAGGCATCAGATGGTGTTCGGTCAAGATGGCTTGCGAAAGCGTCTCAGGCAAAGGCTCGTTCACCTGTCCCAACAAAGCGGACATCATCCGTTCAATGGCCCGAGAATTTAGCGCGGTACGCTTCATGCGCTCCGTCGTGTTGTAATAAGGTTGCAGTCCCATTGCCGACAGCTTCAAATCGCTCACCTCCTCTATGTCCGGATGGGCAATGTTGAAGCGCCCATTGAAAGGCGTAGGCTTGCCGAACACGATGTACTCTTTATGCACCTTATACTTGCCTACCACATATTTGATTCCCTGAAACCAAACCAGGTCTACCACGCCAGTCCCGTCCGAAAAATGGGCAATCAGCCTCCGCCCACGCCCTTCTCCCGTCAGCTCCGTGCCCAATATTTCTCCTTTTAACTGGATATAAGGCATCGAACCGTCAATCTCGCGGATGGCATAGATACGGCTTCGGTCAACATATTTATAAGGGAAATAATAAAGGAGGTCGTGCAAGGAAAAGATGCCCAGCTCTTTGTTGAGCAAAGCTGCCCGCTGAGGGCCGACCCCAGAAAGGTACTTGATGTCACGCGTGGTCAAGTCGAACATGGCATGACATTATATGAGGGCAGCAGCCACCTTCAGGTCGAAAGGCGTAGTAATCTTGATATTTTCCCGGTTGCCCTCAGTCAAGGTCACCGGCACGCCCAGTGCTTCCACCACCGACGCATCGTCTGTGAAAGAAGGAACATAGGCTTGCCCATAAGCCCGCTTTAGCAACTCCACATCAAAGACCTGCGGAGTCTGTACCAGGCGATATTGTTCGCGGTCGACAGTCAGACTGCCTCCGGCAGTCAGCCGGCGTACGGTTTCAACCACCTTAATCACCGGAATGACTGCTTTTTCCGTTCGGGCCAGCTCGTAACACCGAGCTATCACCTCCTGCGAGACAAAAGGCCTGACACCATCGTGCACCCCTACCAACCCCGCTTCTTCCACCAAAGCCAAGCCGTTGCGTACCGAATGAAAACGCGTCTCACCCCCGTCTGCAATCTGGTGAGGGACTGAAAAACGATACTCCTCGCACAACCTTTTCCAGTAAACCTGCTGGTCGTGCGGGAGTACCAATATGATATGCATGTCCTGATTATATGTATAGAAAGCCTCCAAAGTGCGCATCAAGACAGGCTTCCCCTCTATAAGCAAAAACTGCTTAGGGATGTCCGTCCCCATACGCAGGCCTTTTCCGCCGGCTACAATCAGCACATAATCCATTCCGACAATCTTGTTAGCGAAGGCACATGGCCTCTTCCAGTTCCTTCACCTTTTCTTTGCCGCACAAATGTTCCACCAAAGCCAAAGCAAACTTCATGCACGCACCCGGACCTTTGCCGGTGATGATGTTTCCATCTTTCTCGACCATGGCACCCGTATATTCTGCACCCTCCAGATATTTGTCAAAGCCGGGATAACACGTAGCCTTCTTGCCTTTCAGCAGCCCCAGCTTGCCCAACACCATCGGAGCAGCACAAATAGCGGCCAAGTTTTTATCCTCAGCAGCAAAGCGCACCAACAGCTTGCCCAATCCTTCGTGTTCAGCCAAGGTTGTAGCACCGGGCAGCCCACCGGGCAATACCAACATTACAGCGTCAAAAAAGTCACAATTCTCAAAATTCTTATCGCACAACACGGGCACTCCATGAGCACCTCTTACTATTTCGTCGTCTGTCACGGTCACCATTTGCACCGGTACATCGGCACGTTTCAAAATATCTACCGCTGCAAAAGCTTCCATTTCTTCAAAGCCATCGGCAAAGAAAACATAAACTGTACCCATAAACTGATTCTCCTATTTTAAATTAAAGTAATATGTTATTGTTCCTATTTGATTGGTCACTCCGTCTACGGCATTAAATCGTGCTTTCCGAGCAGCATCCTCGGCAGCCTTGCGTAAAGCCGGATTTACCGTATTAGTTTGTTTGTTGATTTCGGTGGCAATCACATGGCCTGCCGGATTCACGGTAATGGTGACTACCACGCGCCCCTCATCTTGCACATTATAAACCGGGCGAGGCAAACCACCTGCACCGATAGAACGCCCTCCCAGATTAAATTCACCATAAAGCCCTCCGACACCTACCGAAGCACCCGCAGAGGCGTTCCCTGCCGGACTGCCTTGCAAGCCATCGCCCTCAGCCGCCTGCCCACGACTTTCCATTTTGGCTCCTTTACCAAATGCACCGGATACTCTTCGGCGGGCAGCTTCTTCGGCTTCGCGGCGTTGCTGTTCTGCTTGGGCTTCGGCGCGACGTCGTTCTTCCTCGGCCTTTTCGGCTTCAGTCTTCTCCGGTTTATCGACTGCTTGAGAGGAATCATTTTCGGGAGTCAACGCCACGGTTTCTTCCATGTCTTGCGTAAGAAGTTCCTGTTCCGTGGCGTCTTGTGAAACAGATGGTTCATAGGGCATAGTCTCTACTTCCACCAGCGACGGGTCTGACCACCCGGAAGCTTGCGGAGCATCGCCCAACATGACTGGCACTCCACTCTCTTCCTGCGGCTCAGGCAAATCAAAAGTCATCCACAACAGGAAAACAACGACAGCTATATGTACCGCCACTGCACCTGCCAGGCCGATATATTTTCCTTTTTTCTTTGCATCCGTCATGACACAGACATTATATTATTCGTTATCACTATCTGGTGGACGCGTGGCCAGCACCATCTTAAAATGATTTTCATTCGCAATGTTCAGCACCTTCACAATCTCTCCATACGGCACCGACACGTCGGCATACAGCGCGACATACATTTCTGGCTCACGCGCGGCACATGACTGAAGGAAACCAGGCAACTCATCCAACGTGACAGGCTGTTCAGTGTCATCGCCAAAAGCAGCATAGTAATTCAAATCCTTGTCGATGATAACACGTGTCAAAGGTTTGGCTGAGGTCTGCTCTTTTCCTTGAGGAAGCAACACCTTGATAGCATTAGGCGACACCACAGTCGAAGTAATCATGAAGAATATCAGCAGCAGAAAGATAAGGTCCGTCATGGACGCCATGCTGAATGTGGGTGATATTTTAGCTCTACGTTTTAACACAGGCTTGTTGGTTTAGGGGGAATTACTTGGCCGGTTCGTTCAACAAATCCATGAAAGCCATGGTTTTTCCTTCCATCTTGTTGACAACACCATCCACTAACGTTACTAAATAATTGTAGGCAAACATCATGATGATGCCGACTATAAGCCCGCCTACGGTGGTAATCATAGCTTCGTAGATGCCTCCGGACAACAAGGTAATGTCGATGTTGTTACCAGCATTGGCCATCTCGAAAAAAGCCTTTACCATACCCGTTACGGTGCCCAGAAATCCTAACATGGGCGCGCCTCCGGCAATAGTGGCCATAATAGTCAGACCTTTCTCCAACTTCGCCACTTCAAAGTTACCCACGTTCTCGATAGCAGCCTGCACATCGCTCACAGGACGTCCCAAACGTGTAATGCCTTTTTCTATCATACGGGCAGAAGGTGTATTGACGCTGTGGCAATAATCAATGGCCGCCTTGATTTCGCCTCCCAATATATAATCCTTAATCTTATCCATGAAAAGCGGGTCTTCTTTGCCGGCCTTGCGGATAACGTAATTGCGCTCGAACAGGATGTAGAACCCTATCAGCGACATCACTCCCAGCACAATCATTATCCAACCGCCCTTGACGGCCATGTCCCACAGGTTCATCTCATCGGCAGCAACAGTCACTGGCGTCAGTACCGGATTTGCCTCTGTAATCGCATCGCCCAGCGAAGCAGCCGCCTGGGCTAAAAGCATCATTGCATCCATAATCATTTAATGAAGACAGTTTTTATATTCCTGGATAGTACGTTGCAATCCCAGATACAAAGCATCGCATATCAAAGCGTGACCTATCGACACCTCGTCCAGCCATGGAATGTTTTGATAGAAATAATTCAGGTTCTCTAAGTTCAAATCGTGCCCCGCATTCAACCCTAAGCCCAAACGGCGGGCAACCTTGGCAGCCTCAAGGAATGGAGCGACAGCTTCTTCCCGGTTCCGGGCATATGCCGAAGCGTATGGTTCTGTGTAGAGTTCCACGCGGTCGGCACCGGCTTTGGCCGCATATTCAATCATTTCCGGGTCGGTGGATACGAAGACGGAGGTACGAATCCCGGCCTGATTAAAGGCATCGAGCACTTCACTTAAGAAAGTATAATTGGTCTTCGTGTCCCATCCCGCATTAGACGTCAGTTGCGTGGGGCTGTCGGGGACTAATGTCACTTGGTGTGGTTTTACTTTCAGCACCAGGTCCACAAATTCACGTGAGGGATAGCCCTCGATGTTGAACTCCGTACGCAACAACGGGCGCAGGGCATAAACGTCGGCACGGCGGATATGCCGTTCGTCCGGACGCGGGTGCACTGTTATGCCGTCCGCCCCAAAGCGTTCGCAATCTTGCGCAACTTTCAGCACGTCAGGCATATTTCCGCCTCTTGCATTGCGCAATGTAGCCACTTTGTTGATATTTACACTCAGTTTAGTCATATTCAGAGGTTATAGTTTCGGGGCAAAAGTACAAATAATAGTGATACCTTGGTACTTTCTACAAAAAAAATGCCATCTTTGCATCCGGTAAAAAGATGATGCTATATGAAATTTGCCCTGTTCGGTAACACTTATCAAGCCAAGAAATCGGTTCATGCAGAGCGGTTGTTCCGGTTGCTGCGGCAGCATGACGCGCAGCTTTGCATCTGCCGCGAGTTTTACAGATTCCTTGCCCAAGACATGCGTTTGGAAGAGATTCCTCCGGAGGCTGAGTTGTTTGACGACGACCGTTTCCAGGCCGACATGGTCATCAGCCTGGGAGGCGACGGCACGTTCCTGAAGGCTGCCAGCCGGGTGGCCGGCAAGGGCATCCCTATCTTGGGCATCAACACGGGGCGGCTGGGATTCTTGGCCGACATATCGCCGGAAGAGATGGAGGAGACTTTTGACGAGATATATGCGGGACGCTACCGCACGGAGGAGCGCAGTGCCTTGCAACTGAGGTGCGACGATGCGCGGCTGACACGCGAGCCGTATGCGCTGAACGAGATTGCCGTGCTGAAGCGCGACAGCTCGTCGATGATAAGCATCCGCGCCACCGTGGGCGGGGCTTTGCTGACGACGTACCAGGCCGACGGCCTCATCGTGGCCACGCCCACCGGTTCGACGGCCTATTCGCTGAGCGTCGGGGGCCCCATCATCGCGCCGGACAGCAAGACGATTGCCCTGACGCCCGTGGCCCCGCACAGCCTGAACATGAGGCCCATCGTCATCTGCGACGACCGCGAGATAACGCTCGACGTCGAGAGCCGCAGCCACAGCTTCCTGGTGGCCATCGACGGGCGCAGCGAGTCGTGCCGCGAGACCACCCGCCTCATCATCTCGAAAGCGCCGCACACGGTGAAGGTGGTGAAACGCATCGGCCACAGCTTCTTCGACACGCTGCGCAACAAGATGATGTGGGGTGCCGATGTGCGCTGACCTGGACATAGGCAGCCAGAGTGCCTGGCCATAGGCAGCCAGAGCGTCTGGCCATAGGCAGCCAGAGTGTCTGGCTATAGGCAGCCAGACGCTCTGGACATAGACAAGAGAAACGCCCGACAGCGCGCGGCAAACTTTTCCGGCCTTTTCTTGCGGCTTTTCCGATATAATTTCTATCTTTGTGTCTCAAACCCCTAAAAAACAACGGCCATGAAGTACAAACTATTAGTCCTGGACGTAGACGGGACATTGCTCAACAACGAACGCCAAATCAGCAAGCGCAACCTCAGCGCCCTGCTGAAAGTGCAGCAAGCGGGCGTGCGCATCGTGCTGGCCTCCGGCAGACCGACCTATGGCATCCTCCACCTGGCCAAAGCCCTGGAGCTGGGTAACTACGGAGGCTTCGTCATCTCGTACAACGGATGCCAAATCATCAAGGCAGAGAATGGAGAGATAATCTTCGAACGCCGCATCAATCCGGAGCTGATACCCTATCTGGAGAAGAAAGCCAGGAAGAACGGATTCGACATCTTCACCTACCACGACAACACTATCCTGGCCAGCAACCCGGACAACCCGCACATCCGGCAAGAAGCCGAGCTGAACAGCTTGCAGATTATCAAAGAAGAAGAATTTTCGGCCGCCATCGACTTCTCCCCGTGCAAAGTCATGCTGGTCAGCGACGACTACGAAGCCCTGGGCGGACTGGAGAACCACTGGAAGAAACGCCTGGCAGGCACGCTCGACGTCTTCCCCTCCGAGCCCTTCTTCCTCGAAGCCGTGCCCTGCGGCATTGACAAAGCCAACACGATGGGCGTCCTGCTGGACCAACTGGGCATCACCCGCGAAGAAACCATCGCCATCGGCGACGGCGTGGCCGACGTCACCATGCTGCAAACCGCCGGGCTGGGCATCGCCATGGGCCACGCACCCGACTCAGTCAAAGTCTGCGCCGACTACGTGACAGCCTCCAATGAAGAAGACGGCGTAGCCCTGGCCGTCGAACGAGCCATCCTGGCCGAAGTGCATGCCTCGGAAATCCCCCTGGACCTGCTGAACGAACGCGGCAAGTTTGCCCTGATGGGCAACCTCGGCATCCAATACACCTATGCCTCCGAAGACCGCATCGAAGCCACCATGCCCGTCGACCAACGCACGCGCCAGCCCTTCGGCATCCTGCACGGCGGCGCCACCCTGGCCCTGGCAGAGACAGTGGCAGGACTCGGCTCGATGATTACCTGCAAGCCCGATGAAATCGTAGTCGGCATGCAAGTCAGCGGCAACCACATCTCGTCGGCACACGAAGGAGACACAGTGCGCGCCGTGGCCACCATCGTACACAAAGGCCGCTCGTCGCACGTATGGAACGTCGACGTTTTCACATCCACCGGCAAGCTGGTATCCAGCATCCGCGTGGTGAACAGCATCATGAAAAAGAAATAGACATCAAGAGACGCAGCAACCCCTCTACCGAGGTGGCCGCCTGCGGGGAACGCCCGGAGCAAGTCAGGACATACTCCCCTTCCCTGACCTCCACACACACATCAGACCGCACTTCGCTGCCGGCTTCAATGCCGTTGCGGCGAAGTGCTTTCTTTATCATCTCGGCCCGCAGGCCCTCTCCAAGCAATCGGATAAGATGCACACATTCATGCTCGACGCGGAACAATCCTTCCTGTTCGTCAAAAGCAACGCCCTTACGGACAATGAAGCGGGCCATCGCCCCATCCAGCGTCAAGTCTTCCGGAGTACCCACAGACAAGCGCCCGCCTTGCCCCATCAGCCAAACCTTATCCGCCAGTTGAAGAGCCAAATCAAGGTCATGCGTAGACAGGAAGACCGTCTTTCTCATCTGCCTGCTAATCCGGTGCAACAGTTGCATGATTTCCACCTTGCTCGGGAAGTCAAGGAAAGCCGTCGGCTCATCCAGCAGAATGACGGGCGTTTCTTGCGCCAGAGCCTTGGCAATCATCACCTTCTGGCGTTCGCCGTCGCTCAAGGTATCAACCATTCTGCCCAGCAAGTCCCCTGCCCCGACCCATCCGGCCGCTTGCGCCACGGCCTCTTTATCCATCTGCCGCAATCCGCCCCAGAAACCGGTATAAGGGCTGCGTCCCAGCCCAATCAGGTCTTCGACAGACAAGTTGTGTACGTCCGGACGTTCTGTCAGCACCACACCGACGACGCGTGCCAGTTCTTTGTCTGTATATGCCGCCAGCTCCTTACCTTCCACCCATATGCTTCCTCCCAACTGTGGCTGAAAACCAGAAAGGGTGCGCAACAGGGTGGACTTCCCCACCCCGTTGGCACCCAACAGGCACGTCAGTTCTCCGCTCTCTATGCAGGCATTAATGCCTTCGGCCACCACTTTGGGGCCTCGTTTAGTGCGATAACCGACGCATAAATCATTCAGTTGGATCATACTCCAGACTTCTTCAATGCCGCAATGCTCTCTTTCAAAGACTTGATAATGCTTTCGGCATCAGCCTGCTTCTTACGTTCCAGTTCTATAACCGCAGCAGGAGCATTGTTAACAAACTTCTCGTTTGAGAGTTTTTTAAGCACTCCTTGCAAGAAACCTTCCTTGTGCTTCAACTCTGCCTCCATGCGGGCAATCTCGGCTTCCACATCCACCAGGTTACCCAATGGGACAGCATACTCCGTGGTTCCCACCATGAAAGCGGCAGCCCCTTCGACCTTATTCTCCACGACATGGATGGCAGAAAGGTTGCACATCTTGCTTAAGACAGCATCGAAAGCGGCAACCACATTCGAACCCACAACCTGAAGTTCCAGCGCTTCCTTCTGGGCAATATTCTTTTGCAGGCGAATGGCACGTACATTACTAATGACCTCTTTCACCACTTCGAACTGTTGCAGCAGCACATCATCATACGCCGCCAGAGGCATCATCGGACTGACCATCAGGCTCTCACCTTCCCGGCGTTCACACAAATGCTGCCAAAGTTCTTCCGTAATAAACGGCATGAAGGGATGCAGTAGATGCAGCAAGTTATCGAAGAAGCCAATGGTACGGTCGTACACTTCCTTGCTGATGGGCTGGCCGTATGCAGGCTTCACCATCTCCAGATACCAGGAAGAGAACTCATCCCAGAACAGTTTATATACAGCCATCAATGCTTCGCTCAAACGGTATTTCGAGAAAAGGTCTGCCACCTCGGCGGCTACGGCGTTCTGCTTGGCTTCAAACCATTGCATGGCCAACGCAGAAGCCTCGGGGACTGCTACATCGGCATCCACCTCCCAACCTTTGAGCAAGCGGAAAGCATTCCAAATCTTGTTGCAGAAGTTACGTCCTTGCTCGCACAAGGCTTCGTCAAACAATATATCATTACCAGCCGGGGCGGAGAGCATCATGCCCATGCGCACTCCGTCGGCACCGAACTTGTCAATCAGTTCCAAGGGGTCGGGCGAGTTGCCCAGCGACTTGGACATCTTGCGGCCCAGTTTGTCGCGCACGATGCCTGTAAAGTAGACGTTGCGGAACGGCATGTCACCCATGTACTCGTAGCCTGCCATTATCATACGTGCTACCCAGAAGAAGATGATGTCCGGACCTGTCACCAAGTCACTGGTCGGATAATAATACTTTATTTCTTCATTGCCGGGATTGTTGATACCATCGAAGAGAGAAATGGGCCAAAGCCATGAAGAGAACCAAGTATCCAGACAATCTTCATCCTGGCGCAAATCTTCCAAGGTCAAGGCATCATTGCCAGTTCTCTTCTTGGCCAGTTCCAGAGCCTCTTCGGGCGTCTCGGCCACAACATAGCCACCTTGCGGCAAGAAATAAGCCGGGATGCGATGCCCCCACCAAAGTTGGCGGCTGATGCACCAGTCTTTGATATTTTCCAGCCAGTTCTTATAAGTATTCTTGTATTTAGCCGGATAGAACTTCAGTTCATCGTTCATCACAGGTGGCAGAGCCATATCCGCAAAGTGCTGCATCTTGAGGAACCACTGCATGGAAAGCTTCGGTTCAATGGGCACGTTGGTACGTTCGGAGAAACCTACCTTATTGGTGTAGGCCTCGACCTTCTCCAGCAACCCAGCATCGGCCAAGTCTTGTTCAATCTGCTTGCGCACATCAAAGCGATCCATACCTACGTAGATGCCTGCACATTCGGCAATCGTCCCATTGTCATTAAAAATGTCAATGCTCTGCAAGTTGTGTTTTTCACCCAACATGTAGTCATTTACGTCATGGGCAGGAGTCACCTTCAGGCATCCTGTGCCAAACTCCATGTCAACGTATTCATCCTCAATGACAGGAATAACGCGATTCACCAACGGCACGATGACTTTCTTGCCGCGCAGCCAGTGAGTCTTCGGGTCGTTAGGATTAATGCACATGGCCGTGTCTCCCATGATGGTCTCCGGACGCGTTGTAGCTACCACTGCATAGCGGCGGCCTTGCGCGTCGCGATGTACCACTTCTTTCTCATCGCCTGTTTCGCCACCCATGTCATCATCTGCCACATAGTACTTAAGGTAATAGAACTTGCCATGTTCTTCTTTGTAGATTACCTCCTCATCACTCAAAGCTGTCAACGCCTTGGGGTCCCAGTTGACCATGCGCACGCCCCGATAAATAAGCCCTTTGTTATAGAGGTCGACAAACACTTTGATGACGCTCCGGCTTCGTTTCTCGTCCATGGTGAAGGCGGTACGGTCCCAGTCGCACGATGCTCCCAACCGGCGTAACTGTTTCAAGATAATGCCTCCGTGCTCGTGTGTCCAGTCCCAGGCATGCTTCAGAAACTCATCACGTGTCAGGTCTGTTTTCTTGATGCCTTGTGCAGCCAACTTGGCCACCACCTTCGCTTCGGTAGCAATAGAAGCATGGTCGGTGCCGGGCACCCAACAAGCGTTCTTGCCCTCCATGCGGGCACGGCGCACCAGAATGTCTTGGATAGTATTATTAAGCATATGCCCCATGTGAAGCACACCAGTGACGTTGGGAGGCGGAATGACGATGGTATAAGGCTGACGGCCATCGGGTTTCGAACTGAACAGTTTATGCTCCAGCCAATACTGGTACCATTTCCCTTCTACGTCGGCTGGATTATACTTACTTGCTAATTCCATGTCTTTTTGTTGATATAATTAGAACGGGCGCAAAATTACGGAATATCGTTGGAATAACCGCACAAATCAGCAGATTAACGCAAACAAAATTGAAGACGAAGGGGAGCGCCTATATCATGGGTCTTCCTCATCTGGCTGCACGGCATCAAAAAGATATCAAATAAGCAGCGTGCGACTTTGTAGAAAGTTTGAAGAAAAAATGAAAATCCCGGCAAGCCAAAACTTGTGCGGAACAATGACCTCGTGCGACAAGACATGGAGTTCATAGAATGGGAAAAGCCACAAGAAAGCCCCACCGATTTCTCACAAACCGATGGAGCGAAAACAGATTAATAGATGGCGGTCAGCGCGGCAAAGAGGGCGGACAACAGTGCATAGTATTTCCACATAATCGCTTCCTATTTTTTTAGTCGGATGCAAAGTTATTGTATCTGCGCAAAGGTAGGAGCGGATTTTGTAGGAATTTTGAAGAAAGAAGAAAATGCCCTTGCGGTAATAGTGCTTCTCTTTCAGAATTTATGCTGTCCCCGCCGGGACGGCGGTTATCGGAATGGAGTAGAGAAATTTCCGATGTAGGCAATCATAGCGAAGTGTCTTTTTTATACATCCGCATCTGTTCCCCGTCGTCGCCCTGCACCATGCAGAGGTATTCCCAGCCGTAGCGTTCGTAGAACGAGGTATGTTCCGTGATGAGGTAGAGCGTGCCGATACCTTTCGCCGCCATATCCTTGCAGATATGTGCCAAGAGGCGTCCGGCAATGCCACGACGGCGCAGTTCCGGTTCGACATACAGGGCGCAGACATTCGGCGTCAGGTCCTTGCGGTCGTGGAAATCGTTCGCTATCATACCGGCTCCGGCAATGATCCGCCCTCCATCCACCGCAATATACCATTGCGGGACAGCCGCCGTTCCCCGGATGCTCTCGTCAATGCTTGTCAGGTATTCCTCCAAAGGAATTTCCCATTTCTCCTGAAACCAGCGTGCCGCCGGGATGCGCCATTCAGGATGGGAATGAAGTGAAATGATATTGTCGTTCATCGATACATGTTTTTAGGGTTGCGAAGATAACGAAAATCGGAGAGCGGGGCAAACACTGAGCCCCACCATTCACTGGTATCACAGGCTGCTCTTCTAAAACACAGTCAGAAAACTGTTTGCGCAGAGGTGGAAGCGGATTTTATAGGAATATTGAAGAAAAAGGAAACGCCTGTAACAAATCCCACTGTATAGGGTTCGGAATTCCCTAATATCCGTATATTTTCGTTTCATTACTCCATATCCTTACAGCCCTTTTAACTAAATTCTTAACGATGAGAATATGAAAAAGACGTATGGCAAAGAAATATATCCTGCCTAAGCCGTTATTATAATTGACCAATGTCGAAATGCTGATATTCTGCATATTCCCTGACGGGGATTCACATTCCAACACAACATAAAAGTCAAGATGCTTGTCTTGTTTACCGATAACCAGCCCTGTTTCATTTTCTTCAATTATCATATCCGCAAACCCGCCTCCAGTTTTAAGCCCTAATGGCTTCACTAACATGTCCCTGAATTTCAATAAATATTGTGCAGGCTTTGGATATTTAACAAATATAAGGTCGAACAAGTCTCTTGGCTTCATCCGTTCTTTTCCAATCAATGTTTGACGGAAGCAATCTTCGTAATTCGCAGGACGGTATTTGTCAATCAGTTTATTCATATTCTTAAATGTTTTTAGAATTATGGAGTTCAAGAGAGTTTCCCATTCTTTAGTTCGTCCTCTAAAAAGGAAAAGACATACCGCGGACTTTGGAAATAGAGCCGTGTACGTTCATCCGTTATCTTCTGATAAGTATCCGAATTGAATATCTGGGATAATGCCTGCTCCATGCTCAGCTCGTTATTCTGTTCCAGCAACAACACGGCAAGATTCTTCACCATGTCGGCCATCATTTCTGTCTTTTCGTTCATACACAATTCATATTTATCCGATATTTAGGGTTACTATATGCGGACAAAGGTACAAAGAAACGGGAGCTTGGCAAGCCTAAACCTGACAATTCACCGGTATATCCTCCGCATCAGCGCCGGAAGCACCACCAGCAGCAGGGGCAGGCCCGCCACGAAGCCGCCTATCACCGCCACGGCAAGCGGTTGCTGCATCTGCGCGCCCGGCACCTTCTTCACCGCGCTTTCCAGCGGCTTGGTGACGGTAATCATCATACGGTCCACCGGCTGCTGCCCGGCATCGGCAATGACGGTGATGCGCGGGAAGAGTACTTCGGGAAACAGGTTGGTCTGCATCCGCGTGTAGCCGTAGATGCCTGCCAGCAGGAGCAGCAAGCCTACGAAGAGGATGGGCTTGGCGTAGAGTTGATGAATCGAAAGAGTTGTCTTCATATCTATTAAATGGTTTTGATGAAGAGTATCTGATACTCATGATTAAGAGTATCTGATACTGTTGACGAAGGGTATCTGATACTGTTGACGAAGGGTATCTGATACTGTTGACTAAGGGTCACGGTGATCCTTTAAATATCCGCTGCTCTCGCCCAAGTCGTAGCCATAATAATCCGTGACATCTCGTGCGTTCCATTGGAAAGAAGTTTGCCCGCCGTCTTTAGTTATGACCGGCACAAACAGATAATCCCCGTTCAGCTCCAAGCGGGAACGGGTGTACATCGCCTTCAACCGCTGGAGTTCCGCCTGCTCTATTTGCAGTTGGTTGCGGTAGTCGTTGAGCAAGGGGCTGTAATTCCGGGCAACTTCTACATAATAAGACAAGTTATGGGACGTATCTTGTCCTGCCACGGTAAGAAGACAACAGGAAAAGACAATAATAAAACACATCCGAATCATATTGATACCATTTTTTCCGGCAAAAATAGATACGGATGTTGTAGGAATCTTGAAGAATCTTTATCCGGAAACAATCTTACTGAGTCTAACGAATGAAAAATTCTATACTTTCGCGACATACAAGGTAAAGAAAAAGGAACTATATTTGTCGCATGGTTTCTAACAAAGACGATAAGGCATACAGCAGCCACAATATACAAAACATGCTTAGGAATTTCTTAAAACGCAATGTGATACGACGCATCCTTTTAGCCGTGCTCCTACTGGCAGTCATCTTGGTACAAACATTGCCGGGATGGGGAGATTTTTATTTCCAAGAGATTTATCCACACGTAGCTGAAGCATTATCCGACCTTTCCGGTCTGATTCCTTTCGCAGTAGGCGATTTATTCATAGCCCTCAGCCTGGCAGGTATTATACTATATCCGCTATACTTCCACTTCTACAAAAAAAGGAAATGGCGAAGCGTACTGACAAGCGTCGTTGAATATCTGATATGGATTTACGTATGGTTCTACCTGGCCTGGGGGTTGAATTATGCCCAATCAGACTTTTATCATCGTACAGGCATCTCACCTGTGGCATGCACAGAAGCTGATTTTCGCGACTTTACCCAGCGATATGTGCAACAGCTAAATGCTGCTTATACTCCACACACAGCCGTCAACCGAGACGTTTTGCGCCGTGAAGTAGTAACAATCTACCGGCACATCGCTCCCCAATTGGGCATACATCCTCCTTTCGACGACCGGCCACGGGTCAAAACCATGCTCTTCTCCTCTCTTGCTTCGATGGTAGGAGTCAAAGGCAGCATGGGGCCTTTCTTCTGCGAATTTACCATCAACGGCGACGTTACTTCTTCTGAATATCCTGCCACATACGCCCACGAGCTGGCCCATCTGCTGGGCATATCCAATGAAGGAGAAGCCAATTTCTATGCCTATCAGGTATGCAGCCGTTCCAGTGTCGCTGCTGTCCGTTTCAGCGGTCTGATGTCTATCCTGCCCCATGTGCTGAACAATGCCTACCGGCTGCTGCCTGCTGCCGACTACACAGCCCTCTGCCATGACATCCGTCCCGAAGTGATTCGCTTGGTTCAGGAGAACCAGGCATATTGGCAAGGCAAATACAACCGGCACATCGGCAATCTACAAAGCAAATTGTATGAACTTTACCTGCGCGGCAATCGCGTCGAAGGCGGACAAAAGAGCTACTCGCAGGTCGTCGGCCTGCTGATAGCTTATGAAAAAAGCCAGAGGTGAACACAGAATGTCATCTCTGGCCTGTTTCGTGCATAAAGACCCGCTATCCCGCAAAAGGCTATTTCAGATAAGTGCGATAAAACTGTTCGATTCTGTCAAACGGAATCTTATCGAAGTTGTCATACAAATCGGTATGGTTGGCTCCGGGAACAATTAGCAGTTCTTTGTTATCACCCGTCAGTTTCTTGTAGGTATCTTCACTGAAATAGCGTGAGTGTGCCTTCTCACCATGCACCAGCAGCACCGCACTGCGGATTTCTCCGGCATAAGCCAGTATCGGTTGGTTGAGGAACGACAGGGTCGACGTTTTGTTCCATCCTCCGTTGGAGTTGAGCGACCGCTTGTGATATCCACGTTTAGTCTTGTAATAAGCGAAATAATCTTTCACGAACTGTGGTGCATCATCGGGCAACACATCAGCCACGCCTCCGGCCAGGGCATACGTCCCGCTACGGTAGTCTTCCGTGCGCTGTGCATTGAGCTGGCGACGCAAATCATGGCGGGCATCAGCATTGTTTGCCGCGTCAAAATAGCCGTTTGCATTGACACGGCTCATGTCATACATTGTAGAAGCCACCGTCGCCTTGATGCGGGTATCAATGGCAGCCGCATTTACGGCCATGCCTCCCCAGCCACAAATGCCCAGGATGCCGATACGTTCAGGGTCTACGTCTTCACGCGTCGATAAATAATCTACCGCTGCACAAAAGTCCTCCGTATTGATGTCCGGCGAGGCCACATAACGAGGCTGTCCGCCACTCTCGCCCGTAAACGAGGGGTCGAAGGCAAGGGTCAGGAAGCCGCGTTCGGCCAACTGCTGGGCATAAAGTCCGGAAGATTGTTCCTTCACTGCTCCGAAAGGCCCGCAGACGGCAATGGCAGCCAGTGTGCCAGAAGCGCCCTTGGGAATGTACAAGTCGGCAGCCAGCGTGATGCCGTAACGGTTGTGAAAGGTCACTTTGCTGTGCTCTACCTTGTCGCTCAGCGGGAAGACCTTGTCCCACTCTTGTGTCAGATTCAGTTTTTCTTCCATAGTGTTGTTCTTAATAAGTTGGTTGTCTTGTGCCACGAGGGCGCCCGAACTGCACATGCAGCCCAGGACTGCTACACATAATTGTTTGAATAAAGTTCTCATACTTGTCTGTTTTAAAGCCTGTTCTTTTGCCTCCGTTCCTGCCAGCCCGGGCGTAAGCGGAAGAAGGCAGTCTGTGTCAGATGAGATGCCTTGACAGCGACCCTCCCCGCCCGATATGGCCGAAAACGATTCTCAAACAGGCTCTTGATTGTACAGTGCAAAGATAGAGCAAGTGTTTCACAAGACGATTGCTGTAAAGCTCAATGTTTGTTGCCGAAAGGCTCATGCAGAGACTGCCGTGGGCGGCACGCCATATTGCTTCTTGAAAGCGGCAGAGAAGTGGGACTGGTTCTTGAAGCCTACGGCAGCGCAGACATCCCCGATTTTCCGGCCGCCCTCGCACATCAGCCCATACGCCACTTCCAGCCGTTTGCGGATGAGCCACTTCTCGGGCGTCAGGTTACTGATTTTCTTGAAATCGCGCTTGAAGGTGGCCAGACTACGGCCGGTGTAGTGTGCCAAATCTTCCAAGGAAAACTCGTACATGTAGTTTTTGTCCATGAAATCCAGGATGTCTATTTTCCACGGTTCGCTGAAGTCGAACAGCGTGGGGGCAAAACGTTTGTCTATGTGGAGCAAGGCCAACAGCCCTTCTTGCAGTTTCAGGTGCATAAAGTCAGCTTGCGGCTTCACCTCGGGGTCGAAAAAGGGAGTGAGCGAAGAGAAAAGACTGGTAATCTCTGCCGTGTGAGGCAATTTGATGACCCCGGAATCCAGCTTCGGCGTGCGGGGCGGCACTTTGTATGGCCCGAACCGGGTGTACATCTCGCGCAGGAAGCTGCGGGTGAAGCTCAGGAAGATGCCGCAATAGCGTTCGCCGCCGGCAGGTTTCTTGTACATGGTGATGTGATGGTCGCGTGGGATGAAAACACATTCGCCTTTCCCCACGTGGATTTGTTCCTGTCCGTTGTCCAACACCATCTCGCCGGAGTAAACGTAGTTCATGGCATATTCGCGCGAGCGGTGGATGCAACCGCTGATGTCGTCGTAGAAGAAACTGTAGAACACGTTTTCGTAGTTAAAGATGAGTTTCATCGGACCCTGTTTTTCTGCTTCCAAGTGTTGTTGTTCCATATTCCTTACATATAGGTTATACAATGGTGCGCAGCGGGCGCATGTATGTTTCGATGCCGACAGAAGGTCACCAGCCGGCCAGCCTGATTTTCCGGGTGGGAGGCGGGAAAGCTTTATCTATCTCCCCCAAGTCCTCGTCCGTCAAGATGAGTTCCAGGCTGCGGGCATTCTCCTCCACATGTGCCACGCAGCCCGCCTTGGGTATGGCGATGATGCCGGCCGTGCGCATCACCCATGCCAGCATGACTTGGGTGGGCGTGGCATCGTGCCGGTGCGCTATCTCCTGCAAAGCCGGATGGTTCCGCAACCGCCCTTCTCCCAAAGGGGTGTAGGCCATGAGGGGGAGGGTGTGTTGCTTGCTCCAGGACATAAGGTCGTATTCGATGCCACGGTCGCAAAGGTTGTAGAGCACCTGGTCGGCGGCGCAATCCTTACCGTGGGGAAGCGAAAGGATGTGTTCCATGTCATCCACATCGAGGTTGCTCATGCCCCACTGGCGGATTTTCCCCTCCTGCTGCAATTCGGCCAAGGCGCGGACGGTCTCGGAGAAAGGGTAAGAGCCTATCCAATGCAACAGATAAAGGTCGATGTAGTCCGTGCCCAAGCGTTGCAGACTGCGCTCGCAGGCACGTTTCGTACCGGTATAGCTGGCATGGCTTGGCAATACCTTGCTGACGATGAACACCCGGTCGCGGCAAGGGCGCACGGCTTCGCCCACCAATTCCTCCGTGCCATACATTTCGGCCGTATCTATCAGCGTCAGCCCCAGGTCGATGCCTCGCCGCAGGGCTTTAATCTCTTCCTGTCGCCGGCGCCCCATCTGGTAGGTTCCTTGTCCCAACGAAGTTACTTGCTGTCCGTTGGGAAACGTGACCCTATGTTCCTTCTTCTGTCCGTTTGGCATATATTCTTTAGTCTTTTATCTTTATTGCGGTACAAAGATAAGGCAAAAGGCTGGCAATCGCATGTCTGAAAGGCTCAAATCTGATGGCTGAAAGGCTCAACGTCCGGTCCCGGGCCGAGTTTTTGCCTTTTATCAAAACAACGGACTGCATTTATTGCGAACTTTGCGCCGATTTTCGGTTTGCTAAAAGATTCATCTCATGCTTACAAAGAAACAAGCCCTCCGACGCTTCCGGCTGGCCGTCAGCCTGTTTTTCTTCATCCAAGGCGTAGTGTTTGCCACGTGGACCAACCGAATCGCCGACCTCAAGACCGCCCTGCACCTGAGCGACGCTGCCTTGGGCAACGTGCTCTTTGCCATCCCCGTGGGTCAGATGCTGGCGATGTACGTCTCGGCCTGGCTCATCAACCGTTTCGGCAGCCGCCGCATGCTGACGCTGGCCTCGGTGCTCTATCCGTTCTGCCTGCTCCCGCCGGGACTGGCGGACACGCCCTACGGGCTGGCAGCCGGCCTGCTGTTCTTCGGCATCAGCGGAAACCTGTTTAACATCGCTGCCAACACGCAGGGCGTCAACGTAGAACATCTCTACGCCCGCAGCATCATGGCCTCCTTCCACGGCTTGTGGAGTCTGGGCGGCTTTCTGGGCGGAGTGCTCAGCATGGGATTCATTGCGCTGGAGGTCAAGCCGTGGCTTCATTTTCTGGTGATGGGCACCGTCGCTTTCCTGCTGTCCGGCTTCATCCGCCGGCAATTGGTGCGCAACGACTGGCATCCCCGAAAGGCAGCCTCCACCCCATCCACAACCGGACAGAAGCCTCTTCCTTTGAGCCAGAGAATAGACAAATACGTCATTCTGCTGGGCGGCATGGCGTTCTGCGCCATGGTGTGCGAGGGCTGCATGTACGATTGGAGCGGCGTCTACTTCCAACAAGTGGTGCACGCCCCCGGCAAGCTGGTGCAGTTGGGCTTTGTCATCTGCCTCTGCACCATGACCGTGGGACGTTTCATCGCCGACCACCTGGTCAGCCGGTTCGGCGCACGCCGTGTCATCCGTGGCAGCGGGCTGCTCATCACCTTCGGCCTGGCCGTAGCCGTCCTTCTTCCCAACCTGTGGACAGCCTCCATCGGCTTTTTCCTGATTGGCTTCGGCATATCGTCCACCGTGCCGGTATGTTACAGCATGGCGGGACGCTCGCAGCAGATGAACCCCAGCACCGCACTGGCCACGGTCTCCTCCGTCAGCTACCTGGGACTGCTGCTGGGCCCTCCCGTCATCGGACACCTGTCACAAGCCATCACGCTGCACTGGACGTTTGCCGTCATCGCCCTCTTCGGACTGCTGATTGCAGCCGGTGCCTCCCGCCTGCATGAATGATGCCCCATCCCTTCCTCCTGCCATGACTCACCCTTCTTCCTGCCATGAGGCTGCCTCCATCCTTTCTTAATAAAATATAACAGCCTGTTTCATCTGATAAAAAAGCCTGTTTTATGTCATAAAAAAGGCTTATATTTGCCGTAAAAAAGGCTGTTTTATGAACAGATGGCAGTACCAAGAAGCCTTCGCGGCAGGATGAAAGACTGCTCCCGGCAGGACAAAGCCGAAGTCACAACCGCCGTCAGGCATCCGCAAAACAGCAAGGGAATACAGTATTAACCAACTAAAAACCAAACAAATATGTTCTTCAAGAAAAGCAGACAGAAAATAGGAGGAAAGTTCAAGTGGTTCCCCCGCGCCGTCACCCTCAGCATGCACCCCGCCACCACCAAAGACGTGGCCGCCCGAATTGCCCGCATGAGCACCGCCTCGCCGGGCGACGTCCACCTGGTACTGACCTGCCTGCCCACGGTCATGGCGCAGTTCATGGACGAAGGCCGCCCGGTACACATCGACGGACTGGGGTCGTTCCACTTCAAGCTATCGTGCGCCGGCCGTGGCGTCGACACGCCGGAGGAGGTAGACCGCAAGCAAATCAAGGCCGTGCGCGTGCAATTCCTGCCCGAACGCCAAGGCAAAGGAAAGTCCATGCGCCGCCCGCTGACGGAAGGCATCAGCCTGGTGGAGTGGGAAACGCTGCAAGAAATGAAGGACGAAGAATGAAGAATGAAGAATTATCGTTACCTTTGCACACGTAAGTAACCCATTAAAAAGCTAAATGTATGATAAGCGACGAGACCAGACGACTCATCCCCAAGATTCAGGCTTACTTTGCGGAACAGCCCGTGAAGCGGGCCTGGCTGTTCGGCTCGTGCTCACGCGGCGAGGAAACAAAAGACAGCGACATCGACATCCTGGTGCAATACGACGAAGTTGCCCGTGTGACGCTGCTGACCATTGCGCGCATCGTACGCGACTTGGGCAAGACACTGGGACGGAAGGTGGACTTGGTGGAAAACGATTGCCTGCTTCCCTTCGCGGCGGAAAGCGTTCAACATGATAAGATATTGATTTATGAGGGAAAGCATTAAAGACAAAGGACGGATAGAGCACATCCTATCCACCATTCGCATCTTGTTAGAGAATAAAACGCGCTACACTTTTGAAGAAATGGCCAACGACCCTATCATCTTCTACGGATTTGTGAAACACGTGAAAATCATCGGCGAAGCGGTCTATATGCTGACCAAAGAGTTTCGCGCCGCGCACCCAGAAGTAGACTGGGACATCATCGAAGGAATGAGGCACGTACTGGTGCATGGCTACAACAAAATCAAGCCCAAGCAGTTGTGGGACACCATAGAATATGACATCCCCGAACTCCTACCCGTCATGGAACAGATTTATAAAGAAATAAATTCACAATCATCATTATGAGCAACCAGAGATACATGATGCGCGGCGTGAGCGCATCGAAAGAAGACGTTCACAACGCCATCAAGAACATCGACAAGGGCATCTTCCCGCGGGCCTTCTGCAAGATTATCCCCGACATCCTGGGCGGCGACCCAGAGTATTGCAACATCATGCACGCCGACGGCGCGGGCACCAAGTCCTCGCTGGCCTACCTCTATTGGAAGGAAACGGGCGACCTCAGCGTGTGGAAGGGCATCGCGCAAGACGCGCTGATTATGAACATTGACGACCTGCTGTGCGTGGGCGCGGTGGACAACATACTGGTGTCCAGCACCATCGGGCGCAACAAGCTGCTGGTGCCGGGCGAAGTCATATCGGCCATCATCAACGGCACGGACGAACTGCTGGCCGAACTGCGCGGGATGGGCGTGGGCGTCTATGCCACGGGCGGCGAGACGGCCGACGTGGGCGACCTGGTGCGCACCATCATCGTAGACAGCACCGTGACCTGCCGCATGAAGCGCAGCGACGTCATCGACAACGCCAACATCCGTCCGGGCGACGTCATCGTGGGCCTCGCCAGCTACGGACAGGCCACCTACGAGAAGGAATACAACGGCGGCATGGGCAGCAACGGCCTCACCTCCGCCCGCCACGACGTCTTTGCGAAGTATCTGGCGGAGAAATATCCGGAGAGCTACGACCACGCCGTGCCCGATGAGCTGGTTTACAGCGGCGCACTCCGCCTGACCGATGCCGTAGAGGGAAGCCCGCTGGATGCCGGCAAGCTCGTCCTCTCCCCCACCCGCACCTATGCTCCGGTGGTGAAACGGTTGCTTGACGCCCTGCGCCCGGAGATTCACGGCATGGTGCACTGCTCGGGCGGCGCGCAGACCAAGGTGTTGCACTTCGTGGGCGACAACTGCTGCGTCATCAAGGACAACCTCTTCCCCGTTCCCCCGCTATTCCGCACCATCAAGGAGCAGAGCGGCACGGCATGGGACGAGATGTACAAGGTGTTCAACATGGGGCATCGCCTGGAAGTCTACCTCTCGCCGGAACATGCCGAGGAAGTCATCGCCATCTCCAAGTCGTTCAACATCGACGCGCAAGTCATCGGCCGCATCGAGGAAGGCGAACGGCGGGAGCTGATTATCCGGAGCGAGTTCGGAGAGTTCAGGTATTAACCATCAGTCTATAATAAGTAATGGAAACACCCGGAAAGAACCGCATCCTATACATCGCAGGAGCGGTGTTTTTCGCCGCGCTATTTGTGGCAGACGGCATGGACATGGCCCTGCAATGGGACAGCTACACGATACCGAAAGTTATCCGCGCCTCCATCCACATGCTGGTTTGGATTCTGATGACCTGGTATTGCGCAAACGAGTTCAAAGTCCGACAGCGCAGGAACAGAGAACGGCATAATAAAACAACAGCAGGATGAAGAAAAGCAAAAAACGTAAATACTGGATAGCCGCCATCATCTGGCTGGTAACCATGATACTGGCCAACAGCATCAACGAGTACTTCCACGCTAGCCCGCTGATACGCGGCATCACCGTGGGCTTCTGGGTCGTGGCGGCCTACATTCTGTTCAAGGACCTGATGCAGCCGCAAATCGGACGGCGTAAGAAGGAGGAAGAGAAAAAAGAATGAACGCAACGGCAAAGAAAAACCTGGCAGGCGGTCTGTGGCTGATGGCCGTCATCCTGGCTGGTGCCGGATTGGGCATGTTGTCTGATTACCTCGACTGCAGCTATCTGAAATACGTAGCCTTCCTGTTCGCCAGTTTCGGCGGAGGAATCATTGGCGAAAAATATTTCGCTGCCCGGAGAACCAAGAAGCCAACCACGTGGTGGCAATACGTCCTGATTGGCATCGGCCTATTGGCATTTGCCGGGCTGCTGATGTGGATATTCGAATAAAGAATGATAACTTAATGTATTAAAACTTATGTCTGACAATAACACCCTACTCGATAAACTCGACACCCTCGTAGCCCGCTTCGAGGAAGTATCGACGCTGATTACCGACCCGGCCGTCATCGCCGACCAGAAGCGCTACGTCAAGCTGACCAAGGAATACAAGGAGCTGGGCGACCTGATGAAGGCCCGCAAGGAATACGTCCAGGTGCTCGGCGGCATCGACGAGGCGAAGTACATCATCGCCAACGAGACCGACCCAGAGATGCGCGACATGGCCCGCGAGGAGCTGGACCGCTGCGAGGCACGCCGCCCGCAACTGGAGGAGGAAATCAAACTGCTCCTCATCCCCGCCGACCCGCAGGACAGCCGCAACGCTATCCTCGAAATCCGCGGAGGCACGGGCGGAGACGAGGCGGCACTCTTTGCCGGCGACCTCTTCCGCATGTACTCCAAGTATTGCGAGCGCAAGGGCTGGCGACTGGAGGTGTCCAGTGCCAACGAAGGCGCGGCGGGCGGATTCAAGGAAATCATCTGCTCGGTGACGGGCGAGGGGGTGTATGGCACGCTGAAGTACGAGAGCGGCGTGCACCGTGTACAGCGTGTCCCGGCTACGGAGACACAGGGCCGTGTACACACCTCAGCCGCATCCGTGGCCGTATTGCCCGAAGCCGAACCGTTCGATGTGGAAATCAACGAGGGCGAAATCAAGTGGGACACCTTCCGAAGCGGCGGCGCAGGCGGACAGAACGTCAACAAGGTGGAGAGCGGCGTGCGCCTGCGTTATAACTGGAAGAACCCCAATACGGGCGTGGTGGAGGAAATCCTCATCGAATGTACCGAGACGCGCGACCAGCCCAAGAACAAGGAACGTGCCCTGAGCCGCCTGCGCACCTTCATCTACGACAAGGAGCACCAGAAGTACATCGACGACATCGCCTCGAAGCGCAAGACAATGGTCAGCACCGGCGACCGCTCGGCCAAGATTCGCACCTACAACTATCCGCAGGGACGCATCACCGACCATCGCATCAACTACACCATCTACAACCTGGCCGCCTTCATGGACGGCGACATCCAGGATTGCATCGACCACCTCATCGTGGCCGAGAACGCGGAACGGCTGAAGGAGAGCGAACTGTAATCCGGCAGACCGTTAAATACCCATTTAATCGACCGTTAAATACCCGTTTAATCGACCGTTAAATACTCGTTTAACGAACCGTTAAATACTCGTTTAACGAACCGTTAAATACCCGTTTGACCGACCGTTAAGTACCCGAGACATGAAACAGTTACAGATTTCTTCGTTTTTCCGCACGTTGGGCGAAGCCTTCGGCCGCTGTGCCCGCCGTTTCCCCGTCACCCTGAGCTTCGCCTTGGCGCTGACGGCTCTACAACTCTGGCTGACAGCTACCGATTGGCACGGTGAAGAAAAACTGCTCGTCACGCTGTTCTACTTCCTGTCCGTCGGCACACTGCTCTCGCTCAGCCTGCACCTGTGGGCAGAAGAGGTGAAAAGGCGGAAACTGCGCCTGGGTGTGCAAATCCTGGCCCCTGTGCTGCTGGCCTTGGACGCCATTTTCCTCTACCATAACATCGAAGGGACACGGGCGATAGACATCGGCATTGCCCACGGCGCCGCCCTGCTGGCCATCGGCCTGTCACTGTTCTTCCTCCCGTTCTTCCGCGAACGCGACGACATTCCGGCCTGGAACTTCGCACAGACGGCCGTCGGCACGCTGGCCCTCACCCTTATTGTGGGAGCTGTGATGAGCGGAGGATTGAGCCTGCTGGTCCTCTCGCTGCACCAGCTCTTCGGAGTAGACGTCAGCCACAAGTGCTACCTCTATATATTAATCCTATGCTGCGAACTGCTGCCCTTGCTGATGTTCCTCGGCCTCCTGCCGGAAGGCGAGCGCAAGCACGACCGGCAGCCGCAACCCACCGCCTTCCTGCAAGGCATCATACACTACCTCTTCCTCCCATTGGCAGGGCTTTACTTGCTGGTGCTCTACATCTATGCCGGCACCATCCTCGCGCGGTGGGAGTTGCCCGACGGATGGGTGTCGTGGCTGGTAGTGGCACTGATGGCTGGTATCATCGCCATCGAACTGGGCCTGTATCCCTCGCGCATCAAGCAGAAGCGCCCAACGGACGAACGTATCGCCCGCTGGCTGCCCCTCCTGGCCCTGCCGCTGCTGGTGCTGATGACCATCGGCATCGGCCGCCGTTTCCTGGATTACGGCATCACCATCAACCGCCTCTACCTGGCCACGCTCAACGCATGGTTCTACTTCGTCTGCATCGGCCTCATCGTGAGTCGGGCACGGCGATTGAGCTGGATTCCCATCTCGTTTTCGTTGGTATTCCTGCTTACCTCGGTGCTGCCTGTCAATTACGCCAGCATCACGCGGAACATTCTACGCAGTGAGGTACGGGAAGTCCTGACACGAAGCGGACAATCCATCCCCCTTACAACGACCGCCTACGAAGCCTATCTGTTTTCCCTGCCGCAGAAGGAGGCCGTCCGCCTCAACGGCAAGTGTTACTATCTGCACGACTGGTTCGGCAGGGAGAGCGTGCAAGACCTGGTGGCCGAAGACACGCCGTTCTATTCTTACGCGCCGGAAGAAGCAGCCGACACACTGGTAGTGGCGGAACCGAGTTTCCATTACAACGCGAACGACTACACCTTGCCTGTGCCCCGCGGCTACCGCTACTGCACCCGCCTCAGCGGTAGAGGCCTCGGCGACAGCGTGTCCTACTGCATCCCGCTGGAGGACGGACGCATCGCACCGGACACCCTGCGCATCCCCACCGACACCCTGCGCAACCGCGACCAGCAACCCGCCTTGCCCCCACCCGTGCTACGCACCCAAGGCGGCAACCTCTTTGTGCTGACCTACTTCTACAATTCTTACGAGATAAGTGAAACGAAGGACGGCACACCCGAAACGCAACCCTGCCTGAAGGTGGAAGGCCTGCTCTTCCACAACCATATGAATAAACCATTCAAACAAGAATAACAATTATGAACAAACAACAACTCATCGACAACATCCGCCGCAAGCAGAGCTTCCTCTGCGTAGGCTTGGACACGGACATCAAAAAGATTCCTGACTTCCTGTTGGACAGCCACGAACCCATCTTTGCCTTC
Source organism: Bacteroides sp. ET71 (assembly GCF_023336905.1). GTDB lineage: Bacteria > Bacteroidota > Bacteroidia > Bacteroidales > Bacteroidaceae > Bacteroides. Next base: position 68,644 of record NZ_JAMBLS010000001.1, read on the forward strand.
AACAAGGCCATCATCGACGCCACGGCCGACCTCTGCGTGGCCTACAAGCCCAACCTGGCCTTCTACGAAAGCCTGGGCGTGAAAGGCTGGCAAGCGCTGGAGAAAACCGTGAAATACATCCGCCAGAACTACCCCGACCAGTTCATCATCGCCGACGCCAAGCGCGGCGACATCGGCAACACCTCTGCCATGTACGCCCGCTCGTTCTTCGAAGACTTGCAGGTGGATGCCGTCACCGTGGCCCCCTACATGGGTGAGGACAGCGTAACGCCTTTCCTGACATATGACAACACATGGGTCATCCTCCTGGCACTGACCAGCAACAAGGGCTCGCACGACTTCCAGCTGACGGAAGACACGCAGGGCGAACGCCTCTTCGAAAAAGTGCTGCGCAAGAGCCAGGAATGGGCCGGCGACGACCGCATGATGTACGTCGTAGGCGCCACCCAAGGCCGCGCCTTCGAGGACATCCGCAAGATTGTGCCCGAGCACTTCCTCCTCGTGCCCGGCGTAGGCGCCCAGGGCGGTTCGCTGGAAGAAGTCTGCAAGTACGGCATGACCAAAGATTGCGGCCTCATCGTCAACTCCAGCCGCGGCATCATCTACGCAGGCAAAGGGCGCGACTTCGCCGACGCCGCCCGCCGGGCCGCCCAAGAGGTGCAGCAGCAGATGGCCGAACTATTGAAAAAATAAGTTTCAGCATGCGCCAGCGCATATAACAGTCCATCAGCAACAGCCAGCAACCAAGGTCGGTAGCCCTTCGGTTGCTGGCCTTGCTTCTGACGCAATGTAGCGATGCTCCGTGTTCGAAACGCAGCTCCTTCCTGTTCAAGACAGCGAAACGAATCCTACACAGGGAGAAATAAAAAAAGAAATCGGTTAACTACTCTTATCGTAATTAACCGATTTCTTTATGAGGTACCTGGCGGATTCGAACCGCCGTACGCGGTTTTGCAGACCGCTGACTAAGCCACTCATCCAAGGTACCCAAAAGCTCCATCTTTTCGATTGCGGATGCAAAGGTAAGGCTTTTTTCCGAATAACCAACTATTCGCAGCAACTTTTCTTCTTTTTTTTCTCACCAGAACAGCAGCAGGACGAATCATGATGTACTGAATGTTTTGAAGAACAACAGTTTGGACAGCTCCCGCAAGGATTTCCTCCGCTGCGTGTCCGGCGGAAAAAACGCCAGACACTGTAAACTATCCGCACCACGCAAAGCGTCAGTAACAGGGCGACGACCCATTCTTGCCAATTATTCATACAAACAAACCTCCTATCTGATAAATAGCAAAAGAAACAAGCCAAGCCAAGGCAGTGGTGTAACCCGCCGCAAACAAAGGCCACTTCCAACTGCCCGTTTCGCCCTTAATCGCTGCCAAAGTAGCAATGCAAGGAAAATAAATGAGCACAAACACCATGTAAGCAAAAGCCACCAGCGGCGTAATGGGGATACGCTCGCCCAAGCTGACTGAGTCTGCCTCGGCATCATCGGCATAGAGCACACCCAGCGTACTTACCACCAGTTCTTTAGCACCCACACCGGAGAGGATGCCCACGCCCAGCTTCCAGTCGAAGCCCAGCGGCTCGATGACCGGTTCGATAGCCTTTCCGATACGGCCGATGTAAGAATTTTCCTGCTGCTCGGTCACCGTCTCATATTCTGCATGATGAGGATAATAACCCAACGCCCAAATGACAATAGAAGCGACCATGATGATTCCACCCATCTTACGCAAATACTGCGCCCCCTTCTCCCACGTATGGCGGAAAATAGCCTTCGAAGTCGGCAAACGATAAGGCGGAAGTTCCATCACGAAAGGCGTATCATCGCCCTTCACCAAGAAACGGCAAAAAAGACGCGCCATCAGAATGGCCAGCACAATGCCGATGGCATATATGGACAATAACACCAGACTGGCATGCTCAGGGAAAAAGGCCGCCGTCAGCAACAGATAAATGGGCAGACGTGCACTGCACGACATCAACGGATTAATAAGCATCGTCACCAGCCGACTCTTACGGTTTTCGATGGTACGGGAAGCCATGATGGCCGGCACATTACACCCAAAACCCATGATAAGAGGAATGAACGACTTTCCGTGCAACCCCATCTTGTGCATAATCTTATCCATGATGAAAGCCGCACGCGCCATGTAGCCCGAATCTTCCATGAGCGAGATAAAGAAATAAAGAATCAGAATATTGGGCAGAAAAACAATAACGCCTCCCACTCCACCAATGATGCCATCAATCAACATATCCTTCAGCGGCCCCTCGGACAAGTTGGTACTAATCCATTCACCCAACCATGCCACGCCGGCCTCTATCCAATCCATAGGATATTGGCCTACGGAAAAGGTCACCTCAAACATCAGATACATGAACAAAAAGAAAATAGGATAGCCCCAGATGCGGTGCGTCACAATGGCATCAATAAAATGGGTAGTCTTCGATTTCTCCTTATGGTTGTCCACGAATGTCTCGCGCAGAGCCCCGGCAATGAAACCATATTTGGCATCGGTAATGGCCTGCTCGCTCTCTTCGTTCAGCACCTGGCGCAAACGTTCTTTCTCACGGTCGCGCATTGCCAGAATATCCGTCCCGTTGGGCAAGTCCCGCACCATCTGTTCCAGGTCTTTGTCATTCTCCAGCAACTTAATGGCCAGAAAACGAGTGGAATACTTATAACGTATGTTTTCATTCTCACTGATGACACGTTTCACCTCGTCAATGCTACGCTCCAATTCCGGGCCATGATTGATATGTATATGCCGGTAGACACGGTGCGGATGCCTGTCCTCTTCGTCCGTTCCGAAAGCATGGTCGGGCACGTAAGCCTTGTGCCAATCCTGCATATCCTTTTGTATTTCCGAACTGATTTGCCCGTCCTTGTTCAAGAAGTCCGCCCCTTCATAAATATTGATGATGACATGAAACAAACGTTCAATGCCCTTGCCTGTACGGCAGACAGTAGGTACCATCGGAACACCAATCAGCCGCCCCAAAGTCAGATAGTCCAACTTATTTCCACTTGCTTCCAACTCATCATACATGTTCAGGGCAATGACCATCCGCACATTCATGTCAATCAGTTGAGTGGTCAGATAAAGATTGCGCTCCAGGTTGGAAGAATCTACGACATTGATAATTATGTCCGGTGTTTCGTCGATGATATGCTTACGCACATAAAGCTCTTCTGGAGAATAAGCCGAAAGAGAATACGTGCCCGGCAAGTCGACAATACGAAAGTGATAACCTTGAAAATCGAAGTATCCCTCTTTGGCATCGACAGTAACACCGCTGTAATTGCCTACCCGCTCATGCGAACCCGAAGCAATGTTGAACAAAGATGTCTTTCCACAATTAGGATTACCGACCAATGCCACATTAATGGTGCGCCGTTTGCCCAATGCCAGTCGCTTCAGTTCTTCCTCACTCACAGGCAGGTCTTCTTCCAGACCGCCATGGAAATCAGGCTGTAAGACCGTCTGTTTAGCTTCCTGCTCGCTGATAACCTCTATCATCGAAGCTTCTTGTCGGCGCAAAGAAATCTCATAACCCATTACTTGGTACTTAATAGGATCTTTCAATGGAGCATTAAGCAACACCTCCACTGTTTTCCCCTTGATAAATCCCATCTCAACGATACGTTTGCGGAAGCCTCCGTGACCCAACACTTTTACAATCACCGCTTTCTCACCGGTCTTTAGTTCTGATAAACGCATAAAATCTTCTGTTCCATTAATGTCCGCAAAGATAAGCGATTCGTCCGTACACAACAAATAATTTAGAATGTTTTTAAATAACAAGCAGCAAAAGCCAACATTCGGAGCAAGCAGCTTTCATATCAAAATACACAGGCAAGGACTCCTCCAAGCTACATATTATCTTTAGCCGGAAACAACTCGGCACAACCAATCAAACTTTAATACTTATTCATCATGACAACAATCAAAATCAAATTCCGCCCGTCCACGATAGATGGAAAAGAAGGAAGCCTCTACTATCAAGTAATCCACAACCGCATCGTACGCCAAATCAGCACAGGCTACAAACTGTTCCCCTCGGAATGGGCGTCAGAAAAAGGGCAAATAGCCAGAATAAAACGCAAAGACAACCGCCGTGATTACTTACTCATTTTGCAAAAACGTCTTCGAAAAGGCATGCAAAAATGGCAACGCATAATAACATATCTTGAACAAAATGGCAACGAGTATCACACAGCAGACATAGTCACCCTCTATAAATCGGCACAAAACAACGACGGTTTTCTGAATTTCGCCCATCGACTGACAGACTCATTGAAAAAGGCCGGCTGCCTGCGAAGGGCAGAAACCTATGAAACCACTCTGAACAGCTTCACACGTTTCTACAATCACTTGGAAGACATTCCTCTGGAAGATATCGACTCAGAGTTAATGTTAGAATACGAAAATTATTTAAAGACCAAAGGACTGACCCCGAACAGCACCTCTTTCTACATGCGAAATCTGAGAGCCATCTACAATCAAGCCGTCGAAAGAAACCTTACCATTCAAAAATACCCCTTCAGGCATGTCTATACAGGCATCGAAAAAACCATTAAACGTGCCGTTCCGTTAAAAACCATTCGACAAATTAAAGAACTGAACCTCTCTCCTTATCCTCTTTTAGATTATGCACGAGACTTGTTCTTATTCAGCTTCTACACAAGGGGGATGTCATTTGTCGACATGGCATTTCTGAGAAAAAAAGATCTGCATAATGGCATCCTGACCTACAGACGGCGCAAAACGGGACAGCAACTTTTTATCAAGTGGGAAAAGCCCATGCAGGCAATCATCGACAAATACGACACACAAGAAAGTCCCTACCTGTTACCCATCATCAAAACTATCGGCCGCAACGAATGGAGACAATATAAGACTGCCGCTCACCTGGTCAACCAAAAATTAAAACATCTCGGAGCCAGATTAGACATTAACATAGGACTGACCATGTACGTAGCCCGGCATGCCTGGGCCAGTATCGCCAAAAGTAAAAATATATCGACATCTATCATTAGCGAAGCTATGGGGCACGACTCCGAAAACACTACACGCATTTACTTGGCTTCACTCGATACATCCATGGTAGACAAAGCCAACAACTTAATCATAACAGCCTTATGAATTGCTTTTTTATACTACCTTTGCATGCGGATAAGGAATAATAAACAATGAAAAAGAAAGTAGCCACATACATCGCTCGGCAACAATTGATAGAGCCTGGCAGCAAAGTGCTCGTCGCCCTAAGCGGAGGAGCAGATTCCGTAGCCCTGTTACGGATACTACTGTCGTTAGGATATGTTTGCGAGGCAGCACATTGCAATTTCTGTCTTCGCGGAACAGAGTCCGAACGCGACGAAGACTTTGTTCGCCAGCTCTGCCAAGAACAAACGGTACCACTTCATGTCATTCATTTCGACACTACCGGAGAAGCCTCACGAAAACACATTTCCATAGAGATGGCCGCCCGCGAGCTACGCTACACTTGGTTCGAACAGGTACGGCAAGCCTACGGTGCCGCAGCCATCGCCGTGGCTCACCACCGTGACGACAGTGCCGAAACTTTTCTGCTCAACCTGTTGCGCGGCACTGGCATCAACGGACTACAAGGCATCCGACCACGCAACGGATATATTATCCGCCCACTGCTTTGCTTAAACCGACAGGAAATCATCACTTATCTGGCAACCTTAAAACAAAACTATGTAACAGACAGTACCAATTTAGAAGATACATACATGCGCAATAAAATACGCCTGCATCTGTTGCCACTGATGCAACAAATAACCCCGGCCGCCAAAGAAAATCTGTTGAAAACAGCCGTTCACTTGACTGACGCAGCCTTGTTATACCAGCAGGCTGTGAACGAAGGACGAAAGAGAATTTTACTCGACGGAGGAAAAGCCATTGACATCAAGGCTCTGCTACACGAACCTGCACCAAATACCTTGTTGTTTGAAGTACTACACCCGTTGGGATTTAACGAAAGCCAAATAGAAAATATCTATCGGTCTTTGCAAAGCCAGCCCGGCAAGAAATTCAGTACCGGAAAATGGACAGTAATAAAAGATCGAGACCAGTTGCTAATAATAGAAGAACAACAAAAAAACATCCCTCCCGTATTGGATATTCAAACCTATGACTATACGCCAGACTTCAATATCCCACATGACAAACATTCAGCAGCTTTCGATACCGGCAAATTATTGCACCCTCTTTCCTTGCGGCTTTGGCAACAAGGGGACTCTTTTGTGCCTTTCGGCATGAAAGGCACAAAGAAAGTGAGCGATTATCTTACCGACCGCAAATTCTCACTGGCACAAAAAGAACAGCAATGGGTATTATGTTGTGGTGAAGACATCATTTGGCTGGTAGGTGAACGGAGCGATAACCGCTTCCGCGTAAACGATGCTACACAATCTATCACAATTGTCACCCTACGCCAACCCAATGAATAACCCTGTTCATTGGCAACAGTCCATAAGTCAAAGAATAACCCGATTCTGCTTCTGCCGCTTAAAATATTTAGAAAGGAGCACTGCAAAAGGGGAATCAAAACAACGAGCTTTCTGCGGACAACCTTTGACACAGGCACAACAGCGGATACAACGTTCTGAAATCGTGTGACACTCATCTCCTTTCATTATAGCATTATTGGGACAAGTCTTCACGCAACGACCACAATGAGTGCACAAGCTTTCGTCCACACAAGGTGTTGCAGGCATTGGCCTCCCACGTTTTCTCAAGCGAGCGGCTTCATAAATAAAACAGAACAAGGGTAATAAAGGCTGGTATGGACGCCGAATACGAGAAACGTCAACTACCCAAGAAGCCACTGTGACAACCCTGTTTTTTACTTTCTGACGGATTCTTCTTCCAAAATCTGTAGCTTCTTCCAAATCGTTTTTGTCAGGACGCCCAGAAGCAATTGGACACGAAACAGTACTATACGAATGTTCTCCCACAAAAGTCCCGGCGGCAATCACACCAAATCCTTTTCCATTCAAAAAAGCATTCAACTCCACTAACGATTTTTCATATGCACGATTACCATAAACTACCACCGCAACCGCCGGTGCACCTGCCGCACGCAAACCAGCCATCCTTAAAACAGCCAGTTGAGGCAAATGACCTGCATAAACCGGCAAGACCACTACTGTCAAAGTATTTGCACCAATCTCAGAAAAGTCAATAGAAGAATAAGTCAAATCACTCACCCTGACCTTCTCTAAACCAATACCACGTACGATAGCCTCACCCACATGCCGCGAAGTATGAGTGGGCGAAAAATATATCAAATGCACATCTGTTATGCTCATAATCACAAATTATCGTCTTAAATTAATTCATAAAAGTCTATTTAAAATTCATTTTCCCTGTCATCCCGAACGCAGTCAAGAAATTTCACTATGCACATGAGAGATGTTAGGGAAATGCTTCGACTCCGCTTCGCTCCTCTCAACATGACAGAGAGAATGATTTTTAAACGACAGACTATATGAAAACCCGTCCAAAGTTACGACATTTATTTGATAACAGCATCGCTGTTTAAGTATATTCCTCCTCCAATCACTTTTCTCCTTTATACTAATATTATGCTTGAGGAAGCTTCATTGAACATATCCCAAACTACAAAATGAATGAAAATGAAGCCATTTATCAAAATAAACTGATTTATTTAAAGGAATACCAAAAAAAAATTCTACCTTTGCAGCGTTGAAACCGCAGGTAGCTCATCTATTATAACAACGATTACCTGCTGATTTGCAACTCAACAAACCAATTTATCCCAACACCATAATAACTGGTTATTCATAAGGCTATGCCCACAAGGTTATTTCTATGCCCATACGGTTCTGCCTTTCCAAAACAAAATTATAAACCATTCACACATATATTTAAGTATGTACAACATCATTCAATTGAACGACAAGAGCTTGCCCGAATTGCAAGCCATTGCCCAAGAACTTGGCATTAAAAAGGTCGATGCCCTAAAGAAAGAAGATCTTGTTTACAAGATACTGGACGAACAGGCCATCGCCGGAGCAACTAAAAAAGTGGCAGCCGACAAACAAAAAGAAGAACGTAAGGCAGAAAAGCAGAAAAAAACACGTACAAAGAAAAATAGCACAAACAATGCAACAGCTAAATCTGCAGACAATGAAATAGTAAAAGCCGAAGCTCCTAAAAAAGAAGAAGCTCCAAAAGAAAATAAGAACGAAGAAAAGACGTCGGCAGATGACGAAAGTAAGAATCCGGAACAAACGACATCTCAAGCAGAAACAACCAAACGGAAACCCGGACGTCCCCGCAAAACAAAAGCCGAAGAAGATAAAGCTGCAATAACTAAGGAAGAAGTCGAAGCCCCCAGTCAACCAGAAGAGCAGCCTGTCAACGACCAACCGAAAGAAACAATCAACGAAAAAGAAAACAACACTCAAGAATCCGCCCCGCAGCAACCAAGCAAAACGGATGAGTTCGTTCCCATTGAAGACTTACCTACGGAAAAAACTGAACTGCCTACTGAATTGATTGGCAAATTTGAAGCTACCAAAAACACTCTTCCCGCACTTCCGGTCAAGAATCAGCAACAGCGTCCCCGAATAGCTCGGCAGCGTGACAATAATAACAGCAACAACAATAATAACAACAATAATAATCGCAACAGCAATCAAAGCGAAAATACTGCTGAAACGACAGCTCAAGAGCGTAAACCTGTAGAGCGCGAAAAGGCTTACGACTTCGATGACATCTTGGCCGGCACCGGCGTATTGGAAATCATGCAGGATGGCTATGGATTCCTCCGCTCTTCCGACTATAATTACCTCTCTTCGCCAGACGACATCTATGTGTCGCAATCGCAAATCAAGCTCTTCGGCCTGAAGACGGGCGATGTGGTAGACGGCATTATCCGCCCGCCCAAGGAAGGTGAAAAATACTTCCCGCTGGTGAAAGTGTCGAAAATCAACGGACGCGACCCGGCATTCATCCGCGACCGCGTACCCTTCGAACATCTTACTCCCCTCTTCCCCGACGAAAAGTTCAAGCTTTGCCAAGGAGATTATCGGGACACGCTCTCGGCTCGCGTAGTCGACCTCTTCGCTCCCATCGGCAAAGGCCAGCGTGCCCTCATCGTGGCACAGCCCAAGACGGGTAAGACCATCCTGATGAAAGACATCGCCAACGCCATTGCCGCCAACCACCCCGAGGTATATATGATTATGCTGCTCATCGACGAGCGCCCGGAGGAGGTGACCGACATGGCCCGCACCGTCAATGCGGAAGTCATAGCCTCCACCTTCGACGAACCGGCCGAACGCCATGTGAAGATTGCGGGCATCGTTCTGGAGAAAGCCAAGCGTCTGGTGGAATGTGGCCACGATGTTGTCATTTTCCTCGACTCCATCACCCGACTGGCACGTGCCTACAACACCGTATCGCCCGCATCGGGCAAAGTGTTGTCCGGCGGCGTGGACGCCAACGCCCTGCACAAGCCCAAACGCTTCTTCGGTGCGGCACGCAACATCGAAGGCGGAGGCTCGCTCACCATTCTGGCCACGGCGCTGATTGACACCGGCTCGAAGATGGACGAGGTTATTTTCGAAGAGTTCAAAGGCACAGGTAACATGGAATTGCAGCTTGACCGCAACCTCTCGAACAAGCGCATCTTCCCCGCCGTCAACATCACCGCCTCCAGCACCCGCCGCGACGACTTGCTGCAGGACAAGCAGACGCTGGACCGCATGTGGATTCTGCGTAAATATCTGTCTGACATGACACCCGTAGAGGCCATGGACTTCGTGAAGGACAAACTGGAAAAGACCAAGGACAACGACGAGTTCCTGATGAGCATGAACAGTTAAACAATTAAAAATTGAGAATTGAAAATTGAAAAATACAGAAGCAATTCCTCTTCCATCATTTTTTAATTCTCAATTTTCAATTCTCAATTTAACAATTCTCAATTTAACAAGATTATGTTTGACAACCTGAGTGAACGCCTCGAACGGTCGTTCAAGATATTGAAAGGTGAAGGCAAAATCACCGAAATCAACGTAGCGGAAACGCTGAAGGACGTACGCAAAGCCCTGTTGGATGCCGACGTCAACTATAAAGTAGCCAAGAACTTCACCGATACCGTGAAGGAGAAAGCCCTGGGGCAGAACGTGCTGACAGCCGTAAAGCCCAGCCAACTGATGGTGAAGATTGTGCACGACGAGCTGGCCACCCTGATGGGAGGCGAAACCGCCGAACTGAACCTGACGGGACGTCCCGCCATCATCCTCATGTCCGGACTGCAAGGTTCCGGTAAGACCACGTTCAGCGGCAAGCTGGCCCGCATGCTCAAGGCGAAGAAGAACCGCCGGCCGCTCCTAGTGGCCTGCGATGTCTACCGCCCCGCCGCCATCGAGCAGTTGCGCGTACTCTCCGAGCAAATCGGCGTGCCCATGTATAGCGAGCCCGACTCGAAAGACCCCGTCGCCATCGCCAAGAATGCCATCCAGGAGGCCAAAGCCAAAGGACTTGACACCGTCATCGTCGATACAGCCGGACGTCTGGCCGTGGACGAGGAGATGATGCAGGAGATTGCCGCCATCAAGCAGGCCATCAATCCGGACGAAATCCTCTTCGTGGTCGACTCCATGACCGGACAGGACGCCGTGAACACCGCCAAGGAATTCAACGACCGCCTGGACTTCACGGGCGTCGTGCTGACCAAGCTGGATGGCGACACCCGCGGCGGTGCGGCCCTCTCCATCCGCTCGGTGGTGACCAAACCCATCAAGTTCATCGGTACGGGCGAGAAGCTGGACGCCATCGACCAGTTCCACCCCTCACGCATGGCCGACCGCATCTTGGGCATGGGCGACATCGTATCGCTGGTGGAGCGCGCCCAAGAGCAGTATGACGAAGAAGAAGCCAAGCGGCTGCAACGCAAAATCCAAAAGAACCAGTTCGACTTCAACGACTTCCTCAACCAAATCCAGCAAATCAAGAAGATGGGCAACCTGAAGGAACTGGCCAGCATGATTCCCGGCGTAGGCAAAGCCATCAAGGACATCGACATCGACGACAACGCCTTCAAAAGCATCGAGGCCATCATCTACTCCATGACCCCGGAGGAACGCACTAACCCCGCCATCCTCAACGGCTCGCGCCGCCAACGTATTGCCAAAGGCAGCGGCACCAACCTGCAGGAAGTGAACCGCCTGCTGAAGCAGTTCGACCAGACACGCAAGATGATGAAGATGGTGACCGGCAGCAAGATGGGCAAGATGGGCCAGATGATGATGCCCAAGATGAAGCGCTAAGTTTTGTAAAGATATCAGAACAGTCCGGCTCTCCCTATGTGGGAAAGAATTGATGCTGATAATCAAGCATATACACAACCATCTACCTTCATCTCCCCTTGGTAGCTACCTTTAGGAGGTCGAGGTAGCTACCTTTAGAGGGTCGAGGTAGCTACCAAGACGAGGCCAAGGTAGCTACCGAGGGAAAAGCCAGACAGGCAGTAAACAAATTTTACCATAAAAAGGAACATACTATGACACTGATTGACGGAAAAGCCATCTCCGCACAAATCAAGCAGGAGATAGCAGAAGAAGTGGCCCAAATCGTGGCCAACGGCGGCAAACGCCCCCACCTGGCCGCCATCCTCGTGGGGCACGACGGAGGCAGCGAGACCTACGTGGCCAACAAAGTGAAAGCGTGCGAAGAATGTGGATTCAAGTCCACACTGATTCGCTACGAAACAGACGTGACCGAAGACGAACTGCTGGCCAAAGTGCGCGAGCTCAACGCCGATGACGACGTGGACGGATTCATCGTCCAGCTCCCCCTGCCGCAGCACATCTCCGAGCAGAAAGTCATCGAAACCATTGACTACCGCAAGGACGTCGACGGCTTCCACCCCATCAACGTGGGCCGCATGTCCATCGGCCTGCCCTGCTACATCTCGGCCACGCCCAACGGCATCATGGAACTGCTGAAGCGCTATCACATTGAGACCCAAGGCAAGAAGTGCGTCATCCTGGGCCGCAGCAACATCGTGGGCAAACCCATGGCCATGCTGATGATGCAGAAAGCCTATCCGGGCGACGCCACCGTCACCGTCTGCCACAGCCGCAGCCGCGACCTGGTGAAAGAATGTCAGGAAGCCGACATCATCATCGCCGCCATGGGGCAACCCAACTTCGTGAAGGCCGACATGGTGAAAGAAGGTGCCGTTATCATCGACGTAGGCACTACCCGCGTGCCCGATGCCACCAAGAAATCCGGCTTCAAGCTGACGGGCGACGTCAAGTTTGATGAAGTAGCCCCCAAATGCTCATACATCACCCCCGTGCCCGGCGGTGTAGGTCCGATGACCATCGTCTCGCTGATGAAGAACACGCTGTTGGCTGGCAAAAAGGCTATTTATCAATAAGGATAAACCAAGAGGAAAGAAAGAGGGTGCCGAAAATATAAAATTGCACGCAGATGGCACAGATACAACAGATGGACGCTGATTATATATTACTGATGTACAGATGAATAAATCTGCGAAAATCTGCTTAACCTATGTTATCTGCGTGCCAATATCTCATTGCGGCACCCCCTCTTATCTTATGGCTGCCAAGCAAACACAGAAAGCGGATAAATGCCCTTCACGCTATGAGCCACATTACTGAGGTTGCGCACCAACCGGGGTGTATCTCCGTTACAGTCATAAACCAGCATATGCGTGTCAGAAGTCACCCCCTCCCAATTCTCCTTGGACGTGGCAACATAAATATATCCACTATTTCTGTCGGCCACAATGTTACAATCCAACACCCGGGCGTCCGGCTCATCGCTTTTGAAATCAACAATGTCTTTCTCCACCCGGCCCATCTCTATGGAGTAGCGGCTGAGAGTGGTGTAAGAAGCCATCGTGAACGCTGACTCTTCGGCTCCTGTGAAATAAATATACCCGTCCAAATAAGTGATGCCCGAGTTTCCATGCAAGGCAGGAGAGATGTTGGCCGGGATGGTTTTCCGGTCCGTAACCGTCCAACTATCCAGGTCGATGAAACTCAGATAACCGCTGTCTCTTCCCCGCGTGTAAGTGGCTACTATCAGCGTGCCGTCGTCTGCCAAGCACATGCCACTGACCAAATCGCCTCGCCCCAATTCAAGCCGGCGGTTCACCTCATCCTTTCCCTTGGCGAACTCCAACAAAGCTGTCGTAGACCAGAATCCACCTGTTGCGGCATACAAACAACCATCTACCACCATTGCCCCTCTGGACGAAACGATGGATTCCACCGTATTGGCCGCCCCGGCGTTTCCTATGTCATAAGCCCCTTCTATGAGCTTCAGCTCGCCCGTCGTGCTGTCGAAGCACAATACCCCTTGGGCAAAGATAAAGACATTATGCTCGTCCAGCACGGCCATCCCGCCAAGGCTGGTATCCACCTCCTCCTGCACATCGTTGACAGGATGCTGGAATAGCATGTCCGCCCTGGCGAAAGACTTTTCCTTCGCCAACGTCTCGGCATCGGCAACAATCAGAAGACCGTTATTCTCCCTGCCGTCAGCCTGATACCAGTCGTTGCAAAGGATGTATTGCTTGCCGTCACACAAGTAAAGGGCCACGCCATCATTACCCAGTTCTGAACTGTTTGCCCCTGCATAGACTTTGTTTTCCACTTCTCCCTCCGGATTGATAAAAGTCAGAAAGGCGTTTTCCAATGTATAGGTACCCCCGCTCAGTATCATCACTCCGTCGGGGTCGGCATAACCGGTAAGAGCAGACGGCGGATTGTTGCCTACGTCTTCATTGTCCGACCCACCCGGCTCTGTACCGGAAGTTTCCACACCGTCATCACTGCAAGCTGCCAACAGCAGGCAGCCCATCAAAAAATAAGGATATAATCTTTTCATCATCAAAACTTTATTTATAATTATCTATTAAAGAACACGCCTGCCGGGAAATGGGTATAGTTATCGAACTTATGCACCGGTGTATCCACACTGACATCGAAATCAAATTCCCAGACAGCATTAGTCGTAAAGAAGTTGCCCAGACCTTTCAAGGTATTGACATACACATGCCCGGTGGAGGGATTGACACCCAATCCGTTATACAACAGTCCGACATTATCGTCCAAATCTGCAAGATCAACCAGCGGTTCATCTACCAAACCGTCTTCCTCTGCGTCGAACTTGGCACGATAGATAAGGGTGCCGTCGGCATAATAAACCGTATTGCCATAAGCAGCGAAACAACAGTTATAGGCATTGTCGGGCTGTTCGGTCAACCGGTTTTGCACAAGTTCAGAAGTAGCCAAATCAAGCTTATTCAGTGTAATCATCCCCTCTCTGTCCGGATTGGAGGCAGAAGTAGCTATTATCCACAGATTGCCATCATCGGCAGGAGCGATGCCCAGGATGTAATTAATCATCGTTGAAGCAGAAAAAATCGCATCAGTGCCCACGGAAGACACCTGCCCTGTGGACGGAGCTATTTTTTTCACATAGGCCATGTAAGAGCCGCTCAAAGGAAAATAGACCTCATTGTTCACTGTTGCGAGCCTCGCCTTGGGAGCATTTTCCGTCCCGTCGACAAAAGACAGCGACCGGTCATCCATATTCAGGCACCAAACCCCGGCATTGTCGCGAATGTAGACATGCTGCTCGTCTATCACAGCGATATGCGTGGGCCAATCCAACTGGCTGAGCTCTTCATTCGTGAAGCTTCTCAGCTTCTTCAACGTCACGGCATCGGCCACCACCAGCATACCGTCGTTTTCAAAAGAGTTGCCTACTGCATTGGTATCTCCATTTTGCGAAATAATGTAGATTTTTCCGTCATAGAAACACATGTCCTGTGCCACATTGCCCAGCTCGGTACCATTCACACGCTTATACGCATCGTCCACTACATATCCTTCGGGCGTGATGTAGACAAGCGAACCGTTCTCAGTAGTCATATTGCCTTCGTTCAAGACAAATGCCCCTTCCGGCTCATCGAAAGTGACATGATAGAAATTGACACCTTCTGTTGTAATGCTTTGATTATCGGCACCGGCGACAACCAGTTGCAAGGTATAATTCTTATCTGCCTCAACAGAAGACGACGGTGCCGCAACAGTTACGTTGCCTGCTTCTTCATCTACGGTCACCTGCCACCCCGCAGGCACATCAACCAAAGAGATGCTTTCCACCCCTTCCGCATGGTAGGAAAGCACATACGTCTCATCAGAAAGCAGCAAAACAGGGTCTCCTGCATCGGATTCCACCTTCCAATCAAAAACAAGTTCACCGACTGTTCCCCCACCTCCGCCGATAGGGTCATTGTCATCACTGCATCCGCCCAGGCAGAGCAGCACACTCAGGTTCAGAGCCAACCAAAGGCTCATCGGGTTGAATAACTTTTTCATTGTTCCGTCATTTAAGTTGAATAACTTTTTCATTGTTCCATCATTTAATATGTATCTTATTACTGATATTATGGGGTTGTGAGAACAGTATTATACTGTTGTAGGAACACTATTATACTGTTCCGGGAACACTATTATACTGTTGTGGGAACAGTATTATACTGTTCTCATGAAGCATTTTTCCGGTCCAAACGCCCGCTTGAGGCGGTTCATTCTCTCGTAGGAATCTCTTCACCCAGCACATGCAGGTCTTCCACACCTGAGATTTCCGTCGAACATTCGCCCAGCCAGCCGTTTTCCTGGTTCACTCCCGTATAAATCATGACAAAGTCCACACCCGGCAAGTACACTTTCTGCCCCTTGCCGTCTACTGCCCAGTCAATGTCGATGGACGATTCATTGTTCGTGTTCGTTTCATTGTCGGCATAGCCGTAGCGGAACTTGTAAAGGATGAAATAACTTCCCTGCCCGCTCTCGTCGATGCCGTTCTGCGGAAGGCAAGTACCGCGAAATGTCAGTTCATCTCCTTCGAACCACTGCGGGAAATAAGACTGGTTGTGGAAGGCGTTCTTCGCCTTATAACCAGAATTACCCCGGTTGTCTTCCCAACGGATATAGGATTGTTTCTCCTCATCCGTTTCAGGTTCCTGCGCCGGACGGTAATACGTAATCTCATAGTCAGTATAAAGATTCACATCGTTCCCACTATCTTCTGCCAACTGATACCATGCTTCCTGCGCCGGGTCTTCATGGGCGCTTCCGGCTATCTCGTACCACTCGTCTTCATCGGGCCGGCCGTTCTTGTTTTTATCATAAGCCACCCTGATGATGCCCGGCTCACAACTGCCACCCACCGGCGCATCCGGATTGGGATTAGAGGCAGAATAGAAAGCATTGCCCAAGACCCTGAAATCGCGCAATCCGGGCTTGTTCTCAATGGTATGGTCGAAGCCCACCGTAACGTAGCCTCCATACCCCCCCAGCGAAATCAGGCCCCTGTTATTGTTGCCTATGGCTGCCAGCACTTTTTCGTTCATGGTTTCCTGCGTATCACCTTCTTCATAAGCCGGCATTGTATTGGTAAACTGCCCGACAGCCGGCATAAAGTCTAACACCCGGGTGATATAGGCAGTGGCCCCGTCGGGTTGAGGCACAGGGGGAACAGCCCCATCGTCTTCACTGCACGAGGTCACGCCACACATCAAAAAGCTCACACCACATACGGCCGCCACGACAGCCGAATGTTTTAATAAAGATTTTATTCCTATCATACTTAAATTAATAAATGATTATTCTTGAAAAGATGTCGTTGTAAACGCAAAATGCGCAGGAATATCCCCCGTTGTCACCTGCCACTCCAGCGTCCCTTCCGGACTGAAACAATACAGCGTACCAGGCGTCACATAGTCCTTGGCATCGCACACCAGAATCTCTTTCGTGTCCGGATTGACAGCCATGCCGTAGGGCACTTGAATCTGTTTATCCGTCCCATCCGTAATGAAATTGCGCGAAACCACCTCTTCGCGGGCCACATCGTAAAGCGTATAGGCTACGGTATTGCTGTTCGTCACATAGCTCCACTCCACACTCGTCATATACAGCGAATCGCCGGACAGGCACATCTCGCTGGCTGTCACACCCAGATTGCCCAGCACCTGGTCCGTACGGCTGTCTATCACATATACATCCGCCCCCACATCGTAATAATCGCCCCGCGAAGACACATAGATACGCCCGTACCGGTCCAGCTCCATGCGATGCAGGTTGATGGCCACGTCAATCGTCTTCACCACTTGAAACGACTCGAGGTCGATGACAGACACGGTGGTATCATAGTCCGGATAGCGATAGCCGCCAGAATTGGCCACATAAAGCTTACCGTCAGCCACCACCATCTCTTCGGGCTGATACCCCACCACGACCTCCCGGGTCACTTGCAGGCTGGCCGTATCAACCTCTACCACCTTGCCGGGCCGGGCGTCGGGGTCAATCTGCACAGGCCCGGCATACGAACTGACATAAGCCTTCCCCCCGCTGAAAGTGATGTAACGGCAATTCAGGACATCTATGCTCCCCACATGCTTGGCCGTACTCACATCCATCACCTCGACATAGTGCGAGCAATTGATAACAGCATACAACTTGCTGCCATAAATGCCGATATCGTTCCCCACATCCCCCAGTTCCTTCACTATCTCGGGGTTGCGCGAAGGATAGATGTTGCGCATATACCTGCCCGTCTCACAGCTGAAGAAGTCGATGCTTGCCTTGTTGCTTCCCATGTTCCCCTCGTTCAGAAGAAAAAAACCTTTTACCCCCCCTGTGCCACGTCCGGACGTCACTTCCTCTTCCTCATAATAGATGAAGGGCATTTCTCCCCGGCAGCCAGCCAAGGCGAGCAACAGCAGCCCCCCCCAACACAACGGCCAAAGCTTGTACACATTCCTTACCATCCCTCCATTTCCGGAGAGATTCCTCAAACGAGAAGAGACAAAGTCGTACCAAAGTCGTACCAAAGTCGTTTCAAAGTCGTTCCAACTGGCTCCCCTTAGAAACGAACTTGGAACGAATCTGGAACGTCTTCGGGGTGATAGGGAATACTGTTTTTTTACTTTTCCGACGGATCTTCCCTCTTCCTTTTTCCAACGGAAATTCCTGTAGTTTTCTTTTTTCATATCCATTCATTTTAGCGCTTGTTCCAAATGAGCCATCTCCATGGTGAGTTCCCTTGAACATGCTCGGGATGACAGAGAGAATAAAAATTAAACAAGCCCTGCGTTACGATTCATTAAAAAGCATATTGAACAATCGCCTTGAAGTTCGTGCCTGGCATGGGATAACAGATGACGACTTCGTATTGCTGGTTGAACAAATTGTTCACCTCCAGCGTCAGCTTCAAGTCGCCCCCGCCCCAATGTTGCGTGCGGGAAACAGAGAAGTCGCTGGTGTACCAGGGCAACACGTAATTGACCGGGATATTGGCACGCGACGAATAGCGCTCTCCTGTATAGATAAAACTGTAATTCATCTCCCACTCCCGCCAGTTCAAGTTCAATACCGCCGAACCGCTGTGCCACGGGATATAAGGTATCTGCCCCCCGTAGTAAGCATCCGTAGGGTCGGTAAAGTCCTGCGCCTTCTGATACGTATAGTTCACCCGCCCCGTCAGATACCAGTTTTTCCCCCATTGCCACGCCGTCTGCAGAGCAAGGTCAATGCCCCTGATTTCTACCTTGCCCAGATTGACCATGGTCCAGCGGAAGAAATTAGAAGTCGGCATGGCCACAATCTTGTTCTCGACCTCGTTGTAATACACATCTGCCTGCACCTCCAACCTGCGCAACCAACGGTCGCCCCACTCCTTGGCATAAGTCAGACCCAGGTTATACTGATTGGTATATTCCGGCTCCAAATCAACGTTACCGATAAAGGTGTAATACAGGTCATTCAGCGTCGGCATACGGAAAATCCGCTTGTAGAAAGCCCGCAGATTAAGGTCTAAGGCAGAAAAAGGACGATAAGAGACTACAACAGTAGGCGTCCACTCAGCCCGGTTATCCGCCCCCTGGGCTTCGCTCCGCACATGGTCTTGCACCAAAGTGCCCAAAAGACTGGCATGCATCTTCACCGACGGGAAACGGAGAGCCGTAGCCACAGCCAGCAGTTGCGTATGCCTCCGGGGATAGACAAAGTCTGTCAAGTCTGCATCCAACAGGTTGAACTGATAGTCGGCGGAGAAACTTACATCCCATACCGGCAGCAAAGCATATTGGTTGGCCACAGAAACATACGTTTCATGCTGGTAATAACGGTTATTGACATACATCAAAGCCTCATCCCGCCGGGGATCGGCCAGATAATGTAAATAGTCGTAGGCATACTTGGCATTTATCAACAGACTGTATCTGGGCGAGAACTCTTTCCTGAAAGAGCCTTGTGCGAAAACATTCGTATCCCATTGCCTGTCTTCGTGACTGAATTTATTCTTTACTACGGCACCCGGATATCCGCGCTCTGAACGATAAAGATAAGCTTTGGCCCGCCAATACCCGCCTTTGATGCTGCCGAAAAGCCCTCCTTCCAAACGGACAGCATTCACATCGCCATTTCTGCGGACAGCCGTTGTATCGTAGCTGTCTTCCACCCGGTAAGTAAACTTATATCGCCCGGTGGTGTACATATATTCCGCGCTTACCGAAGAACTGATACGCTCGTTCAAACGCCTGTCCCACACGATGGAAGGGTTGACTACCCCAAAGGAGCCTGTCTTGAAGGTGGACTTCACGTGCTGACGCTCTCCTGCTGCAAATCGGGGCGTCCGAGACTGCAAATAAATACTTCCTGCCGAGGCAAAGTCTTTGGCTGGTTGAAGAAGGGCACTCTTCTGTCCGTTGTAGAGCGTCACCGCTTCCATGTTGTCCAATGAAAAGCGGCCCAAATCAACAGTACCGTTTTGGGCATTTCCCAATTCTATGCCGTCATAAAAGACACCGACATGATTGGTGCCCATGCTGCGGATGTTTACCGTCTTCAATCCTCCCACGCCACCATAATCCTTGATTTGTACACCAGAGAAATAGCGGATAGCATCGGCCACGCTGTGCGCCCCCAGGCGCTGCAATTGCGCACCTGCCAATTGCTGCACAGGGATAACCTCTTTGGAAAGGGCTTTTGCCGTCACCACAACCTCATCCAATCGTTGCAAACTGTCCAATCTGTTTTGCGCACACAAAGACATAGTTCCTCCAGCGGGAAACAATGCGCAAGACAAACAGACAGCACTACTAAACTGCTTAAACATGTCTGTCATTTAAATAAGTTGAAAAACAAGCACCTCCTTCTCTAACCCCGGAGAAAAGAAGGCTCAATGAATGATGGCAGGTCTTCTGACTGACTCCCTTTCTGAAACCTTCCCAATGTGCAACAGCACATCAGTGGTACTGAGTATTCTTCAGAAAGTTTAAAATAGAGTTTCACAGCAGCGGGACTGTCCAGGATTTTCACCTGATTCCCTTTTAATCCCCTACCCGAGTACGTGGGTAGTAAGAACCAATTCGGGGGCAAAGATAAACCTTTTTTAAATAAAACGGAAGATTTAAGCCAACATTTTATGACGCATGAAGCCTAAGACACCTCAGCTCGATGGCAAAAACAAAGTTTTTACATAAAAAACTCTTGCATTTTTTTGCCAGTTCAAAGATAATATCTATCTTTGCACCGCATTTGAGAAATGCACCATATATGGTGGCTGTAGTTCAGTTGGTTAGAGCGTCAGATTGTGGTTCTGAATGTCGTGGGTTCGAGTCCCATCTGCCACCCCAAAGGAGTCCTTGATAATCAGTAAGATTATTGAGGATTTTTCTTTTTTAAAGTGAATAATCAAAACTGTTTTGCCAACCGCCCCAGTCACCTGAAAGCTCTGTTATGTTATCCAGGCTCTGGCCTATTATAAATTAGGAACTACATCCCACGTATGTTTATCTGATATATTGGAAATAACAATACATTTGCATGCTCAAGCCACAGCCCATACCTATGGAATCTGATATGTTGAAGTTTAGCTGGAAAAATTAGTACTAAGATAGTTGTTTCTTACAGGAAAGTAGTAACTTTGTGGCATAAACAATAATATGAATTGCTAATGAAATAAAAGTTTAACCAAGACATATTAGAAAAAGAAGTGTTTGCTTCTTGCTTGATGTTATCAGAGAAATCGCCAATTTCAACAGGATATAACCATCATAAGCAAGTAAGTGAATGCTCATACCATCAGGTGTGGGCTTTCCTTGTTTGTATGGTTATAGGTGTTTGGCGATACCTTCTGATATACATTCAAGGTTGAGCCAACACCTTTTTTTGTGGTATGGCTGCAAAACGAGCTAGTATGAAACTATTTAATGCGCTAAAAAAGACAAAAGGAAAAGAAAGTGATTCTCAAAATTTTTTAAACGAGTACAAAATACTAAACATAAGAAGCTTATTTGAAAATCTATATGGAGAAACAGTAATTGTAGAAGCGAATCCATTAATAAAAGCTGCTTGGGGAGGTATATCTGTTGTTGAACATGAATATAAATATACTAGGCACTTTATAATACCGAAATCTATGGTGGATGCTCTCGTAAAAATAGCTCAATCTGGCAAATATTGGAATCCTAATATGGAGGATTTTAAACTTGATAAGGTATTTAATGAAGATAGTAATAAAAGGATGTCAGTCTTCAGACATAAATATTTTTATGAATTTTAAAAAAGTAATCCATCATCTAAAAGACATATATTTATGAATACATATAAAGATATAGAAAAAAAAGAATTACTTCCTATTGAAGTACTGGCAAAAATTGCTATCAATCATGCACAATCCAATAATACTAAAGAAGAAGTAAAAACTTTAATTTGCTTATACAATAAAGTTCAAGATGCCTCAAGCCAACTACTAACAGTATCAAATTATGATATAGTTGGAAGTGCCTATTGTTTAATGGGATCATATCCCCTATTCATGAACAACGAAGATACTCGTAGAGTAATAGCTGATAATGCTTTTTATTGTCTGTCTAAAGCAATAGAAAAGGATCCCAATAAGGCCATCTACTTAAAAAGATTATCTGTTCTTGCATATTTCCACAAAGATTTTTATTACACCATAGCTAATGCTATGGAGATAACTGATGATGATATATTTTCTGTACCATACACTCCATTAATAATCAAAACAAATCAATACTATTATGACATAGCTTTCCATGATTTCTTACAAATAGGGTTAAAGAATTATCCAGATGAGCAAATAGAAAATTTGTATCAATTAGTTAAGCAAATAGAGAATTGTAATGCTCAAAAAGGGATAATATGTGTAAATAAAATTATCAACTATTTATCATCAGTATATCAACAATATTAATCATACTGCTATGACGACAAAAGAACTAGATAAATCTTTAATGGGCCAATACACAATTGAATCGATGCTTGATGGAAGTGGAACAACTTTCAATCAAAAATGTAGTGAAGATCCCAATATTGCAGCCATGCAACTTCAAGGACCAACATGGTGTTTGCGAACCAAAGGATTCTTATGTTCACATTATGCTTCTCAAAATTCACCTGAAGGAAAATTTTGTCTAGCAATGAAAGTTTATATGGAAAAATATAAATCAAATGAGGCAAATAAACAAAACAAAGCTATGAAAGGCTTATACAATTTAACAGAAATTGATGTGTTAGCTAAGCATATAAGCATGCTTGCTATGCACGCTCAATTCAAAGATAGCAAAGATATTAATGATGTAGAAAAAGAAATAGAGATTCGTTCCTTGGATCCTGAAAGCGTATCTATTGCAATAGCACTTTATATTTACTTTACAATCCTAGTAAATAATTCATTGGATGCCTTGTCATACAATGAACTTTTCATAAAAAGTTACCACGACTATTATAACTATTGGATGAGTAGAAGGTTAATGCTACAAATGCATGGTAATTCTTGGAAAAATGATTTTAACGGAGTACTATTAGCGTGATTATTTAATAACAATAGAGTATGAAAATATATGAAATAAATGATGCTTTCCCACTGTATGGAAACTAGAAATATAGAGGCGAAACTATATTAGAAGTGCTGCAAAAAGATTCAGGCTATATTAAAGACTTGATAAGGTTACACCCTACATTTTGCCTTTCAAAAAAATGTTTACTGGAAGCACAACGAATAACCAAAGGATTTTATAATAAATGGGTAAAACCAGAGCATATTTCTAACAAGAATATTTTTGAAAGTTTGTACACATATAGAGCACCTTATGAATTTGACTTCAACAATGCTGATATTGTAAAATTGAACATGTTGAAATTATCCCAGAAATCATCTGTTTGATTATGATACCAGAAATTCTTACTGTTTGAATTCCTTGCAAAAATCATCCGTCATACAATAAATCTCCGTAACTTTATCCTCTGAGAACATAGTGGTAATCGCTTAAATGTTATAACTTGACACTATAAATTTAATGCTTTTATCGCTATGTTCCTAATTATCAAACGAATAATTTTATTCCTTATATCGAACTCACGTTAAATTCAACTCTATAATGAACATGAATATACAACGTATAATCAGCTTGGTAAAAGAGACGCAAGGAATAATCGGAAATCGAGAAATGGCAGCTCATGTAAGAGAAAAAGGAGTTGCCGATTACGTTACGCAAGTGGACATTGCGGTACAGGATTTTCTCCAAAAAGCGCTATATGCACTTGCGCCAGACATACAGTTTCTCGGAGAGGAAACCGGATTACAACGGATGGATACAGGCAACTACTGGATTCTTGACCCGGTTGACGGCACTACCAACCTCGTGCACGACTATCAGCATAGCGTCGTTTCGCTGGCTCTTTGTTGTCAAAAGGAGATTGTCTTGGGTATTGTCTATGACCCATTTCATGATGAATTGTTCTCCGCCGTCAAAGGTGAGGGGAGCTTCTTAAACGGCAAACCCATACACGTCTCCTCTGCCCGAAAGCTCTCGGAAACCATCATTGGCATTGGTACGGCCAAAAGAGAACTTGCCCAAGAAAATTTTGCCAGATTTCTCAAGGTTTATGAACATTCACAAGACATCCGAAGACTTGGTTCTGCCGCTTTGGAATTGGCATATACCGCATGTGGCCGACAGGGTGGATATTTCGAGGTATATTTGAACCCTTGGGATTATGCGGCAGGAATGCTCCTGGTGCAAGAGGCCGGAGGGAAAGTGTCCGACTGGAATGGCAGAAAGCTTGACCCGGCTCAAGGAAGCCAAGTGGCCGGAACAAACGGGCTAGTCCACGAGGAATTACTAAAATTATTGCTATGAGCAAAGAAGTCTTATACATCCTTCCTGCCGGATTATGCTGTGCATGAGGCAGTGCATCTTTTGAATGTTGTCGCATGCCGCTGAAAGGAAGTCAAACGATGTACCACCATCATTCTACAGCTTCTTGTTTATACTCTCATGTGGAACAATGATTGAAAGGCACATGTGTCTGGATATTGTAAAATCCCTAAAAATAGGTATTGCCTGACAATTCCAAGCCCTGTACCTTTGCAAAACGAGAAACAGACATTGTTCTTTATAAATGCAAGTACTCAAAGAAAACATACGCGGTCGCATATTGGCTGTTGCCAGACAACAATTCAGGCATAATGGCTATTCCAAGACTTCCATGCGTGAAATAGCGGAGCTGGCTGGTGTGGGTGTCGGAAATATCTACCACTACTTCACGAACAAAGACGAACTGTTCTGTGAAGTGGTTCGTCCGGTCTTATATGCTTTGGAAGCCATGTTGCAGGAACATCATGGCATACGTGGAGAAGACATCATGATGATGAGGTCGGAGAAGTATCTGAAAGCCTGCATAGACGAGTATGTTTCGCTTATTAACACGCATCGCGGACTGATGGAAATTCTGCTATTCCGCGCACAAGGTTCTTCATTGGAACATTTCCGCGAAAACTATACCGACCGTTCTACGGAACTGGTCAAGACATGGTTCACATCCATGCAGCAGAAGTATCCCGAAATCAATACGACTGTATCTGATTTTATCATCCATCTGCATACGGTATGGATGTTCACAATGTTCGAGGAATTATTGATGCATTCTGTACCCCAACAAGAAATGGAAGCAATCTTGCACGATTATATTCTTTTTGAAATCCAAGGTTGGAGAGCTATTATCAATATATGAAGTACAGACAACGTACATACATACAGACAGCCGCAACCGGACGGTTGGCAAGGAGGAAATCTTCACGGAGGTTTCCTCCTTTTTTTGTGAACAATTCTGAATATCGTTCGCTATTAAACACTCAAAGATATGAAACAGAAACATGAATTTAAGAACATTGTGGCGGAAACACTACTCATTCCGCTATACATGAGGGCCAAAGAAAGTCGCCGCAAACATCCTATTTTGAATGACAAGGCAGCAGAACGGCTGGCGGACAGTTTGGAATACGATTACTCCCAATTTGACAGGGCGAAGCTGAGCGAAGTGGGATGCGTGGTGCGCGGATGGTATTTCGACCGTGCCGTGCGACGGTTTATTAAAGCGCATTCCCGTCCGGTAGTCGTGAATGTGGGCTGCGGACTGGACACCCGCTACCAGCGCATTGGAGGTGGAAAAGCGGTCTTTTATGATTTGGACTTGCCGGAGGTCATCGCATTGCGCCGGGAGTTGATACCCGAACATCCGGACAATGTCTATATCGCGGCATCCTTGTTGGAAACCGACTGGATGGACGACCTGCGCCGCAGGCATCCCGACGGGGAATTTATCTTCATCGTGGAGGGTGTGCTGATGTATTTTTACGAGAAACAAGTGAGAACATTCCTGCATCATGTGGCGAGCCGTTTCGGGGGAGGCGAACTGTGGTTCGACGTATGCGGCACGATGATGAGCCGACACGGAGTGAAGCCTGATTCGCTCCGTAAGCACGAAGCTCAAATCCGTTCAGGGCTGAGCGATGGACACGTGGTGGAGCAATGGGAGCCGAATTTGCAACTCATCGAGCAGGCCAACTACATGAAGTTCTTCCGTCCGCGCTGGGGCTTCTTCTTCGGGCAGATATTGGGAAGGATGGCGCGGCTGTGCTATAAGTTCAGCTCCTGCTGGGATATCGTATCGTTCAGGAAAAGAACGGCATTGATGTGGTTGGATCAGGTTTCCGTGATACGACGATAACATTTCTTGAAAGATGAAAGAGACGACGATTAGGCCATTCCTTCCGATGTTGGAACGGTTTGAAGGATTTTTCAGGGAAGAACTGTCATCTCGTTTATCGAAGGAGACCTTGGAATCCGTGATGAAAAAAGCCATTGATGATTTCCGTCACGTATCCGCTATTATCCCGGATGTCCCGGCGACATCGCCATGGGTGAAGAATATCATCGGCATAGCTTATGAGATTGGTCTGTGGAAAGAGCTGTCATCCAGGGGGTGGAGTTTGACGGAACTTTCCATTGTTACGCAGAAAGCATTGGGAAAGCTTACGTTATCGAGTGTCCCTCCGGGGAAAATACCGGAAATACGCGATATGTTATGTTCGCCCGATTATGTGCGGCGTATCGCTTCCGCTTCTCGTGTTTCTTCGGAGGACGATTGGCTGTTCGATTGCGTGATGCCGGATGAAAACGACACGTTCGATGTAGGTATGAACATAATCCGGTGTCCGGTTGCCAAGCTTTGTTCTGTTTTGGGTGTCAAGCGTTTTTTCCCTTATTTATGCGTGAATGATTATATCTCACATGACATACTTGGTGTCCGGCTGACAAGAACCCAAACATTGTCTCATGCGGCTCCATGCTGTGATTTCCGGCTGACCAGAAAAGAAAAGGGCGAGGGAACTGTTATAGTCCGTCCGGAGCTGTTACGGGAATTTGCCAACAACGAATAGAGAACCGGACAATATTTAGCGTGAAGCGTGGGAATCGAATATGCCCGATGGTCTTTATGACCATGAAAGCAGCGTTTTTATTCCACGCTTTGCCATCCGATACTTTACGTGAATATATAACCGATTAATATATAAATGAAAACGAAAGCGAAGAAGAAAGAAGGTTTGTCCCGCCTGTTTGAGATAGCGGGACAAAGGAAAGGCCTGCTTATATTGGCAGGTCTGCTGTCAGCCGGCAGCGCAGTGTGTATGCTTGTGCCTTATTGGGCTGTTTATGAAATTTTGAAAGAGTTGCTGTCGAATGGCTCCAATCTTTCCGCTTTGGACGGAACGGACATGATGCGTTGGGGATGGATTGCATTTGGAGGGCTTGCCGGCGGACTGGTACTGCTGTATGCTGCCCTGATGTCTTCCCACGTCGCAGCATTCCACATCTTGTACGGGCTGCGTGTCCGCCTGTCCGAACACATCGGCAGACTTCCGCTCGGATTCCTGAACAACACCTCTACGGGAGCCATAAAGAAAACAATGGATCAGAATATCGAAAAGATAGAAGGGTTTATCGCCCATACCATCCCGGACTTGGTCAATGTCATGGCTACGGTGGTGGTGATGCTTGTCATCTTCTTCTCTCTGGATGTGTGGCTGACGGTGGTCTGCTTGGCAGTCGTGGTACTCAGTCTCTTTCTGCAATTCTCCAATTTTATGGGTAAAAGGGCAAGGGAGTTCATGGCTATCTATTATGATGCGCAGGAAAAGATGAGCGCGTCCGCCGTGCAGTATGTGCGGGGGATGCCCGTGGTCAAGATTTTCGGACAGAGCGTCCGTTCGTTCCGCCAGTTCAACGCCGAGATTCAGGCCTACAAGACCTTTGCCTTGAAATGCTGTGACACCTACCAAAATGGCATGATAGCATTTACCGTATTACTGAACTCGATGGTGACGTTCATTCTCCCTATAGGCATCTTGCTGATGCAAGCCAGTCCGCAATCCTTGTCGTTGGCGGTGGTATGGCTGTTTTTCATCATCATGGGGCCGGGCATGGCTTCACCCGTTTACAAACTGACCTTTTTAGGAGGCAATACACGCGACATCAACGAAGGGGTAAGCCGCATCGACCGTATCCTGGAACAGAAACCGATACCGGAACCGGAACATCCACAGGTGCCTACCACCTACGATGTGGGGTTCCGTCATGTATCATTCTCCTACGAAAACACGGAACAGGGCACGCGGACGGAAGCCTTGCGCGATGTCAGCTTCACGGCACCGCAAGGAGAGATAACGGCGCTTGTGGGCCCGTCGGGGAGCGGCAAGTCTACGATAGCCAATCTGATTCCCCGCTTTTGGGATGTGGAACAGGGAGAGATACGCATAGGCGGCGTGGATATCCGCCAGATAGCCACGGAGAAGCTGATGGACATGGTGTCTTTCGTATTCCAGGACACGTTCCTGTTCTACGACACGCTCTATGAGAACATTGCCGTCGGCTCTCCCACAGCCACCCGTGAAAAGGTGATAGCTGCCGCTAAAGCCGCCCAATGCCATGACTTCATCGAACGGTTGCCGCAGGGGTACGACACACGGATAGGCGACACAGGTGTGTATCTCTCCGGAGGCGAAGCCCAACGGATATGTGTGGCGCGCGCCATCCTGAAGAATGCTCCGATACTGGTGCTGGACGAGGCCACGGCCTTTGCCGACCCGGAGAACGAATATAAGATGCAGATGGCCCTGCAATCGCTGATAAAGGGCAAGACGGTCATCGTGATAGCGCACCGCCTCTCGTCCGTTGTCTCCGCAGGACGGATTATCGTCATGAAGGAGGGACGGATGGCGCAGTGCGGAAAACACGAAGTCTTGTCCGTCACAGAAGGTGTATATAAGAATATGTGGGATGCCTATACGAGTGCTTACCACTGGACGTTGAACAAAAATTGAAAAGGAGAACAAGATATGAATGCAATCAAAAACATAACCATCGGACATACCGAGCGGCTTTACAAGCCTGTGGGTTACACCATGCTCGCCAATTTAGTGAATATCGTACCGTTTTGTCTTTCCATAGAAGCGATACGCATCATCTTCAATGCATTTGACGGAAGCGGACAGCCGCTCGACACGACCCGCCTGTGGTGGATATTCGGCATTATGGCTGTTTATATGCTGATTATGGCTTTGGCGGAGAGGGCATCCTATCGCGCCAATTTCCGGGGAGCCTACGAAATGAGTGCTTCGGGGCGCCTGTCGCTGGCGGAACATCTGCGGAGACTTTCGCTGGGCTTCCTGTCCAGACGTGACCCCGGCGATTTGTCCTCCATGCTTATTACGGACTTCATGATGGCGGAAACCGGTATCTCGCACCACCTGCCCCAGCTGATGGGTGCCGTGGTCATGCCCGTACTGGCTTTTGCCTCGCTGGTCTGGATAGACTGGAGGATGGCAGTCAGCATGTTTGCCGCGCTTCCGCTGGCCATGCTCGTATTGTGGGCCAGCACAGGTGTACAAAGAAAACTGAGCGGCACGCAGATTCAGGCCAAAATAGATGCCGGAAACCGGCTGGAAGAATACCTGCAAGGCATCCGGGTGATGAAAGCCTACAACCTGCTGGGCGACCGTTTCGTCCGGTTGCGCGAAGCCTTTGCCCGGCTGCGCCGTGCCTGCATCCGTCAGGAAGCCCTGCTGGGTCCCTTCGTCCTGCTGAGCATCACGTTGGTTCGTGCCGGGCTGACGTTGATGGTCCTGTGCGGTACATACCTCCTGTTGGGAGGGGAACTTTCGCTGCTTGTCTTCGTGCTGTTCCTCGTGGTCGGCTCCCGTGTGTTCGACCCGCTGACTTCCGCCCTGACCAACTTTGCCGAATTCCGCTATTTCTCCATTGCCGGAGGACGCATCCTCTCGCTGATGGACGAGCCGGAAATGAAAGGGGAACGGCAATCCCCGACGGCAGGCGACATCCGATTTGAACATGTATCGTTTGCTTATCAGGACAAGGAAGTGCTGCACGATGTAACCGTCACGCTTCCCAATAGCTCACTGACAGCTCTTGTCGGCCCTTCGGGAAGCGGGAAAAGTACACTGATGAAACTTTGCGCCCGCTTCTATGACCCGCAGAAAGGGCATATTTACTTCAATGATGTCTCAATGGATGAAATAAATCCCGAAAGCCTGATGAGCCATATCTCCATGGTGTTCCAAGATGTCTATCTGTTTCAGGACACGATACGCAACAACATCCGTTTCGGTAAGACAGATGCGACGGACGAGGAAATCATAGCCGCAGCCAAGAAAGCCTCTTGCCACGATTTCATCATGCGCTTGCCACAAGGGTACGACACGATGGTGGGCGAAGGAGGTTGTACCCTTTCAGGAGGAGAAAAGCAACGCATATCCATAGCCCGTGCCATTCTGAAAGACGCGCCAATCATCCTGCTGGACGAAGCGACCGCTTCGCTCGACCCCGAAAACGAAGTAGAGGTGCAGAAAGCCATCGACACGCTTATCAAAGGACGTACCGTCATCGCCATTGCCCACCGACTCAAAACCATTAAGGATGCCGACCAAATCATCGTCTTGGATAACGGACAAATACAGGAAAAAGGGACACACGATGAACTTATCCGGAAAGAAGGACTTTATGCTCATCTCTGGGAAATACAGGAAAGCATTTCCGGATGGAAGCTATAAAACATTAAGTTTGTGCAAAAGATGGACTGAAAAGGGGAATTGGATATTTCCTTTTCAATCCATCTTATATGTGTACGATTTATTCTTTTAATGGTTTAATAAGAGACATATGCGTTTAACTGGCCAAGATATTCATGCTTGAGGCAGGTTGTTAAGTTCCACACTAAAAACACATTCAGAAGAAAGTCCAGGTCAACACAAAGTCTGCATGCAACAGATAATGAATCAGAAAAGAACGGTGCAGCTCCGTCTTATACTCACAGGCATGGAAAGTACCTTGCGGACCGGGTGTAAAAGGAAATATACGCATATGTTCCTTAAAATCGACTTCTTCCGCATCCAGACACTTGAACAGGACTTCTTTGGCCGACCAGTGAAGCAGCAGGCTCCAGGTGTCATCGCCCGCATAAGGCTGCGGATGCTCGTCGAAGCGCATATATCTTGACGCCACTTTACGTACACGAGGGCCGTACTGTTCAATATCGATGCCTACGGTGGAAGCACCTAAGATAACGGCCACATAACCCTTGGTGTGCGAGATGCTGATGTGCTTGGCTGAACCGGCCAGGTAAGGCTTACCGGAAGGCTGGTAGGCGATTTCGTGGTTTTCAGCAGATAGCGCTCTCAACAAAGCTCGGACAGAAAGCCATTCCTGCCGACGATGAAGAGCAGAGAAGCGGGTTTCTGCTTCCGTCACCAACGAAGAGGGAAGCAACGAGCAGAGTTCTTCATAGCTCTCATCCATCTTCCAAATGCCCCAATGACAGGCAGATTCTTTATGTTGGCGGAACAGTGGCATAAGGCATTCGTCAGGCGACCGTTTTTTCTGCTTTAGAGGCTTCCGAAGGGTCATGAACGGTAAACTTCACTTTCAAGATACGCCGATTGTCTCTCTCCAGAATCTCAAACTCGTAACGACCGTAAGACACCTTTTCATGTAAAGCGGGAAATTCTCCTTTCAGTTCCAGCAACAGGCCGGCCAACGTATCGGCATCACCGGCTACTTCGTCAAAGACATCTTCATCTACCTTGGTTATCTTATAGAAATCTATCAGTTGGGTCTTGGCTTCAAAAATCCACGTGTGTTCGTTCAGACGGGTGTACGTGCGCTCTTCTTCGTCGTATTCATCATGGATTTCACCTACGATTTCTTCTATGATGTCTTCCATTGTCACGATGCCCGATGTTCCGCCATATTCATCCACCACGATAGCGATGTGTATCTTGTTGGCCTGAAAGTTGCGGAGCAATTCGTCTATCATCTTGGTTTCGGGCACGAAGTAGGCCGGACGAATCAGGGTCTGCCAGTTGAAATCGTCGCCTCGCGTCAGATAGGGAAGCAGGTCTTTGATATACAGGATGCCTTTGATGTTGTCGCGTGTTTCCGAATAAACCGGGATACGCGAATAGACGTTTTCGACCACACACTGCAGCACTTCCTTGAAGGGGGTATGATACTCCAAATCGACTACATCCAGGCGTGAGGTCATGATTTCCTTGGCGGTTTCTTCGCCGAAACGGATGATACCTTCCAAGATATGGCTTTCTTCCGACAGTTCGTTTTTGTCGGTTAACTCCAACGCATGCGACAGTTCGTCCACAGAAATGGCGTGTGTTCTTTTCCGCGCCATACTTTTGTCCATCCAGGCCATGACCCGCATCAGTACGGAAGAGAACGGATAGAAGGCCGCCCGGCAGGCATCGAGGCCGGAAGCCGCATGACGGCAAAAAGACAAGGGATGCCGGGTGGAAAACATCTTCGGCATGATTTCGCCAAACAGCAGGATGAGGACGGACAGAAAGAGTGTCAGTACAAAGCTTTGCCAGAAGACGGAAGCAAAATGGAAGACGTCGGTAAAAAAGAAGTGGCAGAGCAGGATGATGGAGACGTTGGACAAGCTGTTGACAAGCAGCAAGGTCGCCAGCAGACGTTCCTTGTCTTCCAGCAACCGGGAGACACGCACGTCGGCTGCCTGCTTTTCCTCGGCGATGGAGGAGATGTCGGCTGGTGTCAGTGAAAAGAAAGCGCGTTCGGAAGCCGAAACGAAGGCGGATAGCAGCAGGAGGAGTGCTGCGCAGATGATGGCGGCAATAGCCCATTCGGAAGGAGCGGTGACAGATACCTGACTAAACCAATCTGCCACCGGGCATAAGTAAGTGTCTGAGTCCAAAGAAGTAGGTATTAGTTAAACAATCAAAACGGCAAATCGTCTGCGCCATCGTCCTGTGACGGGGCCGTGTTCTGCGGGCGTGCAGGCTGCGGTGCCACGGGAGTAGGTGCGGAAGTTTGTGCCGCACTTTTCGGGGTAAGCATCTCCATGGTGTCGACGAATATTTCGGTCACGTAGCGCTTGGCCCCGGTCTGGTCATCGTACGAACGGGTGCGGATTTTGCCCTCGACATAGAGTTTGTCGCCCTTGTGGACATATTTCTCGACGATTTCGCCCAGGCGGTTGCGGAAGATGAGGTTGTGCCATTCCGTGCGGTCGGGCACCTGCGTACCGTTCTGAAGCGTGTAGCCTTTCTCGGTGGTAGCCAGCGAGAGTTGTGCCACGCAGCTTCCGCCTTCGTACCAGGTCACTTTGGGGTCTTGTCCGGCATTACCCAGCAGTATTACTTTGTTGATTCCCATATCGTGCAAATTTGTGCCCAAAATTAGCGAGAATATCTACACCATGCAAGTATCGGAATCCTTTTTTAGCAGTTTTTCAAGAAAGGCGTGCAGCAACCGCGGCCAGGCGTAAGAGTCGAGTCCGGACAGGGGGACGCGCAGAAAGCCGTCGAACGGGGCGGTGTCTGCCGGCAGAAGGACTTCGTAGAAATGAGCGTGAAGGATGCGGTGCGAAAGGACGTGTTTCACTCCCCGCTGCAAAGGACGTACTACTGCTCCGGGGTGTCCGGCCAGGAAGTCTGCCAGGAGGGGGGAAGCCAGGAACTCGTCCGTCGACAGGTCGCGGTCGCTCTCCAGCAGGGGCAGTTCGAAGAGGTTCTTCCAGATGTCCTTGCCGGTGCGTTTGCGAATCAGGGTGTCGTCGCCCATACGCACGAAGAGGTAGTTCAGATAGCGGTCGGTCTGCTTGGTCTTGTGCTGCTTCACGGGCAGTTGTGTCACTCGTCCGGAGGCCAGGGCGGCACAACTGTCGGCCAGGGGGCAAAGAAGACAGGTGGGCGACTGTGGCGTGCAGACCAGGGCGCCGAAGTCCATGATGGCCTGGTTGTAGTCGGCCGGATGATTCACGTCGAGCATTTCGCGGGCCAGGGCGGCAAAGGTCTTCTTGCCCTCGGTAGAGTCTATCGGGGTGTCGACGCCCAGGTAGCGGGCAAGGACGCGATAGACATTGCCGTCGACCACGGCGCAGGGCATGTCGTAGGCAAACGAACAGATGGCAGCCGCCGTATAGTCGCCCACGCCCTTCAGCGCGCGCACCGACTGGTAGGTCTTGGGGAAGACAGCGCCGGCCATGCTGCGGGCGGCGGCATGAAGGTTACGGGCGCGCGAGTAGTAGCCCAGGCCTTGCCAGTAGCGCATCACCTCTTCCTCGTCGGCCTCGGCCAGAGAACGCACGTCGGGGAAGCGGTGGACAAAGCGGGCGTAATAGTCATAGCCCTGCGCCACGCGCGTTTGCTGGAGGATGATTTCAGACACCCAAATGAGGTACGGGTCGCGTGTGTCGCGCCAGGGCAACTCACGTTTGTTGTCGCGGTACCACGCCAGCAGGGTGCGGCTGAATCTATTTGAATCATTCTTCATCTCACACAGAATTTATTCTTGGAAAACGGGGCAAAGATAGGGCTTTTGACGGGGAACGGGGACGGTTTCGGAAGAAAAATTCCCGGGATGCGACACGGGCTTGCCCGTTCCGGACACGAGGCGCGCTTCTTCCGAACTACGGGCGCGGCTCTTCCAAGCATCTTGGAAAGGGTGTCCAAACATCTTGGACAGGGCGTCCAAGCATCAGGGGAAGAGGGTACGAACCAAGTCTTCCGCCGTCTGCGCCAGCCGTCGGCGGGCGTAGTCGGGCGACAGAGCCACGGCATCGGGCGTGCGGGGTGGGTTGATGCAGAGGACGTGGCGAAAGCCCGCTTCGCGCAAAGACGGCTCGTCCTCCACCCGCCCGGCCAGCAGGGCCACGGGGATGCCTTGCCGGCTGGCTTCGGCCAAGACTCCGGCCGGCACCTTGCCCATCAGCGTCTGGCGGTCGGACTTTCCTTCGCCTGTCAGAATCAGGTCGG
This sequence comes from Bacteroides sp. ET71, assembly GCF_023336905.1. Classification (GTDB taxonomy): domain Bacteria; phylum Bacteroidota; class Bacteroidia; order Bacteroidales; family Bacteroidaceae; genus Bacteroides. The sequence continues at coordinate 103,434 of NZ_JAMBLS010000001.1, forward strand.
CACCCCGGATGCGGCGGGCGAACCCGGCACTTTCCAGCACCAGCTCGATGCCCCGACGCAACTCGGCATGAAGGAAGGCCGACACACCCCCGCCCAGTCCGCCGGCCGCTCCAGCGCCGGGCAGGGTCGCGATGTCCGTCCCCAAGTTGCGGCGAACGATGTCGGCAAAATGCCGAAGCCCGTCGTCCAGCTCCCTCACCATCGCGGGCGTGGCGCCCTTCTGCGGGGCAAAAACGCAAGCGGCTCCCTGCGGGCCGTAGAAAGGATTCTGCACGTCGCAGGCGGCCACGAAGCGGGTCTGCGCCAACTCGGGCATCGCATCCGAAGCGTCTATCCGTTCCACCCGGGCCAAGGCCTGCCCGCCCTGCCCCACTTCACGACCGGCGGCATCCAGAAAGCGATAGCCCAAGGCCTGCAACATCCCCAGCCCGGCATCGTTCGTCGCGCTGCCCCCCAGACCGAGCAGCACACGGCGGCACCCGCGACGGAGGGCATCGCGCAGCACTTCACCCGTGCCCAAGGTCGTGGTCTGCATCGGATTGCGCCGTCCGGCGGGCACCAACGGCAGTCCGCTGATGCGGGCCATCTCGACGACAGCCGTCGCACCGTCGGCCGACACGCCGTAGCACGTCTCACGCTCCTCCATCAGCGGACCGTGGGCAGTCAGATGCACCAACCGCCCTCCCCCAGTGCCGGCCAGGGCTTCCAGCATCCCCTCGCCCCCGTCGGCCACAGGCAAGACCGACACCTCACAGCAGGGACACGCACGCTTCACTCCCTCGGCGGCCGCCTCGCCCGCCTCCAGCGAGGTTAGGCAGCCTTTCAAAGAATCTATGGCAACTACAATCTTGGGCATACACTTCGACATTCAGACCCACAAAAGTAGCATTTTCCCCCCACACGCCGCACAGGAAAGAGCAATTTATCGTATCTTTGCCCCCACATGAACGAAGATACCTATAAAACCATTGCCGCTCCGGCCGAAGGCATCTATACCGAGAAGCGAAGCAAGTTCATCGCCACAGCCCTGCCCGTACGCACCGTGGCCGATGTGAAAGCCTACGTCGAAAGCTATCAGAAGAAATACTACGACGCGCGCCACGTCTGCTACGCCTACATGCTGGGGGCAGAGCGCAAAGAATTCCGTGCCAACGACAACGGAGAACCGTCCGGAACGGCAGGCAAACCCATCCTGGGACAAATCAACTCCAACGAACTGACAGACGTGCTCATCATCGTGGTGCGCTACTTCGGAGGGATAAAGCTGGGCACAAGCGGCCTGATTGTGGCCTACCGCACCGCCGCGGCCGAAGCACTGGCCGCAGCCACCGTCATCGAAAAGACAGTGGACGAAACGGTCACCGTGTTCTTCGAATACCCCTTCATGAACGACGTCATGCGCATCGTCAAAGAAGAAGGCCCCACCCTCCTCTCCCAAGGTTACGACACCGATTGCACCATGTCACTCAGCATCCGGCGCTCACTGATGCCACGCCTGAAGGAACGCTTGGCCAAGGTGGAAACGCTACGGATACAAGAAGAAACCGAAACCCTTAAACACAAATAGTTATGAACGAAGTATTGAACAACATCCAGGCACGCCACAGCACGCGCGTCTACACCGACCGCCAAGTATCGGCCGAAAATTTGAACCAGATATTGCAGGCAGCCACCTATGCCCCCAACGGCATGCACCTGGAAACCTGGCACTTCACCGCCATTCAGAACAAAGAAATACTCTGCGAACTGAACGAAGCCGTCAAAAAAGCCTTCGCCAAAAGCTCTGAGCCACGCCTGCAAGAGCGGGGCCACAGCACGACCTACTGCTGCTACTACCACGCCCCCACGCTTGTCATTGTCTCCAACGAGCCGACCCAATGGTGGGCAAGTATGGACTGCGCCTGCGCCCTGGAAAACATCTTCCTGGCAGCCCGTTCGCTGGGCATAGACTCCTGCTGGATAAACCAAATCGGGCAGACCTGCGACGACCCGGACGTACGCACCCTGCTCAACCGGCTGGGCGTGCCTGCGAACCACAAGGTGTACGGCTGTGCCGCCCTGGGCTACGCTCCTGCAGACACGGTCGTCAAGCCGAAAAAAGTCAAGGAAGGAACTGTAACCATTATACGATAGAAAATAACAGGAAAGAATGGCAAGAATGGCAAAGAGCCACTGCTAAACAATAAGATATGCGAATACTCGCTGCCAAAAGATAAACACTGAAGATTTGCACCGCGACTTGCGGTCATCCATTGCACGTCCCCCATCGCACAATAAAAGCATAAAGCGATGGACGATGCAAGATATGCGTATTCATCGAGTACGGCACTGGTGCTGATGCTGTTCTTCGCCCTCTTTCCGGCACAACCCTCATTGCCATTCCGGAAGGGACAAAACAATATGCCGGACTGTTTCTGATGGCCCTGCAAATACCATCTCCTTCTATCCCTTTCTACGTCTACTTGTACTGGTCTTATACGAATTACCTCCTTTTCCACAAACAGAGGGAAAACATTCAGGAAAAAGGAACACCCGTTGACACCGAAAAAGCCTGTCTCAAGGCAGAAAAAACATCGCCCGACGCCCCACGCTATTACAAAAAACATCGAAAAGCCCACAGCCGAACGGATAAATCAGAAAGACTATATCAGCCCGGTACTGGCCATCGAAGAATTGGCCGATATATTCAACACCAACCACACATACCCCTCCTCCTACACCAAGCCCACCGACCATGCCTCATTCCGCGAATAGATTACCAAGCTTCGCATCGGCTATGCCAAGCAGATGCTGGCACAACAACCCGAAAAACATATCAGCCGCACCAGAGACCACAGAAATTTCTCCTCAAAATCAATACATTATATCTCCCAAGCTACTTGCGTGAACGTGTTGCAAATATCATGCAAACCCGAAAATAAGCATTCATAAGCAACCACAGCTCTATGTCGCAAAAGTGCAGATTTATTTGAAAAATTCGTGATATAAACGCATAATAATCAAAAGTCTATGGCATTTTTAATAGATTCTTCGACTTTTATCCTTACTTTTGTATATGATACTAGGTAATATACCTGAATCATAATGAACTTATGCAGATACATAACAAATCCAAGTTTTAGAACTATTTATTATATTGCGATATGTCAATATGGGGTAAACTCTTTGGACCTGAGAAAGTCGAGAATAAAAACAAAATTATCGGCAATAAAACCAATTCTGCACCATGCAGTGCTCCTCATTATGCCATAGTAGATGTTGAAGTGGGCTTAAAAGACCATAATATTCATGATATAGGAGCACTCAAACATGATGACACGACATTTCATAAAACTTCAAAAGAAGAATTATTTATTTTCCTAAATGATGTAGACTATATCTGTGGTCACAATATCATTCACCACGATGCCAACTACCTGTTTACGGACCCAAAATGCCACTGGACCTTAGTTGACACACTTTATGTTTCGCCTTTACTATTCCCGGAACGTCCTTATCACAGACTTGTGAAAGATGACAAGCTAATCAGCGAACAGATGAACAATCCGGTGAACGACTGCAAAAAAGCAAAGGACTTATTGCTGGATGAAATAGCACGCTGGCATTCATTACCGAAAGAAAAGCGTTTGCTATTCGCATCGCTGCTGAAAGACAAGAAGGAATTTGAAGGATTTCTCAGTATGGTAAGTGCAGCATATATCCATGAAGGAATACCAGGACTTATAAAAGATTTTTATGCAGGAAAGATTTGCCAACATGCCGACCTTGACATGCTCATTCATCAATATCCATGCGGATTGGCATACGCTTTGGCTCTGATTGATACCACCGATTACCGCTCCATCACTCCCGGATGGGTGCTTTATAATTATCCGGAAGTGGAATTTATCGTAAAACTCTTGCGCCATACCAATTGCCACAAAGGCTGTGACTATTGCCGTACGCAATTGGATGTGCTTCATAACTTAAAAACATTTTTTGGCTACGAGTGCTTCCGGACATACGAAGGCGAGCCACTGCAAGAACATGCTGCCCAAGCTGCAGTGGAAGGGAAATCGCTGTTGGCGATATTTCCTACCGGTGGCGGCAAATCACTTACTTTCCAATTGCCTGCACTCATGGCTGGACATTCCATGCATGGGCTTACGGTGGTTATCTCCCCCTTGCAGTCCTTGATGAAAGATCAGGTAGATAACCTTGCCGACAGAGGCATCACGGATGCCGTAACCATAAATGGAATGTTAGATCCCATCACAAGATCGCTGTCCATACAAAGAGTACAAGATGGAGAAGCCTCGCTGTTATATATCTCTCCCGAAATGCTTCGCTCAAAAACGATCGAGAAAATATTGATGGCGCGCCACGTTGTAAGGTTTGTAATAGACGAAGCGCACTGCTTTTCTTCATGGGGGCAGGATTTCAGGGTTGACTATCTCTACATTGGCAAATTCATCCAACAATACCAGGAAAAGAAAAAATGTAAAACCCCGATACCAGTATCTTGTTTCACGGCTACGGCCAAACAGAAAGTAATCCAAGACATCTGCGACTATTTCAAGCAGACTTTGAATTTGAATCTGGAATTATTCGCATCAACTGCCACAAGAACGAATCTGCACTATTCTGTCATACATGTGGAGAATGACAATGACAAATATCTGAAACTAAGAGAACTTGTCGCAGAAGCCGATTGTCCGACAATTGTTTACGTATCACGTACCAAACGGACAAGAGAACTGGCTGCAAAGCTTACTCGCGACGGTTACAAGGCACTCTCTTTCAATGGGAAAATGGAAGCCGATGAAAAAATAGCCAACCAAGACGCTTTCATGAACGATCAGGTACACATCATTGTGGCCACATCCGCATTTGGCATGGGAGTGGACAAGAAAGATGTCGGTCTTGTGGTACATTATGACATTTCCGATTCGCTGGAGAATTATGTTCAAGAGGCAGGCAGAGCAGGCCGTGACCCCGATCTTAGCGCACGTTGTTATGTACTTTATAATGACAATGATTTGGACAAGCATTTTATATTGCTAAACCAAACAAAACTTAGCATTAGCGAAATACAACAAGTATGGAAAGCTGTCAAAAGCCTTACCAAACACCGTATGAAAGTCAACTGCTCTGCGTTGGAGATTGCCCGACAAGCAGGATGGGATGATTCGGTATCTGACATTGAGACCCGTGTACGAACTGCATTAGCGGCTTTAGAACAAAGCGGATATTTGGTAAGAGGAAGCAATGTTCCTCATGTATATGCCACGGGAATAACGGTAAAGAATATGGACGAAGCGAGAGAGCGCATATCAGCATCACTACTTTTTGGCAGCGATGAAATCGAAAAGGCTATCCGTATCATCAAGTCATTGATTTCTCAAAAACATATCGCCAAGGCCCAAGACTCGGAAGCCGAATCACGAATCGACTATCTGGCAGACATTTTGGGATTAAGCAAAAAAGACGTTATATCAGTAGTGGAGCGCATGCGACAGGAAGGCATATTGGCAGACAGCAAGGACATATCTGCCTATTTGCAGGACGCAGGTGATTCGGAACGAAAGTCGCAAATGCTCCTCGAACGCTTTGCAAAACTTGAACAATACATTCTCAATCATATTCCCGATGAGTCTTTACGAATATCATACAAGCAACTGAATGAGAATGCCGTAAACGATGGAATCAGCACATCCAAAGAGAAAGACATTCGGACGTTACTTTATTTCCTCACCATCAAGGGATATACGCGTAAAAAAGAGGATGCGGTCCATAACATGGAGATAACTCGTCAGGCAGATCTGGAATCTACCATCAGGCGATTTGAAAAACGATTGGAAATAAGTCGCTTTACCGTGGAATGGCTATACAAATTGGCGCTAAATGCAGAAAAGGAGAATGTACCCGGCAAAGCCATACAGTTCTCCGTAGTAGAGCTTCTGAACCGGATAAAATCTAGCTCCCAATCTCTTTTTGGTGGACTTGATGATATTCAGTTGGAAGATGTGGAAGAAGCACTTTTGTATTTATCGAAAATCGGCGCGCTAAAACTTGAAGGTGGTTTTCTGGTACTATACAACGCCATGAATATCCAAAGAATAAAAGACAATAAGTCAAGATACAAGCAAGACGACTACCGAATGCTGAACGAATTCTACAAACTAAAAATCCAGCAAGTACATATTGTGGGGGAATATGCCAATCTGATGGTAAGGAATTATCATGCAGCCTTGCAATATGTCCAGGATTATTTCCAGATGGACTACAAGAAGTTTGTCACAAAATATTTTAAGGGAGACAGAACAAGCGAGATACAACGCAACTTGACACCACAGAAATACAATCAATTGTTTGGACAATTATCCAAACGGCAAATGGAAATCATTTCCGACAAGAATTCACGCTGCATTGTGGTTGCGGCAGGTCCCGGTAGTGGAAAGACACGAGTACTGGTTCACAAACTGGCCTCACTTCTGTTGCTTGAAGACGTAAAACACGAACAGTTACTGATGCTGACATTTTCAAGGGCAGCCGCTACAGAATTCAAACAACGGCTTATGGAGTTGATAGGCAATGCAGCTCATTTTGTTGAAATAAAAACATTCCATTCCTATTGTTTCGACCTCTTGGGTCGAATAGGAAATCTTGAAGATTCAAAGAATGTCGTCTCAAAAGCAGCCGAAATGATACGTCAAGGAGAAGTTGAACCAAACAAAATCGGTAAGACGGTATTGGTTATAGATGAAGCCCAAGACATGGGAGCAGAAGAATATGCACTTGTAATGGCTCTGATGACCCATAACGAAGAAATGCGAGTGATAGCAGTGGGAGACGATGACCAAAACATCTATGAATTCCGGGGTTCCGATTCCGATTATATGTATCGGCTATCGCAAAAAAACGGAAGTACATTTGTCGAAATGACCGAGAATTACCGCAGTGCACACCAGCCGGTGGATTTTGCCAACGGATTCTTGAAAACCATCCATAAAAGGATAAAAAGCACAGCTATCATCTCTATGAGAAAAGAGAAAGGATGGGTAGAAATAATACGCCATCACTCAGCATATATGTACCAACCGCTTGTCGAAAACTTACTTCAGCACAAGGGCAAAGGCACTTCGTGTGTACTCACCCAAACAAACGAAGAGGCCGTAATCTTGACAGCCCTCCTGCGAAAGCATGGCATAAACAGCAAACTGATACAATCAATGGACGGCTTGCGTTTTTGGAACATAGCGGAAATGAGATACTTCCTGAGGTATATAGACAAACGGATAAAAACACCACTAATCACAGAAGAGCTATGGGAAGAGGCCAAACATGCAACCTTTTCTATTTATGACAGAAGCCTAAGTTTGATCTATGTAAAGCGGTGTGTGGAACAGTTTGAGCAAACTAACAGAACAAAATATTTCAGTGACTTCAGAGAATTTGCATTTGAGTCGTCAGTGGAAGACTTCTGTGACACATCAGGAACCGATGTTGTGGTATCAACCATTCACAAGGCTAAAGGCAGGGAGTTTGACGATGTATATATGCTCATATCGGACAGCTATGTAAAGGAAGACCATCTGATGCGTCGATATTACGTAGGCATAACCCGTGCAAAAAACAGACTATTCATACACACAAACGGCGATTGCTTTAACCATTTAAGTGTAGACCAATATCACGTTGACCAACAGCAATATGACATGCCCGAAGAGATTATGCTACAGCTCTCTCACAAAGATGTCAATTTGGGATTTTTCAAAAATCGGAAACAAGAGGTCTTAGCTCTGAAAGGAGGAGATTCATTAATTTACAATAATTTCTTTTTGTATAGTTCATTGAGCGATAAGCCAATCGCAAAATTATCATCAAAAATGCAGAGGGCATTAGCCGAATGGGAACAAAGAGGCTATAAGGTGAAATCTGCATCTGTACGGTTCGTTGTGGCGTGGAAACCTAAAGATGCGCCCAAAGATGAAGCGGAAACGGCTGTCCTATTAGCAGACCTGATACTTTCTTTGTAAGTTAAAGCACTTAAAGGAGTGCGAACGGAATTGACACGGTAGCCAACGGATATGATGGCATCGAGATTGTAGAATGTGGTAACTCTGTTTACCTCTCTTTCCCATTCTTTTTAAACTACCGAAATTTTCTCGGTAGTTGCCTCTTTATCCAGTTAGAGCTGAATATATTTCTCAGATGAACTCCAATGTTATCGGCTGAGCAGTCAAACAATGAAGCCATCGCTTTTTGTGTTGCCCATATAGTTTCATCCTTATACAACACTTGAATCCCATCCTCCTTACCTTCAGCTATAAAGGTAAGAAATTCTGCCGTGCTGTTCCGTATCTCAAAATTCTTTGCCACGATTCCTTTAATTATTAATTACCACAAATACGAAGGTATAGGAAATCCTCAGAAAGCCATTATGTAATTACATTCAGGAATGGATTTTACGAAGATTTCTTCTTCCTAATCCGATTTTTCCCATTCCAATTAGACGGGAAATGAGCTTTTTTATGTATGTTTGTAATTGGATTTGGGTTATTGTGCCCATACAACAGCAAGAAGATCATGCAGATACACGATAACAGGCATATAGCAGAATATACGTCTTACGACTTCAAGGGAATGTTGGAACACAAGAAAGTGAAGTCGTGGCTTAAATCCGTGTCGACCTTTGCCAATACGGACGGCGGCAGCTTGTTCTATGGAGTAAGTGATGAAGGAGAAATTGTAGGATTAGAGACGCATCAGGAATGGAACGACAAGTATCTTGAATCATTTGGCTTGGTAACTTTTGACGGAAAACTGACCAATGCTGGACTTCTGTTCGTTGACAACTGCACCGTATTCCAATCACGCATCTTCTGTACCCGATGGACGGGACTTTATAAGGATGACGCTATCAGTTCTGTAGAACACAGAGCCAACCTCGTTTTGCTTTTGAAATACGGCATGGACTTCATTAAGTACTACACCATGAGCGGATGGGTGAAGATGCCGAACTATCGACAGAACCTCCCCGACTATTCTGACCGTGCCATTTTTGAAGGATTGGTAAACCATCTTATCCATCAGGATTACACCGTAATGCCACCTTCTATAACTTGAACTGAGGCGAGAATGGCAGAATTCCCGTAGAGGAAGTGGCCGATAGGGTAAATAGTACCCTCGGAAAGTACCCCGTAAACGAAGAAGGTTCGGAGAGAAAGTTCGGTGCAAATAATAAAAGTTCGGAGAAAAGGTTTGGAGACAGAAAATGCGGCAATCCTATTGGAACATCAAAATGAAAAGCGACAAACACTTCAAAAAGAAGGACTTGAATGGTTTGCAGGTAAGTAAAAACAAAAAATAGAATTAAAATGGCTGTACAATATAATCTTATTAACCAAGATGTCTTTGAAGGATTAAAAGCCCTTGAATCAGACAGTTTTGATTTGTGCATTGTTGACCCTCCATACGGAGCTTCTTCAAAGCACAACTGGGACTATGGTAAAAAAGGAAAAGTAGCAGGATTTGGTGGGGAATGGAATCTTGAAAATGAAGCCTGGGACTTATTGTCTAAGAATAATTCATTCCTTAACACATTTGCTTGGTTAAAAGAACTGAAAAGAATTATCAAGTTAGAAGGTTCTATCTGGATTCATGCGACATATCACAATTCAGGCTTTGTCAACGTATGTTGCCAGTTATTAGGATTAGAAATCATCAATGAAATTGCATGGTATAAGCGCAATTCTTTTCCTAATCTTTCAGGTAGAAGATTGACTGCCAGTCATGAAACGATTCTTTGGGTTCATAAAGGCGGTGAAAAGAAAAGAAAATACTTCTTTAATTATGAAGCATCAAAAGCTTTCCATTCCTCATCAGACTTGCTTAAAGAAGCTGGTAAACAAATGAGAACCGTATGGGATATACCAAACAATAAATCCAAGGAGGAAATGAAATTTGGCTCCCATCCAACTCAGAAACCATTAAAAGTTTCAGAAAGAATCCTTGCACTATGTGGTGTAGAGGGTGGAAATCTTCTTGTACCATTTGCTGGCTCAGGAACTGAAATGGTTGCAGGAATAAATTTCGGAATGAATGTAACAGGTTTTGAGATTGAAAATAAATATATTGACATTGCGCAGAAAAGATTGGAAGATGCGCTTCAAAAGAAAAATCATTCCTTATTCTAATGAAACCACTACAACCAGTTATTAAATGGTCAGGCAGTAAACGAACAGTTGCTTCCCAGTTGGGAGATTTTTTCCTTCCTGCAAAGACTTATTACGAACCTTTTGTTGGTGGTGGCGCTATGATGCCATTTGCAAAGGCAAATAAAGGTAAGGCAAGCGACATCATACCAGAGTTAATTGCTTTATGGAATGAGATAAAGAATAACCCTGAATTGGTTGCGACTGAATACGAAACACGTTGGAATAAGCTTCAAAATGAAGGCCATCAAGTGTTTTATGAAGTAAGAGATGTTTTTAACAAGACCAAAAATCCTCTTGACTTTTTGTTCCTGACAAGAACTTGTCTCAACGGGATGATAAGATACAATAATGCAGGAGAGTTCAACAATTCATTGCACCTAACCAGACCTGGCATTGCCCCAAAACGTCTTTCTACTATCATCTATCAATGGCATCAAATTATCCGCAAATTTGAATTCCTTAATGTTGATTATAGGGAATGCTTGGCAGATGTAAAAGAAGGAGATTTTGTGTTCTTAGATCCTCCTTATGGCGGAACAAAGAGTCGATATACACAAACTCCGTTCTCTCTCAACGAGTTTTATCAAACGCTTGATTTGCTCAACTCTAAGGGAGTTAATTGGATGCTTACATTTGATGGTTCTTCTGGAGATCGCAATTATTCATACGCACCTCCAGAGGAACTGTATAAGTCAACTTTCAAAGTAAAGACAGGAAAATCTGCTTTCAGAAAGGTTATAGACAAGGTTCAAGAAAATATTTTAGAATCAGTGTATCTTAATTACAAACCCACTTTGTTCTGACGCAATTTTCATCAGATAATCAAGAAGAATTTCACCATTAGCACTGGCATAAAAGTGTAAAGTTGTGATCATTCCAAATTCGAACGCGAAGATAGCATCCAAATTTCCTGTATGGAGTTGGTTCATTAATTCTCGTTCGTCTTTGTAAAGAAACGCACCAACTGAAATCATATTATATTTTACCTTACCGATTGTTCCATCAAAGTACTTCCAGCCTGTCTGATTGTTTGCCTTATATGCAGTAGGTTCACTATTAAACAAATCATTGATATAGTCTTTAAGTCTATTACCTATGTTATTTTCGAGGTCTTTGCCATAGCCCTTTGACTCAATAGGAACAAAAAACAGCTGACCATTTCTTTCAAATTGGAAAATATGGTCCGGTCTTTTGCTAAACTCTGAAACACGTGGAAGCGACGTCCACTTATATTCTATGCCGTTTTTGAAATATGAAATGCCAGACCAATCACCTCCTGGGGGATTACAGAAACATTCAAATATTCCTAACTCATTATGTGATGAAAGTATTTGATGTATAGCACAATCCGTATCATGTTCAAAAAACTTGACAACAGGATTTGGGATATAAGGGAATTTAATTGTTCCTGTGTTCTTGTTTAGGGTGGCTCCTGTTGGCATAAAGATATAATGATTGCAAGTTGCACTGTCCACAAGAAGATAATTACAACATGAGAAAATAGCCTCGAACAAACCATTGTTCTTACAAAGTTCATTGGGAGCATTGAGCAGCTTATCCCAAGTATATTTTGTTCCTGGTCCAGATACAATAGCCATGATATTAGCATCTTTACCCAATATCATTCGGCATAAAGGTGATAATCCTCGATCAGGTCGTGAATCATCACCTTTAGGTTTGAAACCTGTTATCCATACCAAAGCCAAATCCTTTTCCAAATCAAAAGAAGCGTCCAAACCATTGTATGTTTCTTTGATCCATGCTTTCAAAGATGTAAGACTCCGCTGTGGAACAATACAAAATGGCAAATCTTTTGCTACGATAGGCACTACTGATAGCGTTTTGATCTTAGACTTTAGCAATTTAAAAGTATCTGACACAAGAACTTTATCAGATGATTTCTTTTGCCATTCTTCTTTGTAATTCAGGACAAGCCATGTAGGTCTATTCGTGGAAGTAAGAAACGCTTTCCATTCCCTACCTTTAAGGGTGTCTTTCTTCTTCCGGCCATTAGATAAAATTTCAACCATTTTTACAGCTTTGTCTTTAAGACTGTTGACTGTTAAAGTTGTATCTTCTCCGTTAAGAATCTGGCGAATGAAAACGAGTCCGTCACTATAGCCCAATGCAGATTTATATGTAACCAAGTTTTGTGAAGTCATCGATGGATGAGCTCTATAAACAGGGAGGCATACACTATTCATATCATGAGATAGTGAAACATATGAGAAGGGGACTGCTGGATTTGGGTAACGTGGTGCTTTAGGATTTCGATTTTCATCTAACTCAACACCACCTATCTCAGCATAATACAAATATGGCACATTCGCAAATACGCTTGCAAGCGCACGACCATTTCGTTGCCAAGCATTATTGCCTGCAGGTAAGGCTGAACAGTATTCGATTCCAAGCAGAACTGTTTCTTGTGTTCCTGAAATTTCGGTCAAATATGAGTCAGCAGACTCTCTCAATCGTCCTCCTGCCTTGTAGATAATATCTCCTAAATCGATATCGCTCCATCTACCATGACCTGAAAGCAGTTCAATAACAAATAGACAATCCTTAGTTTTGATTGAATATTTGGGGAAATATACAGGACTTTTTTGTAACTCATAAATTGAATTATAGGCTTCGGCAATCATTTTAAGCGTTCTTTCACACTCAACAATGTTGTCACCATGAATTCTCAGATTTCGTGTAATCATGACCATTTAGCGGAAACGCCCTCTTAAAGAAAAAGGGCGTGAGAGAATTCTGGTTGGTACCAAGGCCTTGCACAGCCCACGTCAGACAACAATCCTTCTATCCACGCCCATATTATGTAGCGCAGACATCCTTGTTATCCTAACTAAACTGACATATAATAAAGTGCAAGTTCGGTATTCAGTTGAATCTAGGATGTCTAAAACTATATACTAATACTTTCTACTAAGATGTTGTTATAATTAAGAATTAATACTACAATTAATTGAAAACGCATACAATATACAATTGCAAAGGTACATATTGTTTCTCACATATTTACCTTTTTCATGCAAAACATGAATCATTCTTTTTTCAGCAATGCTCTCCGGACGGGTAAGGGAAAGATGCTCCATGTCAGAACGCTTAATGCGTATAAGGCGTGTGCCAATGTTAACGGCAGGAATACACCCTGATTTTATCAGTCTGTACTAGGTGTTACGTTCCACACCGAACACAACCATAGTTTTCTTCCTAAAAATCAACACATTATATCTATCAGCGACTTGCGTGAACGTGTTGCAAATATCATGCAAACCCGAAAATAAGCATTCATAAGCAACCACAGCTCTATGCCGCAAAAATATGTTTTTTCGCTGAAAATAACGAAAGAAAAACGATAAAAATATCAATGTTAAATGATAACCTAAAACAGCATCACTAAAGGTTTCTTCAAAAAACTATTGCGCTTTCTTTATGAGTTCCTAGGTATAAAATCAAGTGAAGGCAAATCTTTGTCATCCAGTTTGTCGAAGTCAGACTTAAACAGGCGGTCTTGAATGACACGGTATTTTTCAAATTCTGTTTCAGCAAACTCTTTGGCATATTCAGCCGTGACCTTTCCAGCATCGGAAAGAATCGGCCTGTCCGTTACGTCTAAGAATTTATCTATACGTTTAGCCCAATCCTCCATTGTCATTGGAATATGGCGTTTCGCCATATCTTCCGCTATATCAAGAAAGCTGTTGACGATGCGTCCCATTGCTTCCAGTTCATTTTCTTTGAGATAATTCTTGGCAACGCTTACATCCGGCTTTACAATTTTACCATCCGGTGCCTTCTCCCAGGTGGTCAAGCCCATGTGCTCTTTTTGTGCATCCGCACGGTCAACTATCAATTCCGCAGCAGTATGTCCATGCACCGCATAGTGCATTTTATTCTGCACCTTTTTGTAAAACATTCGTGTCGTGGGCGCACTCTTGTTATAATCTATGGCCGTGGCATATATGTCTGTAAGTTTCTGGTAAAAACGCCGTTCACTCAGCCGTATCTCGCGAATTTCGGCAAGCAGATGCTCAAAATAATCCTCTCCGATGAATGAGCCGTTTTCCATTCGCTTTTTATCTATGACATACCCACGGATGGCAAACTGACGTAAAACGTATGTACACCATTGGCGGAATTGCGTGGCACGAACGGAATTAACACGATAGCCTACGGATATGATGGCATCGAGATTGTAGAACGCAGTGTTATATGTTTTACCATCCCCGGCAGTATGTGCAAATTTTGCACATACTGAATGTTGCTGTAATTCAGAACTATCAAAGATATTTTTCAAATGCCTTGTAATGACAGTTCTGTCAACACCAAACAATTCAGCCATTGCTTTTTGTGTTGCCCATATAGTTTCATCTTTATATAACACTTGAATACCACTTTCCTTACCTTCAGCTATAAAGGTAAGAAACTCCGCCGTGCTGTTCCGTATTTCAAAATTCTTCGCCACGATTCCTTTGGTTATTAATTATCACAAATACAAAGGTATAGAAAATCCTCAGAAATCCATCATGTAATTACATTCAGGAATGGATTTTATGAATTTCTTCTCCCTAATCCGTTTTTTCCCATTCTAACCGGACGGAAAATGAACTTTTTTATGCATGTTTGTAATTGAAATTGGGGCATTACGCCCAAACAACAGCAAGAAAACGCCGCAACCCCGTCATTGCCGACATGTTTACCCAGCTCGACTACATGGAGAAGCGTGGCTCCGGTCTGCGCAAGATGTGCGAACTGACCGAGAAGCTCCCCAACTTCATGCCCGGCAAAGAACCTCTCTATAAAACCGAAGCATCCTCATTCTTCACCACTTTCTATAATCTGAATTGGGGCGAGAATGGTAGAATCTCCGTAGAAGAGGTGGCCGACAGAGTAAATAGTACCCTCAAAAAGTACCCTGTAAACGGAGGAGCTTCGGAGAAAAAGTACCCTGTAAATAATGAAAGTACCCTCAAAAAGTACCCTGTAAAAAACGAATTGAATAGACCAGTGGGCAGGACTGCTCAACGCATCATAGACATGGTTATATCAAATCCAATGATAACCCGTGAAAAAATGGCCGTTGAATTGGGCATTTCATTAGATGGAGTTAAGAAACAGATTAAAAATCTCCGTGACAGGGGCATCCTCGTCCATGAAGGTTCTGACAAGGCAGGCTATTGGCGTATCATCGTAAAATCATAATAAGGAGGGCGTGACACATGACAATCTTTATCTTGGTCTCCATCTTATTGGTCGCAGCTTTGGCGATAGCCTTGCTTATGAGCGTTTCTCCTGCGAGCCAAAAAGTCAAAGTCCGGACAATGTATGTCGGAGCTGCGCTTATGCTCGTAGTTGCTCTTATCGTCTGCGACTATATTGATACTTTGCCGGATTTTCCGTCCAAGTTCCGATTTCATGCAGTATTGGTGCTTACCGTAGCCGTAGGTTATCTCTGCATTGCCATTGCTTGTATGGAAAAGTACAATGTCCTAAAACGTAAGAACCGCGTGCTCGAAGAAGCCCTTACTGAAAAAGAGCAAGAGAAAGTATCCATTCTAATGGAACGCCAGAGTGAACAACAAGCACTTCAAAAAGGAGAACTTGAATGGTTTGCCGAAAAAATCAAGATGTTCAGTGAAGAGGAGCAAAAGGCGATTCTTGCCAGTGCCTACGCATTTGCAGAACATGACTTGATTCTTCCGCCCTCAATCACAATCCAGTCAAACGAAATGTGCAGTCAGCAAGAACTCATGTACTATGTTTACTCCGCTTTCTCCAACATGGGCAAGAAGCGCAGTGACACCGTGAGTTTTTTATGTCAGGTTTTTAAAGCATATTTTCCTGCTGGTGAGGCTTCTGTATCAAAGAAGATGCCGGGATTGGATAAGGCTCATCCGACATTTGGAGTGATAACTCTAAGTGATTGAATATCGGAGATTAAAGAATTTGTATGATACTGTATATTACTGATAGTCAATATTACACATATCCAAAAGTTATAATCCGCCATCACGAAAGAGGCAATAGCATTTTAACGCATGGAGATGTAAAAACAAGCTAAGAAACAGGTTGTTATGCTTAGGTCGCATGACTTGTCTATATACAACACTCAAATATCCATCACTCCAAATTTCGGAAGACCCAGAATTTAGTTCCACATTATCTAGTCGTCCCTTAAAAAGTGCACATTTCCGGGATATTGTGATGAAATAGTATCTTGCAGATATTTTCAATAATTGCCCAAAGAGTCCTCATGGCTCTTTTGAAGTTGTATGCTGCTGCGGCAAAAAGCAGGTTGACGGCATCCCCGAACACACCTTTATAAAAGTTGCGTCCTAAACGGAAGTCTGATTTCAAGTGTGCGATAGTAGGTTCGATTCCTGCACGCTTGCAAAAAACAGGTCTTGTTTATCATATAATCTGCAAGTTTTCAACCGTAAAGATACAAAAACTCGCAGATATCTTAAAACGAACATCACATTAATATGCTGATTATTAATAGAAAACAATGTTTTAAGGAACGACTATCTACTTTTTTGTCTTGTCGCAAATATGTCGCAAATAAGAGATAAAAAAGGGCGTAAAAAAGCCATAGAAACCAAGAACCCCATAAACGCAAAAAGCGTGCAACTCATTGAGCTGCACGCTTTTGCTTGCGATTTAGTATGTATTTACTTATCGGAATCATTTCACTTCCTCAAAGTCCGCATCCTGCACATTGTCACCCTGTTGGTTATTTTGATTATTACCAGCCTGCTGACCACCTGCATTAGCATTGCCTTGTGCGCCTGCACCACCTTGAGCGCCGCTCTGTGCATACATCTCTGCGCTGGCGGCTTGGAAAGCAGTGTTCAGCTCTGCCATGGCGCTATCAATGGCAGCCAAATCCTGAGCCTTGTGGGCATCTTTCAACTTCTGCAGAGCAGCTTCAATAGGAGCTTTCTTGTCAGCAGGAAGCTTATCACCCAAGTCTTTCAACTGATTCTCAGTCGTGAAAATCATGGAGTCTGCCTGGTTCAGCTTGTCCACTTTCTCACGTTCCTTCTTATCAGCCTCCGCATTGGCAGTAGCTTCAGCCTTCATGCGCTCGATTTCTTCCTTGCTCAAACCACTAGAAGCCTCGATACGAATGGCTTGTTCCTTGCCCGTGGCCTTATCCTTGGCAGACACTTTCAATATACCGTTGGCATCGATATCAAATGTTACCTCAATTTGAGGAACACCACGACGAGCCGGCGCAATGCCTGTCAGGTTGAACTGACCAATTGACTTGTTTTGCGCAGCCATAGGACGCTCACCTTGCAGCACGTGGATAGTCACCTCTGTCTGATTATCAGCAGCCGTCGAGAATACCTCGCTCTTCTTACAAGGAATAGTCGTATTGGCATCAATCAACTTTGTCATCACTCCACCCATGGTCTCAATACCCAATGTCAACGGAGTGACATCCAGCAATACGATGTTACCTACACCAGCCTCCTTGTTCAATACGGCACCTTGGATGGCAGCACCTACGGCAACCACTTCATCAGGATTTACGCCCTTGGAAGGCACCTTACCAAAGAAGTCTTGAACCAGTTTCTGAACGGCCGGGATACGAGACGAACCACCTACCAGGATGACTTCATCAATATCCGAATTGCTCAAACCAGCATCGCTCATAGCCTTCTTACACGGCTCCAGACAAGCCTGAATCAAGTCGTGAGCCAGTTGCTCGAACTTAGCACGTGTCAAGGTCTTAACCAAGTGCTTGGGCACTCCACCTACCGGCATGATATACGGCAGGTTGATTTCAGTAGACGTAGAAGATGACAACTCAATCTTGGCCTTTTCGGCAGCTTCTTTCAGACGCTGCATAGCCATCGGGTCAGCCGTCAAATCTGCACCTTCGTCATTCTTGAACTCCTGAACCAGCCAATTAATGATAGCCTGGTCAAAGTCATCACCGCCCAAGTGGGTATCACCATTCGTGGACAGAACTTCAAAGACACCGCCGCCAAACTCCAGGATAGAGATATCAAATGTACCGCCACCCAGGTCGAATACAGCCACCTTCATATCCTTGTTGGCCTTATCAATACCATAGGCCAAGGCTGCTGCCGTCGGTTCATTCACAATACGTTTAACATCCAAACCGGCAATCTGACCAGCCTCTTTCGTAGCCTGACGCTGAGAGTCAGAGAAGTAAGCAGGCACCGTGATAACAGCCTCTGTCACCTCCTGTCCCAGATAATCCTCAGCAGTTTTCTTCATCTTCTGAAGAATCATTGCGGAGATTTCCTGCGGCGTATAGTGACGACCGTCAATATCCACACGCGGCATGTTGTTATCATTCACTACGGGATAAGGCACACGCGAAATCTCTTTCTGCACCTGAGCCCAATTCTCACCCATGAAACGTTTGATAGAATATACCGTGCGCTTCGGGTTCGTAATAGCCTGACGCTTGGCAGGATCACCCACCTTACGTTCACCGCCATCCACAAATGCCACTACGGAAGGAGTCGTACGCTTGCCTTCACTGTTTGCAATCACTACCGGTTCGTTGCCTTCAAATACAGCCACACACGAGTTTGTAGTTCCTAAGTCTATACCAATAATTTTTCCCATGATCGTTATTTTTTATTTGTTACTATTCTTGTTACTTCATCCGCCTTGTGGCAGACGCTATTCATAAAACAAACGACGTGCCAAAAACATCCTTCTGAGCCAATTATTAGTTTTTGTCAGAGGAACTGCCAAACTGACAGGAGGACAAACTTAAAACTTATACACACATTCTATTCCCAACACATGCTTGCCTTTCTCCTCCTCCACCTGTCGGCAATAAAAAGCTTCCGCCTCCCAGTTTTTGGCCAAAGGCACACTGACGCCCGTCCGATAACGCATTCGTGTCACATCAAACTTTTCTCCACGTGCCAATCCGTTATACATCTCCACAGAAACATAAGGTTCCAGTTTGCATTTGGGAATGTCATACGCCAACTTCAGGCGAGAGCGCAAGCGCAATTCATTTTCCACATCATCCCATGTCTGCTGAAACCTCTCGCGCAAAGAAAGCTTAATCCGATGCACCCGTGCCGAAAAGGTAGCCTGCAACCGATAACGGTGGCGGAACTTCCACCCATCTTCTTCTCCACGATTCCGATAATGCACCTCATATCCTCCGCCTATTTTCAGGAAAGGCACCGCTTCATATTCCACATCAGCACTCCACCCCAAGCGGTCTTGCTCGGCGACATCACCTTTTGTCCGCCATTCCAAGTCACTGGATAATGTCCATTTAGGCATCACTTCATATTCCATCCCCAATTTCATCCAAGTACAAAAGTCGTGTTCCTGCCCGTTCAGAGCGCTTTTCCCTCCAAACAACAACATCCACAACAGTACCAAAACATACGCAAACTTTTTTCTCGCTAACATACCTTTTATTTTGATTAAATTCACCTGAACAGACTTTTCATTCAACCCGCACGAGTACCCGCTTTCCAAACCAACAAAGCCAGCAACACGGAAAGAACGGCTGCCCCAATCCAGAAGCAATTAATATATGTAAAATCATATACCTCGACACCATCCACCATACGCTTGTTACCCTCTATCAGCAAACCACTCATCACGTCCTGAAGGCCTGCCCCCACATAACTGGCAATGCCTACTACACCCAATGCAGCCCCAGAGGCATTCCTCGGAGCAATATCCACCGCCATCAGTCCCCCCAAGAAACAAAGCAGCACTCCGATACCCAGCCCAAACAGAATCATGGCTAACACATCGACCCACAGATGCACGCCCGGCACCAACAAAAAAAGACAAAGGGCCGAGACATTAAGCAGTCCAAACAGCAAAGCCGGCATATTTCTTTTTCCTCCAAACAGCTTGTCTGATATCACGCCCGAAAACATAGTCCCCACAATGCCACACACAGAAGCAATAGAAATAATGAAACTGGCATCCAACGTCGAATACCCTTTTTGCGCCTCCAGATAGAACACGCCCCAACTGTTCACCGCATAACGACTGACATACATACAAGCACTACTGAGCGCCAATATCCAGATGGCCGGATTACGCAATACCGCCTTCTGTGCCCGATTGAAAGCATCGGCCTCAGCCTCACTTTTTACCTTTTCAACATTGGGCACATTCACCGGAGGCAAACCTTCGCTTTGCGGCGTATCATGAAAGAACCTCCATACAATCAGCGTTCCCAGCAGCCCCACCAATCCAGCTCCCAAGAAACCGAAACGCCATCCCAATGCACTGACCAGAGACGCCACCACAATGAACGTCAACGCCTCGCCAATGTTATGGCTGGCACTCCAAAAGCCGTAGAACGAGCCACGCTCTTTGTCCGTGAACCAACGCGACAGCCCTACCACACACGAAGCAGCCCCCATCGACTGAAACCATCCGCTCAGCCCCCACAAAATGGCAAACAAGAGGAACGAATGTACAAACCCCAGACAAAGATTAACCAAAGCCGTCACCAGCAATCCCGTAGACATAAAACGCCGAATATTGCTCCGGTCAGCCAAGAATCCATTGGTAAACTTACCTATGGCATACGTAAAAAACAATACCGAACCGATGATGCCCAACTCTGTTTCCGAAAAGATGCCCTCCTCCACAATAGGCTTTTTCACCACGTTCAGGCTTAATCGGCAAACATAATACAAGCCATAACCAATCGTAGCAGTCAAAAAAGTCGACCACTGAAGACGACGCAAACGTCGTTTCTGTTCAGATATGCCTTCCCCGTTACAAAGCTTCGGCTGCGAAACCCTGTAAAAATCAAGTATAGATTTCCACATAAATGATAATTTAGCGGGATTAACCACAGATGACACTGATTATACGGATAAGCACTGATTCTTAATAATCTAAATACTAAAATCTGTGTTTAATCCAGTATTATCTGCGTTATCTGTGGTCTAAATTCCTATTTTACTCACGCAATCCCTTTTCCTCCAGATAATCCAAAAGCAAAGCCGGTCTATCAGTTTGAATCAATTTAGCCCCTTGCTTCACAATCCACCCCCAGCTTTTTTCCGGTTCTCCCAATTCCACCGCACGGTCATCGTCATGCCCTCCGCAAAGCTCCGGCCACAAACTATTGATAAATACCTTCGCACCACTCTCGCGCACTTTCTTTATCAACCTCAACACCTCCGGCCCATCGTTGTCAAACACCAGCTCGAAAGCTTTCGGCTTCATATGCTCCAGATAACCGTCTATGACATCCTCTGCCCCCTCTTTATGCAGATTCACCACAGGCATGAAAACCATCTCATCCAGCACCTCACCATTCTCCGCTTTTACCTGCTCATAAGGCAATCCAGCTTTCATCACACACTGGTTCACAGTACCCGTTTTTTTCAAAATGGCATACGCCTCCTTAAAGTAATCATACCCCTTGTCCACGTTCACCATGATTTTCCCCTTACACAGCAACATACACTCTTCAAACGTAGGAATTTGATGGCGAGTTTTACAACCAGCTCCATTCTTTAGGCGCATCGCTTTCAATTCCGCCAACGTATAATCTTCCGGTTTCCCCTTTCCTGTTGTAGTACGATTGAGCGTTTTATCGTGCATCAGTATCAGATGCCCGTCCTTTGTTTTTTTCAGATCCACCTCTACCATATCTACTCCCATATCAATACAATTTTGAATGGCCTGCAACGAGTTTTCCGGTGCATTACGCCAGTCTCCCCGATGAGATACAACCAGAATTTCCTCCGAATTTTCGGATAACTGTTTACGGACGTCAAAAACATCATTTTGCCCCCAAATAAACAACGGAGCATATAATATCAAAAAAAATGCAAGACATACCTTTCTCATACTTCTTTTCCTTTCTCAAATTATCATTAGTTCATTTTACAATACTCATATACATCCATTCACTACCTATTCATTATTTCATCAAACGTAGCTTTCACCCTCTGAGGTGTAGGTCGTTTCTTTCCATTTTCGCAATCCTTAGTTGCCTCATACATAAAGATTCCCTGATAGCCAGATTCTTTTAAACGGGTAACAAGCCGTTTCCAATCAATCTTTCCTTGTGTCGGCAACCAATGACATTCATTCTCGAAATCGAAATCAGAAGCATGGATAGTTCCTATGTAAGATTCCAACACATCCATAAAATGCTCTGTGGAACCTTGCGTATAATGATTAGTATCAAAACATACCTTTACACCTGGTATATCTTTAATAATCTCCAAAAGTTCCTCAGGTGTATTTCCCAAACAAGTGCGAGGTAAATTCTCAATGCACAGTTCCACACCGATGCTATCCGCACAAACCTTTAGCTTAGCAATTGACTTACGGGCATTCATTAAACGTTGTGCACGAATACTATCAGGAATAGGTTCAGAACTCGGATGCAAAACTAAACGAGCCGGATTGAATTGCGCACTTTGCTTTATCATTTCTGCCATAAAAGCGACATTGGCATCACGAAGTGAATCATCTAATACAGAAATATCCAACGTACGAGAAAAAGGCAAATGAATAGACCAAACTTCCATGTCCGCGCTATCAATTTGGGCACACAAAGATTTGATTCGCGGAATTACCTCATGTTCCGGAACTCCTCTATAACACTTATTAAAAGCCACCTCTACATATTCAATTCCTTGCTGACGGGCTTCAATAAAATCATTCACAGTAGGAGTCTTCCAAATAGCAGTCGTAGTTCCCACTTTATAAGGCGTGCTTTCACACGACCACACTATGATAGCCAATGACAAAGCCAAACAAAAATAGAATCTTCTCATATCATTCAGACTTTAAAGCATTATTCTTCCAAACCAGTTTCTCCCCCCACATCGGTACATACGTCTGGTCACATTGTATTTGAGAAGCCCTTTCCAAAGCCATAGGAAGGCTCCACCTGGATTCCTCGGCACTAATATGAGTCAACTCCAAAATATGAGACAAAAGAACATAATCCGGTTGTGTCTGCCCACTTCCTGTTCCTATGATATTGTTTTCCGTCAATGCATTAGGCGCGTAACGCGGTATCAAGATGTTTACTGAACCTAAGATATTCGTATATTGCGAAGGCTTATAATTAGAATCACCTGTATGCATCAATGTCAGGTGATTACTATCGGCACCGCAATCTATTGTAAACACTGTAACAAAGTTTGAGAGCCCCGAGTTATTATGATCTGTGATAGAAGTACGAATGGAAAAGTTTCCTATTGTATAAGTTGTCGGTACTGTCGAAGTATAATCTTTCCCTTCAGCAATATAGTTGGATAAAACCGGCTTTCCGGCCTCCAACATAGCCTCTATCAAACCTTCATCATAATGGTCTTGATGATTATGCGTGACACACAAGAAATCCAGATAAGGTTCTAACTTGTCTGCCCAACGATGCATTATATCTATGGCAAAACAGCCGGAAGGAGTCTTTATGACATATCCCATATTATACAACATCCAGATATGTGCCGTACCCTCCTCCACAACATCGTTTGCCACCTCATCCAAGACGCGGTCAAAAGCTTGCCTATACACAGAAAGCAACACATCATACTTTTCTTTGCTCTCTGCCAATTGGTCGGAACTGTTCAAATAATCCTCAAAATAATCAGCAGAGCAAAGGTCTGCCAGTCCTTGTATTTTGTCAAACACTTGCAGGCGCTCATTGTCTTGTGGAGAAAGAGGCGTAGTATTCCACAACGATTGCAAAATGCCAGCAGCTTCTTCTTGCTGAGAAGTCTGATTATTTTCCTCTTCAGGAGGTGTTGTTACAGCCTCATCTCCCCCACAGGCCACACAGAAGAAGCCTGCCATCACAAACAAAAACAGATATAAAAAATTCTTCATAAAGATAGCTATTAAGATCCTGCCATCCCGTTTGCTACGGAATGACAGGATTCGACATTATACTCAATATTGACAAGTTCCCTGAATGTTTCCGCCACGGCAACTCCACGTAGAAGTCTCAGGCAAAGCAAATACAGGTATGGCTATCAAATTTCCGCCAATATAGCCGACATACAATTTACCGTCCATGCCGATGGTTAAACCAGCCATTATCTTGGCATTATCGCCGGAAGCATCTGTATCCATCTGCCAAGCCTCTACTCCAGTATAGGAATCAACAGCATGGATGACACCATTGGAAGCACCAAAATAAATAATGCCTTTGTCATCCAATACAGGGAAACAATAGGTTAAAGCAGCCCCTGCATTAAATTTCCACTTCAACGAACCGTCGGCACTGACTGCGTACAACGACTTGCCTCCCTTATCAACGAAATAGACCGTGCCATCCTTGCTTACAATAGGTGCATAAGCATCACCATTAGCACCAACAGTCCATTTCATTTGCCCGTCGGCTGTATTGATAGCTATTAATCCGGCACCACCAGCTTGTGCAGCATACAACGTTCCGCCATCAATAGCAAAAGAACCAATCTCTGTAACAGCCGCCGATGTCTTCCACAATTCTTCACCATCTGCTGTAAAGGCATAAACATAACTGCGCGTGCCTACATAGACAGTTCCATCACGGTCAATAGCAATGGCTGCTGCCTTGTTAGCCGTACCCTCCAACGCTTTCGTCCAACGTGCCGTTCCGTTGCTGGTATCTACCGCATGGAGCATATTGTCTCCATCCAAAGCATATACCGTTGTGCCATCAGCCGACACGGCCGGGAAACAATCCAATCTCGTGTTGTCAGCTCCCGTGGCATATTGCCATTTTGCACTGCCATCGGGCATCACTGCATATAAGGTAGAATTACGAGCCCCTTGATAGATAACTCCATCCGGCCCTACGGCAGATCCACCGCCATATGTAATCGCATCGGATATGGCAAAAGTCCATTTCTTCTCGCCTGTCGCAGCATCAAAAGCATTCAAATCTCCCACCTTATCCGCCGTAGGCAAGTAGAATGTGCTGCCATCCGGCGAAAACACAGGATTAGAAGCCTTTATATATCCCATCGAAGTCTCCCAAGCGACATCAATCACATACACAGTCTGCTCTGCCGTCTCTTTCGAACCATCCGCATAAGTCACCTCTACCTCCAGAGTATATTCTCCGCCATTCTCATAAGCCTTGAAAACTTCCGCTCCATCAGCTTGCGTACCATCTCCAAACGTCCATGCCACAGCTTGCACTTCGCCCATGAAATACATGTCGTTGTAACTCATTGTCAACTCTTCGCCGGCCAAAACATAAGTTGTCAGCCCGACAAACGGAGATACTTCTCCTGGAGTCACAGTGGCCGTTACAGCCTCCGAAATTCCTTTATCATAAACAGCCTGTAAAGAAATGGTATATTCCTGTCCATTTACCAAGTCCGGTACAATATAAGTTTCTGCATCCGCATCCTCAATATTTATAGTCCGGCCATCTGGTTCTATATTCACCTGATATCCTTTCACCATGTCCGAAGCCGGTTTAGTCCAGCTCAAACGAACACGAGAATCACCGGCAACAGCAGTAAACGCAGTAGGAGGAATCAACGAAGAAACCGGGGTGACCGATGCCGATACCCGTCCCGAACGTTTACCATTATAAACCGCTTGTACATAGAAAGTATAAGCAACCTTATTGACAAGATTTTCTATCAACGCACTACACTGTGAAGCATCATTTATAGTTAGATTTCCGCCTGTGGCCTCCAATGATCCGGAAGTCCACGAAATGTAATATCCCGTAGGCTGAGCCTCGTCCGAAGGTGTCCAAGACAATTCCGCGCTGGCATCCAAAGGCGTAATAGTCAAATCATTAACTTCGTATAAATCCCAACTGGCCTGGGGCAAATCGTCTTCGCAGGCAACAAAGAGCAAAGACAAGACAGCAAACAAGCCATATACTATCTTTTTCATAAGTAAAATCTCCTTTCTTTATTAATTAGCACCTTCATACCCGGGATTCTGCCACAGAATATCCGTATTCCCAATCTTTTCCATCTCATTCTGCGGAATCGGGAATAAAAGCTGATAATCCTGTATACCCATCACTTCTTGAGCATATCCCATGCGTACCAAGTCAAACCAACGATGCCCCTCATAAGGGAACTCTCGTTGACGCTCGTCCAAAATAGCCTTGCGGAAACTTGCTTTGTCAGGCACATCCGAAGCGTCCAACGCCTCGATACCTGAACGTGTACGTACGTCGTTCAAACATTCCAATGCCACAGAAGACGAAGATGCATCATAATGCAATTCATTCAAAGCTTCAGCATACATCAGAAGCACATCAGCATACCGCAACAAAATTTGGTCATTGCCCACTACATTATAAGTAGTGCTCCGCGTATCCATAAACTTAGGCATCAGGCAGACATTGTTGGCAGCCTGCACATAGGTAATCAAAGCCTTGCGGGCATCGTTGGCTTCATAACAGTTTACAAGAGCTTCCGATTGATTCGTATTATCCGTTAAATTAGTTGTACTAAACCAGTAACCATGTCCTTCGTTTTCCACTTCTTTATTGAAACGCACAGCAAAAATGATTTCCCGGTTCATTTTATTCTCCACATCAAACACATCTTGCACGGGTTTCAACAGTTCATATTTCCCGCGCAATTGCGAAAGAACATCAGCAGCTTCTTGCCACTTATGGAAGGTCAAATAGACTTTACCCAACAATGCCATAGCCGCACCCGAGGTAGCACGACCGATGTCGTCCCCCGAATAAGAAGCCGGAAGCATGTTTTCATCAATGATAGACTTCAAATCACCAGCTATATAGTTATACATTTCCTCATCAGTAGCACGTCTTGTCTGCAAAGCTTCCGACACATTCAACACCTGACGCGCCACCGGTACGCCCCCCCAGACACGGTACATATTAAAGTAATTCAAGGCACGAACAAACAAAGCTTCACCCTTATATTGTTTCTTCAGACTTTCGTCAAAAGAAGCACCGTCTATACGGTCAAGCACCATATTACAGCGATACACATTATTATTAAAATTGGCCCAATAATCATCCAAGATACCATTAGAAGGCACTTCCGCAAATTGATCAATGTCATAACGGTCTTGCGTACCCGATGTCGGTGCACTCAAATAAAGATTATCGCTTCGGTACTCACAACACTCTGTATAGAAATTTACCTGCGACTGCAACTTCGCATAACATGCCACGACTGCCAAATTATAGTCATCTGCCGTTTGAAAAACTTTATCAATGACGACCTTGTCTGCCGGATCCAATTCGAAAAAATCATTGGTGCAAGAAGGCAACATTAAAACTGCCAACAAGCATAAATAGATATGTTTCTTCATTTTCTTATTCTTATAAAGTTAAGTTGATGCCAAACATAAATGTCCTTGCTAAAGGATAAGTACCATAGTCCTCACCGGGAGTCAAGGCACTATCCGGACGTGCATTCACTTCCGGATTATAACCACTATAATCGGTAAAGGTCACCAAATTCTGTCCAGAAACGTAAAGTCTCAAACGCTCTACACTAAAACGACGAGTCCATTTCTGAGGCAAGGTGTATCCCAATGATACATTCTGTAAACGTAAATAAGAGCCATCTTCGATATGCCACGTCGATGTACGTCCGTTGTAACCCGTCTGTTTACGATTGGCTTTATTAATCTGACCATTACCCGGATTTTCTTCACTTTGCCAGCGATTCAAAGCTATGGTTGTTCCA
Source organism: Bacteroides sp. ET71 (assembly GCF_023336905.1). GTDB lineage: Bacteria > Bacteroidota > Bacteroidia > Bacteroidales > Bacteroidaceae > Bacteroides. The sequence continues at coordinate 131,287 of NZ_JAMBLS010000001.1, forward strand.
TTCACATTGCCTTCCATATTATCAATATAACGGCGATTTAAATTCAAAATCTCATTCCCATAAACGCCTTGGAAATTAATGTCGAAATCAAAACCTTTATACCAAACCTTTCCACCAAAACCATACGTAAAATCTGGCATATAATTACCAACAACGGTACGGTCTTTATCCAAATCCAACACGCCATCTCCATCCACATCCACAAAGCGAAAATCACCAACCCGAGTATTATCAAAGTGAGGGTACTTTTTCAAGTCTTCTTCCGTTGCAAAAATACCATCTTGCACCAACAGATAATAGTTTCCGATGGGTTGTCCTACTTCTGTAATGTAATAAGCATGTTCCACACTTCCCGAGGAGATAATCGGTGCATCACCCGGGCCTAAAGCCTTTACTTCGTTCGTATTTTTAGCCCAGTTAGCATTAAATTGATAACCAAAATCCTTACCAAAATTCTGCTGAGATGTCAAACCGATTTCCCAACCACGGTTATTCACCTTACCTATATTCATTAAAGAAGTGCTATAACCTGTCAACAAAGGTACAGGAACACTTAATAACATGTCCGAGGTATTTGTATTATAATAATCAACCGTCACACCCAGATATCCGTTAAACATCTGTACATCAACACCTGCATTAACCATTTTGTTCTTTTCCCAACTTAAATCATCACGTTCTATATTATCGGGTTTATATCCAGGAACAAGTGCACCCTGTCCTGAACCTAAGATATAATCATCGAACGACAAAGTAGCCAGATGTTCGTAATTGCCAATCTGAAAATTACCTGTGACACCATAACTTAGGCGAATCTTCATATCATTGATAAATGACAGGAATTTGGTTTCTTTAAAAAAGTTTTCCTCACTGATACGCCAAGCTGCAGAAACTGAAGGGAAATATCCCCAACGATTGTTTTTTCCAAATCGAGAAGAACCATCTGCACGGATAGCTGCCGACAACATATATTTTCCTTCATAGCCATACTGTACACGTGCCAAATAAGAAGCTATCGACCATTGGGTTTTGTTAGAACTGCCCGATACCACCGTACCCCCAGTTATTGTTTGTATGTAATCATTAGGATAATCCGTAGCCGTCACACTATTAGTTTTTGCAGTTTCTTTCTGTGCGGACTGTACTAAAATAGCATTTATGCTATGTTTTTCATTTATGGTCGTTGTATATGTCAACTGATTTTCAATCAACCAATTAAAATATAACGAAGAGGAACTATATCCTTCCGGATTAGAGGGAGTGTCATAATAATCTTTCCCTCTTAATGGAAGGGCCGACTGACGATAAGTATCATTGTGTGCCCCATAATAATCACCACCAAAAGAAATCTTATAAGAAAGCCCTTTAAACAATTCCAACTCTGCAAAAACTTTTCCAGTGAGAGACATACGGTCTACCACATCTGAAGCCAATGTAGCCATAGCCACTGGGTTCAGCACTTCATTATGCTGATAATCAGTGCCAATTCTCCAGTAACCGTTACCTTGATAATTGAAGCTGCCATCAGGATTATATACAGGCCATACAGGCGGCATCATTAAAGCAGATTGTACAATACCATTAGCACCGGAGGCGTCTACCCGATTGGAAGTAGAATAAGAAGGTGCGAAATTTACTCCGAACTTCAAACGATTAAACTTGCCATCCAAATTCATGCGCATGCTATATTTCTTGAAATCCGAGTTGATAATGATACCTTCTTTACTCATGTAATTACCAGATACGAAATAATTAATGCTTTGCGTCTTACCAGACAAAGAAATGTTATGCCCTGTCGTAGCTGCTGTACGAAAAATAGCATCTTGCCAATCGGTATCCGTCAACCCTGGTACGCCCTCTAAATAAGGAAACAGTTCGGGAGGAATCTGGTGATAAGATTGAGGACGTATGCTGTTCGGATCGTCGGGCGAAGCACCGGGTACTTCCGAAAGATAAGCATTATTATGACCGTCGCGAGCAAACTCCGCATACTGATAAGCATTCATCATGTCTAATTTCTTTGAAACACTCTGAAAACCATAGTAACCATCATATTGTACCGTTAGCTTCTCTGTATTACCACGTTTGGTAGTAACCAATATGACGCCGTTTGAACCACGGCTACCATAGATGGCAGCCGCCGAGGCATCTTTCAAGACCTCGATGGACTCTATGTCATTCGTATTCAAATTGGCAAAACCACGCTCCATAGGCACACCGTCTACAATATAAAGCGGATCGCTGCCAGCATTGACTGTACTAATACCCCTCACACGAATGCTCACACTTCCCTCTGGGTCTCCGCTAGGAATAGTTACCTGCACACCGGGCATCTTCCCGACCAATGCCTGACGGAAATCCGTTGCCGGATTATTGGCTAAAGCTTCAGCCTTTACCGAAGCCACCGAAACAGAAACATCGCTCTTCTTCTGTACACCATAACCCACCACAACTACTTCATCCAGCATCTCCGTATCTTCAGAAAGCACAACACGAGCCAGACCACTACTGCCCGCCTTAAATTCCTGGGTCTGATAACCAATATAAGATACTTGAATGACGGCATCTTCCGGTACATTATTCAACGTATAACGTCCATCCATGTCCGTCACCACACCATTGGTGGTACCTTTCACCATCACGTTGGCTCCAATTATAGACAATCCTGTATGGTCTAAAACCATACCAGAGATACGCTTCCCCGATTGAGCCATTTTCAAATTGCTTTTCCCTACCGTTATCGTATTATTATCCCTATTGAAGCTCAGTCCCGTCTGCCGGGCAATCTCGTCCAAAGCCGCATCCGGCGAAGCATTGGACACACGGAGGGTCACGGCCGGAGCCGCATCGACCACCGCCTGGTCATAAAAAAAAGTCAAACCGGTCTGCTGCTCTATCTGCTTCAGTGCGGACTCCAAACTGACTTGCCGCACATCCAACGTGACAGTCTTTTCTTGCGCCAACACCCATCCGGGCATCAGCACCATACATAGAAATAGCAAAAATGCCGAAAATGAGTTTACATTTCTACCTTTTCTTTCAACATTCGAAAGATAATCCATAAATTTGCGCGTTTTTAATGATTGAATAAATTGTTAAGAACAAACATTTGCGACACTGCGATGCGATGCCCGACAGCCTCGAAACATTCGGACATGCGTCCGCATGACGCAGGGGCGGTTCCTGGAGCCGGCCCCTTTTCTTTGTAAGCAATCAAGTAGGTGCTTTCTTCATGGCCTGTAAAATTAAGAATGAATAATCTGTTTTCATCTTACTATACACTTCATTGCACACAGACAGGGGTCTTGTTAACTTTATTTAGCAAAGGAAATCGATGGCTGATTGCTTGCTCACCCCAAGAATCTTTTTAAAATTCATTTTCCCTGTTATCCCGAACGTTGTTCTCCCCCGATAACGGAGGAAGCAAGAGGGGGTATCGAGGGACCTCACTACGCGCCTGAAAAGTATTAGGGAGATGTTTCGACTACGCTTCGCCCCGCTCAACATGACAGAGAGAGCGATTTTTAAAACGACAGGCTCTATGTTACGGTAATTACGCAACGTTTAAACCGAAATGACATGACCCCCACAAATTCTTTCCTGATTGCGGGGTATTGCAGCCTTGAATTTTTCTATGACTCCAAGCGGGAAACTGCCACACATTATGCTGAAAACCATTACCCGCACAGGTCGTGAGAAGGAAATTTTGTCCGGAGACTTCATCGACACACACAAGCTACGCGCCGCCAGCAATGTAAACGCCTTATCGAGCCTTATCAAACAGCCACCAAAGTCGTATCTCCTCCCTACCTCGTCCTTGTGTATGACAGGGACGAGGTAGGGAGAAGGTAGGGAGGAGGTACGACTTTGGTAGGAAGAAATTGGATGGGAGAAACAGGTCATGCAAATGGCAAAAAGAAAAAAACTCAGTTCCCTATTCTTGCTTCCAACAAGAATCGCTACATATGCAAAAACATACGTTTATGCTCCACACAGAGGGATTATATATCTGTAACTTCGGCCCTATCAAAGAAGCGAAAGTAACCATCCGGAGAAATGACAGTCACGATAGGTGAACAAGGGTCCGGGAAAAGCACCGTTGCTAAACTTTACTCGCTTTTTTCGTGGTTGGAGAAAGCGTTGATGAGACATTCTCTGACAGCACAATACATCATGCGCTATTCCAGGTTCAGGAAAACATATGCAGCCTACAACCATCTGGACAGCTATTTCAGACCAGAAACGAAGCTACGTTTCAAAGGATTTCATTACTTGTTCGAGTATCTGGGTGAACAACTGCACATCATGGAAATCAACCCGGAGAAAACTTTCTTCAGTATCTCGAAAGTGATGTACGTGCCTGCCGAACGGAACATATTGGGCAGCGTAGACCACCCCTCACAACTCAAGGGACTTGAAAATAGGTTTCTGCCTGTCATTTGTAGAGCACGATGCTGTCTCCCTCTGCGCGGTAGTGGATGCCGCTGGCATATTCGATGGAGCGCAGGACTGCTTCCAAGGTTTTGTTGTCATGCTGGCCGGAAATAAGATTGTCCGAACCTACCCCGTCGGCAAAGACAATGCGGCAATGATAACGGCGCTCCAGTTCACGAGCCACGTCGAACAACGGAGTGCGGTAAAAACGCAGGCTGCCTGTACGCCAGGAAGCCACCTCTCCTTCTTCTTTCTGCTTGGCATATTCGCCGGAAAGGGTATTGATAAGCACACGCTCGTTGGCCGTCAGGCGCATCATGGCTTCGGGCAGGTCGACCTGCACCTTGCCTTCTTCCACGTCTACGGACATCATCTGGTCGGAAGAATAGGCTTTCACATCAAAACAGGTGCCTAACACACGCACACGGAGGCTGGGGGTCACGACCAGGAAAGGCTGGCTATCGTCATGGCGCACACGGAAGTAGCCTTCGCCTTCGAGCGTGATCCGACGTTCATCGCCTACAAAGTGTTCGGGGTAGCGCACAGAAGAGCAGGCGTTCAGCATCACGAAAGTGCCGTCTGGCAAACGGACTTCCTTACGCTCTCCATAAGAGGTGGAAACTTCCAGATAGTTAATGTCCACCTGTTGCCTCGTCTGCCAAAAATATACGCCCCCCAGCACCAAACAGCAAACAGCGGCCACAGAAGCGGCAACGGCCGCCAAACGCCTGAAGGGGAAACGAGGAGCAGGGCGAAGACGCTGCAAGAGTTGGCGGGCTTCCTCTTTATATCGCTCGCGGTCTGAAAGGCTGCCCGAGGACTGGGCGGCCGACTCCTCCCAGATGTCGGACATCAGGTCGTGAAGTACCCCTGTCGTCTGCGGGTCTTTCAATTTGTCGCTTAGCTGGCGAAGGTCTTCTTTTGTATAAAGATTATCAACGTATCGTTGCCACAATTTTTTGTCGTTTCCTGCTGATTTCATCTTTTATCTGAATTTTATGTGCTCAGAACCTGCTCAAAATTATTTGCCGGGCATACCCTAAATAACCGGAAATACCCATGATTTGTAGAGTAGAACGTTCAGACGATATTCCATCCAACATGACAAATCTCTTTTTTTGAGCAAGCTCTTATTGCGCGAATCTTATTTATCAAAGTACACGCGAAGAAGGAAAGACAGGGGTCTCGTTAACTTTTTTTATAACACATTCAGGCAAACAAGAAGCAGAATGGCATCTACGCTTATCACGGCATTCTTACGGAGGTACTCGCGAAGGGTCTTTAGTGAAGTAGAGATGGATTCCTGCACTGTATAGACGGAAATGCCCAGTTGCTCGGCTATCTCCTTGTGTGACAACTGTCTTTCACGACTCATCTCAAAGATTTCGCGCTGGCGGGGCGTCAGCAACTGCAAAGCTTGGGCAATGAGGCGGCGCAGGTCGTTGAACAGGATTTCCTGCTTCGTGTCATTGCTGTAATCCACCGCTTGCGAAAGGATATGTTCGCGCAGGCGTTCTTGCTGTTCAAAAGTGCGAAGCTGGTTGAGGATGCGGTTGCGCACAATGGTATGCACATAGGCAGAAAAAGAAGCATCGGGGTCGATAAAACGGCGGCCTTGCCAGATGACAGCAAACGTGTCCTGAAAGATGTCTTCTGCATATTCTTTAGACTTCAGGAAACGCATGGCGAAATAGAGCAACCGCTCTTTGTAGGCTGCATACAATTCGCAGAAAGCATCCTCATCTCCGTCTATCAGACGAAGAACCAATGAGCGTTCATCTGCAAGAGTTTCTACTGAATACATGGTTTTACTGTATGCTTTTGGCCACAAAGGTATGGCTTTGACATTACAAAGGTATTAAAAAAAAGGATGAGATATACTTTTCTCTTACAAAAAGCCAAAAGGAAGCATGCTACCACCAGTCTATTCCCGCCGGAGAGGACATTAATCAGGCGCAGATTTCACGGATGATGCAGATAAATGACCACAGCATAATCTGCTAAAGCCGTGTAACCCGCGCCTTGAAAAGAATGCTCTGACTTTTACGCTCCTCTTTCTTTCATACAGTCAAGAAAAGAAGCGGGAAACAGGGGGAAACATTCCACAAGTCTCTTATACATAAGTCTCGAGCAGTTTCACTGCCTTCTCCGGTACAATAGTGACTTCTTGCACTGTGGCAGGCAAGAGTACGGTTTCTCCGGCTTGCAAAGAAATTTCGTTCTTCTCATTGTCTATCAAGCGGCAGGAGCCTTCGACACAGATGAAGATGACAAAAGAGTCGAGTTCCGAATAATCGCAAGAGATTTCCTCTGTCATGTCATATACGGAGGTTGTAAAATAAGGACATGCTACCACTTCGACGGGTTCGTTTTGAACGTGGTCATAGGCAGTGCGGAAGTCATCTTGCACATCGGAAAAATTGATGGCGTCTACGGCCTGTGCGGTATGCAATTCACGCGTTTTGCCGTTTTTGTCTTTACGGTTATAATCGAAGATACGGTAGGTAATGTCAGAAGTCTGCTGTATCTCGGCTACAAAAGCTCCTGCACCTATGCCATGCACGCGTCCCGCAGGAACATAAAAGACATCGCCGGGCTGTATGTTGCAAGTCTGCAATACTTCAGCAAAAGTTCCGTCGTGCACGCGTTCCTTATATTCTTTGGGTGTGATTTCCTTGGCAAAACCAGAGATGAGCTTTGCGCCCTTGTCGGCAGCGATGACATACCACATTTCATTTTTTCCAAAGCTGTTGTGGCGTTGCTTGGCCAATGCGTCGTCGGGATGCACCTGGATGGAAAGATCCAGCTTGGCATCGATAAACTTGATGAGCAAGGGGAACTTTTCGCCAAAACGGGCATAATTGGCCTCACCCACCAATTCTTCTTTGTACTTGCGCACCATTTCGGGCAAGGTCAATCCCTTGTCAGGACCGTTGGCAACCACGGACTCACTGCCTTCTACTGCAGATACTTCCCAACTTTCTCCCACGTTCTGGAGAGATTCATTCAGATGTTTGAACGGGATAATCTTGTCGCCTCCCCAAAGCGTTTGCTTTAAGATAGGCTCAAACTTTAAAGGATACATTTGTTTTTAATAAAATCTTTAATAATGTGATTTACATTGATTATGGGGGCAAACATACAAAAAAATAAGTAGTCTATCAAAATTTGGATAAAGAAATAAAAGAAGACAACCGGGAAAAGAAGATTTTCCCAAACGCTAAACTTTCCTAAAAAGCTTCTTATATTTTCTACCAATTACTTGGGAGAACAAAAGAAATTCTCTTTATTTGCAAGAAAATTAATTTAAACTACCATGATATGACAAACACTGCTACAACAGAACACAATTTGTCGGGCCTGAAAAGGCAAGATTTTCAAAAAGACATAAATGGGGAAAAAACCGATTTATATATATTAAGGAATGCCAAAGGCATGGAAGTGGCTGTCACGAACTATGGATGTGCGCTGCTTTCGATTATGGTTCCAGATAAGAACGGCCATTATGGCAATGTTATTCTGGGACATGACAGCATCGAGCATGTCATCAACAGCCCGGAGCCTTTCTTAAGCACCATCATCGGCCGGTATGGCAACCGTATTGCCAAAGGCAAGTTCACCTTGTATGGCGAAGAGCACCAGTTGGCAATCAACAATGGACCCAACTCACTGCACGGAGGGCCGACAGGATTCCACGCCCGCGTATGGGATGCTGTACAGCCGACGCCGACAACCGTCATATTCAATTATACTTCGGCTGACGGCGAAGAGGGTTTTCCCGGCAAACTGGAAGTGGAAGTTACTTATCGGCTGGAAGACGAAATAAATGCACTGGCCATCGAATACAGAGCCACGACAGACAAAGCTACCGTCGTCAACCTGACAAACCACGGATTTTTCAACTTGGCGGGCATCGCCAATCCCACCCCTACCGCATTAGACCACATTGTAACTATCAACGCTGATTTTTATGTTCCCATAGACGAGGTTTCTATCCCCACGGGAGAGATTCTGAAAGTGGAAGGTACTCCCATGGACTTCCGGACACCCCATGCATTGGGCGAACGGATAGATGATACCTTTGAACAGTTGAAAAACGGAGCAGGATATGACCACTGTTACGTACTGAATAAAGGTGAGCGTGGTGCATTGGAGCTGGCAGCGACTTGTCTGTGTCCTTCGAGCGGACGTATGATGGAAGTTTATACGACGGAGGGAGGCGTGCAGCTCTATACGGGTAATTGGCTGAACGGATTTGCAGGCAGCCATGGCGCTACATTCCCGGCGCGCAGTGCAGTCTGCTTTGAGGCCCAATGCTTCCCGGATACCCCTAACAAGGCTCATTTCCCGTCTGCCGTACTGTTGCCGGGCGATGAATATCAACAAATCACGGTCTACAAATTTGGAATACAAGGAGAAAATGAATAATAAACTAAATTTATAAATCTGTAATTACTAAAAAAACTATGACACAAGAAAAGAAAAACGGAAACCTTATTGCTATCATTGCAATGTGTTTCCTGTTTGCAATGATTTCCTTCGTAACCAATTTGGCCGCTCCCTTTGGCACGATTTGGAAAAACGAGTATGCCGGTGCAAACACACTGGGAATGATGGGTAACATGATGAACTTCCTGGCTTATCTGTTCATGGGTATCCCGGCCGGTAACATGCTCGTTAAAATCGGCTATAAAAAGACTGCCCTTATCGCTATGGCAGTAGGTTTCATTGGTTTGTTCACTCAATATCTTTCCAGCTTCTGCGGGGCAGAAACCGGTGTATTCACCATGGGTGATTATATTATTAAACTGAACTTCATCATCTACCTGTTAGGAGCTTTCATCTGCGGTTTCTGCGTATGTATGCTGAATACAGTGGTCAACCCTATGTTGAACCTGCTGGGAGGAGGCGGAAACCGTGGTAACCAACTCATCCAAACGGGTGGTGCGTTGAACTCATTGGCAGGTACGCTGACTCCGTTGTTTGTGGGTGCACTGATTGGTACCGTAACCGACAAGACAGCCATGTCTGATGTCACTCCGCTGTTGTTCATCGCTATGGGCGTGTTTGTAGTGGCATTCCTGATTATTGCCTGCGTCAGCATTCCTGAACCTCACTTGAAAAAAGGTCCCCAGAAGAAAGAAAAGTTCGAATACAGCCCCTGGAATTTCCGCCATACGGTATTGGGAATTTTTGGTATTTTTGTATATGTGGGCATTGAAATCGGTATCCCGGGAACGTTGAACTTCTATCTGGCTGATGCGAGTGACAAGGGCGCAGGCCTGACGGCTAATGGCGCAGCCATCGGAGGTGCCATTGCTGCCATGTATTGGTTGCTTATGCTGGTAGGACGTCTGGCAAGTAGTGCCATCAGCGGTAAGGTAGCCAGCCGCACGCAATTGATTGTTGCTTCGTCGGTGGCTATCTGCTTTATATTGATTGCTATTTTCATCCCCAAAACTGTCACAGTTTCCATGCCTGGCTACACAGTAGGCGAAGGTTTCCAAATTGCTCAAGTGCCGGCAAGTGCCTTGTTCCTGGTGTTGTGCGGTTTGTGTACGTCAGTCATGTGGGGTGGTATTTTCAATCTGGCTGTTGAAGGCCTGGGTAAGTATACAGCACAAGCTTCGGGCTTGTTTATGATGATGGTAGTAGGCGGCGGCATCTTCCCGCTGGTACAGCAGTTCATTTCGGATGCAGCAGGCTATATGCCAAGCTATTGGCTCATCATCATTTTGTTGGCTTATCTGCTTTACTACAGTCTGATAGGATGCAAGAATGTTAACAAGGACATTCCTGTTGATTGAGTTTGGTCATCTTTAATACATAAATGATATGGATATAGAACACGTAAGAAGTCGTTTCATCAAACATTTTGATGGAACTACAGGAGCTATATATGCCGCTCCGGGACGAATCAACCTCATCGGTGAACATACGGATTATAATGGTGGCTTTGTCTTTCCCGGTGCCATTGACAAGGGAATGATTGCCGAAATCAAACCCAATGGGACAGATGTAGTAAAGGCTTATTCCATCGACCTGAAAGATTATGTTGAGTTTGGCTTGAAAGAAGAAGATGCTCCACGGGCCAGTTGGGCACGGTACATTTTCGGCGTATGCCGCGAAATGATCAAACGGGGTGTAGACGTAAAAGGATTCAATACGGCTTTCTCCGGAGACGTTCCTCTGGGAGCAGGCATGTCTTCTTCGGCAGCATTGGAGAGCACCTATGCTTATGCATTGAATGATTTGTTTGGCGAAAACAAAATAGACAAGTTCGAATTGGCGAAGGTCGGACAAGCTACAGAGCACAATTACTGTGGCGTAAACTGTGGCATCATGGACCAGTTTGCTTCTGTATTCGGCAAAAAGAACAGCCTTATCCGCTTGGACTGCCGGTCTTTGGAATATCAGTATTATCATTTTGAGCCAAAGGGTTACCGCTTGGTGCTGGTTGATTCGGTGGTTAAGCATGAATTGGCTTCATCGGCTTACAACAAGCGCCGCCAAAGCTGCGAGACGGTGGTGGCTGCCATTCAGAAGAGACATCCACATGTGGAATTCTTACGCGATTGCACCATGGAAATGTTGCAGGAGGCACAGGCTGAAATCAGCGAAGAAGACTACAAACGTGCTGAATACGTGATTGAAGAGATCCAACGTGTATTGGATGTATGCGATGCCTTGGAAAAGAACGACTATGAAACAGTCGGCCAAAAGATGTATGAAACGCACTACGGCATGAGCAAACTGTACGAAGTAAGCTGCGAAGAGCTCGACTTCTTGAACGACCTGGCTTTCGATTGCGGTGTTACGGGTTCGCGTGTCATGGGCGGCGGCTTCGGCGGTTGTACCATCAACCTTGTTAAAGAAGAGTTGTATGGCACCTTTATCGAAAAGGCCAAAGAAGAATTTAGAAAGAAGTTCAACCGGAATCCTAAAATCTACGATGTCGTCATTAGTGACGGTGCCCGCAGGTTGGAATAAGTGGATTTTAATGCATTCCATTCACGCACAAAGCGGATTCGGCAGAAACTTCCGTAGGAAGAGGCATGTTGAATCCGCTCTTTTTATATCCAGCTATTTCCGCTTTTAGCTGACATGAAGAGTATATTTTACTTCCATGAAACATTCCGACCCAAGAAAAGAAACTTTTTTTGAAAGATTATTAGCCATAAACGCCTATCTTTGCAGCAAAGAAAAGTGACTTATATATTATAGGGAAATCAAATATTCATCAACCTTTGACAGATATGAATGACAGTAAACTTATGACCCGCGCAGCAGACAACATCCGCATACTTGCTGCTTCGATGGTTGAAAAAGCAAACTCCGGACACCCGGGCGGTGCCATGGGAGGTGCTGATTTCATCAATGTGCTCTTCTCTGAGTTTTTGGTATACGACCCTGAAAATCCGACGTGGGAAGCCCGTGACCGTTTCTTCCTCGACCCAGGGCACATGTCGCCGATGCTCTATTCCACATTGGCACTGACAGGTAAATTCACCTTGGACGAATTGCAACAATTCCGCCAATGGGGCAGCCCGACACCCGGCCATCCGGAACGGGATGTCATGCGCGGCATTGAAAACACATCAGGCCCGCTGGGACAAGGACATACCTTTGCCGTAGGTGCTGCCATTGCCGCTAAATTCCTGAAAGCCCGCTTCCCCGAAGTCATGCCACAGACCATTTATGCCTATATCTCTGACGGTGGCATACAGGAAGAAATTTCACAAGGTGCCGGCCGTATCGCCGGAACGCTGGGTTTGGACAACCTCATCATGTTCTACGACGCCAACGACATACAGCTTTCCACAAAGACCAAAGATGTAACATGTGAAGACACAGCCAAGAAATATGAGGCATGGGGCTGGAAAACAATCACAATCAACGGAAATGACCCCGATGCCATCCGCAGCGCCTTGAATGAAGCCAAGGCTGAAACTGAACGCCCGACACTCATCATCGGCCATACCATCATGGGCAAAGGAGCACGTCGCGCAGATGGCAGCAGCTATGAAGCTTGCTGCGCCACACACGGCGCACCACTCGGTGGGGATGCTTACATCAACACCATCAAAAACCTGGGCGGAGACCCGGAAAATCCGTTTGTCATTTTCCCAGAAGTAGCTGAACTATATGCAAAACGAGCTGCCGAATTGAAAGAGCTGGTAGCCAAGCAATATGCCATCAAAGCCGAATGGGCCAAGGCCAACCCCGAAAAAGCCGCAAAACTGGACTTGTTCTTCTCGGGCAAAGCTCCACAAATCGACTGGAGTGCCGTACAACAGAAGCCGAATTCGGCTACACGTACCGCATCGGCTACTGTGCTCGGCGTATTGGCCACGCAAGTAGAAAACATGATTGTCGCTTCGGCCGACCTCTCCAACTCTGACAAGACCGACGGTTTCCTGAAAAAAACGCACGCTTTCACCAAAGGCGACTTTACCGGCGCTTTCTTCCAGGCTGGTGTAGCCGAGCTGACCATGGCCTGCTGCTGCATTGGCATGGCCCTGCATGGTGGAGTCATCCCGGCTTGCGGTACATTCTTCGTATTCTCCGACTACATGAAGCCGGCAATCCGTATGGCCGCTTTGATGGAAGTTCCCGTCAAATTCATCTGGACACACGATGCTTTCCGCGTAGGTGAAGACGGTCCTACCCATGAGCCGGTGGAACAGGAAGCCCAAATCCGACTGATGGAAAAACTGCAAAACCACAAAGGGCACAACTCCATGCTGGTACTCCGCCCGGCAGACGCAGAAGAGACCACAGAAGCCTGGCGTCTGGCCATGGAGAATACGACCACGCCGACAGGTCTCATCTTCTCCCGCCAGAACATCAACAACTTGCCCGAAGGCACAGACTATAAACAGGCAGCCAAGGGCGCTTACATCGTGGCCGGCTCAGATGAAAATCCGGATGTCATCCTCCTGGCCTCCGGCTCGGAAGTAGCAACGTTGGTAGCCGGTGCCGAACTGCTCCGCAAAGACGGAGTGAAAGTACGCATTCTGTCAGTTCCCTCGGAAGGGTTGTTCCGTACCCAACCAACCGACTATCAAGAAAGCATCCTGCCACACAATGCCAAAGTATTCGGTCTGACCGCAGGATTGCCCGTTACCCTGGAAGGGCTCGTAGGCTCCCAAGGCAAGATATGGGGGCTGCCCTCTTTCGGCTTCTCAGCTCCGTACAAGGTACTGGATGAGAAACTGGGCTTCACGGCAGAAAATATATACAAGCAGGTTAAATCTATGTTATAATTACTCTATCAGTGGCTACGGGTCATATCGGACGGCAAGCAATTGCAGCCGGAAACCCGTAGCCTTTACATTAATCCTACATCATCCAGCATGAAAATCATTGGACTCTGCTCCGACCATGCAGGCTTCGCCTTGAAGCAACACGTCAAACAATGGCTCGAAGCAAAAGGATGGCCCTACAAGGACTTTGGCACTTACAGCGAAGAGAGCTGCGACTATCCAGACTATGCACACCCCTTGGCTGAAGCCATCGAGGCAGGCGAATGTTACCCGGGTATTGCCATCTGCGGCAGTGGACAAGGCATCAGCATCACCCTCAACAAGCATCAAGGCATACGCTGCGCCTTGTGCTGGGCTCCCGAACTGGCAGCCTTGTCACGTCGGCATAACGATGCAAACGTATTGGCCATGCCCGGCCGTTTCATCACAAACGAACAGGCAGATGCCATCATGGAGGCATTCTTCAACACAAGTTTCGAAGGCGGACGGCACCTGCGAAGGGTACAGAAAATACCTGTGACACGAAAATAACTCCATGCAAACCTACGTTTTCTACAATGACCGCCTCCTGCTGAGGAAGGCCGGAGAACACCGTTGCCGCATTCCCGACGAAAGCGAACTACCCAAGGACCTGGCAGACCGTCCCCTCCCCTCGCACGAGGTATTGCTGCCCAATGGTAACACCATCCGCACGCTTGCTATCGACCATGAGGTGAACGAAGGTGCAGATTGGCAAATGACCGGCCTACGGGCTTCGTTTGACTACTTGCCTATCAGCGAGTATAAAGCAGCGGGCAAAGCTTTCCAAATCCTCTGGTGGGACCGCCACAGCCGCTTCTGTCCGGTCTGTGGTACACCGACCGAACAGCGAGCTCCCATCATGAAAAAATGCCCCGCCTGCGGCTATGAAATTTATCCGCCTATCTCAACAGCCATTATTGTCCTCATACGCCGTGGCCGCGACGAAGTATTACTGGTACATGCGCGCAACTTCCGGGGTACGTTCTACGGACTTGTAGCCGGCTTTCTGGAACCCGGTGAGACACTGGAACAATGCGTCCGCCGTGAAGTACATGAAGAGACAGGGCTGCAAATCGACAACATCACCTATTTCGACAGCCAATCCTGGCCCTATCCCAGCGGACTCATGGTAGGATTCACCGCTGACTATGCCAGCGGCACCATCAAACTGCAAGACGATGAACTGAGTGCCGGCGCTTTCTATCACCGCGACCATTTGCCCGAACTGCCACAAAAACTAAGCATCGCCCGACGCCTCATCGACCATTGGCTGAAAGAACGTCCTTAACTCCACCGCACGAACAAAATCAGCAAACGTCCACATGGTTTTGACACACGCCGGAAACTTTTATACTGACAACTGGCAGCTAAAAAGGGAACAGGCAATACCCTCACGGGCACCTGCCTGCTCCCTTTTTAGCATGAAAAACAATAATATCCGTACTTCTTAATCTTCCACAGCCTCCAGATAGAGTACGCGGCTGGCGTAATCACTCTGTTTCTGATAATCCACTTTATGATTGTAAGGCAGCTCCAAACCATTAGCCATCAGATAAGCACCACTGTAAACTTTTCCCTCGCAGGAGAGCGGTTCGTTATCAATGCGGTTCAATTCGTGCACTTTATACAGTTTGTTGGCATCCAGTCCAGCCATCGGCACACGGGGCAAATGTTGATTCATAAAATGCTCTGTCTTCCACCAATAAAAGACTGCTTTGTCTTTCGTTGGACTGACATACATCAATGAAGCAGCACCCAATTTGTCATACGGAGAAAGCAGACGGTAAATATCACCTTGTTGCACCACCGGACGAATAATCTTGTATTCGGATATAGCCTGCTTGCACAACGCTTTTTCTTCGTCGGTCATGTTCTTGGGTTGGATCTCCAAGCCCAAGCGTCCACTCATGGCCACATCGATGCGGTATTTCAAGGGAATGACGCGGAACGTTAGTTGATTGGGTACACCACCGATGTGGGAAGCCATGGCGATAGCAGGGAAGAAATAAGAAGTGCCCCATTGCATATAGACGCGTTGCAAAGCATCGGTGTTGTCACTCGCCCAGAACTCGTCGAAGTAAGGCAATATGCCCCAATTGGCACGTCCGCCCCCACTGGCACAGGCCTGCATGGTCAGGTTTGGATATTTGGCACGGATGCGCTGGCAGACTTTCTCCAGCCCGCGGTGGTATTCGATGTACAGGTGGCTCTGACGGTCAGCAGGCAGATATTGCGAGCCATGGTTCGTAATGGACATATTGGCGTCCCACTTGATGTAGTCAATTTCCGGATATTTGGTCATCAGGTTGTCCACCACCCCGAAGACAAAATCCTGCACTTCGGGATTGCTCAAGTCGAGTACCAATTGCGTGCCTCCTCGTCCTCCTGGCAGGATTCCACGGTGCGGTTCTTCCAAAACCCAATCAGGATGTTTTTCGTAGAGTTCGCTGATTGTATTGGTCATCTCCGGTTCAATCCAGATACCGAACTTAATGCCATGTTTCTTGGCATCGGCCAGCAGGCCTTCGATACCTTCGGGCAGTTTTTCGGTATTTACCACCCAATCGCCTAACGCGCAATTATCCGTATTGCGTTTGTATTTCCCACCGAACCATCCGTCATCCATCACGAAAAGTTCTCCACCCATCTCTGCGATGTCGGCCATCATTTGGTCCATGATTTCCTGATTGAAATCGAAGTAGACAGCTTCCCAACTGTTCAGCAGGATTTTACGCAACTTGTCACCATTAGCCAGTTTGTATTCGCGGCCCCAACGATGGAAGTTACGGCTGGCCCCACTCAAGCCTTCGTTGCTGTACGTCAAAGCCAGAACCGGAGTGACGAAGGTTTCGTCCTTCTCCAAGGTATAAGCCGAGTTTTCTTCGTTGATGCCGGCAAAAAAGCCGTGGAAATCGTGGAAATCATTGTCGTACGTCTCAACACGCAACTTGTAGTTGCCTCCGTAGCAGAGGGCGGCGCCGATGACACGGCCTTCGTTTTCACGCGGGCGGCCGTCCAGCGAGAACATCACTTCGGCATGGGCTGCGTGGGAGTTGCGCACACCGTCTTTGTCTTTGATAACGACGGTTGCACCCGGCATCAAGGGTTCCTGAACCAGTTGGCCTTCGTTGGCCCAAGAACCGTAAAGATGACTCAGCCACACATCCCCGCGACGAATAGGGAGGTAGGCCGACGCAAACTGGTTGAGCACGACGGGTTTCTTCTCGCAGTTGGTGATTTCGGTCCAGGCTTCGATGATATCCACATCGTTATAAGCACGATAGCAGAGGTTGACATAGAAAGGATAGAGTTTATCCTTCAGACGTATGCAAGTTTCAGTAGCATGATCGGTATCGGTCGTAAGCACTTCGTCAACAACCAGTTGTAACGTCAGATTCCCGTCGGGATGTTTCACGGCAATGGCAGTCTCCTTCATACAGTTCCAGTCCTGGCCGTAAGCCGGATAGGCGGCATCCATGCCCCAATCGGCTTCAAACGTTTTTAGGTCAGCATCGGTCAGTTTCTGGCCATAATAGAGGATTCTGAGTTCTCCGCCCTTGGGCGCTTTGAGCAGCAAGGAGGTGTTTGGGGTGGATACACACACGTTTTGGGCAAGCAGCCCGCCTGCCAGCAGGCACATCCCGGCGAGGGATGTCATTAGTTTTTTTAAGTTCATGGTTTTCAATAATTTTTAATTAGGTAATATTACAACGCAAAAATAAGCCTTTCCGGACATAAATTGATAGGATTTTATCTTTTTATGATACCTATTTATCATTTTCACCCCCGATGCCCCTCCCGGAGCAGGGACAGACGACTGCCACGGGGCGTGAATTCTAAGGCCATTAAAATCCTCTGGTGGAACCGTCACAGCCGCTTCTGTCCGGTCTGTGGTACACCGACCGAACAGCGAGCTCCCATCATGAAAACATACTGACACCCGGCAGCTAAAAATATTGCAGGCAGATACCCTCACGGGCACCTGCCTGCTCCCTTTTTATCATGAAAAACAATAAATATCCGTATTTCTTAATCTTCCACAGCCTCCAGATAGAGTACGCGGCTGGCGTAATCACTCTGCTTGTGATAATCTACCTTGTGATTATAGGGGATTTCCAAGCCATTGGCCATGAGATAAGCACCGCTGAAAATCTTACCTTCGAAAGGAAGAGGTTCATTGTCGATGCGGTTCAACTCGTGTATGCGATAGAGCTTATCGGCCTGAAGGCCTGCCATCGGCACGCGTGGCAAATGCTGATTGACGAAATGTTCGGTCTTCCACCAATAAAAGACAGCCTTATCCTTTTCGGGAGTGACATACATCAGCGAAGCGGCACCCTGCTTGTCGTAAGGCGAGAGCAAACGGTAGATGTCGCCTTGCTGCACGATGGGACGGATGGTCTTATACTCGGCAATGGCCTGCTTGCACAGCGCCTTCTCCTCGTCCGTCATGTTCTTGGGCTGTATCTCCATGCCCAGGCGGCCGCTCATGGCCACGTCGATGCGATACTTCAGCGGGATGTTGCGGAAAGTCTGGTGATTGGGCGTCGCGCTGATGTGCGAGGCCATGGCGATGGCGGGGAAGAAGTATGACGTGCCCCACTGCATGTAGACGCGTTGCAGGGCGTCGGTATTGTCGCTCACCCAGAACTCGTCGAAATAGGGCAAGATGCCCCAGTTGGCACGGCCGCCGCCACTGGCACAAGCTTGTATGGTGAGGTCGGGATACTTGGCACGGATGCGCTGGCACACCTTCTCCAGCCCGCGATGATACTCGATATACAGATGACTCTGGCGATCGGCAGGCAAGTACTGCGAGCCGTGGTTCATGATAGACATATTGGCATCCCACTTGATGTAATCAATCTCCGGATATTTGGTCATCAGGTCGTCCACCACGCCGAACACGAAGTCCTGCACCTCGGGGTTGCCCAGGTCAAGCACAAGCTGCGTGCCTCCTCGTCCCTGTACAGCATCGCGCTGCGGCGCTTTCACAATCCAATCGGGATGTTTTTCATACAGTTCGCTCTTGCTGTTCGTCATCTCCGGCTCAATCCAGATGCCAAACTTGATGCCGTGCTTCTTGGCATCGGCCAAGAGTCCTTCGATGCCTTCGGGCAGTTTGCGCGTGTCCACCACCCAGTCACCCAAAGAAGAAGAATCGTTGTTGCGCTGGTACTTGCCGCCGAACCATCCGTCGTCCATCACGAATAGCTCACCGCCCATCGCCGCGATGTCGGCCATCATCTGGTCCATACCCTCCTGATTGATATCGAAGTAGACGCCTTCCCAACTGTTCAGCAGAATCTTGCGCAGTTTGTCACCGTTGGCCAGCTTATAGGTACGCCCCCAACGGTGGAAGTTGCGGCTGGCCCCGCTTAGTCCCTCCTGGCTGTACGTCAGTGCCAAAGGTGGTGTAACAAACGTTTCGCCTTTCTCCAGTGTATAGGCCGAGTTCTCTTCGTTGATACCGGCAAAGAACCGGTGCAGGTCATTATCGTGCGTCTCCACACGCAACTTATAATTACCGCCATAGCACAGTGCCGCACCGATGACCCGACCTTCGTTCTCACGCGGTTGCCCGTCCAGCGAGAACATCACCTCGGCATGATCGGTGTGCGAATTGCGTACGCCGTCTTTGTTCTTGATAACCTTCATGCCCGGCGTCAGCGGTTCCTGCACCAACAGCCCTTCGTTAGCCCACGACCCGTGCAAATGGCTGAGCCACACCTGTCCGCGGCGAATAGGTAGATAAGCCGACGCAAACTGGTTCAGCACGACAGGCTTCTTCTCGCCGTTGACAATCTCCGTCCATGCCTCGATGACATCCACATCCTTGTAGGCACGGTAGCAAAGGTTGACATGGAAGGGGTAGACCTTGTCTTTCAGTCGGATGACAGTTTTGGTGGACACATCATCCGTCCACGAAGCCACGTCTACCACCGCCAGTTGCAGCGACAAGTTCCCGTCAGGGTGCTGTACGCTGATGGCCGTCTCCGTGATGCAGTTCAAGCCGTAAGCCGGATAAGCTGCATCCATTCCCCAATCTTCCTCGTAAGTTTTCAGATCGGCCTCTGTCAGTTTCTGACCATAATATAAAAATCTCACTTCACCCCCCTCCGGTGCTTTCAGCAACAACGAAGTATGCGGGGTGGATACACACACGTTCTGGGCAAACAATCCGCCTGCCAGAAGGCACATCCCGGCAAGGGATGCCACTTGTTTCTTCAGATTCATGGTTTTCAGTTCTTTTTTAGTTAGGTAATCTTACAGATGCAAATGTACGCTTTTTCGGCCAGACAGATTGATAGGATTTTATCTTTTTCTGATATCTATGTGACAATCTTCGTCCACGGGTCCCTGCCGGGCAGCCGATTTCTAAGGACCTTAGAACGGGGGGTCTAAGGTTGTTAGAACGGGAGTTCTAAAGTCATTAGATAGGACGTTCTAAGGTCATTAGGTGAGAAAGGTCGGGAGAAATAGGCAAAATTCCCTAAAAAACGCGGCGGAGGCAACCATCTTCGGGCGGCGAGTGTTACTTTTGCAACATGAACTTTAAACAGAAAGAACTATGGACAAGATGAAACTTACGGCATTGAGCCTGTGCAGCTGTCTGCTGCTGGCGGGCTGCGGCACATTTAACAACATGAACAATACGGCCAAAGGTGGCATCATCGGCGGCGGTTCGGGTGCAACGGCCGGGGCCATCATCGGCGGGCTGATAGGCAAAGGCAAGGGTGCGGGCATCGGAGCGGCCATCGGGGCGGCGGTAGGTACAGGTGCGGGCGTCATCATCGGCAAGAAGATGGACAAGAAGGCCGCAGCGGCCGCCCAAATCGAAGAGGCGCAGGTGGAACAGGTGACGGACAACAACGGACTGGCAGCCGTGAAGGTGACCTTTGGCGACAACGTGCTGTTCGACTTCAACTCCACCGCCTTGAGCAACGAGGCAAAGGCTGCCCTGCGCGAACTGGCCGAAATCTTGCGCGAAGACCCCACGACGGACATCGCCATCATCGGCCATACGGACAAAGCCGGCACGTATGAAGTGAACCTGAAGTTCTCGAAAGAACGCGCCTACAACGTGGAGAACTACTTGCAGGACTGCGGCGTATCACCTAAACAGTTTAAGGAAGTGAAAGGCGTGGCCTACGATGAATACGACGAGACCAAAACGGCTGCCGAGAACCGCCGCGTAGAGATCTATATGTATGCCAGCGAAGAGATGATTCAGCAGGCCGAGGCGCAGAGCTGAACTTCATCCCCAAAACATACGAAAAAAGGCGCGGAATCCGCGCCTTTTTCTTTTACTGTACCAACAGGAGTTTAATAGGCGTGTTCGCCCTTCTCTTCCAACTCCTTTACATCCATCTTCCGGTTGTTGATGCTGCGCCAGGCGTAGATGATGTACGCCAGCACAAACGGCACAAGGATGGAAACGTAGGCCATTGTCTTCAACGTAAACTCACTGGAACAACTGTTGGTCAACGTCAGCGAGCTTTGCAAATCCACGTTGGAAGGATAATAGGCCGTGTTATTGTATCCGGCCACGAGCAACAGGGCCAGTACCGTCAGCACTGTGCCGATGCCTGCAAACCAGATGCCCTTGTCGAACGCGGGCTTCCACAACGTGCGGACGATACCCCACAGCACGCCTACCACGCCTAAAAGGAAGACGATGAGCACAAGCGGCATGGCTAGGAAGTTGTTCAGGTACTTATACGGTTCCATGTAAATCTCGCCCGTCTCCGGATTCACCGCAAAGCCGTCTGCCACCAGTGTGCGCACCAGGAAAGCCAGGAAGAACACGAGGAACAATGCCGTGTTGCCCCACAACGTCCGACGGCTGCGGGCCACGAGGTCGGGCTCGTCTATATTATTAATGAAATAGAGTGCGCCGAGGATGCGGGACAGGAAGAAGACGGCCAGGCCGAGGATGACGTTCCACACATTGCCCAGCGCATCCAGCCCGTGCCAGTTGTTGGCCCAATGGCTGATGACGGGCATGGCTTCTGTCAGATTGCCTTTGTCCACATAGAAAGCCGAGCCGGTGAAGAACGTGGCCACGGCACCGCCCAGCAGGATGGGACCTACCACTCCATTCAGAATCAGGAAAGCGCGGTAGGTCTTCTGTCCCAGCAGATTGCCCGCCTTCGACTGGAACTCGTAGCTGACGGCCTGGAGCACGAAGGTGAAGAGGATAATCATCCACAACCAGTACGCTCCGCCGAAGCTGGTGCTGTAAAACAAGGGAAACGAAGCGAAGAAGCCTCCGCCAAAGGTGACAAGCGTAGTGAACGTGAACTCCCACTTGCGCCCCGTGGAGTTCATAATCAGTTTGCGTTGCTGCTCGGTCTTGCCCAGGCAATACAAGAGAGAGTTGCCTCCCTGCACGAAAAGCAGGAATACCAGAATCGCTCCCAGCAGGGAAACGATAAACCACCAATAGTGTTGAAGAAAACTATAGCTCATAAACGATAATGTTCAATGGTTAATAGTCAATTGTTAATTATTAATTGTGCTCCACACCTTTCCGGATGGCTTTCAGCATAATGCCAATCTCGGCGATGAGCAGAACGGTGAAAAGCAGCAGGAAAAGGAAGAAGGTGGTCTGCACGGAACCGACCTCCAGCTTGGAGATGGCGGCAGACACGGGCAGCATGTCCTGAATGGCCCACGGCTGGCGGCCACATTCGGCCACAGCCCAACCGGCCTGTCCGGCGATATATCCCAAGGGGATGGTCCACATGGCCACCAGATGCATCCAGCGCATCTTCGAGAGATCGCGCTTATAAACAAGGAACAGCACGACAAGGAAAAACAGGATGAAATATCCGCCCAGCATCACCATGATGCGGAACATGTAGAACGTCAATGGCACGTCGGGCACCAGCTCGTTGACATTCTTGACGTAACCATAACCAAAGTAAGGCATATTCTCTTTCAGCACCCGGGCGGCTTCCTGCGCTTTGACCTCGTCGCCTTCGGCCTTGGCAGTGCGATAGTCGGCAAAGGCAGTGATGGCCACCTGTCCGCGTGCAATCTTCTCTTCGGCAGAGAGAGCCGTGGAACCGTCTTTCAGCTTATATCCCCCGTTCAACAGGTCGTTGATGCCGGGCACGAAGGCATTGGCGTCACGCTCGCCCAGCAAAGAGAGCATCTTGGGAATCTCGATGCGCATCAAGAAAGGGTCTACCCCGTCATCAGGTGCCTGCTTCTGCGGGTTCAAGATGCCGAAGGCCACCAGGCCTGCCCCTTCCTGACCTTCGTAGAAGCCTTCCATGGCGGCCAGCTTCATGGGCTGTTTCTGCGCCACCTGATAGGCAGAGCCGTCGCCCGTCCAGGCGGAAAGCACGGCAGCCACCAGGCCTACCCATGCAGCGACCTTGACACTGGCCAGAGAGAACTGCTTGTCGCGCTTCTTCCACAAATACCAGCAACTGACGCCTACCACAAAGATGGCACCCAGCACCCAGCCCGAAAGAACGGTATGGAAAAACTTGTTGACGGCCATCGGTGAAGTGGCCACGGCCAGAAAGTCGACCATTTCATTGCGGGCGGTGTCGGGGTTGAACTCCATGCCCACGGGATACTGCATCCAGGCGTTGGCCACCAGAATCCACCAGGCGGAGATGGTGGCGCCCAAGCCCGTCAGCCACGTGGAAGCCAGGTGGAAACCTTTGCTGACTTTGTTCCACCCGAAAAACATCACGGCTATGAACGTCGCCTCCATAAAGAAAGCCAGGATGCCCTCGATGGCCAACGGTGCGCCGAAAATGTCGCCCACGAACCACGAATAGTTGCTCCAGTTGGTTCCAAACTCAAACTCCAGAATGAGGCCCGTGGCCACGCCGATGGCAAAGTTAATGCCGAAAAGTTTCATCCAGAAGCGAGCCGTCCGTTTCCAGAACTCGTTGCCTGTACGGTAGTAGATGGTCTCCATCAGGCCCATAATCACCGCCAGGCCTAAGGTCAGCGGTACGAAAATCCAGTGATAAATGGCCGTCAGGGCAAACTGCGCCCGCGACCAGTCAATCAGAGAGGTGTCAATGTGTTCTACCATTATGAATCAGTTTTTAGTTGTGAATGTTTGAATGAGAAGTCGTCAATTACCCGGCACCCTGCGCTCTATCAGTTCGCGGCTCACGAAGTCATCTTCGTCCAACCCGCCGGACGATTCCCGGATAAAGTCGGGGAAAAAGAACAGTTTCAGAATGACGAACATGATGAACAGTTTCAGCAAGATAATGGCCCACAGCACACGCCCCCACGTCATTGCGCGGAAGCCGTCGCGGTAGAAGCGCCAGATGTTTGTCACGGTTTGTATCATACACATAGGTTTAACGGTTATCATGCAGAAGACTGCCTCCCTGCGCCCATCTCCGGAACAGCCATCGTTCACGCACGGAACAGCCATCGTTCATGCACGGAACAGCCTGCGTTAAAGCACGGGGAAAGCATCCGCTGTTTATAACGATTACAAATATATCGTTCCTTTGGTTATCTGCCAAACAAAACGGCTGCAAACTTCGGGAAAAACCGCGCACGGACTTGCACTTGTCGACAGAAAACCGGAAACAGACGATAAAAAGCGGCACAACGTCCAATCCTTTTGTAATCCAAACGGACATTGGCGTATTTTGCAACATGAATCACCAAGTATAAGCAAAGATATGAAAAAGGTAAGAAGATTGATTGCGACCGCTTGTTGCGCCCTGGGCTGCACAGCCCTGTGGGCCCAGGACGCCACAACAACGGCAGCCGACAGCCTGCCCGCACGGTGGGACTTGCAGACGTGCATCGACTACGCCCTGCAACACAACATCACCATCCAGCGCAACCGCATCAGCGCACAAAGCACAGAAGAAGACCTGAAGACGGCCAAGGCCGAGTGGTTCCCCAGCCTGAGCGGAAACGTGAGCCAGCGCATCGTGAACCGCCCGAACACGGACAACGGCACCATCATCAGCGGCGACAACATCACGACAAGCCAAAGCAAGACGTCGTACAACGGCAGCTACGGCATAGACGCCAACTGGACACTCTTCAACGGCGGAAGCCGCGTGAACGGCATCAAGCAACAGAAGCTGAACAGCCGTATCGCCGAGCTGACCATTGCCGAGAGCGAAAACTCCATTCAGGAAAGCATCATGCAACTCTACATGCAGATACTCTACGCCGCCGAGGCAGTGAAGGTGAACGAGGGCACGCTCGAGGTGAGCCGCGCCACCTTCGAACGGGGCAAGCAACTGTATGACGCAGGCAGCCTCTCCGCCGCCGACCTGGCCCAACTGGAGGCACAGGTGAGCAACGACAACTACCAGGTGGTGACCGCCCAAGCCACGCTGCAAGACTACCGCCTGCAACTGAAGCAACTGCTGGAACTGGACGGCGACTACGAGATGCAACTGGACATGCCCGAGCTGGACAACACCGACGTACTCAACCCCCTGCCCCTGAAGGACGACGTCTACCGCACGGCCCTGGCCCTGCGCCCGGAGATTGAATCGGGACGGCTGAACATCGAAGCGGCCGACCTGGGCATCAAGGTGGCACGCGCAGGCTACATCCCCAGCATCAGCCTCTCGGCAGGCATCGGCAGCACGAACGCTAACGGCAGCGACTTCAGCTTCTCGGAGCAAATCAAACAGAACTGGAACAACTCGCTGGGCGTAACGCTGAGCATCCCCATCTTTAACCAAAGACAGACCAAGAGCGCCGTCAACAAGGCCAAGCTGCAGAAGCAGACCAGCCAACTGGACCTGCTGGACAGCCAGAAGGAACTGTACCGCACCATCGAGAACTACTGGCTCGACGCCCGCAGCGCCCAGCAACAGTACGAGGCAGCCTTGCAACAGGTGAAAAGCTCGCAGACCAGCTACGACCTCGTCAGCGAGCAATTCAGCCTGGGCATGAAGAACACCGTGGAGCTGCTGACGGAGAAGAACAACCTGCTCAACGCCCAGCAATCGCTGCTGCAGGCCAAATACATGGCCCTGCTCAACGCCGGGCTGCTGCGCTTCTATCAGGGGGAAATCATGAAATTGTAACCAAAAAGATGCGGACGACGCGACAGAATCTGTCATGTTGAGCGAAGGCCGGAGGCCGGAGTCGAAACATCTCCAGACGGAAATAGAAAAACAGAAGGAGATCCTTCGACTACGCTACGCTCCGCTCAGGATGACAGATACAACGGGAAGGCACGCCGCTTGCTCCGCAAACTAACTCATAATATAATCTTTAAGCATACCGAATATGAACAAGAAGAAAATCATCCTCAGCGCCGCCGCCGTCATCGTGGTGGCAGGCGTGGCCGTCTGGGCATTGTCCGGCGGAGCCAAGAAACAGGAGGTGAAGTACGAGACCGCCGTGGTGGGCCGGCAGGACATTGCCGACTTCGTCACCGCCACGGGAAGCATCGAACCCGTCACCGAGGTCGAGGTGGGCACGCAGGTGAGCGGCATCATCGACAAGATTTACGTGGACTACAACAGCGTGGTGAAGCAGGGACAGCTCATCGCCGAGATGGACAAGGTGACGCTGGAGAGCGACCTGGCTTCGGCACAGGCCACGTATGACGGCGCCAAGGCCGAGTATGAATACCAGGAGAGCCTCTACAACCGCAACAAGGGCCTGCACGACAAGAAACTCATCAGCGACACCGACTACGAGCAAAGCCTCTACGACTACCGCCGCTCGAAGAGCACCTTCGACAGCAGCCGGGCCGCCTTGGAGAAAGCCGAGCGCAACCTGTCGTACGCCACCATCACCGCGCCCATCGACGGCGTGGTCATCAGCAAGGACGTGGAAGAGGGACAGACCGTGGCCTCGGGCTTTGAGACCCCGACGCTGTTCACCATTGCCGCCGACCTGACGCAGATGCAGGTAGTGGCCGACGTGGACGAGGCCGACATAGGCGGCGTGGAGGAAGGGCAGCGCGTGGAGTTCACCGTCGACGCCTACCCCGGGCAGACCTTCGCCGGGCAGGTGACGCAGGTGCGTCTGGGCGAGTCGAGCGACGCCTCGTCGACGTCGTCCAGCAGCAGCACGGTGGTGACATACGAGGTGGTCATCTCCGCCCCCAACCCCGACCTGAAGCTGAAGCCGCGCCTGACGGCCAACATCAACATCTACACCGTGGACAAGCCCGGCGTGCTGGCCGTGCCCAGCAAGGCGCTGCGCTTCACGCCCGCCGGGCCCATCGTGGGAGCGGATGCGGTGGTGAACGACTGCGAGGGCGAGCATAAGCTGTGGACACGCGAGGGCAACACCTTCACCGCCCACGCCGTCGAGACGGGCATCTCGAACGGCACCTACACGGAAATCCTGGGCGGCATCGGCGAGGGCACGACCGTCGTGGCCGACGCCGAGTTCGGAGGCACCGCTGCCAAGGCCGAGATCCAGACGAGCGGCGAACGCAGCCCCTTCATGCCCGGCCCTCCGGGAAGCGACAAGGAGAAAAAGGAGAAAAAAGACTGATGCCCGCACGCAGTTGAAAATGCGACCCGACGCAGTTAAAAATGCGCCTTGACGCAGTTATAAACGCGCCTTGACGGAGTTGAAAATGCGCCTTGACGCATTTTTAACGGGACTATGGCGCATTTTCAACGACAATATGGCGCATTTTCAATCAAGTAATAAATATTGAGAAAACAGGCCAAATCCCCGTTCCTCATTCATCATTCTTCATTACACATTATTATATATATGAGCAAAACAGTCATCGAACTTCACGACATCCGCCGCGACTTCCAAGTGGGCGACGAGACGGTGCACGCCTTGCGCGGCGTGTCGTTCTCCATCCACGAGGGCGAGTTCGTCACCATCATGGGCACCTCGGGCTCGGGCAAATCGACCCTGCTCAACACGCTGGGCTGCCTCGACACCCCCACCAGCGGCGAATACCTGCTGGACGGCACCAGCGTGCGCACCATGTCGAAGCCCCAGCGCGCCGTGCTGCGCAACCGCAAAATCGGCTTCGTCTTCCAAAACTACAACCTGCTGCCGAAAACCACGGCCGTAGAGAACGTCGAACTGCCCCTGATGTACAACCCCTCGGTCAGCGCCGCCGAACGCCGCCGCCGCGCCATCGACGCCCTCGTGGCCGTCGGCCTGGGCGACCGCCTGGAGCACAAGTCCAACCAGATGTCCGGCGGACAGATGCAGCGCGTGGCCATCGCCCGCGCCCTGGTCAACGACCCCGCCGTCATCCTGGCCGACGAGGCCACGGGCAACCTGGACACGCGCACGTCCTTCGAGATACTCGTCCTCTTCCAAGAGCTGCACCGCGAGGGACGCACCATCATCTTCGTCACCCACAACCCCGACATCGCCCAATACAGCAGCCGCAACATCCGCCTGCGCGACGGCCACGTCATCGAAGACAAGGAGAATCCCCGCATCCTCTCGGCCGCCGAGGCACTGGCCGCGCTGCCGAAGAACGACGACGACTAATTTAATGAAGAATGGAGAATGAGGAATGAAGAATGTCACCCGCACGCACGGTCATCCTGAGCGGAGCCCGCAGGGCGCAGCCGAAGGATCTCACTACGCGCACGAACAGGCAAGGCCCCAAGGGAGATTCTTCGACTCCGGCTCCGCCTCCGCTCAGAATGACAGCGGCGACAGCACTCGTTCGTCATTCCCCATTCATCATTCTTCATTCTTAATTCTTCATTATTTATAATATCTTATGAACGGAACCAACTTATTCAAGATAGCCCTGCGCGCCCTGGCCAACAACAAGCTGCGCGCCTTCCTCACGATGCTTGGCATCATCATCGGCGTGGCCTCGGTCATCACCATGCTCGCCATCGGCCAAGGCTCGAAGAAGAGCATCCAGGCCCAGATTTCGGAGATGGGCTCGAACATCATCATGATACACCCCGGCGGCGAACGCCGCGGCGGCGTCCGCATGGACCCCACCGAGATGCAGACACTCAAGCTGACGGACTACGAAGCCCTGCGCGACGAGACCAACTTCCTGGCCGCCGTCAGCCCCAACGTCTCCAGCAGCGGACAGCTCATCGCCGGCAACAACAACTACCCCTCCAGCATCAACGGCGTGGGCACGGAATACCTCGAAATCCGCCAACTCTCTGTCGAGCAAGGCGAGATGTTCACCGAAGCCGACATACAGGTCTCGGCCAAAGTCTGCGTCATCGGACAGACCATCGTCGACAACCTCTTCCCCGACGGGCAAGACCCCATCGGCAAAGTCATCCGCTTCAACCAGGTGCCCTTCCGCGTGGTGGGCATCCTCAAGGCCAAAGGCTACAACTCCATGGGCATGGACCAGGACGACATCGTCCTCGCCCCCTACACCACGGTGATGAAGCGCCTGCTGGCCCAAACCTATCTGGAAGGCATCTTCGCCTCCGCTCTCAGCGAAGACATGACGGATTATGCCACGGACGAAATCACCACCATCCTGCGCCGCAACCACAAGCTCCTGTCCTCAGATGAAGACGACTTCACCATCCGCTCGCAGCAGGAACTCAGCTCGATGCTGAACAGCACCACCGACCTGATGACCACACTGCTGGCCTGCATCGCCGGCATCTCGCTCGTGGTGGGCGGCATCGGCATCATGAATATCATGTACGTCTCCGTCACCGAGCGCACCCGCGAAATCGGCCTGCGCATGTCCGTCGGCGCACGGGGCATCGACATCCTGGCCCAGTTCCTCATCGAAGCCATCCTCATCAGCATCACAGGCGGACTGATAGGCGTGCTCATCGGATGCGGCGCATCGTTCATTGTGAAGAACGTGGCCCACTGGCCCATCTACATCCAGCCGTGGAGCGTGTTCCTGTCCTTTGCCGTCTGCACCGTCACGGGCGTGTTCTTCGGCTGGTATCCCGCCAAGAAAGCCGCCGACCTCGACCCGATTGAGGCCATACGATATGAATAAAGCTACAAACTACAAGTTACGAATAACAGGTTTATGAGTAACAAGAGTGTGTGCTGTCATGTTGAGCGGAGGCGAAGCCGGAGTCGAAACATCTCCTTCCGGCACACCCAAGGGACAGGAGCCATAGGGAGATTCTTCGACTACGCCCTACGGGCTCCGCTCAGAATGACAGATACCACATACTTGTAGCCCGTAGCTAACCCCACGGTTCATTACTGAACTCGTAGCTTGTAGCTTATCACTCGTAGCTCATAGCTCGTAACCAACAAATCACTATCTTTGCCGTATGAAACAGACTGACACTCATCTGCGCTACATCGAAGCCGCCATCCACATCATCGGCTGGGGCATCGTCTTCGGCTTCCCCTACCTGATGATGAGCCGCAGCGGAGTCAACCTCACATGGGGAGACTACCTGCGCCACGGCAGCATCGTGCCCTTGACGTTTCTCATCGTGTTCTATATCAACTATCTCTTCCTCATCCCCCGCTACCTATTCGGCGGACGGACAAAAGAGTATATCCTGATAAATATCGTACTGATTGCCTGCCTGGCATTCGGTTCGCATCTCTGGCAGGAATACATGTTCCGCCACCAGCCGCCTGGCAGACCTGACAAACCGTTCCACATCGGACCACCCAAGTGGCTTTTCCTCCTGCGCGACGCTTTCTCCATGGTGCTCACCGTAGGCTTGAGCACCGCCATCCGGCTGAGCAAACGCTGGGCACAGATAGAAGGTGCCCGCCGCGAAGCCGAGAAAAGCCGCACGGAAGCCGAGCTGAAGAACCTGCGCAACCAACTCAACCCACACTTCCTGCTCAACACACTGAACAACATCTATGCCCTCATCGCCTTCGACGCCGACAAGGCACAGACAGCCGTGCAGGAACTGAGCCGCCTGCTGCGCTATGTGCTCTACGAAAACCAGCAGAAAACTGTCACACTGGATAAGGAGATGGACTTCATCCGCAACTACATCGAACTGATGCGCATCCGCCTGGCAGCCAATGTCAGCGTGGAAACCTGCTTCGACATACGCCCGGACAGCCGCACCGAGATTGCGCCCCTCATCTTCATATCGCTGATAGAGAACGCGTTCAAGCACGGCATATCGCCCACGGAGCCCAGCTTCATCCGCATCCATTTCAGCGAAAGCCCCGGAAAGATATGCTGCGATATACAGAACAGTTATCACCCCAAGACACAAACTGACAAAAGTGGAAGCGGCATCGGACTGGAACAGGTGCAGAAACGCCTGGACCTCTCCTATCCCGGCCGATACTCCTGGAAGCAGGGAGTCAGCCCAGACAAGAAAGAATATTATTCCCAACTAACCATAAAGACAGTATGAAATGTATCGTCGTAGATGATGAGCCTTTGGCTTTGGACCTCCTGGAAAGCTATGTCAGAAAGACCCCGTTCCTGGAACTGGCCGGAAAATACTCCAGCGCCGTACAAGCCATGAAAGAACTGGCCAACCAACAAGTCGACCTGATATTCCTGGACATCCAAATGCCCGAACTGAACGGGCTGGAGTTCTCGCGTATGCTTCCGCCCGAAACGTGCATTATCTTTACGACAGCCTTCGACCAATATGCCATCGACGGCTACAAGGTCAATGCCATTGACTACCTGCTAAAGCCCATCTCCTACCCCGACTTCCTGCAGGCCGCCAACAAAGCCCTGCACCAGCACGAACTGATGCACCGCACGCCCCAAGACGAAATAGACAGCATCTTCGTGAAAAGCGAATACAAACTGGTGCAGATAGAACTGCGGAAAATCCTTTACGTCGAAGGGCTGAAGGACTACATCAAGATTTACGAAGAAGACAACCCCAAGCCCGTACTGTCACTGATGAGCATGAAAGCCATGGAAGACCTCCTGCCTCCCTCGCAGTTCATGCGCGTGCACCGCTCTTACATTATCCGCAAAGATAAGATACGGGTTATCGACCGAGGACGCATCGTCTTCGGCAAGACCTATATACCCATCAGCGACAGCTATAAACAGGTGTTTCAAGAGTATCTGGAGAAAAGAAGCTGAAGCCCGGAATCATAGCTTCTGCAATTGCTCTATGTCTTCAACAGGCAGGTTCGTATAACGGGCCACACTATCCACAGACATTCCGTCCGACAACATTTCTTTGGCGATGGCAAGGGCTTTGTTCTTTCCCCCCCTTTGCCATGCCTTCCTCCATGCCCAATGCAAAGCCCTTGTGTTCTGCCGTGGACAGCACGCTGTACCAGTCACGGAAAGCCTTGAGGCTGTCTTCGTATTCCGCCAGGAACTTCTCGCCCCGGTCGTTCTCGCAATAAACATCGAACACGGCCTTCCGGTCAAGTTCCTGCGTACCCAGCTGCTCGCTGTTCAGGTAAGTCAGGTTGGTGATGACCTCCTGACCGTCCAACAGCGAGTTCAAGAAACTGCGCAACAGCTCCTTGTTCACCTCCGTGCCGAACAGCTTCTTGAAAGCAAAGTCGGTATAGAAATTGACGTATCTCTCGTGTAATCCTTCCAGTGGCATAAGTCATTCCGATTATTCAACTGCCGCAAATATACGCATAAAAACTCACCCCGGCAACTTTCCCCGTTTATTTTCAAAAACCTGCCCGGCTCCATCCTGCCAAAATCGTTTCTCCGTCCCACCTGGTCCGTACCTCGTCCTTGTGTATACACAAGGACGAGGTACGGACCAGGTAAGAGCGAGGTACGACTTTGGTAGAACCCAGATACGGTTCCGGACTGCCGACAACCATGCCCGACAGAGGAAAAAGCTCACCCCTAAAGCCCCCAAGCAGCATCGGGACTTTTTGGCAACACATCGTGACTATTTGCCCCATCTGTCAAGAGGCGATTCTCTACTTTTGCCACGCTGAAAACAGAAGTGTAATAATAAAAAGAGAGATATATCTATGGAGAAAAAGAAGAAATACGTGAAACCGGAGATGCGGGTCGCGGAATGGGACTTCAATGAGGCGGTGTGCGATAATAGTGTTATGCTTCTTAGCACATGCAACATTACCTCTGAAGTCGGTAGATCTGAAATTAAAATCAATACATTCAGGGGAGAAATTGATTGGGAAGATTTTAATGAAACGACAAAAGAACGAGGATTCTAATTTAATTTTTCGGCTTATGAATAGTAAATACATATCAAGCCTCATTGTTTGCTTGTTAATAATGGGATGTACAAAATCAAATGACGAAATAAATATTGAGCCAGGAGAGTATACACGAATACTATTCCTGCAAGTAGAAGAAGCAGCTAATGCCCAAACAAAAGCCATAGATGGAGTAGGTGTCTTTACGGCTAAATACGATCCAGAACCGGACGACCCAGATGGAGGAGTTGTAGATCCTCCTTTACAGAATGACTACATTTATATTCATTCAACTACAGATGCAGATAAATGGGTTAGGTATAATATAAGAAATGATTTACCTAGCTGTAACGGTTGCGATGGCTTTCAGTTTGAAATTAGAAAGAATGAAGATGGAACTATAACATTAATTAATGGTTTAGATGCTGAGGGGCAACCTAAAGGAGAGGTAACATTTAATGCAGATGAACAAATATATTTTTCATCTATTCCGGACGAAGTATGGGAAGGTACCTCTGAAGAAGCATCCCCAGTGACTGGACAATCAGTTTTAATTAGAGATGCCCAAAAAAATAAGGAATTATATAGGAGCGAGAAAAATTACAAGATTTCGGACTTAATAACAGGAGAAAATGGGCTAAGTGAAGAACTTGTAATGAAAAGGAAATGTTCTGCATTTAGAATATATTTTCTGTTCACAGAATTAGATGCTCCATCGTTTACTCTTCCAGGTACAGGAAATGTAGGAACAAATGAATATTATATTATAGAAGAAGATGATTTTGTAGACAAGACAGGACATTCATTAGAAGAATGGAACGGGAAACTATATATTGGCCCTTGCTTTAGCAATTTCTACAATGTAAATACAGGAATTGCAAGCTACAAAGAAGGACATTCCGATGGTTACTATGTAACTAATGAACAAGAATATACAGGTTTTACTCCTGTGACCTATGCACGTACAGAAGGTACTGTTACACAAAATTTCACAGGATTTGGTGTGTCTACTGCAAATAGCAAATATTTAATTACTCCTTATGATGAGCATAATGAAGATCCTTTTTATTCTTATGTCTTTATAAAAGATAACAATACAGATCCCAGTAGCGATTCTGGTGCAAAATATTTTAGCTATGATTGGTCAACTGGTACTCCTGAATTTAACACGACACAAGTAATTGTTCTCGTGTATGATGTGGACGAATTGCTTAAAGCTTTTCCAAAATCTACAGATGCCAACACAAAAAGTAATTATTGGAAAGAACCTCAAAAATTAGATATTAAACCTGGAAAAGTATTTTTCATTCAATAATTTTTTAAAAGAGTAAAGTTATAGTTTTCCCTGTTCCCGTAGCTGAGGGATTCCACGATGTGCAGCATAAGCAGATATTTTTAGCGAGATGTTTCGACTACGCTGCGCTCCGCTCAACATGACAGACAGACAGGGAAACAAATACCTCCCACAACGGGAAAAGGGGATGCCTCATAACAAGCAGTATGGCGCATCCCCTTTCCCTCTTTTTGTAAAGGTTCCCAAACACTGCCGCCATCATCGCCCTGCGATGCCGCCATCATCGGGCAACGATACAGCCATCGGCAGGCAACGGTGGCGGCAGCAGCAAGCCGGGCATAGTAAGCCCCCTCGGCTGCGCCCGGGATGAAAGGATTTTCCATTCATTCGACCAAGCACACGGAATAAAACCGCCTTTCATTTGGCAAAGCCAAGAAAAAAACATTACTTTGCAAAATAAACAGGAGGGGAATCGAACATGAACAAGTACGTCGAATTATCAGTCAAAGACTTGCGCGCCATCCATCAGGCAGACATCTCGCTGGACGGCATTACGGTGGTTTCCGGCATAAACGGATGCGGGAAAAGCACCTTGTCCCGGTTGTTATACTACTTGTTCCGGAATGCCAATGCCTTCGACGAGTTGGCATTGGCCCGTGTAAACGAGCAACTCTATTCTTACCGTAGCGTGCTGGAACAACTCCGGATGGCCATGTATTATTCCAGGAATGCCATAGGTTCGTCTGCCCGCAGAAACGTCCCACGCCACAAGTTCCCTCCCCTCACCCATTTGGAAAATGCACGCGCCTTTTTGGAAAGCGCCCGAAGCCTATGCTCGGAGTTCCTGAACATGGAAGAAAGCCTGCAGGAAGAAGGAAAGTCCCTCCTCTCGCAACGGTTGCGCTATATTCTCCAGTCAACAACGAAAGCCAACAATGACAAAG
Organism: Bacteroides sp. ET71; assembly: GCF_023336905.1. Classification (GTDB taxonomy): domain Bacteria; phylum Bacteroidota; class Bacteroidia; order Bacteroidales; family Bacteroidaceae; genus Bacteroides. The sequence continues at coordinate 166,263 of NZ_JAMBLS010000001.1, forward strand.
ACTTCCGGAAACTGCTGGACACACTGCTCAGCCGGATAGCAGACTATGTATCCAAAGCCGAACAGGAAACCATACAACGCCCCTACAAATTGTTGCGCGAGAGCATCTACGACGTGTTTGACGCAGACTTGTCGTCCAACGTCACGGTCAAAGAATACGGCGAAACCATCTTTGGCGGACGCATATCGGCTATACCCCTACTGCACTATATCAAAAAAGTGGCCTACATTGACACGCCCATGCTCATAGGCATGAAGCCCTATTCCGGGCAACCAGCCTATTGGGACGAATTGAACACCTTGCTCAAGCAACCACCCCGAAGAGGCTACAAAAGAAGCATCAACGACATCATCAAGAATGAAATCATCGGAGGGGATGCCGCCTACGATGAGGACAACCTTATCCAAGGATTCATCTATACGAGAAAAGACGGGCAAAGTTTCGACCTGCAAGAGTGCGCCACGGGCATCAAGTCATTCGCCGTGCTGCAACTCCTGTTAAAGAACCGTTTCTTAGACGAGAACACCTTGTTGATTATCGATGAACCGGAAGCCCATCTGCATCCGCAATGGATTGTGGAATATGCGCGCCTGATTGTTTTGCTACATAAAAGGGTCGGAGTAAAGTTCTTCATTGCCAGCCATAGCACCGACATGGTCAGCGCCATCAGATACATCGCAGAGAAAGAGAAATGCCTGCCCGCCGTAGGTTTCTACGTAGCAGAGGAAGAACAAGACGAGAAGAACAAATTCCTTTTCCATTTCAAAGCGTTAGGGCACGACATTGAACCTATTTTCGAGTCATTCAACAAATCGTTCGAAAAATTAGACCTGTATGCCAATCAAGAAAAAATGTGAGAAGAATCCATCGGAACACCATTTCAAGGGGAATGATGGCATACTGCGGTTCGCATCAGGAGAACCGCTCATGGCTGAATGCATAGAACTGATAAGCGATATCCTGAAAGCCGAGAATTACGAAGAGAAGACATGCCCCTTTGACAAGGAAATGGCTTTAAATCTCGATCGCGTCGAAATAAAAAAGAAAAAGGGTTCATCACGGGACAAGACAGTGGATTTCGTCGTTTGCCTGGAAAAAGATTGGCTGCTATTAGTAGAAGCCAAGTTAGACGTGGACAATGTGGCAAACATTGCTAAAAGTATCATCAAAAAAATAGAATATTCAAAGCTCTTGTTGCAGTCTTGCGGAAACTTCTGCCACACCGAAGAGGAGAAAGTCGTTTTGCTGAAAAACCGGAACTACCAGCAGCAATCTAACAAACTCCGTAAACTATTGATGGCTAAAGACTGGCAGATCATTCCATACCGAGTATGTGATTTCTACGAAAGATATTTTATTTCACCATAACTTCTATGAAAGCAACCCTTAAACCGGACTTCCTGGTCCACGACATCGCCGGCGAGCAAATCCTGATTGGCGGCGGAGAACAAATCAATTTCTCGAAGATGCTGATGCTGAACGAGACATCGGCGTTCCTCATCAACGAACTGAAGAAGCAGGCGGCCACGGACGAGGAACTGGCGCTACGGCTGGCCGAGAACTATGAGGTGGACATGGAGGTGGCACGGAGGGACGTGCAGGAATTGCTTCGGCAACTGGAGGAGCAGGGAGTGGCCGTACTCGAATAAGGAGGAATCAGAGGCGGACGACCCGCTCGCAACCGGCGGCCACGGCCTCGTGGTGGGTGACAAAAATGACGGTCCGGCCGGCGTAGTCGTGCTTCAGGCGGGTGAGGAATTGCCGTTCCGTGTCGGGGTCAAGCGCCGAGGTGGCCTCGTCCAGCAGCAGGATGCCGGCAGGACGGAGCAAAGCACGGGCGATGGCGATGCGTTGTGCCTGTCCTTCGCTCAGCCCTCCCCCTTGCTCGCCCAGGCTTGCATCGAGGCCGCCGGGCAGGGTAAAGACAAAATCGGCCACGGCTGTCCGCAGGGCTCGGCACATGTCTTCGTCCGTGGCTTGCGGATTGCCCATCCGCAGGTTGTCGCGCACGGTGCCGCTGAACAGGGTGTTGCCCTGCGGCACATAGGTGAAGTTGCAGCGGGTTTCGGCCGACAAGGGGCAGACGCGCTGCCCCACGCGCAGGCAGGCCGTTCCCTGCTCGGGAGCGACCAGCGCCAGCAGCAGACGCACGAGGGTCGTTTTCCCTTTGCCGGTTTCTCCCACCACGGCCGTGCAACTGCCGGCAGGGAAATCGCAGGAGAAACGTGTGAACACGGCCCGGTCGCCGGGAGAATAGCGGAACGTCAGGTCGCGGATTTCCACAGCAGGCGGTTCGCGGAAACGAAGCGGTTCTGCCGCATCCTCCACCGATACATGTTCCAGTTCCAGCAAACGGTCGGCAGCCGTGAAGGCTTCGGCAAAGGCCGGAAGCAGGCGTGCCAGCCCCAAAACCGGCTGTTGTATCTTGCCCACCAGTTGCAGGAAAGCGGCCATCGTGCCGAAGGTTATCAGCCCTTCGCCCAGTTGCACCGTCCCCCACAAGAATGCTATCAGATAGCCGCCGGAAAAGGCCAGCGAAACCAGCAGGCGCGAGGCCAGCGAGAAACGGGTGCGCTGCATGACCTGGCCGCTCCATTCCTGTTGCCGCTCGTCCAACCGGCCCACGTGCCGGCGGTTCTGCTCCAAAGCCTTGACCACCAGTCGGTGCTGCAAACTTTCCTGTATCAACGACTGTATATGGCTGTCGCTCTGCCGGATGGCATGCGTGTACCGGTTCATGCGCCGCATATAGAAACGTGCAACCGGCAGGAACAAGGGCATCACGGCCACTACGGCCCAAGGCAGCCAGGGGTCCAGCAGGCAAAAGAAAGCGAAGGCCGCCAGCAGTTGCACACTCACAATCAGCAGGGAGGGGACGGAGACCGTCAGCAAGCTCACAACAGCCGAGACGTCCCGCTCGACGCGGTTCACGACGTCGCCCGTGTGAAACCGTTCCAGCTCGTTCCAACGGCTATACAGCAGATGGGCGAACAGACGATGCCGCAGCCCGTTGCCCGCACCTACCTGCATACGCACGCCAATCCACCCCTCGCACACGTTGCATCCCAACTGCAACAGCAGCAGAAGCAGCAATCCGGCCCCGGCTTGCCACAAGCGGATGCCTGCAACCGCTCCCGTCGCCACGTCTATCGCCAGCTTGGAAACATAGATGAATGTCAGTGACAACAGCACAGAGCATACGCCCACCAGGCTGTCCAGCAGGATACTGCGCCTCCATCCGGCGGAGGCTCCCCACAGATAGGCCAGACTTTCTTTCTTAAACCACCCCCTCATAACGCCAACCTCCTATACACCGCCAGCACATAACGCCGCCAACACCCCAGATGCAGCCAGCACCACGAGTAGATGCGCCACGCCCGGCCGCTGACGGGATACGTGCGCCCCTTGCGTACAACCGACACCGCCACGGCCAACACATCGGCGGCTGAAGCCTCTTCTGTCTGATGCACATTGCCGTCACCTTGCAGCCACAACCGCTGCCCGTCCTGACGAACAATGCGGTGCAACACGATGCGCCCGTCGCCCGCCCGCACCAGAGCCAGCGCCCCGACGCGCAAAGACGACGCTTCGTACGCACACAAGACAACGGCGTCGCGCCCATCGGCCAGAAACGGCAGCATGCTGTTGCCCCGCACCGGTATGGTCACGGCATAGCCCTGACGCACAAGCTGCTGGATTTCGGGGAGTAGCACCGCATTATCGAAAGTCTTTTTCATACATCCTTTATCCTTTCATTCAAAAACGAGGGTGCCCGATGGGCACCCTCTGCAAACAAAACAAACAAACGGTTCTTCCGGCCACACTTGGCACGGAAGAAGCAAAAAATCGTTTCACAACGATTATGACCCATATTTACTCGATTACGTAGTGCACCTTGACTTTCACACAGCGGTTCAGTTTGGCGTTCAATCCCCGCGTGCTTTCGTCGGTCACTGTGGCAATCGGGTCCGTTAAGGCATTGAGTGAAAAGTTATTTCCTACGACTTTCCGGAAATTCTCATTTCCTTTCAGCCACTTCACAACCGTGTAGGCACGGTTGAAGGCCAGTGTCTTGTTGCGTTCGTGGCCGATGTTGGCAGCATCAGCCCCCGTATAATTGTCTTGGCTGGTAGCCAGTCCCTCGGCCTGCACATACAAGATACGTCCATTCTCGAAGATATCTTTTATGGCACGTACAGTTGCCGAATCGGCACACGCACCGACGTAGCCGCCCTCTCCCTCGATGGCTGCATAGACATCGGCAAAACTGTAGGTATCAGACTCGGGATCGGCTTTCATGTTCTGCTTCACCACTTCCAAACCGTCATGGGCATTCAGGGCATACGAAGCAGTCTCCTTGTAATTGTCGCCGCTCAGCAGGCTCTGGTTCTTGGTTTCATCGTCCACACGGTAGTACCACGTCTTGTTTCCACCGTACACCGGTGCGTAGTAATACCCTTCACGGGCCTTGAAAGCCTCCAGGCTGGCAGCATCCATCTCCAGCGAAATCGGGCTCTTGCTCATCTCATAGCCACGTGCCACTCCGTCGGACGAAACCTCGGCATTGGCCTTGCCTGTCGGCACATCCGTCGTAGCCAACCGATTCAACGAAGCGCCGGACTTCAGGCGCGAAGCCACCTGTCCGTCGTCCACGAACTTCTTCTGCGTGAAGATGCCCGATGCCAGGTAGTCGATGGCATTGACGGCATCACCTTCTACGATAGGCGCATCGTCACGACCGGAATAGTTGTTGGGGAAGAACACGTAGAACACGAAAGACTTATACTCCGGACATTTCGTCTCCACGACATTGGTCACAGGAGCCGGTTCCACGATATACACCGGTGCCGGGCAAGCCACGCAACGCTCCCAGCCACGCTTCTTGAAGTAATACGTCAGCCCCACGCGGATGCCCACGTTGCTGTCGAACCACTTGCTGCCTTCGCCGGTTTGCTTGATAGTCACTCCGTCGAAATTGGTCTGAAACAACGTCGTATATAGCTTTACGTCCAGCGAAACAGCTTTCTTCTTTGTAAAGAAACGACTGTACTGCAACTCCAGGTGTCCGGCCCATTCATTGCGCTGCGCCGAAATGCCGTAATGATGCAATGCACCCAGGCCGGCGGACAGGATGAACTGGTTCATCAATTTATCTGAATTGATGCCCTCGTATCCACAGAAAAGGCGGGAGAGGTTGAACATGACGTTGGCGTTCAAGTCCCACCATTTGTACTTGGTCTCCCAATAAGGCGTTCCGTCATCTGCCAACATGCTTTCGCCTTGTGTAAACATGTTCTCCTCTTTGCTGAATCCCCTGGAATTGCCGATTCCAAACTGCAGCTTCACACCAATGCCCGGCGTGAACCACTTACCGACACCTACATTGAAATCGGGTGACAGTTTTCCTTTGAAATCTCCCACCGTACCGTAATCACCGAAAAAGGCATGGCCGCCCACGCTTCCCAAGACAAACCAGTTGTCCCAGAAACGGTTGGTCACCACCCGGTAGCGGTCTTCCGTCGGTTGTACAACCGGGCTCGCATCTCCTACCACAGTGTCTGCCTCGACTGTCTGTGCATGGATGCCGCCGCAGCAAAAGAGCAGCAACAGCATCACACAAGCTGTAAATTTTTTCATCTTAACTCTATTATTTGAAGGTTTGTTTAATTATTAATATGCATTCTCCTCTCCCCGGATAGCATTGGCCATTGTCTTATATATAATATACAAGTCCAGCATAAAGCTCCAGTGCTCGATGTACCAGATGTCGTTGCGTATCCGGTTCTCCATGTCGCCCAAAGCCTTGGTCTCGCCACGGAAGCCGGACACTTGGCTCCAACCCGTGATGCCCGGCCTCACATAATGCCGCACCATGTATTTGTTAATCAGCTTCGAATACTCCTCCGTATGTTTCAGCATGTGCGGCCGGGGGCCCACGATGCTCATGTCTCCCCGCAGCACGTTGAAAAACTGAGGCGTCTCGTCCAGGTTGCTTCTGCGCAGAAAGTGCCCCCAACGCGTGACCCTCGGGTCGTCCCGCGTGGCCTGCACGTTATCTGCCTCCATATTCACCCGCATACTGCGGAACTTGTAACAGTAAAATTCCTTGTCGTCCAGCCCGTTCCGTTTCTGGCGGAAGAACACGGGCCCCGGCATCGTGCTTTTGGTCACAACGGCCACCACCAGCCAGATGACAGGAAACAACGTGCACAGAAACAAGAGCGAAAACACGATGTCGAAACTCCGCTTCAGCACCTGGTTGCCCAGCCGGCTCAACGGTTCGCGCCGCAACGTCAAATAAGGCACCATCCCTATCCGTTCCAGATACATCTGGTTCTGAAAATAGTTATGCACGTCCGGCACACTGTAAAAATGCACCAGGTGGTTCTCGCAATAATTGATGAGCTGCAAGATGATATCCTTCTCTGCCGGCGGCAGACAACAGAACACATCCCGGATGCGCCCGTGAGCCTTCAAAAAGTCAATAATCGCTTGCGGCTTTCCCCGATAAGGACACTCCTTCGGGAAATCGGGATTCGGAGCGTTGTCGAAATACCCTGCCACATCATAACCGGCCCACGTCTCCGAGGTCAGTTCATAATAAAGTTGCAGGTTGTTTTCCGTGCTTCCCACCAGCAACACTTCCCGGCGGTCTTTCCCGCCCAAGCGCACGCGCTTGATGGCAAAACGGAACCCCAAACGGAAAGCCAGCATACAGACAAACAAGAAGCCGATGTAGCCGGCAAAGAAATAAGACCACACGTCCATGTAGTCGCCGATGGCCAGGATGACGCCCGCCAATACCGCATACGAACAGACATTCCAACACACCACCGTCACAATCTGATAGGCATACACCTTCCGCTTGTACAACATGACGGAACGCTGGGCACTGCACAACAAGTAACACAGCATCAGCGTCAACACGATTTGCAGTTTCGGTGCGTTCAGCACCTTTGCCCAATGCGTGTTGTCCAGCAACAGACAAAAGAGCTGGAACGCAGCGCCGCACAGCAACGTTTCCAACGTGATGACCGTGACTTCAACCAACTGATTATATGATTGCATCCTTATCATGCTTGCCGTTCAGCTTCGTTTTGCGCGCAAAGGAAAAGAAAAAACCAAAGCATGGATAGACAGATAGTCACTGCCTGTTGCTAAATTGTCCAATCCTTGTCCAGACATTTCAATGTCCGCGTCCGAACAGACGCCCGGCAGCCTTCTGACACAAAAAGAAGAAAGCCTCGCCCGGCATCAACCGCCACAAGCGGACACTGCGGACCAGCCAGAAGCAAGCATTGCCGCCAATCCGTTTCCAAGCCTGCCGTCTGTCGGCCGAAAGGGCTTCCCGCTCCATCTTCAACCGGTAACCGTCTTTGAACAAGATGTCTTCCAGCAACCGTTCCGGGCGGCCATGCAGGGGCGGGAAAGGAAAGCGGAAGCCTTCTCCCAAACGGGCTTCCATAAACCCGAACAACGCCCGGCTAAACCTCACCAGATGCAATCTTCTCAACACCTCCGCCAGCTTTCTTCCGTCCAACGGCGCCCGACGGAGCATTACCGCCACGTCGCACACTTGCTTCAGGCCGATGCCATAGCTCAGCACATGACGCCGCACGTGCAAAAGCAGGCAGGCTACATACAGCTCCACGCCCCACCGGTCGGCCGCCAGCATCCGTTGCAGACGGACATTCAGAAAGGGATTATACACCGTCTCCCGACAGGGATGCAGCTCCACCGCCACCCGCCCGTCCTGCAAAGCCAGGCTGTCCTCTTCGTGCCGATAGACGTAACCGGCCTCCCGCAGAAAGGCCTCCACACGTTCCCATCCCCGGCGCACCACGAGGTCGATGTCGCCATAACTGCGATACTGTGGCTTGCGATACCAACAGGCCACCGAACTGCCCTTGAACACTTCGGCCTCTATCCCTCGGACCACCAGCCTGTCCAGCCACGCTTTTTCAGCCCTGGCCAGCGAAACATTCATCCGCTCGATGTGCAACAGATGGAAAATGCACTGCGTCCACAAAGCCTCCGAAGGACGACACGCCGTCTGCGACACGCCGTCTATCCACAGGCCCGACACGGCCTGTTCGCGGCTCAGTGCAAAGAGCCGCTGCCAGTCGCCTTCATCCAAAGGCATCTCCTCTTCCTCCGGAGTTTCACCCCAAAGGCCCAGGCGGAGGAAATAGAAAAAAGTTGACAAGGGAACGAGTTGACGAGTTGACGAGAGACAAGTTAACAAGGTCTCAGTTGCCTGAAGCCTTGTCCCCTCGTCAACTCGTCCCCTTGTCAACTTATTAACTCGTCCCCTTGTCAACTTGTTAACTGAGAGAAACTGCGGCACCTTCCAGCCCATCTTCAGCAATTTCAGCAACACACCCGGGAAGCCGTGACGGCGGTAAATCTCCACATCTTCGCGCCACATCTGCCTGCGGCGGGCCTTATCGGTAGACAGCCCCCCCATGCGCATCCGCACCACGTAACGGTCGAGATAGGCTACCCGTAAGTGCCTCTCATACAGACAACGCAACAGGAAATCCGTATCTGCGGCAATCTTATAATGCTCGTCATACGCCCCGACCTTCTCCATCACCTCCCGCCGGATGTACACCGTGGGATGCAGAGGCAACCAGCCACACGCCACCTTCCAGCGCCGATACGGCCCGCTCACCCAATCGCGCACCACCCGTTCCGTATCTCTTGCATCGACAAACAACCCGTTGCCATACACCAAATCGGCTCCGGTCCTTTCGAAACAGGCGGCAATGTCGGCCACAACGTGCCGGTCGAACAGGAAATCGTCCGAGTGCAACAGTCCCACCACGTCGCCCGTAGCCAGGCGCAGTCCCTTGTTGATGGCTTCGTACATGCCGTGGTCAGGCTCCGAGAGCAGACGGCCGATACGGTTGCCGTAGCTGCGGATGACCTCCAGCGAGCCGTCCCGGCTGGCACCGTCCACCACGATGTACTCAATGTCCGGATGCGTCTGTGCCAGCACGCTCCCGATGGCTTGGGCGATAGTGGCCTCGCGGTTATAACACGTTGTGATAATGGATATTTTCACGACAAGATGCGCACCAAATTGACCACAGACGACGCAGATTACTCGAAGATTGTCACCGATTGTTTATATGGACCATCACATCCGTGATTATCTGCATAATCCGTGTTTCATCTGTGGTCAGAAATATAATTATCCAATAGATATTGTTTAATTAAATCCGGGTCGAAGTGGAAACGTTTCTTCAATTCGTAGACCTTGGCATCCACCAGCATCCGGTACCAAAAGCCTTGCAGGATGTGCCAGATAAAGCCTTCCCGCCCATCCAGGAAACCGCCCCTCAGGCCGTAGCGATAGAAAAAATTCAGGAAAGGACGAAGAAACAAGGGGGTTTTCACGTATTTCAGCTTCAGCCAACGCTTGCGCTCGGCGTCGGTGCCCCAGAATCTGGGACGAACTTCCGCTGACTGATTATCCAATCCATAGCCTATCAACAACATATTCACGGCCTCCCGACTGGCGTAGTTGTTATGTTTCTGTGTCCACCAAGTCAAATCGTTCAGATTATCATCTGACTGGTCAGCGTCTATGTAAATCGTTGAGCCGGAAAACACAATCAAATGTTCATCCATCCATTTATCCTCACAAGCACCATACCCCCTCCGTATGATTTTTATCTGTGGAGCCGGATACCACCCTCCATGCAGCAAAGGCCGGCCCATAAAATAAATCTTTTTATTTACATATACACCAGTTATATCCTCATCAGCCTCTGCCAAACGACCAAGCACCTGCGCGGCCAATTCCGACTCTACATACTCATCAGCATCCACCCTCCAAATCCAATCCGTAACTATCGGCAACTGCTGCAATGCCCAATTAAACTGCCTGGCTTGATTTTCAAACGGATGCTGAACAACTTTTGCCCCCAGCTTCCCCGCGATCTCGCAAGTCCGGTCGGTACTGAAGGAGTCGACCACCCAAATTTCCTCGCATACGCCTTGCAACGAACGGATGCAACGGGCAATGTGTTTTTCCTCGTTCTTGGTGAGGATGATGGCGGCGATGGAATTGTTACACATACAAATTACTATTCTTCGTTAAAAGTCAAGATAATAACAGATATGTCCAGTATAAAAAGGCACTATTATTCTGTCATTCCGAGCGTAGCCGAGGAATCTCAAGACAACCTCCTACTTTCTATACACCCCAATAGAGAATCACGATTCCCTTTCACTCTTCAGAACATATAACCCGCTTTTTGATGAACCGCGCCGGATTCCCCCCAACCACCGTCCACGCCTCCACATCCTTGAACACAGCAGCCCGTGCACCCACCACAGCTCCCTCGCCCACGGTCACGCCCGGCCCGATGAAGGCCTCGGCGGCCACCCAGGCACGGTCGGCTATGACAATCGGCCTTTCTATCTGCTCGTGACGAGAAGAGGTAATATTGTGCGAAGCCGTGCACAGGAAACTACGCTGAGACACCGTAGCATTGACACCAATCTCTACCGGCGCAGCATTGTAGCAATCCACCCCGGAGGCCAGGCAGGCATGATCTTTCATCACCAAATTCCATGGCATGAAAACACAGACCGAAGCATAGACATTAGCCGTATCAGCCACCTTAGCCCCAAACAAACGCAGCAGACAGCGTTTCCACGGCATAAATGTGCTCTTGGGGAAAGGACGCGCCAACAACGTCCAGCAAATACACCACAGCATCCTCTTCACGCGGTTGGCCGTCGTGTAGGGTGATTGAAAATGCATATAATCCATACTGATAACGAAGCTTATTGGTTTGCTACTTTGCGATATAGGATCAGCATTTCTTCTGCCTTTTTTCGGGAGGAATATAATTATACCTATACTTTTTATATTCTTCTTCAGGTATCCGCTCTCCTCTGACTTGGCAGGGTGCTCCGAAAGCGATTGTATTCTCAGGAACATCTTTCAACACCACACTTCTAGCACCTATTACGGCCATCTGACCGATCGTAACCCCCTTTCCAATGTAAGAATCAGCCCCAATAAATGCGCCGTTGCCAATGTGTATGGGTGACAAATCCGATGCGAAATTTCGAGAACGGACATCGTGTCCCCCAGGTATTATATGTACAAAATTGGATATGCTTACATAATCTCCAATACAAATCTTAGTACGTGGCTTAATATAAGCATAGTCATCAATAGACACAAAATTACCAATTTCAATATTCCAAGGAATAAAGATTGTACTTTTAGGGGAGATATAACATCCTCTCCCTATTTTTGCACCGAAACACTTTAAGAGAAATACCCTCCATTGAGTCAAAGGATTCAAACTGGTTTTAAACAGCAATGTATCTACACATCTCCAAACCAACAATTTAATTTTATATCTTCTTGTTACATTCTGCGTTTTAGCATCACGCACAAACCACAAATCTTTTTCCATGATCACACCTTATCTTGCAGATACATATTATATAAACTCACAGCCACACTTTTAGTAGAATACTTTTCTTCAACCAATTTCCTTCCATTACTCCCCAACTTCTTCAATTCATCATCACTCAATGAAAGCAAACGGGAAACAGCCTGTTTCAAAGAATCCTTGTCACGTCTTACCCAACAGCCACAATGATATGTTTCCAAATCTCTCCATGGCGTACCTTGGGTTGTAATAACGGGGGTACCACAAGCCAAAGATTCTGCTATGACATACCCAAAGTTTTCACTGTAAGAAGGAAGGATAAAGAAATCACTATTACGATACAATTCCCATTTACTCTCTCCATAAACCCCACCGACAAAAACAATATTCACCAAATCTATCTGCCCGACACGTTTTTTTAGAGATGCAACATAAACCGACTCACCTTCTCCAGCTATAATCACCTCATAGTTTCTCAACCTATCTTTCAAATCTTCCAAGACTTCAAGTAATAGTTCGATACCTTTTTTCTGGTGTAGTCGAGACATATACAAAATACGCTTGTTAATCTTCCACCCCTTCTTTACCCCTACATTTGCGACATCAACACCATTGGGAATAGTTATGACATTCATATTATATCCCAACTGAAGAATATTTTCCTTTTCACTGTCAGCCGTAGCAATCAACGCAGTAGCGCTTTTCAATGCTTTCTTCTGAAATAAAAACAGTGCAAACTTTTTCTTCAACGGATGCCTATTTAGAATCCAAGGTTCAAGCATGCCATGAAGGGTAATATATGTCCTTATCCCTCTCTTTAAAGCCTCTCTTTGGATAATCCACGTTTGAATCATCCAAATGCCATTGATATGTACCACATCCGGATGTTCTTCTTCCAGTATATCTATCCATTGTTTTCTAAAATTCCCAAGCTGACTTACAGGTAATGGCAAATATATAACTTTGCAATTTTCCAACAACAACGGATTCTGAGTTGGACGCGTTACAACAATTAAATCCACTATTTTGCCCAACTCTTTTGTCAAAAGCTGCATATACATCGAGACCCCTCCCAAAGAGCGATCTATGGCTGTGACAAAATGAATGACTTTCATTGGCATCTTATCTCCTAACAAACTTCATTGTACATTTAATTTCTAAACCTGCATCCGTCAAAGCACAGCCTCCGCTTTGTGAATCTGCTCCGACATGGCAGACTGACGATTGTCGTGACAAGTTGTCTGCATATTATAATCCGCCTACCCCAGTCAAAAACTCACGTTCACCTTTGTCGCAGACTCTCTCCAATACATATTCCGTAGTAACCAAAATACATTTTAGTTTGTTTAAAAATCAACTAAGATTCTGACTGTATTGAGGAATAAACATCGTTCAACAATGGAATCTGAGCCTCTCGATAGAACATATCCAATAACCCACCATTAGTCAAATTTACAACCTTTATAGAATGTTTTCCACAATAACTCGCCAATCTATTCAAGTCATGCAAATGTCTAGAATGCATTAAAAGATCAATAGCCAACTGAGATGTAGATTTTCCCATCAACTCTTCATCATTCCCATAAAAATGGCTTTCCGAAGACTGAATCATTTCATATGCAATCCCAGTTGCATCAAACCCAGTAAAATATATTGTATCAAATAATTGCTGTATAGCAAAATCAAAGCATGCTCCCGAAACCCCAAGGTTATAAAAAGGTAAATAAGATTTTAGCCAATAAATTCTTGCATCTTTCCTATATGAACAGAGTAGAGGATCATTATACCAAGACAATGGCAAGATTATTTTTGTATCAGGGCTCAATTCCCAAATTTTATCCAACCAAGCTATCGGCCATACCCCCTTCAACATTTTAGCATCTATAAATACATGGTACTTCGGTTGTAACTCTTTATACATTGGATGCATAAAACCCCGATTCACAAACATAAGATTAGTACCCTTTAAAACACTTAAATCCTGTGTTTTTAGTGAAGGAGCATTTAATACAATATATAAATTCTCTCCTCGTCCATCTCTAGGCAAACTATTCATCTTTTTACTTATTTTCCATAGAGTTGGATTTAAGCAGAACTTAACTTTACGAATATTCTCTATCAAAGACAATATGAAATCATCTTTGCGTAACATTAACGTCCAAAAATCCATAACCTTATAACAGCATCATAACCTATTTCTCTCAAAAATCATCTCTGCAATGGCAAAATCCTCTTCCCAGTCGATATCGAATGATTGCAATTTATTCATAAGATATAGAAAGGGATTTTTACCTATACGATTTCCTGTTGTCACATAAATTTCTTTTGAAGCTATAAACATTGCATGATTAATTTCATACAATGGAAACAAATCCTGCGTCCGAGGCCAAAGCAAAGGTGTCGTATTATTAATGAGCTTTCCCTGCTTATTCAAAAGAAAATTCTTCAATTCAACTACAGAAACCAAAGAATCATATCCCTTCTTCAACATCGAAAAATATACGTCAATAGCCCTATCATACATTTCCGCCCCACAAATAGGTGTAGTCACATGTCCCCACAAAATATGTTCGGCTTCAGTTATTGTTGGCACATAACGAATCAAATCTTGCAAATTTGTTGAACTAAGGCATAAAGATTCTGGACGTGGAATAATTCTAAGCCGTCTATCTGAAATATATTTCGATGCAATATTTATACATATTTCATCATTTGTTGAAAGAATTATTTCATCTATCCGCTTCGATGCAGTCAATTGTTGCAGTTTATTTTCAATCAAACCACCATTGATATGAGCAAAAGGACGAGTATTCTTATCTTTCACACGCTCACTACCTTTACGTGTTGGAAGGAAAAAGGCTATTTTATCCATTATACAAAGTTCCCAATAACATGTTTACAAAAACTGATAGATAGACTCAACATTCAGTTCACTATAGGATGTTGGAGTAAGCGACCTCAACACAACATTCTGTGTCGGGAATTTTGAGAAAATAAAACTATTTTCATGAGCCAATTCAGAATCTTTTGCGGAAAGGCTCTCTCCTTGATATCCATCATATCCGACTAAATTAATAATAGAAGCATTAAAAAAGAGAGCAGTCTGTAATGCTATCACCGTACAAGAATCTTTATAACAATTTATAAAATCAACAGAAGGTAACTCATACGTACAATTCTCCGCAAACTCAGGAACTTCAGTCCCCATCAGCCTAGGATAAGGAGGCAAAATACAAATACCATTAAATTTATCTGATGACAAATTTGCAGCTAATCGTTTTGCTTCATTACCAACTAAACAGTAATATTTTTCATTCGATAAATCAGTATAATAAGCTACATATCTCGAAGTAGCAAAAATAATAGCTATATGAGGATTCTTTTCAAGATACTCTTTTATTGCATCAAGATGTTCCATCGGCGATCTTCCGCCACCAATTACAAGAACCTCACATACCGTATGTCGTTTCAGCAATTCATAATGTGCATTATCCTCTACATGTATGCGCTTATTATCCAATGCCCGAACTATACTATTAAAACTATAAGTACGATTCATACACCATGACATAACCTCCTTTTGTGGAATAGAATTAGCCCCGGAAAGCATATAAGGCAAGTTTGTGCCCCATGTATATTTTTGATACAATGGTTGAAAAACAGATATCAATTCTCCCAATATATTGAAATCAACTTCCAATCCATCCTTCTTATTTAAATACGTCAACAATAATTCCATATTCAAATTACCGGCTCCTCTTCCCATACCCAATATCGTAGCATCTACCAAATCAGCCCCACATTCTATAGCTGTTAATGTATTAATTAATCCCAATTGAAGATTATTATGTCCATGAAATCCTATTTGACAAGCAAGCATTTTCCTTACCATACAAAATATTCTTCTCAATTCTTTAGGAGTAATACCTCCAAAAGAATCCACCATACAAAACAAATCCACATAATCTTCAATCTGGCTCAATTTGGAAAGAAAAGCATTGTTTTCTTTCCACTTCGATAGATACATGACATTAACGCCTACTCCAAGCCCTAGAGATTTTATTATTTTTGACAAAACAATAGCTTGTTCAATACGTTCTGGGGCTACAGCTATACGTACCATATCTACCAATCCTTGAATAGGAAGCAGCAATTTATCCAAGTCATTAGCTATAACACTTTTTTCATTTAACATAACCACTAACTTCTTATTCGATAAATCGCGCAAATGTTTTAATACCGAAAAAGGGGTATAACCAAACTTACCTATGTACTCTTGGACAGGATTATTTCGATAACCTATTTCCAAATAGTCAACTGGCAATTTATTCATCGCTATAATATAGGCATCAACAAGGTTATCCTCAAAATCCCAGTTCGTGTAATAACCTCCATCACGGAATGTGCAATCTAATATTCTAATTTTCATATAGTCGATTATATAAATCTAAATATTTCCTTGCTACAATTTCACTTCTATATTGCATCACATTTTTCAATCCTTTAGAAATAATATCATCTCTATATATTTTATCTTTCAGTACATTACAATATACACTCCTAATACTTTCTACTGAATAAGGATCACATAAACAAGCTCCATTTCCAGCGACTTCCCTCATTGGACTTATATCCGAAGTAATAACAATACGTCCCATAGCTTGGGCTTCAATGATTGGCATTCCAAATCCCTCATGAAGAGAAGGGAAATTTATTATATCTGCATTTTTATATTCCTCTAGCAAGTCATTCTCACTTAAATCATAAGCATTATAATAATTTATTCCATATTTTTCTAACAGATATAAATCATTTCTCGAGATCTTTCCAATAATTCTTAAATGGCAGCGAATAGTAGATAAGGCTTCTATTGTTCGTGACAAGTTTTTATGAGGCCTCGTTCCAATATGCAATATAGTAGGATTATCTTGATTAAAATACTTTTCTACAAATCGGTAATTATCACTTACCGAATCTGGTATAATAGATATCTTATTTCGCGACAAAGGAATGTAATGACAGACTTCCTGTTCTGCAAATTTTGATATAAAAACTATTCTTGAAGCAAATTGTAATGGGAGTACTCTTAAAATCCAATAAAAAAAGCGTTTAACACAGCTAATATTTTTAATACGACCAATATCATGAACTGTCACTATTGTCTTTCTATCCCATAAAGCCAAAGTGATATAGTGAACATCTCCCGTTATATGAAATATCGCATTAGGATGAAGGTTTGCTATATTTCTTACTTGTTTGATATTATTCAAAACATCTCTAACGGATCCGCTTAAGCCAACAACATCAATAGAAAACACATTAATTTTATTAAGCAGATAAGGAATCATATTAGCAAAGACTTTGTGTATGCTATATCCACATTGAGGATTCCTATTAATATATACTACTTCCATAATTACGTAATCTATCATGCAAAATCCAACATCACAATATTTCAATTTTCATTAATGATGACATACTTTCAAAAGGAATGTTTACTATCAGAAAAATTATTCTTATTGATTATTTCGAGAAACATTCTTACCAAATATGTCACTATTCCAAAAATTAATATTCCCTGCCAATACCCCCGCAAAAGATATCCCAAATCATCAATACATCCATTTGCATTACGAAACATTCCTAAGAAAACGAACAAACTAATCAAACCATATAAAGAATAAACATTTGAGTTTGAGAAGTAATAGACAAGTGTATTCAACAATTTGAATACGAGAAAGAAAAGCAGAAATTGAATGACAAAATAAAAATAACCAAAAGTCGCCAGTCCATCCCCCAAATGGCTTGTTACCCGATAACTTGGGAAAATGCTTTCATTACGTGCTAACGCATACAATAAATCTCCTCTTGAATAATCAAAATCGTTTTTATTCAAATGAATACCCATAAAATCTAAAGCCGGCGTAGGAAACGACAAAATAGCTCGATTATAAAAGTGAGTTCGCATCTTCTTTTTATCTTCTTGTGACAATTGGAAGGCATAATACAATGTTTGATCTGTTATACGAATATTACAATAACGATTTAACATGAAATTATTAACATAGGATTCAGTCCATCCCTCATCATACTTTACCAACTTCTTACTCTGTTCCCGTTCTGCCAACCTTCTTAATGAAACTATCAAATCTTTGTCCTCATAAGTATCCATTGTTCTTGCAAGCAATTCCCTTTTTGTTACTTGGGAGCGGAAAAATCTATTATACAACATCGCTGTAGATAGATCAGCCAAAAGTCCCAATAATAAATAAACGACCATGCCTCCCACAACTATTTTGACGGGAGACAAGTATTTGACCAGAGGTTCTTTTCTATTACAGACTTGCAAAAAATACAAAAGAACCAGCAAAGCAAAAGGAGCAATCAATCCCTCTCTACTGTTGCTGGCCACACCGAACAAGATGAGCATCACGACATAACCAATCAAGACTGTTTTCATAGCATCACTTATTTGCAAATTCCTATTCCCATAAAGCCTAGGGAAGAATAATACTATCGGTGCATACATTAAGAAAGTTAATCCGCTCAGCAATTTACCCAAGACGTTGCCGTATTGAATATCGCCCATGGAGAAAGTATATAGACGTACCAAAAGCCCTACCAACCCAATAGCCCATACGACCGATACCGGATAGTTCTCGTAAAAATGCCCTTTCTTTAACAAGCACTGCAACAAATTGTCATGACGTCCCCTCATAAAAGAGGCTCTAAACGCCAATGCAGAAACTATGAACAACAAAGTTTCGAAAAAGAAGGTATAAAAAGGCAACTGTAGACCGTAGGTAATTGGCTTTCCTTCGAGTAAAGTGGCAGGTAAAGGCAAAAAGCGATAGAAGAACATACTCATGAACATCAGGAAAGCAAAAGGATACTTGCAAATTACTGTTGACTTCAAAAAATACGTATCAAAAATCAGCCAACAGAAAAATGTCATAACACATCCACTCACATTTTCCCAAGAAGGAAACACACACAATTCCGCCACAATGGAAATATAGAGGATGATTTTCAATATCTTATGCAATAATATGACGGCTGTCATTTCTTCTCATTTATTATTGAAAGAACCTTTCTAATCATCCCTTCGTTGGAATAATCATCTGTTATGCAGCGAAGCATCCCTTTTTCGGCAATTAATCTACGCTCCTTTTCGTGAGACAAATAATAACGACATTGTCTCAACAATTCTTCGTTATCGGAAAAATAAGCAGCTTCTTCTCCTTCCTTAAACATGGCAAGATGCTCCTCAGTCCGTTCTGCCAACATAAAGCCACCACAGGCAGGAATTTCTACGGTACGAGTGGTCTGCAAGTCAAAATTCATCTTGCGCAAAAAACAAAGAGAAATCTTGAAGGCAGAAAGGGACTTTGCATAATCATCTTTGTGTAAGCCATGCTCTTCAATACGTAAGTTAGGACTATAATCTCTATATTTCAACCATTTTCCACCGCCAAATACACGAACATTTATCCCATGGTCTACCAAATAAAGAATGCTTTGGCATCTCTCCTGTTCCCATGCGCCCACAAAACCGACATCACCTCCCAACCTTTCTTTGTCTATGTCGTTCAATTTTCTCGGATAGTGAAAGGAAGGTTCATAACTATTGTTGACAAAAATCACCTGTTTGGCACCTAAATTCTTCAATGCTTCTTGAATGTAAGATTTATTAGTTACGACATAATCATACCAAGGAATACATTGCAAATATTGGTAAGATTGGTTATGGCGCAATGCCATATTATCCGGAGAATAACTCACAATGAGCGTATAAGGAGACTTTGCTTTGATATATCGTAAGGTTTCCGGATAAATAGTGATTCCTTTATCTATCCAAACCAATTCGTATGTATTGTTGGCAACAAAATTTCTAATTACTTGATTCTCATGACTATTTTCCGGAAGTTTTATCGGAAATCCAAACAAGAACAAATGATAAGCAATACGATACCACAACGTACACGGCCTGACAGTTGTATTTACTTCATCCACTTGATCTGCAATTCTTTTTAACGCCCAATGTCTATGCAGACAAGTATTACTCAAACCGGACAAAGAACCAACAGAAAGAATTCGCATAGTTAATCAATTATTTTATGCAAGAAATCAGCATATCTCTTGCCGTAAGCCTCCCATGTCAGGTTTCCCACCCCTCTACCTGCATAAATACGGTTATTCAAATTCACATATTTTTCCATCGCCTCATCAATCGCCTTTATCAAGGCTTCAACCGTATAAGTCTCCAATATTACAATGAACTCTGGATATTCCACCATATCTTTCAAATCTACTGCACCTGAATCTCGAGAGCCAACAATAGGTAAATTACAAGCTATTGCTTGCGCTTGCACCATGGCTAGTCCCTCTTCCCTAGAAGGTAAAACAAAGATTTTTGCTTTCTTATAATAGCTCACCAACTGTACTTGGTCAACCGAATCTATATGAGTAAATTGTCGATGATGAGGGAACGGCATATCTACAAGTCCTCCTACATGCAGAAACTTATAATCTGTCCTCAAAATTGCATCATATATCAAATCACAACCTTTACGATATCCCCACCCGCCTACCATGATAATATCATATTCCTTTTCAAATCCAAATGAAGGATAGAACATCGATAAATCAACTCCATAAGGGTTCACAAATAATTTCTCCACTGGATAATGATGAAATATAAAACTGTCCTTTACATGAGAAGACGGTATTGAGATAAAATCAGCTATGCTATATCCTTCTATTTCCCGTATAACATTTATATCCGGTACAGGTTTCTTTCCACAAAGTGAAGGAATAGCTTCTAGAATTCTGCGCTGTTCCAATATATGTTTAGAACCTCTTTCCAGTATAACAAGTGCACCTTGTCGTTTGGCTTTTTTTACTGCATAGAGGAAATCTCCACTCATAGCGATTAAAACATCACATTTACGCATATACAATCCAGTAACGATGTCTTGTATCCAAATGCGCATACGTTTACTCCACCTAGCTTTTGGGAAAAATACTCTTTCCATCAGAAGGAAAGGAGCCATAAGAACTATAATTGAAGAGCTACAACGTTTAGGAAGTCCAAACTTTTGAGTACGCCCGGAAGGCACAAAAGAATAGAACCTGACGTCAAAACCATGCTTGTCCAATTCACGTGCCAAATCGCAGACATGAAAACGACCAGGAGACAAAATATTAATTCTCAATTTCCTCATTATACTTTAATGATGTTTATATGCAAGTATTTCGTAAGAAAAGCATTAGAGTTATCATACAAAGTACGTATCAACCACTTGATATCTTTTTTATATGGATTAGTACTTGTATAATCAGGTTTTACTATAGGTTTATTAGAGCGCCATGCGCCTTGGGCCCGATGGATACAAACGACTCGTTCCATACTTTTATAGCGAGGTGCATCAAAATAGTCCGAAGGATACACATGTATGCCTTCTTTCAGCAACTGTTCCTTATCTTGATAACCATCGGCATCATAACCATAATTGGTAATCGCTATTTTGGCTAATATTTCAGGCATTATGATCATATCATAACGCATTTCTATTGGTAACCTTTCTGACGTTGCCGTAACAAAATGTCTATGTGCATAATAGTCCAAACAATCTTTCAAAAAAGGATGCCCCTTTTCTGCCCCAAAAACATGAGCTGTCAAATACCGTTTCTTGGGACGTTCATGAAAATTAGCTTCTCTGCCTATAAACATTCGGTCATTTAAGAAGGAGTCAAATGATTTGAACACTTCAATATCAGTATCAAGCCAAATTCCACCATACGTATAAACAGCATAAGCCCTGATAAAATCTGCCGCAAAAGCCCATTTACGGACACTAATTGCCTCATTGGCAAAAATATTGTTTACAGCAGCTAATTTTGACGAATCCCATAGCATAAACTCATAATCGGGAAGATGCACTTTCCACGTAGCCATAAGTTCCTTAATATGCTGAGGATAAGATTCATCGGAGAACCAGGAATAATGAATCAATTTGGGTATCATATTTAGACTTTGAATTTATATTACGATATACAATCACATTTTATATATTCCTTTCAAGACCCAATCTTTAAATTGGGGAGGAATCCAAGTCATGCACAAAAACATATAAAGCAACCAATGTTTGAAGAATCCTGGTTTATAACCATATTTCCTATACAAATTCAGAAATATGGGTGATTGTTCATCAAAGAACGAAAGTCTTGTATAAGTATTCTCTTTATAATAGTATAAAGAATAAACAGCAGCTCTTCTAGTAGAAATTCCGTATTCTGTTGTAATCCTTTTTACATAAGCAATATCTGTTATTCCCAAATGCTTAAATAGGGTTGGATATCGACTGACAAAACCATCGGAAGCAGTAAGAAGCATTCTATAAGGTGCAACAATATGAGAAAGTGAAGTACCATTTGTTTGACAGGTATAATTATAGCAAATTGAATCACTCAAATAAATACTTTGGCAATAGATTAAGTAATCATAATAAAATAAATGATCTTCATGTATTCTTACCCTCTCATCAAAACGTATATGATTTGAATCTATAATCTCCTTTTTATAGAGTTTACCACAAGCATATCCTACAGCCAACAAATCAAGTTCCACTACTTTTTTCCCTAATTGTTCTCTGAAAATAAATTCAGAATGGAATTTTACTAACACTTGCCTTGATTTATTATCTATATTGTACCTACTTATTCCAACAAATGACAGTTCACAACTTTCTCCTTTATCTAGCGATTCTAAATAATCACTTTCCACAAAGTCATCAGAATCCACAAACGTAACCCACTCCGCCGATGCCTTATCTATTCCAAGATTTCGTGCCGCACTCACTCCTCTATTAACTGTATAAAAAACTTTCACCCGAAAATCTCTATTAGCATACTCATCGCATATTGCTCCGGAACAATCTGTACTCCCATCATCGACAAGCAACAACTCAAAATCCGTAAAGGTTTGATTCAAAATGCTATCTACACACTGCCTTAAATAAGGCTCTACATTATATACTGGAACGATAACTGAAATTTTAGGCATATGCTCTATATATCTACTCTCTACAAAAGGGAGGTACCGCACCCTGCGGCACTTTATTTTTGATTTAATGAGGCAAGGATGCCTCACCTCCTATTTTTCACTTCTAACGAATTTAGCAACAAAGATCTGATAAAAACGTTTGACTGCACTCCGCAACGAAACATCAAAGAGATAAAAAATCCCCAAGCTTACACCGCTATATAATAAAACTGTACATATAGCATAAGCTAGCCATTGCAAATAGGTGTCAGCAGGCAAGTCCATGAAATGGAAGCAGATTCTAACAACTACAACAAATACCAGCAACAAAAGGAGTATTTTCTTGAGGTATAGCAAAACATATTCCCACGCACTCTCTTTGAACCCTTTCCAATAAAGGAAATAAGGCTTCCAAATACAAATGATGGTCAACAAACTAAGTAACACTCCACAAAGAATACCTGTCAAACCATAATGAGAACCCAACAAAATAGAAAATCCCAAATTCAAAGATGCTTCTGCCACAGGTGCCCAAACATCTTGAAATAATCCATAAGCATTGATAAAAATATCATTTGTTCGGGAAAGTTGAATAAAAGTAATGACAAGAAGTACAAGAAATGCTGATTGCGACATCAAATACTCTTCTCCCACCCAGAGTTTTATAAAAGGATGTCCCAACATGTAAAATGCAAAACAAACCACCGATGCCAACCACATCTTCAAAGTAGTTAACTGCCAAAAAACTGACTTGATTTTCTTTTTATTCCCCTCTGCTACCAAATTACCTACTCCAGCATTGAGACCTTTTAACAAAGCATTCATCAGTGATGTAACCGCAGTAACTATCAGCATATAATTACCATAAATAGCCACTAACGTCAAAGAAGCATACGCATAAATTACCAATGGACTGGTTTGATACAAAACGAAACTACCTATTTTATGAAAAAATATTTGTTTTGTCTTCCGAATAATACTCGGATATGCTAATTCCAGCTTCTTTCCATTTTCTATCACCGGACAGAGCCAAGGATACACCTTTTTCAACGTCCTGTTCAGAATCACTGAAGATACGACTGCCATTATCACCTCCAACGCAATCCAATAGACATAACCATTGGGCAACGTCATAATGGCTAATATCTGCAACAGGACTTTGGCAATCTTTACCCCTTGCGTGCAATAGGTAATTTTGTATTCCTTTTGGTCTGCCGACAGGACAATTAACTTATAATTGACGAAATAACTCAACAATGCACCTATTAATAAAGCAATGAAGGTAGCATACGTGTACCACAAAGGCACATGGGCCTTTGCAAATATCCACGGGAAAAAGCACATCAAAATACAGGAACCAGCAATGACCACGCAGGCCACCCGCCGATATAACCAGCCTTGAATGGATACAATGTCATTAATTGCCTGTTTGTTGTTCTCATAAATTGGTTTATACAGGTTGTAAGCCACGGCTGAACCAATTCCCAATTCTGCCAGATTGAGAAATCCCAAAAGGTTCTGCGCCGTGGTGTTCAATCCTAACACCTCGCTCCCCAGATAATCCAGGAATATCTTTCGGGAGAAGAATTGCAGAACCAGGTTCAGGAAATAAAAGAGAAGAGCAACCTTGGCATTTTGGATGCTCTTAGAAAGCCGAGATGCTGACATCAAAAAATTATTTTTTGCAATTTATGGCCAACGCAATAGCCGAGCAAAGAAAAATTATCAAACTATTTTCCCATACCTGACCTCATGACGCAACAACTCATAATTATATCTCGCGCTTTGATAGTACAATCCCGTCTCCAAATCCATGATTTTATCGTATAATTGAGAGTTATAAACCAGCTCTAACGCTTTCGGCATAGGCAATTTATATTCATCCATCGCCATTAAAGCAAGCTGCTCCACTAATGAATCTATTAAGAAACGAGTTTCTTCCGTCATAATTTCAAGAGTTTTGAGATGGATAGTTCTGTTCCAAAGAAATATTGCCGGTTCAATTTCCTGTAGACTAATTCTTGCACCAGTACTTCCAGCGTAATCAGATGTTTCAAGTAGCGTTCCAATTGAAATGCAACACCATCATCTGCAATCGGCCCCACTACAATATCAAATTGTTGTGTTTCCAGCCCTTTTCTATTAGCCAAAATAAACAATGCCCACTCTTCTGTCGGTTCAGTAAAAACCTTTACACGCAACGAAGGATGCTCAAGCAGGCTCTCATCAAAAGCGTATGATGTCACTGTAGGCTCTCCTTCACCCGCAATGCGTGTACGACGAACTGCCATTTGCCACGCCTGTTCTTCAATATCAGCCAAGTAGAAACCTCTCCCAAAATCTTTGAAAGGGCTGCATTTATCAAGACAGATGAGATCAATCCCTACATTTGAGCCATGATACAGCGTAATCATCCCAATCCTCCTCCGTTTCGTTTGCAAATAATGGAAAGGTCATTGACAGCATCTTCCAATGACAACTGGTGCTCTGCTTCATAGCATTCATCCAAAAATTCCATACCCTTGAAACGATTCAAATAAGCAAAAGCCTGCTTAGCCGTCAAACGATAACGATCAGCAAAAGCATTGATGCAATACACCATGTAAGTGATGCGGTTTTGAAGCTTGTCATCCATCTTATTTCACATTTCAGGTTTCCAACTCGCAAATATATACATTCAAGCGAAGATTTCCAAATATGAATGTCCGCAATTTACCAACCATCGCACCCATAAGAGGCGCCGCATCCTTGCGGCATGCGAGTTTTGACACCATGAGGCAAAGATGCCTTAACTTCTATCTTTTTAACCTGCCCTTCCCCGCCATCCAAGGCAACCGTCTTCTCCCCCTCCAAAACCACACTTGCATCGTTTTTTCTCCCTACCTTCTCCCTACCTCGTCCCTGTCCTATAACAAGGACGAGGTAGGGAGCATGTAGGGAGGAGGAACGACTTTGATAGAAAGAAATACTACTTTTTCCCGTACCCATACCCGTAGCCATACCCATACTTCTTGCCATAGCCATACTTGCCATAACGGCCGTATTTGCCATAACCATAGTAATAGCCGTTCTTACGTTTGTTCATGTCTATGCCATTGATGAGCGTGCACAGAGTGGGTAGTTTCTTGTCTTGCTTCAGGTCGTTGATAAGGGCATAATCGTTCTTGTGGGTGAAGTCGGCACGGCAGACATAGACACAAACATCGGCCACACGGGCTATAAGGCGGGTGTCGGTGACGATGCCGATGGGGGCAGTGTCCAAGATGATATAGTCGAAATGCTGACGTAACAAAGCGAACGCCTCGTCCAACGACTTGCGGGCCACCAGTTCCGTCGGGTTGGGCGGAACGGCACCACCGGGCAGGACATAGAGATAGGGCGAGACAGGAACAGGCTGGCAAAGCGCCAACAGGTCGGTCGAGGCGGGTGAAGCCAGGTATTGGGTAATTCCGGCCGATTTGTGGGAGAGGGAGAACAGACGGTTGAGGGCCGGCTTGCGGATGTCCATGCCCACGATAAGCGTCTTACGCTCCATCAGTGCGAAGCTGACAGCCAGGTTGGCAGCCGTGAAGCTCTTACCTTCGCTGGGGGTGGTGGAAGTGAAGAGGATTATCTTCTGCCCTTCCTGCAACATGTATTGCAGATTGGTGCGCACATTGCGGAAAACTTCTTCCATCAGGCCGTTCTTGTTTTCGGATACGACGATGGGATGCGTTTCCGCTTCCTTGACATAGGGCACATCGCCTACGATGGTCACGTCGGTAATGCGCTCCACATCAGCACGGCCTTCTATCTTGAAGCGCAACAGACGGGAGAGGTAGATACCGCCTATGGGGAAGGCCAAACCTAACACAAAGGCCACCATGTAGATGTTCCGACTGTTGGGGGCGGCAAGCCCCTGCACACGCGGTTCTTCCACCACACGTCCGTTGTTGGCGGTAGCGGCCAGGGTGATGGCGTTCTCCTCGCGCTTTTGCAGGAGCATCAGGTAGAGGTTGGCCTTGATTTCCTGTTGACGGGTGATGGTCACCAGTTCACGTTCCTGCTGGGGAGCGTTGCTGATGCGGCTTTGATACTTGCGGGCTTCCAAGTCGAGATTGTTGCGGGTGATTTGCAAGGCTTTCTCTACGCTTGCCACGGTGGTCAGCACGGTGTTGCGGGTGGCAGCAATGGAAGTGTCGAGGTTGATAACGGCCGGATTGCGTTCGTTGGAAGTGCGCAACAGGCGTTTGCGTTCGATGAGCATCTCGTTATACTGTGAGATGACATTGACCAGCCCGTCGTCTGTCAGGCCTACATTGGCGGGAATGACTTCGTAGCGATTGTCGGGATTGTCAAGATAGCTGCGCAAGAAAGCCACCAGACGGAGCTGGGTGTCGTTCTCGGCCCTTTTCTTGTTGTATTCGCTACTGCCCTGCAAAGCCAGTTGGGCATCGGTGCTCAGGTCGGTCAGCCCAGCCCGTTGTTTGTAGTCGGCCAACTCGCTTTCCGTTGTGCCCAATTCTTCATTGATAATGCGGATGCGCTCGTCGATGAACTGGGCCGTTCGGCTGGCTACTTGGTTCTTATCCTCATTGGCATCGTTGTTATAGAGGTTCACCAGGGCGTTGAGCACGTCCATGCCCCGGCGGATGTCGGTATCGTTGTAAGACAGGCGCACGATGGACGTATATTCGCCTGTCGGCTCTGCCTGCAACCGACTTTGACAAGCCGCAGCCGCCGAGGAGGGAGGAACGACGGTGATTTGCAGTGTACGCGGTTCGTCCAGGCGAGCCAGGATACTGTCAGTGGCCGCCGAAAGGCTCAGGGTGCCCACCGGAGTGATGAACACGGCCGGAAGTTGCGGGAAAGACTTGCTGACGGTATATTCTTCATCCTTCACCCGGAAAGAAGCCGTGGCATCCACTTGCCCCGACGGTGTGCAGTCCAACTGCACCTGCAAGGCGGAGGGCAGGCGTTCGGCCTCATCCGGAGCCATCCAAAGTTGCACGGGCGACCTTTTGTAAAGCTCGGTATCATAGCGGAAATGCCCCTCTTCGCGGTAAGAGACATAAAGGTTGAGCGTGTTGACCACTTTCCGCATCAACGTATAGGACTGTAGAATCTCTACCTCATTGTCGAAGTTGTTGGCCATGGACATCATGCCCAGGTCTTGCATATAGGCCAAAGAAGAAGAGGATGCCGACTTGGTTTTATCTCCTTGCTTGATAAGCAGTTCCGAAGCGACAGTATAAACCGGTGGCTGGTAGCGCAGATAGATGTATGCACCGGCCACAAATGCCACCAGACCCAAAAGAATGAGCGGCCAGTACAACAGGTATTCAAAGATAATGGTTTTGTAATCGACTTTCTTTTCGTTCTCCTGGAAGAAGTCTTCGTATAGATTCTCTTTCATGTGGACAAAGAAGTTTTTATTGGAGGGAAATGATAATCAATGACGCAATGGTAGCGGCCAGGCTGGCCAGGCTAATCCAGATGGAGGAGTTGTTGTTCAACTTGTTGGAGCGCACCTTTCCCTTGGTGGGCTTCACATAGACCACGTCATTCTGTTGCAGGTAATAATAGGGCGAGTTTACGATGCCGGCATCCGTCAGGTCCAGATGGGTCACTGTGTGACGTCCCAAAGAGTCTTCACGCAACAGTTGCACGTCGTTGCGCCGGGCAAAGAGCGTCATGTCACCGGCTTGGGCCAATGCCTCAAAAATAGTGACCCGCTCGTCGCTCACAGAATACGTGCCGGGCTTATTGACTTCGCCCAACACGCTGACCGTATAGTTCAATGCACGCACTGTCACATTGGGCACCTCGTTCAAATAAGGCTGCAACTTCCGCCGTATCAGGTCTTCACATTCATGCGTGGTCAATCCCATCACGCGCAAGCGTCCCAGGATAGGATAATCAATGTATCCTTTGCTGTCCACCAGGTAGTCCAACAACTTGGCATTGTCGTAAGCCTGACCGACATTGCTTGTCTGCAACTTGCTCTGCCCTATCTTGCGGTAGAACGGGGCGGATGCCTCGGGGTCGGAGGTGCTGATAACAATGGTCAGTTCGTCTTTGGGCATGACGTGGTATTCCGGCAGACGTCCTTCTTGCAAAGAGGCTTGCAGCGCCTTGTCATTGCGCAGGTAAAGGGCATGTTTGTAGGAGGTGCACGAGGCCAGGAGGGCCGCACTTGCAATCAACAAAAACAGTTTCTTCATATGTATCTTTCTAAAGATTATCAGAGTTTATGCGTTATGTATCAAAATCATTTCTTACGGAAAAGCCGTCTGAGCAAACTGCCGGAAGCCGGAGAATCATACGCCGGGAGGTTGTCATGCAGGGCGTCATAGGTCAATCCCTCGTGCACCATGCGGTAAATGATTCCCCAGTCGGGCAAGCCTCCCAGGTTGCGGTCGTCGATGAACAGGTCGGCCTTCAGCTTGCGGGTATAGGTTTCGTGCTGTCGGCTTTCTTCCGGATAGTTGGCATTCACGGCATAGAAAGTCAGCCCTCTTTCGCGGCAGAAGCGGACGGCTTCGTCCAGCAGACGGCCTTCGCGCACGGTCCACAAGATGAGCTTGTGGTGTTCATCGCGCAGGCGTTTCAATGTCTCGATGGCAAACGGCAGTTCCGGACCGATATCGGGATAACGGTGTTCCACGATGGTTCCGTCAAAATCTACGGCTATAATCATAATCAGTAAATCTCCGTTTTCTTAGGAGGTGCGGCATTGGCTATACATTTCATGGCTCAGGCGTGCGGCAGCTTCCTCCGGACGGTTCTTGAGCAAAAAAGAGGGAATGAGGCCGGCTATCTGCGACAGGGTTTCGCTGATGACAGCAAAGGTAACTCCGTCGCGCCCCATCAACGAAGAGGCCCCCAGCAACATGCGGAAAGCTGCGATGCCCCCCAAACGGGCGATGCTGTTCTCAGAGGCCTGTTCCATACGGAAAAGGGTGCGCAAACGGACGCCTTCGTTGCGGTAGCACGGCGTCTTGCCGCTCCACGGAGTACCGTAGAGCATCACTGTCCCGTCCGGACACAAACGCATGGCCGGTTGGTCATCGTTCAGCAAGCGCGTTCCCGGTATATATCTCAACCACAAACGAGAGTGGGTACTTTTCCCTATGCCCGATGGCCCAATAAATGCCACCCCTTCATCGCCTATGGCTATGCAGGAGGCATGTATCAGCACCACGCGGGCAAAAGCTGCATTATAAATGAAAGATAGCATCAGCAAATCGTTCAGCACGCCATAGTCTATGGGAGTATGCAAACCCAAATCGGTCTGCACCTGCCGCCAATGCCTGTCCGCCTGCAAATGGCAGGCATGCGTTTCGCCCGGCATCTGCAAGGACATCTGGCAGTATTCCGGCGTAAACCACACGCGTATCTCCCTCCCATCGGGCGCGGACACAAAGGATGGCTCTGCCGCACACAAAGGAAAGCTACACCCCAAACGGACGGCACACGCATCCCGGACTGAAGAAACGGACAGGACATCGGACATCCGGAAAGGAGCGAAATTAGGCAATCGCTCCAGCATTTCCCCATCGTCATCCACCGACAAATTGCAACCCGCTATCTGAAAAATCATTTTACTTCTTTCTTAATAGAAACCGGCAAAGAAGCCTTGTATTCGACCGGCGTCTTGCCATACGCCTTCTCGAACGCCCGGTAGAACGTACGGACACTGTTAAAACCGGCGTCATAGGCAACGGCTTTGATGGGCATCTCCGGCTGGCTGTGCATCAAAGCCAAAGCATATTCCAGGCGCAAGGCATTCACATAACCGTTGAAATTGGTGTGAGCGAACTGCCGGAACATCTTTGCCACCTTATTCTTATTTACCAAAGCAAGTTTAATGACATGTTCTCTGGAAAAAGCCGGGTCAAGGAACAGCTTGTCGCTGACAATCAGGTGATGTATGCGTTCAAACAATTCCCTGTCAGAAACATCCTTCGCATCGGAAATGTAAGTCACCTTATCTGCCTCTTTTTCCTCCGTATCCACAGGCATAGACAAGGCTTCAGGCATCTTTTCTTCATTCGGTTCCGACGATAAAGCCTCACCTTTCTTCTGCGAATCCGAACGTGCAGATTTCCGCCTGACATAAAAAACATATACAGCTAATGCCACAATCGCACACGATTGAAACCACAGCAAAACATGCATAAATCCTCCACTTGAATCAAAAAGACTTATATCAATCTATCACTTCTACTATCAAATCCGGTTGCACCTCTGCCAATACCACCGCCACAATGCCTTGCACTTGCACGACAACCCGTTTACGACGGCAACCTTTTACACGCATGAAAGACCCTGTCACTCCATCAAATACTCCCCCTACAATACGTACCCGCGTTCCCTTTCCCAGACGGTTAATCTCATCACTCGTCAGATAAGTAAGTTTTTCCTCACGGGAGCGACACACCGCAATAAACTGATTCATCTGGTCATCCGGGACAATGATAGGTATATTCCTGCCTCCCTCCGGCCGCGTAAGATATTGCAAAAAAGGAATATATTTCTTGACATCCTGAATCATCGGTCTGGTTGCCCGCGCAAATATCAAATTACTGACAGCCGGAAGCCATGCACGAAGTTTCTTGCCATTCCGCATTACTACCTTATAACACATAGGAACAAAACTCTCGACAGACGCTTTGTCCAACAGTTTTTGCGCTTCCAACTCCTTCTGATAAGGGGCGGACATAGCAAACCAACATATAATATTCTCCGCAACAGTCATTGCAAAAAATCAGTTAGCAGAAGCATACATGGCATATTTCTGGCTCCCTTCAAAGCATATATCTCTTTGAAGACCAAATAAATACACTATTAGCGTTTTCTCAAAAGAAACCTCCACGTGCTTTTAAGCGTTTATAGAAATATGATTTTCTGCAAAAATAGTTTTTCCACAAAGAATAAGAATATTATATAAAAGATATTTTCAATATATTAACAGAAAGCAAAGGATTTATATTGACAATCCAATGGGGATACTTATTGTCATTTACGCAAATTGGATTTAATACTTTAACAACAATGACAGCAGTTGCAGAGAGAGAACATTTTTCAACTGTCGCAACCAGTCGGTTGCCGGTCTAAAAAAAGCCAACCCATTCACGCTGGAATCGGTTGGCTTTCAAAAATTTTATTCGCATGAAAGCGGTTCAATCACCAAAACCTGTTCTTGACAGGATTGTACTCGAAACCTACAGCTTTAAGTCTCCGCACAATATCGTCCTTCTCTACATTCAGATCTTCGCACAAAGCATCCAAAGAAGGATAATAATCACGCAATTTCAAATTGATGAAGCTGTACAGCATCATCGGTTCTTCCGGTAAATTCATAGCTCCAATCTTTTAATCTATAAAAACTAATACTGCCGCAAAAATAGACATTTCCACTGTACGACGAATTGACTTTCGTCAAGTTTGCCTCAAGGAAATGAAAGGATTCAACGTTGCTGATTATTAAGACGCTGGTTTACAATAACATAGATAACGACGGGAGCTCCCATAAGAGGCGTAACCACATTCAAGGGTATGAGCCCCCAAGCGGAAGGCAAGGCACACAACAGATTACAAAGCAAAGCTACTGCTCCTCCACATAAAGCTGTGAAAGGTAGCAGCAGACGATGATTGGCCGTACCTAACAAAAGACGAGCAACGTGTGGAACAGCTAAATCGATGAAAAGAACTGGCCCGCAAAAAGCGGTGGTCACCGCCGTAAGAAGACCGGTTGCCAACAACAATATATTACGTACCCGACGTACATGTACGCCCAGATTCTCGGCATACCGGTCACCCAGCAACAGTGCATTGAGTGGTTTTACCAACAGAAAAGCCCCCAGCAATCCCAACAACACGACAGCGGCATAGGCCGGCATCTGATGGAGAGAAACGCCGCCAAAATGTCCCATGCCCCATATTGTATAAGATTGTACTCCTTCGGCGGTAGCAAAAAAATTGATCAAGGAGACTGCGGAAGAAGCCAAATAGCCCACCATCATACCAGTGATAAGCAACATCACATTGCTCTTTATCAGGGTAGAAAAAAACAATAAGAGCATTATCACCAACATGGCACCTATAAAAGCACCGGCCAACACCGAAAAGAAACCGGTGCACGAGAAAATACCAGTCGGCATGGCTCCACCCATCAACAACATGACTATCGCCACACCTAAACCGGCACCGGAATTGACACCCAAGATGGAAGTACCTGCCAACGGATTCCGAAAAACAGTCTGCAACATCAGCCCGCACACAGCCAAAGCGCTGCCGGAAAGCAAAGCTGTCAACGCCTGTGGTAACCGGGCTTCCCAAAGAATAAAGTGCCAACTGGAAGGGCCGGCATCATCACCCAGCAGAATACGAACCACCGCTCTTAAAGGGATAGATACTGAACCGACCAACAGATTGGCCACAAACAACAGCAGAATAGCCGTCCCCAGCAAGACACCGTATTTACAAGCTTTGCCTATCACATCATTCTTCGTTTAACTTACAAAAATAGCGTAACCCACCCAAACCGTCCAAATCCGGATGGAGAATCTGTATCAGGTCAGATAAAAGATAATCGGGACGAAAAGGGGTCTCTTCGTGGTAATTGACTCGGGCCGTATTGCAACCGTAAACGTTACGCCGACGGAAAGCCTTAAATTCAGCATAACCTGCATAATCAGCACACAAATCAGCATAAGTCAAATCACGCTCGCGATTATACTTAATGAGCCAGACGTCAGCATCATGCGCCCGGTCGAACACAGCTTCGAAGCTCATGGGCAGGGAGGCGCTGGTAGACTTGTCGGCAAAGACATAGCGACCGCAGGCATCGGCATAGAGTTGTCCCATCGGGCTACGGCCGCCAGGCACGTACCATACCGACCCGTATTTCATGTCGCCAAACACAGACAACGAAACAGACGAAAGGCGAGCTTTTAAACACAATTGGCGGTAATGCTCTTCCACCTCGGCAAACAAGCTATCGGCCCGTTCGGCCACACCAAACAGGCGACCGTAGAACCGCATCCACTCGGCACGGCCTAAAGCCGAAGTTTCCAGATAATCGGCACATTCTACAAGAGGAATCCCCAACTTGCCTACCCGTCCATATCCGTTACTGTCCTGATAAGGCGAAAGCAGGATGGCATCGGGGTTCAACTGAATGATGCGTTCAATATCCGGGTTAGTGCTTATACCACAATCTGAAACCAACCCTTGTGCTTGTCGGTCAAGTATTTGAGACTGATTGATGTAGCGCAAATCACACACCCCTCCGACAGCCTCCAGCACATCCAAGTCTGCCAACAGTCCACAGTGCACAGCGGAATATACTAAGGAATTAGACAGAGGAATCCGTACTATCGTACCTTCCGGCAAAAGGCTGTCCGGCAGTTGTTTTTCCTTTGGAGCCAGCACATAAGTATGCAGAGTTTGCAACGTATCCCACGGGTTGCGCAAGGTGACGACCGTATAGTCCGGAAAGTCAACTATCGTCAGTTGTTTGGCCCAATGCAACTTCAGCGTATCCCCTCCCGACAAAGCCAAAGAGGCTTTGCCCCTGCCGCCACAGGCGACAAGGAACAAAGCCCAACCTACCATTACAAATAAATAGTAACTATGTCGCATCTTGTGTTTATTCCAATACCAGCATATTGGCAGCTCCCACGCCCACGTCGTAACTGCGCTGGACTTCACCCTGCGCGTTGTATTCATAGACATAACTGGGCAAAGTATAGGCATTGACCGGGTCATCTACATAAGAAGCAATGAAAATATGCCCGTCGGCGGGATTGACCGTGATGCCTGCGGGACTGTCCACCAGGTTAGATACGAAGCCGTTGCTGCTCGTCACTGCCGGGATGAAGGCATCATCCAATACGCTGTTGTCCGTCGCATTATAAGTGACATACTGGACGGATTCGGGTCCGTTGTAGGAATCGTAAATCGTGTAAAGGACATCGCCGGAGATGCACATAAATGTGACGGATACCTGCAAGTCTGTAGCCTCATCGCTTGCCGCGTCGATGGTCCAGAGCGAGCTCGGATTGTTGTAAAAGTCTCCCCAGCAGGCTACAAACAGCTTGCCGGACGCAGCATGTGCCACAATCTTGTTCGGATTGTTGCCCACTTCTATCTTCTTGACTTCCGTAAAATCATCCAGATTGATTTTAGAGACACTGCAATTGGCGGGAGGCCAGTTCATCCCGTCCGAATTGACCACATAGAGATAGTTGCCCAACACGGCCATTTCCTCTGGATTGGGACCTACCTGCACCGTATTGTCTATCTCGTTTGTCGCAGGGTCGATACGCACCACGTAACCGCCGTACATTGATGCATAGACGTATTCGCCATCCGTCACCACGTCGCGCGGCCCGCCCAAATCTGAGGGCGTCGGAATCTGCGCTACACTTTGCACGGTATTCTTGTTCACTACCTCTACGGTGTTCGACCCATTAACGGCTATGTACAGATTGTCGCCCAACACCACGCCGTCCTGCAGCATAGAACCCAGTTCGCGTCCGTTGACCAGCAAGAATACATCGTTGCGGTAGGATGCAGTGGACGGATCGATGAACGACAAAGATCCGCCGATGCCGGCGGATTGATTGCCTTGGTTGAACACATAGACTCCGCTTTCGGCACGGAAATTCTGGTCGTCATCACCACCACCGCCCGGATTGTCATCGTCATCGCAGGCAACGAACAGCATGGGCACAGCCAAGGC
The DNA here is from genome assembly GCF_023336905.1 of Bacteroides sp. ET71. Taxonomy (GTDB): domain Bacteria; phylum Bacteroidota; class Bacteroidia; order Bacteroidales; family Bacteroidaceae; genus Bacteroides. Next base: position 201,460 of record NZ_JAMBLS010000001.1, read on the forward strand.
CCAAACCAAATGTTTCAGATGCTTCTTCCAATTCATAAACTTCTACTATTTAAAGGTTGATACTAAACGTCAGTTTGTACGAACGTCCCGGCATGGGATAGTTCTTCACGATGCTGTACTGCTTGTCGCCAAGGTTCTGCACATCGGCACGCACGGAACAGGATACGCCCTTCCAACGGAACGAGCGGTAGAGAGCAATGCCCCACTCCACATAACCAGACAGACGGTTGGAAGCTATGTTCTGCACCGAAGCATAGCGTTCGCTGCTGCCCGTGGCATGGCACGAGAGGTTCACCCACGGGTTTTCCCACGTCACGGAGAAAGCACCGGAATGTTCCGGCGTATAAGGAATCTGGTCTTTGTAATACAGAGAAGAGGGGTCTGTCTTGTCCACTGCATGTTGCCAGGTATAATTCAACGCGGCCAAAAGACGATGTTTGCCGGCCAGGCGAAAGGCAGCTTCCGCGTTCACGTCCGCTCCTCCGATGTCCACACGTCCCAGATTGGTAGTTGTCCAAAAGAACATGTTGTAGGGGATGGATACGATTTTGTCTTTCACATAGTTATAGTAACCGTCGGCCGAGAAGGTCAGTGTTTCCAGCCAGAAATTCCGGAAAGCCTTGCCGTAAGTCACCCCCATGTTGAACTGCCGGGCAATCTCGGGATTCACGTCCCTGTTGCCCCAACGGCCGAAATAATTGTCCGTAAAGGTGGCCACGCGGAAGATGTCTTTGTAGGAAGCACGAAGGCGGAAGTCGACATTCTCCAACGGCTTCCACGAGACGGACACCGAGGGCGACAGACGGCGGGCATCGCGGGCACTCTCGCCGCCACGGGCTTGGTTCTGATAGATAGAGGCCAGCAACAAGGCGGTCAGCGTCAGGCGCGGCGTGCGGTAGCGGGCAGAGAGGGTCTGCAACACCGTATGACGGTAAGGGCGGACGCCCGACGTGGCATCCGAAGTCAGGTTGTTGAACGAATAGTCGGCAGCGTAGGAAAAAGCCCAGGATTCCCACGGCGTGTAGAGCACAGCGGCCGAAGCGTAATACTCGCGCTGGTAGTAGCGGTTGTTCATGGCTCCGTCGGGATATTCGCTGCCCTGGTCGTGGTAGTGCGAGTAAGCCCAGTTGAACTTTCCGTTCAGTTGAAGCGACCAACAGTTGTCCCAATAGGTCTGGTAGTGCAGTTGCGAAAACAAGTTCCGTTCGGTCAGTTCCTCGTGGCTGGTGCTGTTGTAGAGAATCAGCGGTCCGGGCAGTTCGCGGAAGGAATCGTAGTAATAGACCTTGCCGTTCAGCACAGAACGGTCGTTAGGACGGGCATACAGGTTCCACTCTCCGCGCCAAGTCTCTATGTAATTGTTTTCCCGTTTCTCGCGGGTCTTGTAGACGCCGTTGACCAAGGTGAAGGGATAAAGGTTGTCGGCCCGCATGAAATCGCCAAAGACAGACATCGAGACTTTCGAGGCAAGCCGCTGGTCGTAGCGCAAGAACGGATTGGCCAAGCCGAAGGAACCGGTCTTCATTCCGGCATTGACGTGCCACGATTGGTCTGCGAAGTCGGGCTGAAGGGTCTGCAAGCGGATGGAAGCCGCCGAGGCCACGGTGCGCGCCGGCAAAAAGATGTCGTCGTTGTCACCCACCGTGAGCGACAGGTCGGCCACGTTGTCCAGCGAAAAGCGCGAGAAGTCAATCTGCCCGCTCTGACAGTCGGTCAGCGTGATGCCGTCGTAGGCCACCCCCGTGTGCTGAGCGCCCAGGCTGCGTACAGACACCGTCTTCATGCCCCCGGCACCTCCGTAGTCCTTGATGTTCACGCCCGAGAAACGCCGCAAGGCATCGGCCATGTCTGTGATGCCCAGCCGGTCGAACTCCGAGCGCGACAGGGATTGAAAGGGCGACGTGGCCGTCGTCTCGCGGACTACGAAGGGGGCACGCACCACTACTTCGCCCAGACGACGGACAGTCTTCACCACCGAATCCGTGTCTGCCTCTTGGGCAAACGCACCGGAAGCTGTGATAAAAAAGGTTGCGACACAGCACAGCCGCATCTTCATTCTTCTCCGCATAAACCGTCAAAGACTGTTCTTGATAAACATTGCACGCACCACCCGCTTTCCTCGAACGGACGGTTTTTCGACTTTGCCTTGCAGGTCTTCTGACTCGTTCCCGGGCGTGCCGCCTTCCCGTCTCCCGAGAGACAGTGGCTTAAAAGTGTGACACACCCGCCTTGGAAACTCACAGCAGCGGGACTGTTCGGGACTTTCACCCGATTCCCTTTTCATCCGGCAGCCCGAATGGGCCTGACGGAACAAGACGGAGCAAAGATAGAGGATTTTGCGGAAAGATGCAAGAGAATGATGCGGAAAAACAAAGTCCGCCCGCCTTAAATGTGTTTGCGAAGCAATTGAAGCACAGGCACAGGCAGTCCGCACACCCACAGACAGAGCGACCCGGCGAAGAACAGGATGCCGGTGGTCAGCATGATGTCGCCCAGGCCGACCAGCGGCGACACAATGCCTCCGAAAGCAAAAGCTATCACGCCCAGCAGAGCCGAAGCGACACCGGCGTTGCGGCGTTCGCAATCCATGGCCAAGGCACTGGCCGAAGTAAACGACAGTCCCACCAAGAAGAGGAGGCAAAACAACAGGAGTTCGTACAACCAGAAGTCGCACTTCGTGGAAAGAGCCGTCAGCAAGAGGAGGGATACCACCAGCAAACCGTTATTACCCAAATGCAAAGCGTGTTGCAACGAAGGCAGTTTGGCCACCAGCGTAGAAGCAACCACCATGCCCACGGCATTGATGCCGAAACACAGGCTGAACTGCAAGGGGGTCAGTCCGTAGTGCTGCTGCATGATGAAGGGTGCCGAGGCGATGTTGACAAAAAGCACGGACATAGCAAAGCCGTATTGCAATATATAAGAAAGGTAGGCCCGGTTGCGCAAGACATCCAGGAAGGTGCCCGACAGGGTTTTCCAGTTGGCCTGCGTGCGTCGCGCCACAGGCAAGGACTCGCGAAACCACAGGCAGGCAGCCAGCAGAACGGCTCCCAGCGCCAGGAGGAACCAGAAGATGGCGTGCCAACCGCCCAGCGCGGCCAACATGCCTCCACCCACGGGAGCGGCCACCGTGGCCACACCGTTGACGGCTCCGACCAGCGCCAGCATGGCGGCCAGCTCGTGGCCCACGTAGCGGTCGGCAGCGATGGAGCGGGAAATGACCACACCGCCGGCACCGGCCACACCTTGCACGAAACGGAAGGCTACGAAGACGGCAATGTTCGGCGCAAACAGGCAAGCCAGCGTGGCAAGCAAGAACAAAGCCATGGCCGCCAGCAACGGGCGGCGACGTCCGTAGCGGTCACTCAGCGGGCCAAACAGCAGTTGCCCCACGGCCAGGCCGACCATGCCGGTGGTCAATCCTAACTGGACGTTGGACGCCGTGGTGCGGAAATAGCCTGCCATGGCAGGCAGCGTCGGCAGGTACATGTCCATCACGAAGGGGCCGAACGCACTGAGCACGCCCAGAAACATCAGCATAAATCCTTTGGTATCTTGCTTACAAATCGTCTTCATTCTCAACCTTGTTTTTCCGGCGGCAAAATTACGGCGAAAGCTGGACTTCTGCCATGACGAAAACTTCGTAAAACATGGCAAATCCGGAACAGAACGACAAGAAAACGCCGTTTTTTAGTAATTTTGCCCCACGATTAAAGAATTGATTCCTTATGACCGAAACTTTACCGACCGACACCGCAAGCATCCGCTGCCTGGACACCGACCTCGCCAGCCTGCAACACAGCCCCTGCCACTTCCGCTGCGGCATCTACCTGGTCTGTACGCAAGGACGCGCCCTCGTCTCCACAGGGGTGCAACGATACGAGTTCGATGCCGAAACCGAACTGATTTTCCTGACCGGCAGCCTGATAGAAGTGATGGAGGCTTCGCCCGACTTCCGGTCACGGGTGCTCCTCTTCCCGCAAGACCTCTTTCTGAAGGCTATCTTGCCCATCGACACACCTTATTTTAATTATACGCACGAGCATCCGTGCTACCACCACACGCCCGACGCACGAAGCCAGAAGACGTGGCGCGAGATGCTGCTATGGATGGACATGGCACAGATGCTGTTTGTTGACAACGACTCCCCTTTCCGGGCACAACACGAGCAGAACTACCTGCAAAGCCTGCTGATGTGGCTCTTCAACACCATCCCCGAAAAGCAGGCAGCCGCAGGCAGCACCTTCAGCCGCAAGCAGCAGCTTTGCCACCGCTTCATGCAACTGGTACGCGAACACGGCACACGCCAGCACCTCGTGCCTTTCTACGCCGACAGCCTCTGCATCACTCCACGCTACCTTTACGAAGCCACCACGCAATACCTGGACGGGAAGACACCCAAGCAACTGATTGACGAACAACTCGTGGCCGAAATCAAGGTATTGCTGAACAACCCCACCCTGTCGGCCACCGAGATTGCCGCACAACTGAACTTCGCCGACCAGTCGTGCCTGACCCGTTTCTTTAAGAAGTACACAGGCCTCTCGCCCAAAGCATACAGGCTACAAATGAGGGCAGGCACAACGCGCTGAGCATCAGCTTCTGCCTCGTGTTCGACAAAAGCATGCCTCGTGTTCGGAGAGGCCGCGGCTCCTGTCCGGAAGAAGCAAAGCCGTCCCGAAGAGCAGGCGCAAAAAATCCCCGTTTCCACGGCAGGCAGAGGGAAAGAGGGGAAGGGGGCAACAGAAGAAAAAACACACTTTTTCCGAAGAATACCCCCTATTTTTAGGAGGTGTTTAGAGAAAAATACCTAACTTTGCGCCCGAGAACCCACTAAAACAAGACCCATTATGTCTAAAATGCGTTTTTTCGCTTTACAAGAGCTTGCCAACCGCAAGCCTCTTGAAGTAACTCCTCCATCGGAGAGACTGTCCGACTATTACGGCAGTCACGTTTTCGACCTGAAAAAGATGCAGGAATACCTGCCGCGCGAGGCCTATAAGGCTGTTACCGACGCCATCGAGAAAGGCACCGCCATCAACCGCGAAGCTGCCGACCTGGTGGCCAACGGCATGAAGAGCTGGGCCAAGTCGCTCGGCGTGACCCACTACACCCACTGGTTTCAGCCGCTGACCGACGGCACGGCCGAGAAACACGACGGTTTCATCGAACTGAGCGACGAAGGGAACGTCATCGAGCGCTTCTCGGGCAAACTGCTCATCCAGCAAGAACCCGACGCGTCGAGCTTCCCCAACGGAGGCATCCGCAACACCTTCGAAGCACGCGGCTACACGGCGTGGGACGTATCATCGCCCGCCTTCGTCGTCGACGACACGCTCTGTATCCCCACCATCTTCATCTCTTATACGGGCGAAGCGCTTGACTACAAGACCCCGCTGCTCAAGGCATTGGCTGCCGTCGACCGCGCGGCTACCGACGTCTGCCAGCTCTTCGACAAGAACGTCACCCGGGTATTCTCCAACCTGGGGTGGGAACAAGAATATTTCCTCGTCGACCTGGCGCTCTACAACGCTCGCCCGGACCTCTGCCTGACAGGACGAACACTGATGGGACACTCCTCGGCCAAAGACCAACAATTGGAAGACCACTACTTCGGCTCCATCCCCCCGCGCGTCACCGCCTTCATGAAAGAACTGGAGATTGAATGCCATAAACTGGGGATCCCCGTCAAGACCCGGCACAACGAAGTGGCCCCCAACCAGTTCGAGCTGGCTCCTATCTTCGAAAATGTCAACCTGGCCAACGACCACAACCAACTGGTGATGGACCTGATGAAACGCATTGCCCGCAAACACAACTTCGCCGTGCTGCTGCACGAAAAGCCCTACGACAGCGTCAACGGAAGCGGCAAACACAACAACTGGTCGCTCTGCACCGACACGGGCGTCAACCTCTTTGCACCGGGCAAGAACCCCAAGGGCAACATGCTGTTCCTCACCTTCCTGGTCAACGTGCTGATGATGGTCTACAAAAACCAAGACCTGCTGCGCGCCTCCATCATGAGCGCAGGCAACAGTCACCGCCTGGGCGCCAACGAGGCACCGCCTGCCATCCTGTCCATCTTCTTGGGCAAACAGCTTTCCGGTATATTGGACGAAATCACCCGCCAGGTGAGCGACAGCAAGATGACTGCCGAAGAAAAGACCACGCTGAAGCTGGGCATCGGCCGCATCCCCGAAATCTTGCTCGACACCACCGACCGCAACCGCACGTCTCCCTTTGCCTTCACCGGCAACCGCTTCGAGTTCCGCGCCGCCGGCTCGTCGGCCAACTGCGCCGCCGCCATGATAGCCATCAACGCCGCCATGGCCAACCAACTGAACGAATTTAAAGTAGCCGTAGACCGCCTGATGGAAGAAGGCACCGGCAAAGACGAAGCCATCTTCCGCGTGCTCAAGGAGACTATCATCGCCTCCGAACCCATCCGCTTCGAGGGCGACGGTTACTCCGAACAGTGGAAAAAGGAGGCCGCCCGCCGCGGACTGACCAACATCTGCCACGTGCCCGAAGCACTGATGCACTACGTAGACAACCAGTCGAAGGCCGTGCTGATAGGCGAGCACATCTTCAACGAAACCGAGCTGAACAGCCGCCTCGAGGTAGAGCTGGAGAAGTACACCATGAAGGTACAGATTGAAAGCCGCGTACTGGGCGACCTGGCCATCAACCACATCGTCCCCACGGCTGTCATCTACCAGAACCGCCTGCTGGAGAACCTGCGCGGCCTGCGCGAGACCTTCACTCCCGAGGAATACGAAGAACTCAGCGCCGACCGCAAGGAACTCATCCGCGAAATCTCGCACCGCGTCACAGCCATCAAGAAGCTGGTACGCGACATGATAGAGGCACGCAAGGTGGCCAATCACCTGCCCCACTACAAGGACCGCGCCTTCGCCTACGAAGAGACCGTGCGCCCCTACTTGGGAAGCATACGCGACCACATCGACCATCTGGAAATGGAAATCGACGATGAAATCTGGCCGCTGCCCAAGTATCGCGAACTGCTGTTCACGAAGTAAAACAAAAAACGAACCGTCCTGCCCCGTTTTCTCTTGAGCGGGGCAGGCGGCTTCGTCTGAAAAACAGTGCTTGCACAGCACGAAATAAACCAATACGCACCTGTAACTTTCAAGACTTATCCTCTTTTTTCTGCATCTTTTCGTCACAAATATGCAATATTTGATTTATTCTTACTACTTTTGTGCTGTATAACACAGTTGTGCAGCAGTTATGGTAAAGACAACCCTTTCAGACGTACACATTCCCGAGCTAATGGCCGACATGTGGTCACTCTTGACAAAAGAGCAACAGACCTTCTTGTCCAACAACTTCACGCTTCAGAATTACAAGAAAAACGAAGTCATACATTGTGAAGGAGAAACTCCTACCCACCTGATGTGCCTGCTGAGCGGGAAGGTGAAAATCTATAAAGACGGCGTGGGCGGGCGCAGCCAAATCATCCGCATGATCAAACCGGTAGGTTACTTTGGCTACGGTGCGTTCTTTGCCGGGAAAGACTACGTTACCGCAGCCGCTGCCTTCGAATCATCACTCATCTGCCTCATCCCCATGGCCGTCATCAAGACGCTGATCACGCAAAACAACGACCTGGCGTTCTTTTTCATCAAACAGTTGTCATTCGACCTGACCGTGGCAGACGAACGCACGGTCAACCTGACACAGAAACACATCCGAGGACGCCTGGCCGAATCGCTGCTCTTCCTGAAAGATAGCTACGGCCTGGAAGAAGACGGCTCCACACTAAGTATCTACCTCTCTCGCGAAGACTTGGCCAATCTCTCCAACATGACAACCTCCAATGCCATCCGCACACTGTCGCAGTTCGCTACCGAGAAGTTGATTGCCATAGACGGAAGAAAAATCAAAATCATAGAAGAAGAACGCCTGAAAAAGATTAGCAAGATAGGCTAACCCCTTTCGACGCCCATGTCTTACAGCAGGGGAAAATCATTACTTTCCACGTGGGCTTCTTTCATCACCTCCTTTAGTTCCGCGGCGATGTCCGGAAAGCGGTCAATGACATTGTGCCGCTCTGAAGGGTCAGCAGCCAGGTTATACAATTCATAATACGGCTTATCGCCCCTTATATTCTGGTATATCAGCTTCCAAACACCTTTGCGTACAGCCTGCTTGCCATTCTGTTCCTGAAACTCGAAATAAAGATAATCATGCTCTTTTTGCCCTTCCTGCCCCGTCAACACAGGCAAAAGGCTGATACCGTCCAAAGCCTCAACAGAAGTCTGAATATCGGAAGAAAGTATGTCACAAAACGTAGGCATCATGTCCCAGAAGGCACACATAAAATCAGTCTCCGTACCCGCCTGCACATGCCCCGGCCAAGAAACAATCAGCGGGATACGGATGCCGCCTTCATAAAGGTCGCGCTTATACCCCCGATAGATACTGTTGCTGTTAAAGAAATCCGGGTCAGCACCTCCCTCCTTATGAGGACCATTATCGCTGGCAAAGATGATGATAGTATTGTCATACAAACCTTTTTCTTTCAGCTTCTCCACCAGTTGCCCCACGTAAACGTCCAAGCGGGTCACCATCGATGCAAAAGTAGCATGCGGATAAAGCTGAGTACAATAGCCTCCTTTGCGGAAAGCCGGATGACCGGGTTCAGTACCCTGGAAAGCTTTCTCCGGATACTTACCGCGGAACTTACGGATAATGCTGTCCTCGGGCACAATCAATTCTGCATGAGGCAAGATGGTAGGATACCACAGAAAGAAAGGTTCATCCGACGAGGCATTGTCCAAGTATTCCAAGGCTTTCTGGTGAATAAGATCCGGAGCATACGTTCCACGTCCGTATTGTACCTGAAGGACATTGTCCTTCAGGTCGACACGCTGACTGTTGTCCCACAAATGGTCCGGATAATAGCTATGCGCCAAAAGCTGGCAATTAAAACCGAAGAAAGTATCGCAGCCTTGTGCTTGCGGATCACCCGTGGTTCCAACAAAACCTAAGCCCCATTTACCAAAAGCCGCAGTCTTGTACCCCGCTTCCTTAAATACATGGAAAATAGTATGCGCTTCCGCCGGCAAAGGATATTGTCCTTCTGGTTCCCTTTCAATGTTTCCACGGACATAAGTGTGCCCACTGTGCATGCCTGTCAGCAAACAGGAACGCGAGGGTGCACTGACCGTAGTGCCCGCATAAGCCTGAGTAAAACGCATGCCTTCGAGAGCCAAGGCGTCAATGGCCGGCGTTTCGAAACGCTCTTGCCCGTAGCAGCTTAAATCTCCATAACCTAAGTCATCTGCCAATATAAAGAGCACATTGGGGCGCTCTTGCGCAGCAAGACTCGATGTTGTACACAGGCACGGAAGCAATGGAAGAGTCCAAGAAAGTACTTTCATAGGATGAATCAGCTTAACAAATATCGTTCAACTTCTATGGCAGCCTTACAGCCCGAAGCCGCGGCCGTTATGGCTTGGCGATAATGTGGATCTGCCACATCGCCTGCGGCAAACACTCCGGGTAACTTGGTACGCGGCGTACCCGGCTCGGTCAAAATGTAGCCCACTTCGTCCGTTTCCAACCACGGTTTGAAGATGTCTGAGTTAGGCTTATGACCTATGGCCAGGAAGAAGCCATCGATGGGCAAGTCATAGGACTGTTCATCGGCCTCGCCCCGACGCTTCACCAAGTGCACGCCTTCCACACCGTTTTCGCCATACAAGCCTACGGCATTGTGTTCGAAAAGGACTTCAATCTTCGGATTGTTGAACACGCGTTGCTGCATCACCTTCGAAGCTCGCAAATAAGGCTTCCGCACGATGAGGTAGACCTTTGAAGCAAGACCGGCCAGGTAGGATGCTTCCTCGCAAGCCGTATCACCTCCGCCTACCACGGCCACCACTTTTTTGCGGTAAAAGAAACCATCGCACGTAGCACATGCGCTGACACCCATTCCGGCGTATTTCTTTTCATCGTCCAGACCTAAATATTTAGCCGTAGCCCCGGTGGCAATTATCACTGTGCGTGCTTCGATGACTTTCTCATTGTCTATCGTTATCTTGTAGGGAGAAGAACTTAAGTCTGCCGCCGTAGCTTCTCCGTAACGGATGTCTGCCCCGAAACGTTCGGCCTGCTTCCGCAAGTCCTCCATCAGTTCCGGGCCTCCGATGCCGGCGGGATAACCGGGGAAGTTCTCGACTTCGGTGGTCGTTGTCAACTGCCCACCAGGCTGCAAACCTGCATAAAGCACGGGAGAGAGGTTGGCCCGTCCGGCATAGATGGCAGCGGTATAGCCGGCAGGTCCGGAACCGATAATCAGGCATTTTACTTGTTCTGTTTCCATTTTCAGTTCATTATTTAAAGAGTGAGACATTGTTTACAAAGCATCTCCTTCCGGCAGACGGTGCAGCCTCCGTTTGAATGACGGACCTCAGCGCAAGTCGATGATTTCGGCCGTAGGATACGCCCGGCGGTCGAACGTAAAGAAAGAATCGGCATAATCTTGCTTGACGCGACAATCGCGGATGGTTATGACTGTGGGCTCGAAGCTGCCTGCCAAAGTCAGGCTGACGCGCGAAGGGAGCAACGTGTCTTTCTTAATCCAAACCAGCAGTTTCTCGATGGGCGTTTCGGAAGAAGTAGCGGTCATCTGAACCTGATAGACATCGGATGTGCCGCCCGCAAGGAGCTGCAACGCATAGCCTTGGTCATAGAGCGAGAGCCAGGCGTAGGGATTGAGGGTTTGCAGCTCGGCGGGAGTAGGTTCGGATATGTTCACCTCGTCAGACGAACTCAGGTAAGTCCATTGCGTGCGCCCGTCGAACCAAGTGGTCATTCCCCCGGCTTCCAACACAAACTTCTCTCCTTTCAACTGAATGGTACCGGAGGTGTTTCCTTCGGACGAATGAACCAAGAATGTAGCCCGGATGCCGCCTGCCCGCCGGAAGGCATCGGCCGTGCGGCGCATGACGTCGCGGGCTTCGTTTTCTTGTCCCCAGACAGCCAGGCAGCAGCAGGCGAAGAAGCAAAACGCAAGCCAACGGCAATAAGAAAGTATGCTGTTTTTTCCCATCTATCAAGAGTTTAATAATTATTCAAATGCTCTTCCAGCATCACAATGTCTGCGAAGTAGACTTCGCGCGGCTTACTGCCTTGCGCGGGCCCTACGATATTGGCCTTTTCCAACTGGTCCATGATACGCCCCGCACGGTTATATCCGATGGAGAATTTACGCTGGATGAGCGACGTAGACCCTTGCTGGCTGGAAACAATCAGACGGGCGGCGTCTTTAAACAGTGGGTCGAGCCGGTCCATGTCTACCCCTTCCAGGCTGCTTCCACCGTTCTCATCTTCCACTTCGGGTAAGAAGAAGGCGGTGGGATATCCTTGCTGGCGAGCAATGTATTCGGTGATGTTGACCACTTCGGGCGTGTCGATGAAAGCACACTGCACGCGCACCGGTTCGGCGCCTTGCAGGAAGAGCATATCACCGCGTCCAATGAGTTTATCAGCCCCCGGACGGTCGAGGATGGTACGCGAATCTATCATCTGCGATACCTTAAAAGCGATACGGGCCGGGAAATTGGCCTTGATAGTACCGGTGATGATGTTGGTCGTAGGTCGCTGGGTGGCGATAATCAAGTGGATGCCTACGGCGCGTGCCAACTGGGCAATGCGTGCGATGGGCAGTTCGACGTCTTTGCCGGCAGTCATGATAAGGTCACCGAACTCATCGATGACGACCACGATGTAGGGCATGTATTTATGCCCCTTCTCGGGGTTAAGCTGACGGTTGATGAACTTCTCGTTATATTCCTTGACGTTGCGCACGTGCGCCATTTTCAGCAAGTCGTAGCGCGTGTCCATCTCCACGCAGATGGAGTTGAGCGTCTGCACTACCTTGGTGACGTCGGTGATAATGGGCTCGGCCTCGTCAGGGAGCTTGGCCAGGAAATGGTGTTCGATGACGGAATAGATGCTGAACTCTACTTTCTTCGGGTCGACTAACACGAATTTCAGTTCGGCCGGATGTTTCTTATATAATAAGGAAGTAATGATGGCGTTCAGTCCGACAGATTTACCTTGTCCCGTAGCACCTGCCACGAGGATGTGAGGCATCTTGGCCAAGTCTACCATGAAGACTTCGTTCGTGATGGTCTTCCCCAGGGCGATGGGCAGGTCGTAGGTGGACTCCTGGAACTTCTTGCTGCCAATGATGCTCTGCCCCGAAACGATGCGCGGTTTCTTGCTGGGTACCTCGATGCCGATGGTACCTTTGCCGGGGATGGGGGCTATGATGCGGATGCCTAGGGCGGCGAGGGCCATGGCGATGTCATTCTCCAAGCCTTTGATGCGCGAGATACGGACGCCGGGTTCCAAGGTGATTTCGTAAAGCGTCACCGTGGGGCCAACGGTAGCCTTGATGCTGTTGATTTCGATGCCGAAGCTGCGGAGCGTCTTCACGATTTCATCTTTATTGGCATTCTGCTCTTCCATGTTCACCACAGGTTCGGACTCGTCGAAATGTTTCAGCAGGTCGAGCGTGGGAAAATGATAGTGCTCCAGGTCGAGCCGTGGGTTGTAGGGTTCTCGCTCTTCCACGACCGGTTCGTCGGCATGCGACTCTATCTCGAACCCCGGTTCCTTGGCAGCGGCAGATGCGGGAACGACGGAAACCACGGGGTCGGACTGCGGCACCTCGATGTCGATGGGCACGTCGACGCCGGCAGGCGAAGCTTGTGTGTCGTCCACTCTCTCAGCCGGTATGTCCAGGTCGAGTGTTATCTCCTCTGGCGCTTCTTCCACTTCGGCAGGCATCGGCTTCGGCTCACCGGAGTCTTTGGGTGCTTCTTCTTTCTTCTTGCGCTGCACGCCCCACGACGTGTCAAACTCTTCGGGCACCTCGCCTTCGCCGGCTTCAAACTTTTCTTCCTTCGGCTTCCGCTTCAGGAAACTCAGCGTGAAGAGGCGGCGTAACCAGGCAACGGTGCGCGCGCTGAGATAGGCCAGGAAACAGACGGCCGTGGCAAGCAGGATGAGCCACACGCCCGGCACGCCCACCTGCGAGGCAAGCCAGTTGCCTACGTTATAGCCGTGCAGGCCGCCCAGATAGACAAAGGAGTCTTGGTACTGATGGCGGAAGGCGAAACCGAAAAAGACGGAGAACCACACCAGCAAGACCGTGCAACCGATGAACCAGCGCCACAGGCGCACGCGCCGAATCTTCATCAGCTTCAGCCCGGCCATAGCCAGGAAAACCAGGATAAAGAACGAGGCGACGCCGAAGCAGTCGTTGATGAAATAACTGGCCAACTGCGCCCCACGCGAACCGGCGTAATTGCTCACACCGTTGTTCACCGAAGCCAGTTCTTCGGCCGTAGCGTTCTCAAGGATACTCTGGTCGGCCGCTCCCGTAAAGAAGAACGACATGAAAGCCAGCAACAAATAGACAGAAAATATGATGAGCAGCAACCCGATGATAAAACGGGCTGTTTCGTTCTTGAACACAGCTTTCAACCGGCCTGCGAACGAGAGCCCCGGCTCCTTCTCCTTGCTTGTAGTTTTCTTTTCCATTGAATGACCAAAATGGTGAATAAAGACGGATGCAAAAGTAATAATTATCTGTCACGTGACAAAATGTATTTCCTTACAGAACAAGATTCGTTTGTTCCGTCCCGACAACCGGACACGTGGAGACGAACAAGAAGCAAGGCTACACCGAACACAAGAGGAGCAAACGCCGAACAAGAAGGAAGGCCATCGCGCTTGGCACAAACAACGCCTCCCCAGCCCGCCTTTTCCGACAAAAAGTCAGGCTCAACACCGAAGTTTTGAAGCACCATCCCTACTTTATTAACCGGAAAAGCGCGAGAAAATAAAAAAACTTTGTACTTTTGTACCCAAATTGATGAAATATTGCGATATGAACTTGAACGTATTAGAACTGAGCGAACAGGAAATCATCCGACGCAACAGCCTCAACGAGCTGCGCGCCTTGGGCATTGACCCTTATCCCGCCGCCGAGTATGTAACCAATGCTTTCTCCACCGACATAAAAGCGGACTTCAAAGACGACGCCGAACCGCGCCAAGTGTCCATCGCCGGACGCATGATGAGCCGCCGCGTCATGGGCAAAGCATCTTTCGTAGAATTGCAAGATTCGAAAGGACGCATCCAGGTGTACATCACACGCGACGACATCTGCCCGGACGAGAACAAGGACATGTATAACACAGTGTTCAAACGCCTGCTCGACTTGGGCGACTTCATAGGCATCGAAGGTTTCGTGTTCCGCACACAGACGGGCGAAATCAGCGTACATGCCAAAAAGCTGACCGTGCTGGCCAAAAGCTTGCGCCCCCTGCCCATCGTAAAATACAAGGACGGCGTGGCCTACGACTCCTTCGAAGACCCCGAACTGCGTTACCGCCAGCGCTACGTAGACCTCATCGTGAACGATGGCGTGAAGGACACATTCCTGAAGCGTTCTAAAATCATCAGCACCATGCGCGCCGTGCTCGACGAAGCCGGCTACACCGAGGTAGAAACACCCATCCTGCAATCCATCCCCGGCGGTGCCAGTGCACGGCCCTTCATCACCCACCACAACTCATTGGACATCGACCTCTACCTGCGCATCGCCACCGAGCTCTACCTGAAGCGTCTCATCGTGGGCGGCTTCGAAGGCGTCTACGAGATTGGCAAGAACTTCCGCAACGAGGGCATGGACAAGAGCCATAATCCGGAGTTCACCTGCATGGAACTGTACGTGCAGTACAAGGACTACAACTGGATGATGAGCTTCACCGAGAAGCTGCTGGAGCGCATCTGCATTGCCGTGAACGGCTGCCCGGAGACGGTGATAGACGGCAAGACCATCAGCTTCAAGGCTCCCTACCGACGCCTACCCATCCTTGAGGCCATCAAGGAAAAGACGGGCTACGACCTGGAAGGCAAGACAGAAGACGAGATACGCACCATCTGCAAGGAACTGAAGATGGAAATAGACGACACCATGGGCAAAGGCAAGCTGATAGATGAAATCTTCGGCGAGTTCTGCGAAGGCACCTTCATCCAGCCCACCTTCATCACGGATTATCCCGTGGAGATGTCGCCACTGACCAAGATGCACCGCAGCAAGCCCGGCCTGACCGAACGTTTCGAACTGATGGTGAACGGCAAGGAACTGGCCAATGCTTACAGCGAATTGAACGACCCCTTGGACCAGGAAGAACGCTTCAAAGAGCAGCTCCGCCTGAGCGAGAAGGGCGACGACGAAGCCATGTTCATCGACCAGGACTTCCTCAAGGCACTGCAATACGGCATGCCACCCACGTCGGGCATCGGTATCGGCATTGACCGCCTGACCATGCTCATGACGGGCAAGCCCTTCATCCAGGAGGTGCTCTTCTTCCCGCAGATGCGCCCGGAGAAAGTCGCCCCCAAGGACGCTCCCGCCAAATACACCGAACTGGGAATCCCTGCCGACTGGGTGCCCGTCATCCAGAAAGCCGGCTACAACCTGGTGAGCGACATGAAAGACGTCAACCCGCAGAAACTTCACATGGACATTTGCGGAATCAACAAGAAATACAAACTGGAACTGGCCAATCCAAGCGTGGCCGACGTGCAAGCCTGGATTGAAAAGATTGAGAAATGAAACTCCCCGGAAAGATAGCCGTGATGGGCGGGGGCAGTTGGGCAACGGCCATCGCCAAGATTGTCCTCTCGAAAACCGAGACAATCAACTGGTATATGCGACGTGACGACCGCATCGCCGACTTCAAACGGCTGGGGCATAACCCGGCCTACCTGACAAGCGTCAAGTTCGACATCAAGCGCATCAGCTTCAGTTCGAACATCAACGACGTGGTGAAGGAGTCAGACACGTTGATATTCGTCACGCCGTCACCTTACCTCAAGTCACACTTGAAGAAGCTGAAGACCAAGATAAAGGACAAGTTCATCATCACGGCCATTAAAGGCATCGTGCCAGACGACAACCTCATCGTGTCGGAATACTTCACCAAGGAGTATAACGTGCCGACCGAAAACATCGCCGTCATTGCCGGCCCCTGCCATGCGGAAGAAGTGGCATTGGAACGACTCTCCTACCTCACCATCGCCTGTCCGGACACATCCAAAGCTTCGCTTATAGCCGAACGCTTTGCCAGTTCATACATCAAAACCTCGGTGAGCAATGACGTGGCCGGCATTGAATATGGCTCGGTGCTGAAGAACGTCTATGCCATTGCCGCCGGTATCTGCAACGGCCTGAAATACGGTGACAACTTCCAGGCCGTGCTGATGTCTAACGCCGTGCAGGAGATGAACCGCTTCCTCACCACCGTCTACCCGCTGAACCGCAATGTCTACGATTCGGCCTACCTGGGCGACCTGCTGGTGACAGGCTATTCCAACTTCAGCCGCAACCGGGCCTTCGGCACCATGATTGGCAAGGGCTATTCGGTGAAGAGCGCACAGATAGAGATGGAAATGATTGCCGAAGGCTACTACGGCACCAAGTGCATCAAGGAAATCAACAAGCACTATCACGTAAACATGCCGATACTGGACGCTGTCTACAACATCCTCTACGAACGCATTTCCCCCACTATCGAGATTAAGTTGCTGACGGACTCGTTCCGGTAGCGGATTAACCATATATACATTTATATATAACAAACATTGAGCTATGATTACTTTGAACATTGAAAAGACCTTCGGATTCATTTCCAAGGAAAATGTGTGCGCTTATGAAAAGCAGGTAAAAGAAGCACAAGACATGCTGGAAAACGGCACCGGACTGGGTAATGATTTTCTGGGATGGCTACACCTGCCCTCTTCCATCACACAGGAACACCTGAATGACTTGAAAGCTACCGCACAAGTACTGCGTGAAAACTGCGACGTCGTAGTCGTTGCCGGCATTGGCGGCAGCTACCTGGGCGCACGTGCCGTTATCGAAGCTCTGTCCAACAGCTTCACCTGGTTGCAGGAGAAGAAAGATGCTCCCGTCATCCTCTACGCCGGACACAACATCGGCGAAGACTATCTGTATGAACTGACCGAATACCTGAAAGGCAAAAAGTTCGGCGTCATCAACATCTCCAAGTCAGGCACGACCACCGAAACAGCATTGGCTTTCCGTTTGCTACGCAAGCAATGCGAAGACCAGCGTGGGAAAGAGATGGCCAAGAAAGTCATCGTAGCCATCACCGACGCCAAGAAAGGCGCCGCCCGTGTAACGGCTGACAAAGAAGGCTACAAGTCGTTCATCATCCCCGACAATGTAGGCGGACGATTCTCCGTACTGACGCCCGTAGGACTGTTGCCCATCGCCGTAGCCGGATTCGACATTGAGAAGTTAGTAGCCGGCGCCGTAGCCATGGAGAAAGCTTGTGGCAAAGACGTACCCTTTGCCGAGAACCCTGCCGCCATCTATGCCGCCACTCGCAATGAACTCTATAAAAACGGCAAGAAGATTGAAATCCTTGTGAACTTCAACCCGAAACTGCATTATGTAAGCGAATGGTGGAAACAACTGTATGGCGAATCGGAAGGTAAAGACAACAAAGGCATCTTCCCCGCAGCCGTAGACTTCTCTACCGACCTTCATTCGATGGGGCAATGGATTCAGGAAGGTGAACGCACCATTTACGAAACTGTCATTTCCGTAGAACATACTAACCACAAGCTGCAAGTACCCAGCGATGAAGAAAATCTGGACGGCCTGAACTACCTGGCCGGCAAACGCGTAGACGAAGTAAACAAGATGGCCGAACTGGGCACTCAACTGGCCCATGTGGATGGCGGTGTCCCCAACCTGCGCCTCACTATCCCCGCCTTGGACGAAACAAGTATCGGCGGCCTGCTGTATTTCTTCGAAAAAGCTTGCGGCATCAGCGGCTACCTGCTGGGCGTGAATCCCTTCAACCAGCCGGGCGTAGAAGCTTACAAGAAGAACATGTTTGCCCTGCTTAACAAACCGGGCTATGAGGAAGCCTCGAAAGCTATCCAGGCAAGACTCTAAACCAATGTAAGCAAAACATAAACCCAAGAGAGGATGTTCGGACGACAAAAAGCCGGGCATCCTTTCATTTTACCAACTCTTCCATACATATATGTACCAAGAGGCTATAAGAAACTACCTGAAAACTACAAGACAAGAGAAGATTTGTTTGAAAGCCGTCCTCTTCGACATGGATGGCGTCTTGTTCGACTCCATGCCTTACCACGCCGAAGCCTGGGCCACTGTGATGAACCGACACGGCCTGCGCTTCAGCCGACAAGAAGCGTTCCTGCACGAAGGACGCACAGGGGCATCGACCATCAACATCGCCTACAACCGGCAGTATGGACACGATGCGCCGCCCGAACTCATCGAACAGATTTATGCCGAGAAAAGCGAAGCCTTCAGCACTTATCCCGAGCCTGTATCCATGCCCGGCGCCCCTGCATTGTTGCAAAAGGTGACAGGTGTCGGCCTCACCCCCGTACTGGTGACAGGTTCGGGCCAACGCTCGCTGCTGGACCGCCTCAACCACCACTATCCCGGTATCTTCACCCCGGAACATATGGTGACCGCCTTCGACGTGAAGCACGGAAAGCCCAATCCCGAGCCCTATCTGATGGGGCTCCAAAAAGCCGACGTACAAGCCCACGAAGCCATCGTAGTGGAAAACGCCCCCATCGGCGTACAAGCCGGACACGCGGCCGGAATCTTCACCATCGCTGTCAACACCGGTCCGCTGGACGGACAAGTGCTGCTGGATGCCGGTGCCGACTTGCTGTTCCCCTCCATGCAGGCTTTGTGCGATGCGTGGGAAGAAATCTTTCCCCTGCTCCATAAAGGTTAGCGATATAGGAGACATAGGAAGTGCCGCATCCTTGCGGCACATTCACCAGGTGCTATAGGAGGTGCCGCATCCTGCGGCACATTTACTATACAACATACTAAAAAAACATTCAGAAAACGTGTGATGGCGTGCCGCAAAGATGCAGCATCTCCTAATACACGCTCTTGCCGACGCTTATTTTCTTTTTAACTCCGAAGAAACCAATCCTGGCATATCCTGTCAGCAGGCCCAGCAAGGCAAAGGCCGCCATGTATTTCACCTTCGAAGGCGAAGCAGGACGGACAGGCGTCGTGGCAGGCTGTATGACGGCAAAGACCGGACGCACACGGATGACTTGTGTTTCTGCGGCATGCATTTGCAGAGTGGTGCGGGTATATTCTTGATAAGCTTGCGCAGTCAGGATACGCAGCTTGACGAGTTCCTTCTGAGCATTACGGGTAGCCAGATTACGGTTGCGATCCTCAAAGGCGGCCTGTATTTCTTGCGCCTGATAGTATTTTTCTCGAGCTTGCTGTTGCAATATTTGGGCAGCAACCAAGGCCTCCCGTTTTTTATTGGTACGGTATTCGGTGACATAGGCCTGTATGCGACGACTTACACTATCGGCCACTATGCGGGCTACCAGCGGGTCTTGCATACGGCAAGCAATGCTGACAGTGCGGGTCTTTACGTCTGGCGATATGCTGATACGGGAATTGATAGCAGAGGCGATACCCGTGTCCTTGGCAGAGAGGGCGAGGATGGTGGGGATGCTGTCTGAAAGGGCGGCGGTGTAGTTGCTCTCCACCTTGCGGGGATTGTCGAAGAAAGAGCCGGTGAGAAGGCCGACCACCTTGCTGAAAGCGGTCTGTAAGAAGGACCACCACGGGCGATGCTGGTGTTGGTCGATGTAGTTGTAAAGGGTAAGGGTGCTGTCAGGAGGACAGTCAATGGTCTGTACGGGGATGTCGAACAGGGCGGTGAGGAAAAGGGGCGAGCTGACAATGTGCGGGTAGTAGTCGGGGGTGATGGCGTCGCGCTCCTTGGTCTCGTTCAGGAAGGTGCCCGACCAACCTTCCGGGGCATCATTGGTTGTGCGTTCGCTGATGCTCTCGGGGGCAAGAAGGATGCCTGCCTCATACTCTTTGGGAATACAGAGGGCGATAAACAGGCCTACCACAAGACCAATGCCGACGGCTTTCAGGAGGAAGCGGCGGTGCTGCCAAGCTAATTGTATTTTGAGCTTGTTCATGAATGGGTGAACGGAATGGGATTAAACCACAGATGGCACTGATTGTGCGGATGAACACTGATTTGTTGTTGAAAAAAAGGCCGCCCCATTTTGTTTTTGAGGCGGCCTTCTTTAATTATTTATCAGTCAATGCTTGTCTTAAAGCAATATGATACCACTTTGGCTCTGGAAGAGAGTCAGCATTTGAACTGAAATTGCAGTAGGCGTACCACTTTCAGCCAGTCCTTCACCTGTAACAGCTTTCATCCACTCGCTCAGTGCCATATAGAAGGCAGCAGAAGCCCAAGGTTCATCACTACCAGGAAGATGGTCAAACAGATTAGGACCTTTAGAGTTCAAATCAGTTACTACATCATCCAAACTAACGGCGCTAATTGCTGCTGCATAAGTATCGAAAGTAGACTTAACTTCCTGTGCCAACGCTGCATTGGGATCGCTTGATTTTTCTACAGTACCGTCAGCAATACCGCCTTGGATATACTGGTCAACATAGTAGAGTTTCTCATCGCTCTCTACCTTAACTGTACCAACCTTATTGATGAAATCCTTCGTAGTAGTAGTGTTGTTCACATACAGCGTACCTTCGTTGTTGATAACAGCATCGTCTGCCAATACCAGAGGAGTACCATCATCAACCAGAGGAATAGCAATTTCAGAAGCAAGCGTCAGTTCGCTACCCTTCAAGATATCGATGTTACCTTGCGGCTCTACGTCAGTGATCGTGTTTGCACCTTCTTCAACCGTGATGTCGGCCACCTTGCTGTACTTACCTCCAGCTTTGCGAACGATAGAAGCACCACGCATGATGATGTCAATATTCTCCAGAGAGTTGAGGTATTCTGCATTAGAACCTTCTTCGTATCTGTTACCTTCGCCGGCTGCACGTGCTTGAGCGTTCAGATCCAGCTCAACACCATTGCTCAGGATCAGCGTGTTGATCTGTGCATAACCCTTCTGGCTATTGCTTGACTCCAGCTCCATCAACGTGTTGATTTCACCGATAGTATTAGGCTCATTGTTATCCATTTCGTAAGCAATGATACCTTCTTGACCAACAGCGGGATAAACGTATGCACCGAATTCTACGATAACCATATTGTTGTTTTCCAACTTGTTGCCATAGGTAAGATTGTTCTTGTCAGCAGAGATAGAAGCCTTTGCACCAGCCTTGATAGTACCGTTGTTTTCAATGCTGGAAGCAATCAGGTTAACCACTTCGTTACGGTCGATACCAACTTTCAGTGTAGCACCCTCATTAACGACGATGTTCGTAGTATAACGAGTGTCGTTAGTAATCAAGTGAGCGGGCCATTCTACTTCACCATTGATGACCAACTTGCGGCTACCCGTGTTGAGCACGATGTCAACATTATCCGGAGTCTTGAGCTGTTCACCATTTTCGATGAAGTTCAAGTCACCACCCAGCGTAAATACTACTTGATTGTTGGCAAATACCTTACCGGCATTTTCCAACTCATTAACCAAAGTTACCAAGTCGTTCCAGTGCTTAACTGTCTTGATGCCGCTGGTAGCAGGAGTAAAGTCCTTAACTGTCAGGTTAGCAGTCATAGACTCGGGAGTCTGAGGTACACCTCTGGAACCCGGTTCGCCCAAGATGTTCTGAACCATTGAGAACTTTTCACCCCTCTGAGCATCGTCAAACATCTGCTTCAAGTTAGTAGCAAGTGTTTCACTGTTAGTGTTGTTTACAGCAAAGGTACCCAGCTTCCAATCACCGTTTGCACTCTTAACAGTAACTTTTACAGAGGGGAACTGACGATCCGTATATGTTGCACCCTTTTGGAAGGGGAAAGCGAAAGCACGCAGCGTGTTGTTCTTTGCCAACGTAAAGTTATTGTTCGCAATAGCAGTACGCAGATAGTTAACCTTAGGAGCCTGGTCAGTAAGAATAGCCTTACTGGTACCGGTAGCAGCTACAGCAGCCTTATCCAGTTCTTCTCTCAGTTCTTTGTCACCACGTGCAGAACCATCATCATTGATAGTCTTCGGCAAGTAGCGAGGAGACAAAGTAGCAGAAGGCGTAATAATATTATTATTAGAACCACCTACGCTGATTTGCATTTCCGTGATGATCATGCTCTTCAGATAATCTGAAGCGATCTTAGCTTCCGGAGTAGCAACTACACCGATGGCGTTCACCATAGGACTGAGAACGAACTCGCTCTCCAAAGTCATTGTGCTCTCGTCTACATCGGCATACTCAATGAAGTCTTGAGCAGAGAGGTAAAGAGAGTTCTTATAAACATCAGATTTGAAAGAATCGTCGGTCTGAGGCACATCGTTTGGAGCAACAACCTTCAGCTTGCTACCGGAGGTCATTCTTTGGAAAGGCCAGTAAGCGAAGTAAGCACCTTGATAAACGTCGGCCTGTGTTTGCCACCAACCATCACTTTGCAATGTAAAGAGGATATTGGCATAAAGGTTATTGTCAGTAGTCCAACCTGAGCCGCTTGCCCAGTCAGAATAAAGCTGCTCTTTATCAATAGCAGTTTTGTACTTGTACCAACCTAATCCAATCTGGTCACCCGTCTCCCATTGTCCATTCTCATTAATACGGGTATCGGCCGATCCGTCATTGATATTCATCTTCATGCCGGACGACACGAGGTCTGCACCGATCACTTCACCTGCCTCGTTAATGACGGTGTTGTTTTGTTCAGTCTGAAAATCGTCGTTTGTACAAGCGGCGAAGCAGGCTGCCAGTGCACATGCGCTGAATAAAACTCTTTTCTTCATGTTACTTATAAATTTGTTTGGTTCTCTTGTTTTTTTTGCGAGACCGTCTTGCTATGATAGCCTCTTGCTTTTGTTACTAATAAATTTCTATTCTCTTACTCCACCAATAAGGTTACCATTCTTCATCCTTCGGAATACTGAAGTTGTACCCTTTCTCAACCTCCACTTCTACAATCTCCACTTCGGGAGCCACGTAATTCAAAACTTTCTCCATTGTTGTTTAATTTTAATTGATTAATACTATGTTATTTATGCTATTTTTCCGTATTTTTGCCTTCGCTATTATTCCTTTCCTTTCCTTGGCTCCGTACGAAATACGGTGCAAATATGATTAATATTATTCGTTCCACCAAGAAAAAAATGCTTTTTTTTATCTTTTTTTCTCTAAAGCCACTTCGGAAAGCATGAGACAAGCCTCGGAAGGCGATAATTGGCTTCAAAAATGTCTTTCCGGCTTAAAGTCTGTTTAAAATTCATTTTCTCTGTCATCCTGAGCGCAGTCGAAGGATCCCACTATACGTCTGAAAAGTATTAGAGAGATGTTTCGACTTCGCTGCGCTCCGCTCAACATGACAGATACTACACAATGCATAAACTAGATTTCAGTACCTTCTTATATCTAGCCCAAAATCCTACCAAAGTCGTTTCTCCTCCCTACTTCCTCCCTACCTCGTCCCTGTTATAAGACAAGGACGAGGTAGGGACAAGGTACGAATTTGGTACGGGCTTGTGGAGAGAGAAACACCTGCCGGAGAGTCTCTCAAAAAGACATATCCGGCAAGCTTCAGACAGAGGCGGACGGGATAATGAGGCACTGAAACCACAGCTTCCGTAATTCGGGTATTTGCCAAACCATAAAAAACATCTACCTTTGCCGATGTTATGAAGAAAGACAAGACAGACAGCCTTTTATTGCTCATCCGCAACGGTCAGGCCATGACCCTGCGACAGCAATTGCGACTGACCGTAGAGCTCAGCATCCCCAGCATTGTGGCACAAATATCGGCCATTGCCATGCAATACATCGACGCAGCCATGGTGGGCCGCTTGGGTGCCGGCGCCGCAGCCAGCATCGGACTGGTGTCTACCACTACCTGGCTTTTCTGGGGGACTTGCAGCGCAGCAGCCACGGGTTTTTCCGTGCAGGTGGCACACCATGTGGGGGCGTCACGTCTGGCCGAGGCACGGGCTGTCTTGCGGCAGGCCATTCTTTCCGTATCCATCTTCAGCTTGGCATTGGCAGGCATCGGGGCTTTAATCAGCGGAAGCTTGCCTGTATGGCTGGGGGGAACAGAGGAAATCAACAGAGGGGCATCCGCTTACTTCCTGATTTTCGCCCTTTCTCTCCCGCTGCTCCAACTCAACTTCCTGGCGGGCAGCATGCTGCGGTGCAGCGGCAATATGCGGGTGCCGGGATTGCTCAACGTACTGATGTGTCTGCTGGACGTGGTGTTCAACTTCTTCCTTATCTTTCCCACACGCGAGGTGGAGTGGTTCGGCCTCAGCCTGCACATGCCGGGCGCCGGACTGGGCGTGACAGGCGCTGCGTTGGGCACTGCGGCAGCCGAAGCCGTGGTGGCCGGGTTGATGATGTGGTATCTGATAGCCCGCTCCAACGACCTGAAGCTGAAAGGCGAACGGGGCAGTTTCCGTCCGACGTGGGGCACCGTGCGCAAGGCCCTGCACATTGGTCTGCCGATGGGTGTGGAGCACATCGTCATCTGCGGCGCACAGATTATGACCACCGTCATCGTGGCACCGCTAGGCGTTTTTGCCATTGCCGCCAATTCGTTCGGCATCACCGCCGAGAGCCTGTGCTACATGCCCGGCTACGGCATTGCCGATGCCGCCACTACCCTGGTGGGCCAAAGCCTGGGTGCCGGGCGCAAGGACTTGACACGCCGCTTTGCACGCATCACCGTGGGCATGGGCATGGCAGTGATGGGGGTGATGGGCGTCATACTCTACGTGGGGGCGCCGCTCATCATGGGCAGCATGACACCCGATGCCGAGGTGCAGCGCTTAGGAGTGGAGGCCTTGCGCATCGAAGCCTTTGCCGAGCCGATGTTCGCCGCCGCCATCGTGGCCTACGGCGTGTTTGTGGGTGCAGGCAACACATTGGTGCCTTGCCTGATGAACTTCTTCAGCATCTGGGCTGTACGACTGACACTGGCTGCCGCCCTGGCTCCTTCGATGGGACTGAACGGAGTATGGCTGGCTATGTGCATCGAGCTTTGCTTCCGCGGCCTTATCTTCCTGATAAGATTGGAAAGGGGGAAATGGATGAAAATCAGCCGACAGTAGACGCTGAAATTCAGTTTGTGCCATAAATGAGGATTTAAACCACGGATAACACAGATATAACAGATGACCACAGATGTAACCATTGCCCCGGGCGTTGTTCTCCCCCGCCAAACGGGGGAGAACAATACTCAACATGACAGAGAGAGCGATTTTTAAACGAAAGGCTCTAAACCGGAATGATTACGTAAAAGGCAGCTACTATTTGCGTCCTAACTAAATCCTCATTCATAATATAAAAATGTGAACAATTACTTAACTACTAATTGCTGAACACTATGGACTATAATTTCGACGAACTTATCACACGGCGTGGCACAAACTCTTACAAGTGGGACTCGGCTGCCGATGCCGACGTGCTGCCCATGTGGGTGGCTGACATGGACTTCCGCACCGCCCCTGCCATCACCGAAGCCCTGCGCCGGCGGGTGGAGCACGGCATCTTTGGCTATACACGCGTGCCTCAGACGTATTACGAAGCCGTAGCCTCCTGGTTTGCCCGCCGGCACGGATGGAGCATGCAGACTGACTGGATTATGTACACCTCGGGCGTAGTGCCTGCCCTCTCGGCCATCATCAAGGGGCTGACCGTGCCTGGCGACAAGGTGATTGCCCAGACGCCGGTCTACAACTGCTTCTTCTCCTCCATCCGCAACAATGGGTGTGAACTGCTGGCCAATCCGCTGCGGCGCGAGGGCGATACGTACCGCATGGACTTCGACGACCTGGAGCGCAAGGCTGCCGACCCGCGTGCCAGGCTGCTCCTGCTCTGCAATCCGCATAACCCCGCCGGACGTGTCTGGATGCGCGACGAGCTGGCACGCCTGAACGACATCTGCCTGCGCCACGGCGTGCGGGTCGTGTCAGACGAGATACACTGCGAGCTGGTATTCTCCGGCCATACCTATACGCCCTTTGCCTCCGTGTCTGCGGAATGTCTGGCCAACTCCATCACCTGCGTATCGCCCAGCAAGGCGTTCAACACCGCAGGCCTGCAGATAGCCAGCATCATCTCGTCCGATGCCGACATCCGCGCACGCATCGACCGGGCCATCAATATCAACGAGGTGTGCGATGTCAATCCCTTCGGTGTCATCGCGACCGAGGCTGCTTATTCCGCTGAAGGCGAAGAATGGCTGCTCCAACTAATCGCCTACCTGGAGGAAAACGACCGTGCCTTCCACGCCTTCTGTGCCGAACACCTGCCCCAATTCCCCCTCACCCGACTGGAAGGGACCTACCTGGAGTGGATGGACTGCACAGCCCTGCACCTGTCTTCGGGAAAGCTGGAACACGTTCTCCTGGAGAAAGCACAACTCTGGCTCAATGCCGGTACCATGTATGGCTCCGAAGGCGAAGGTTACATGCGATGGAACATTGCCTGCCCGCGCAGCCGGATGCTGGAAGGACTGGAGCGGTTTGCGGAGTTCTTGCAGAAATAGAACAACGAAGTCGGATAGGCACAGCACAAGGATTCTCTCTGTGCCTTCCCGACTGACCTTCTTCTTATCAATCACTTAACCTGAATACACATGCGAAAACAAACAGAACAGCACTGCCAAGTCAACCGGACCCAAAGAATAGCCGCTGCCTGCATAGGACTATTGGCATTTATCAGCGGGACTTGGGCACAAACCATCTATGTATCCCTGCAAGGAAAAGACCAATGGCCGGGCACTCAGGAACAACCCGTAGCCACCCTCAAGAAAGCGCAGGAACTCGCCCGTACTTACCGTCCCGATACGAACGTAGAAGTCATTATCGGTGACGGCACCTATTACCTGCCGGAAACCTTCTGCTTTACAGCACAAGACAGCAAGACATATCCTGCCACGGTAACCTACCGCGCCCAACATCCCGGTAAAGCAATCCTCAGCGGCGGGCTGAAACTGAGCCTGTCATGGCACCAACGCGGCAAAGGCATTTGGGCGGCCACATTGCCGGACACTTTTGAGATAGACCAACTTTACATCAATGGACAAAGGCAACGTATGGCACGCTTCCCCAACGCAACACCGGGAGAAGGAAAGAATGTGTTCGACACCTGGACGTTAGAACACAATGCCGTATATGATGCCGCCCAAGCCCCTTTAACCCCGCAGCGGATAACCCGCTGGAAGCATCCGGAAGGAGGCATTGTACATGCCATGCACACCGCTCTCTGGGGCGATATGCACTGGCTCATCACAGGAAAAGCCGGTAAAGACTCTCTGCTGTTGGAAGGAGGTTGGCAAAACAACCGCCCCTCACCCATGCATCCGGTATATCGCATGGTAGAGAATATCCAAGAAGAACTGGACGCACCCGGAGAATGGTTCTACAACCCGGAAGAAAAAGAACTATGCTTCATACCCGGACCGGGAACTGACATGAAAGCAGCCACCACGGAAATAGTCAGACTCAAACATCTGATAGAATTCAACGGTACGCAAGAGGCACCGGTAACGGGTGTCAACCTGGACGGACTGGTGTTCAGGCACAGCAGCCGTACTTTCATGGAAAACAAGGAACCGCTGTTACGCTCGGATTGGACCGTTTACCGCGGAGGAGCTATCGTCTACAACGGAGCAGAAGACTGCCAGGTGACCCGTTGTGAGTTCGACCAGGTAGGCGGCAATACCATTTTCATCAACAACTACAACCGTCGCATCACCATCCGGGAGTGCTACATTCACGACAGTGGTGCCAACGGCATCGCTTTCGTAGGAGACCCGCAGATGGTACGAAGCCCTCTGTTCCGCTACGGGAACCAAGACTATGCCCACATGGACACACTGCCCGGCCCCAAAGGACAGAATTACCCCATGGAATGCCTCGTAGAAGACTGCCTGATTACCCGAACAGGACGGGATGAGAAACAGACCGCTCCCATACAAATCTCTATGTCGAAAAGAATAACCGTCCGCCATTGCTCTATCTACGATGTGCCGCGTGCAGGCATCAACATCAGCGAAGGTACTTTCGGAGGACACCTTATTGAATATTGCGACATCTTCAACACGGTGCTTGAAACCGGAGACCACGGTAGCTTCAACTCCTGGGGAAGAGACCGTTACTGGACACCGGACGTGCGTACCTTTGCCCGATTGGTGGACCGGAATCCGGAAATGACGTGGTGGGATATGACCGAACCCAACATCATCCGACACAACCGCTGGCGCTGCGACCACGGTTGGGATATTGATTTGGATGACGGCTCCAGCCACTACCGAATCTACAACAACCTGCTCCTGAACGGTGGACTGAAAATGCGCGAAGGCTATGACCGCATCGTAACCAACAACATTATTGTGAACAATAGCCTGCACCCGCATGTCTGGCCGCATGACAACGGCGACGTATTCATGCACAACATCGTCTTTACAGCCTATCAGCCTGCCGCCATGCAAAGCGACCTAAAGGCCAACGACAAGTGGGGCAAAGAATTAGACCGCAACTTCTTTGTAGGTGGAAAGCAGGACATGGAGCAGTTTCGTGCAAACGGAGCAGACCCGCATTCGCGTTACGGCGACCCTCTTTTCCTAAATACTGCCCAAGGAGACTATCGGGTCAGCCAGGATTCACCAGCCAAGGCTATCGGGTTTCAGAATTTCTCCATGAATGAGTTCGGCGTACGCAGTGCCTGGCTCAAGCAGATGGCCCGGAAACCTATCTTGCCGATACCACGCATAAAGCAGACCACCCCGGACACCGCTCCGCAAAAATGGATGGGAGCTACCATCACCGAAGTCAAAGGCTATGGCTTGTCGGCTTTTGGCGTGGGGTTTGACCAAGCAGGAATCGCTTTCGGCGAAATGGAGGAAGAATCAACTGCCGCTTCTTCGGGACTGAAAAGCGGAGACCTGTTGCAAAGCATCAACGGAGTACGCATCACAGGATTTGCTGACCTGCACAAGTATCTGAAGCAATCTGCCGGACAGCAACAGGAGATGAAACTGACAGTTATCCGCGAACAGAAGGAGAAGGTCATCCGCATACCGGCCCATAAACTGGTTGAAAAGGAGGCTGAATAAAAAACGGATGCCTGCCCCCAAGAGCACACATCAGCAATAAGAAAAAAAATCGGGAAATAATTGAATCTTCCAGTTTCTTTCCAAATTCGCCCTCTACCTTTGCAGTACGAAAAGAAAACAACGATTCAATTATTCACTTTAAAAACCCAAGCATTATGAAGAAATTAGTTTTAGCAGTAGTAGCGATGTTTGCAATGAGTACCATGGTAATGGCAGACAATGACAAACCCGTTCAGGTAAACCAGCTCCCCGCCAAGGCACAGACGTTCCTCAACACCTACTTCAAAGACGTCAAAGTGGCACTGGCAACGCAAGACACGGAACTGTTCAGCAAGAGCTACGACGTGGTGTTCAACACGGGCGATAAGGTAGAGTTCGACAAGTCGGGCGAATGGACAGAAGTGCGCTGCCGCCAGACTGGAGTACCCGCAGCGATTGTCCCCGCACAGATTGCCGAATACGTGAAGACCACTTATCCCGATGCACAAATCCTGCAAATCGAGCGCGATGACCGCGGAGGATATGAAATCAAGCTGTCCAACCGTTGGGAAATCACCTTCAACAAGCAGATGCAGGTAGTTGACATTGACGACTAAGAGAGATTTGCTCTAAGCTGTGAGAGACTGTATCAGGACATTCTGGTGCAGTCTCTCTTTTTATCTTCCCCTCAGAAGTTGGACACATCGTATGCTGCCCTCTTGCCCAGCGTGACAAACACCCCGACATAAAAGAAATGGTCCGCCGACGCCAGCACAGGACGCCCGTCCACCCGCCCGAACTCGTTGCGCCGGCAGAGGATGTTCGTGGCCGATGCCGTGATAATGACCTTCGGCGCAGGTATGAACGTCAGACCTATATCGAGACTGTTATAAGGACGCACCTCGTCGTTCATCAGACCGGGACGTTCGGGATTGTGCCAGGGACGGCCACTGGTATAGGTGTCCGTCAGACTAAGGATGAGACGCAGGCGTGGGATGGACCACTTGAAGACGAAGGAAGCATTGTGGCGCGTGGCATACTGCGGCGTGGTCAGCTCCGTGTACTCCAGATAACGACGGCGCGAGAGGTTGTAGGTGTAAGAGAGGCGGTACTCCACATTCTTCAGCGAGGCTCGGTCGAGAAAGAAGAGGTCTAATCCCGCGCTATGCCCGTAGCCATTGGCAGTGAGTGACGTGCCTTCCCACAAGGGCAGGCGGTCGTAGTCCTTGTAATACACCTCCACCTTGCCGAAGCGTCCGCCCCGTTCATATTGCACGCCCAAGTTGTATTGCCAACAGGTAGAAGAATTCAAGTCGGGCCGGAGTGCCAGATAACGGAATTCCGCCTGCTGGGTATAACGCCCCACGGTAGCCGAAAGCACGGCATCCCCCACATAACCATCCACCTCTACGCGAGGTGAAAGGCTGATCCGCTTGTCCAATCCCGTATGCTCCGCCCGCACGGAAGCTTCTGCCTTCAGTCGTTCCCACGGAAACCACGTGGCGGAGAGGAAAGCGGCGGACACTACGGGGCGGACCTTGCCTTCACTTTCTCCCTCTTGCCACTCATAGCGATTCTCATACCGACGGAGGAAACTCTCCATCCCGCCCCCGATGCGCAGGCCGGAGGCCCAAAGGCGCGAAGCCGTGGCTTTCACGTGCAGTTCTTGTTGGCGTTCCTTCCAACGGTCGTTGGCTTGGGCCGCTCCCGCGATGCTTTGCTGATTATAGGAGAAAGCTGCACCTACGTACCCCTCCCAACCTTCCTTCAGAGGTCGGCGCAGGGTGGCGTTCAGGTAAACATTGTCCTCGCCCAAGGCGAAAAGGCGGCGCGTATCCTCGTCCTCATAGGAGGAGAAATCGGTGCGGTCGAATTGCCCGTAAATCTTCAGCAAGACATCCTTGCCCAACGAATGCCGGAACTGCATGGCGGCGGAAAACATCTTGTACGGCTCCTCGAACTTGCGCCGGCTGCCATACATTTTATTATACAGCCCCAAATGCTGATAGGTCAAGTCCACGGAGAGCGAACCCCGATGGAAAGCCCGCGTACCTCCACCACCCACCCCCACAATGGAAGCGTTCACGCCCAACTTCGTGACAGGACTTTCATCTTTCGTTTCCAAGGGAAGGACGGCAGAGAGAGCCTGCCCATACTCCAACGGTGCACCGCCCGAAGCCAGATTGATACCGTTGAACATAAACGTGGAGTATCGGGTTCGTGCAGGCGAGTTTATACCCGTCGATGTATAAGGCACCAACACATGCAAGCCGTCTATGTAGGTCTGTGTTTCCTCGCTGCTACCCCCGCGCACCAGCAGGCGACCCGTTTCGCCCTGGAGTTGGGTGCCGGGCAGGGTTTGTAGCGCTTTATAGAAATCACCGTTTGCCCCGGCCACTGTGACCAGCTCGACAGGATTCATATCACTCCAGCGACCCGCAGCGGCAGGCGTGCGCCGCTCGGTCACCACCACTTCGTCCAATGCTATGGTATCGGTAGAGAGGGTCAGACGAATGGTATCGGCAGAAGTCGTTTGTGCCGGAAGGGGAAGGGAAAGGCTTCCCGCGAGGAGAAAGACAAGAATCAGTCTCATAAGTTTGGAACGTATCTGTTTGAATATCCTTTTATGGTACTCCCGAAGCTTGGGAGTGTGATTACCAATACTGGGGAATCAAAATCCTGATTCCGGGCGTCATCGGAGATGCACCGTCAAGGTGGTGTCCTGCCGTAACGTGAAGCTGCACGACTCGAACGAAGGCGGACCCATCACGCCCTGCGCATCGTTGCTGAAAGCCGTAGGTTCCTGAGGGATGCCGTAAGAGCCCGTGTTCAACATCCCATTTCCGTTCAGGTCTTGGAAGAGGGCAAGGGCGTAGGTACCTTCAGGCAAACCTTCGCAAGGCACGGTGACGGTCTTGTCTTTTACCTCCACACGAAAACCCGTGAGGGGTTTCTTCAGGAAATTATCCGGCGAGGAATAGAAGGCGACATAGAGAAAGCCTTGCGGACGGTCGATGTCGCGTACTTCGAGGGTCAGGCATTGGGCCTGCATTCGTGCCGCACTTCCTATAAAGAAAAGAGCGGCGAAGAGAATCATTGCTTTTGTCTTCATACGATTAATGTTTTGATTACGCTGCAAACTTACGCACTGATTCTGAGGAAGAAAAACAAGTGGGACAGACAACAAGGATATGTGACAAAAGGGCAGAGAGAGGGACGAACGGAAACTTTCTGGGATGAATGGCATGCCGATTACCGCTTGCCTGCCGCTATCAGAGTCTGCACTTTCTTGACATACGACCGCGACACCGGCACTTCGTCCGAACATCCCTCCAGCCGAAGACGGCAGCCTTGTGAGTTGCCATCTACCCTGGTCACACGGTGCAAATTGACCAGGTAAGCCCGGTGGCACCGGACAATAAAGGGAGCGGAAGCCGACACCTCGGCTTGCCTCATCGTGAGGCGCAGGAGTTTGGAAGTTTGTTTTTGGTCGTGTGGAGAGAGATAATGCAAGCGGACATAATTGCCCTCGGATTCCGCGTAGAGAAAGGACATGGCGTCCATCTCCAGCATCTCACGGGTATCACCCAGAAAGACAAGAGGAACGGAAGAAAGCTTCTCGACTTCCGGCTTGACAGGTAAACTCTGGTTCATCTTCCGGGCTTCACACAAGTTCCTTGCCAACTGGATATTGCGGTTCCATAAGGCAAAGAGCACGGTGGGGAAAGCCCCCAGTATCAGCACCCAAAGCAGGGCAATAAAAAACAGACGAAACGAAAGCATCATGCCCGTGAGCCACGCCACGTAGAGCCATATGCACACGGCAATCGCCAGCAGCAAGGCAAGCGTATTCACCACCTCCTTGCCCAACGTCCATCCCTGCTCGGCATACCAGCGGGGAAACAACCGCGGCAATACCCACACAAAGACCGACGACACGCCCGCCGAGATGAGTGCCGCCCCCAGCGATACCCACAACAGCCCGCTCTCCAGCCGCGAGAGACCGAAAGGCTCCAGCAGATAAAGGATAAGGAAGACGATGGCCGCAGGCACGGTCACCGTCTTCCACGAAGCGATATAGGCGGGATAAGGCGCCCGCCACATGTCTTTCAATCGGCCAATCATCAGAACTCAAACTTCTCCAACTTCATTTCGCCCAGGCTCTCGATGCGGGGCACAAGGGTAGTGAAGTGGGCGGACTTCTGATGGGCATCGAGCGAAGCCTCGTCGGCCCATGTCTCGCAAATCATCAGCACGTCGGGGCGCGTGGCGCTCTCGAACACATCATAGGCTATGCAGCCTTTGTCACTCAACGAAGCAGCAACCAGTTCTTTGGCGGCTTGCAGGGCAGCGGCACGATTCTCGGCAGCCACCCGGATGAAAACATTCAGTCTAAGCATACTTATTAAATTAAAAATTAAAAATGAAGAATGAGGAATGAAGAATGGAGGATGAACGCCATTGCCTTTCCCCCGGCATGAAAATTCTTCATTATTCATTATTAGTTCTTCATTTAGAACGATAGTCTTTCACCAACCCCTCCATCAGCCAGTTGGCCAACGCCTGGCGGTTGTCTGCAATGACAAAGCGCCGCTGGTCGAAGGTGTTCTGTATGTTGCCCAGCTCCACGAAGAGGGCCACGGGGGTGGACTTGTTCAGCACATAAAGATTGCGCGCGCTGACCGAGCCTTCGAATCCGCGGCCGGGCTGATGCTGGTGGTATTTCTGCTCGAAGACATCGCGCACATTCCTGGCCAGGCGCCTGCCGTATTTGCTTCCGTCGGCGTGATAGAAGAATACGTCCACCTGCGCGCGCTTTCCCCGGCTGTCCACGTGAAGGAAGATGGAGCGGCAATACTTGTACTTCTTGCGGTCTTTGGCATAGAGGGCGTTAATCTTATCGCACCGTTGCTGGAGGCGCGCCACCTGCCCCAGAGGAATGGGGTCGCCCATGCACGTCTCACGCTTGGAATTGTTCAGGTAGCGGTCGTTGCGGATGCCGTCTTTCTTGTCCTGGATGATGATGTGCACCTCAGCTCCCTCTGCCATAAGATTACGCGCCAGACGCAGAGCTACGTCGTAGGCATACTCATCCTCGTGCAGTTCGTGGCGCCCCACACGACCAATGGCTCCCGGATCGGGGCCACCATGTCCGCTCACCACGTAGAAGCAGGCACCCTCCAGACGGCTGCCTGTCACCTTCACATCGTCCAGCTTCTTGCCGAAGAGAGGCTCGTGCAAAGTTCTGCCGTTGCCCTGCCTTTCCTTCGCGGAGGCTTTGCCATGCTTTGGAGGAAGCACATAGCTCACACCATACATCAGCTCCTTCTTACCCTTGAGGCGCTTCTTGTTCAGCTCGAGAAATTCGTTGTAGTAGGCACGCCCCGGGCGACCGTTGCGCTCCAGGAAGGTAGAGATGCCTTCGCCGCGCCGAGGCTTGTCAGTGGCTTGCTGGGCAGCCAGAAAGCCGGGCATGAGCAGAAGGAAAAGGATGAAAAGGAGTCTGTTCATATCTATATTATTGCTAAAAAAGAGCTTTTATCGGACAAAAGTACAGTATTTTCCGTATTTTTGCGCCCGACAAAGCGTTAATTGATAAGAAACTCATAAAAAACGATAGCATTATGGCCAAGCAATTCAAGCCCGAGACCCTCTGCGTGCAAGCCGGATGGTCTCCCAAGAAAGGGGAACCGCGCGTGCTCCCCATCTATCAAAGCACTACGTTCAAATATGAAACCAGCGAACAGATGGCCCGACTCTTCGACCTGGAAGACAGCGGCTATTTCTATACACGCCTGCAAAATCCCACGAACGACGCCGTAGCTGCCAAGATAGCTGCCTTGGAAGGAGGCGTAGCCGCCATGCTCACCTCGAGCGGACAGGCCGCCAACTACTACGCCCTGTTCAATCTCTGCCAAGCAGGCGACCACTTCGTGTGCTCATCGGCCATCTACGGAGGCACGTTCAACCTCTTTGGCGTGACAATGAAGAAGATGGGCATCGATGTGACCTTCATCAATCCCGATGACTCGGAGGAGGAAATCAGCAAGGCTTTCCGCCCCAATACCAAGGCTCTGTTCGGCGAGACCATCTCCAACCCGGCGCTCGAAGTGCTGGACATCGAGAAGTTTGCCCGCATTGCCCATGCCCACGGTGTGCCCCTCATTGTGGACAATACGTTCCCCACGCCCATCAACTGCCGCCCCTTCGAATGGGGAGCAGACATCGTGGTGCACTCCACTACCAAATACATGGACGGTCACGCCACCTCGGTGGGCGGAGCCATTGTGGATAGCGGCAACTTCGACTGGGAAGCGCATGCCGACAAATTCCCCGGCCTCTGCCAGCCAGATGAATCCTACCACGGCCTGACCTACACCAAAGCATTCGGCAAGATGGCCTATATCACCAAAGCCACCGCCCAACTGATGCGCGACCTGGGCAGCATCCAAAGCCCCATGAACGCTTTCCTGATCAACCTTGGCCTCGAAACGCTGCACCTGCGCATGCCTCAGCACTGCCGCAACGCACAGCGCGTGGCCGAATACCTGCAGAAGAACGACAAAGTGGCCTGGGTGAACTACTGCGGCTTGCCCGGCAACAAATATTATGAACTGGCGCAGAAATACATGCCCAACGGCTCGTGCGGCGTCATCTCCTTTGGCTTGAAAGGCGGGCGCGACGTAGCCATCCGTTTCATGGACCACCTGAAGCTGGCCGCCATCGTCACCCACGTGGCCGATGCCCGCACCTGCGTGCTGCACCCCGCCAGCCATACGCACCGCCAGCTCACCGACGAGCAGCTCATCGAAGCCGGCGTGCGCCCCGACCTCATCCGCTTCTCCGTGGGCATCGAAAATGCCGACGACATCATCGCAGACATCGAGCAGGCGCTGAACGCCTGAAGCGCACCCGCCGACGATACTGAACAGGCAATCCTTCGCAAGAAAAAGACTTTTCGGGCGGGGGATTGCTTCGTTTTTATCCGGAAAATGCTTAACTTTGCGGAAAGACCTCTTAAGCAAGAACAATTATGAAAAAGACCATCACTTTAGACAGAAATCACTTGTGGCAAATGATACAGGCCATGTCGCTCAATGCCGACAACAAAATGTGGCTGGGCGAAAAACTGATAAACGAGGCAAGGAAAGAAAAAGAAGAGAAAACGGGCGTAGCAAATCCCCCCTGCCAGTTCAGTGCGGAAGAAAGACAACGACGCTTGTACGAAGCCGAAGTCCGCATATTACAAGATGACCCCGGCATAGACTCAGAAAAAATTGAAGAAGAACTTCTCAACGAAATGCCATGGTTAAGATAAAATGGGATAAACTGGCCAAAGAGAGTTTGGTGGAAATCTTAAGATACGGAAGCCTGACATGGGGAAAAAGAGTGGCTAAAAATATGAGACTGACAATCAAGGAAACAGAAAAATTATTGTCCACGAATCCTCTGATGGGGAAAAACGAACCAGAATTGCAGGGAAACAAATTGCAGTTCAGGAGTCTTGTCATACACGAACATTATAAACTTATTTATTATTATTCCACCGATAAAGACATCTTGCGTATCGTCGATATATGGGACACGCGCATGAACCCGGCAAACCTTAAGCAAAGAGTGCGTTAACCCTTTTCACGTCTTTTAAAAAAACACAAATTCCCCTCCCTCTCCTGACATCTTAAAGATTTTTCAGCCTTTCATCTTACATTTTCACACAGATTTCACTAATTTTGCGGGCACGAAACGCAAAGACAATCTATCTAATTCATTATACATCTATGGCAAAAATAACCAAAGAAGCCGCCTTGCTCTATCACTCGATGGGCAAGCCCGGCAAAATCGAAGTAGTACCCACCAAACCTTACAGTACACAGACTGACCTCTCGCTTGCCTACTCGCCCGGAGTGGCAGAGCCATGCCTGGAGATTGAAAAGAACCCTATCGACGCCTACAAATACACGGCGAAGGGAAACCTCGTGGCTGTCATCTCCAACGGAACCGCCGTTTTGGGACTGGGCGATATAGGAGCCCTCTCGGGTAAACCCGTGATGGAAGGCAAGGGACTGTTGTTCAAGATATATGCCGGTATTGACGTGTTCGACATCGAGGTGAACGAGAAAGACCCCGCCAAGTTTGTCGAAGCTGTCAAGGCCATCGCACCCACCTTCGGAGGCATCAACCTGGAGGATATCAAGGCACCCGAGTGCTTCGAGATTGAACGCCGGCTGAAGGAAGAGCTGGACATCCCCGTCATGCACGACGACCAGCACGGCACCGCCATCATCTCCAGTGCAGGCCTGCTCAACGCGCTGGAAGTGGCCGGCAAGAAGATTGAAGACGTCAAGATAGTGGTGAATGGTGCAGGCGCCTCTGCCGTGTCGTGCACCAAGCTCTACATCTCGTTGGGCGCACGCCTGGAGAACGTCGTCATGCTGGACAGCAAAGGCGTCATCCGCAAGGACCGCGAGGGGCTAAACGAGCAGAAACGCTTCTTCGCCACCGACCGCGACATCCACACCCTGGCCGAAGCCATCGAGGGAGCCGACGTCTTCCTGGGCCTCTCCAAAGGCAACGTGCTGACACAAGACATGGTGCGCTCGATGGCCCCGAACCCCATCGTTTTCGCACTGGCCAACCCCACGCCCGAAATCTCTTACGAAGATGCCATGGAGGCGCGCCCCGACGTGCTGATGGCTACCGGACGTTCCGACTATCCCAACCAGATTAACAACGTCATCGGCTTCCCCTACATCTTCCGCGGAGCACTCGACACGCACGCCAAGGCCATCAACGAGGAGATGAAGATTGCCGCCGTGCGCGCCATTGCCGGACTGGCCAAGCAGCCGGTGCCCGACGTGGTGAACAATGCCTACCATGTGAACGACCTCACCTTCGGCCGCGACTATTTCATACCGAAACCCGTCGACCCGCGCCTCATCACCGAGGTGTCCAGCGCCGTGGCACGCGCCGCCATCGAGAGCGGAGTGGCACGCACCCCCATCACCGACTGGGATGCCTACAAGCAGCACCTGCTGGAACTGATGGGCTACGAAAGCCAGTTTACCGCCCAACTCTACGAGCTGGCGCGACAGAACCCCCAGCGCGTGGTCTTTGCCGAAGGCACGCACCCCAAAATGCTGAAAGCTGCCGTCGAAGCCAAGGCCGAAGGCATCTGCCAACCCATCCTGCTGGGCAACGACGAACTCATCGCCAAGATGGCCAAGAAGCTCAACCTCAGCCTCGAGGGCATCGAAGTGGTGAACCTGCGCCACCCCAACGAGCAGGAGCGCCGCGAACGCTACGCACGCATCCTCTCCGAAAAGCGCGCCCGCGAAGGTGCCACCTACGAGGAAGCCAACGACAAGATGTTCGAGCGCAACTACTTCGGCATGATGATGGTGGAGACGGGCGAAGCAGACGCTTTCATCACAGGCCTCTACACCAAATATAGCAACACCATCAAGGTGGCCAAGGAAGTCATCGGCATACAGCCGGGCTACAAGACTTTCGCCACGATGCACATCCTCAACTCGAAGAAAGGCATCATGTTCCTGGCCGACACGCTCATCAACCGCCATCCCGATGCCGAGACGATGATTGACATCGCCAAGCTGACGGCCCACACCGTGCGTTTCTTCAACCAGACGCCGGTCATCGCCATGCTGAGTTATTCGAACTTCGGCGCCGACACCGTGGGAAGCCCCGTCAACGTGCACAAGGCAGTGGAATACATGCAGACGAATTATCCCGACCTGGCCATCGACGGCGAGATGCAGGTGAACTTTGCACTGAACCGCGAGCTGCGCGACCAGAAGTATCCCTTCACGCGGCTGAACGGCAAGGATGTGAACACGCTCATCTTCCCCACGCTTTCGTCGGCCAACGCCGGCTACCAGCTCCTGCAGGGCATGCATACCGACGGCGAGCTGATCGGCCCGATACAGATGGGGTTGAACAAGCCCATCCACTTCACCGACTTCGAAAGCTCCGTGCGCGACATCGTCAACATCACGGCCGTGGCTGCCATTGACGCCATCGTGGCCAAGAAGAAGGCTGAGCAATGATGCGCCGGCGCAAACGGCTCTCGAAATCGCAATGCATATGCATAGTGCTCCTCTGGGGGGCGCTATGCTACATTGTGCTCACAAAGGCCGAGCGAATCGACGGACCCACGGTGCTGATGCTGCTGCTCAGCGGCGCGCTGGTGTTCATACCCGTCATCAAATCTCTCAGAGGAAGCTAAATTCTTCAGAAACCCATAGGAGGCACCGCATCCCTGCGGTGCTTTTTTATTATCCATGAGAGGCAGAGCGCCCCCGCCTCCCTCGCACCCAAATCCCGGCACAGCCAACCAAGAATCCCAGCAGAGCGAAGACCGCCATGTACTTCAGCAGGCTAGGCGATACAGGATCAACGGGAGTCGTAGCAGGCTGTATGACAGCAAACACAGGCCGTACCTTTACCAACCTGACCTCCGCGGCCTGCACCAACCGGGCTGTACGCTCGTATTCCTCGCGAGCCTGCGCAGTCTTGATTTGCAGATTAACCAACTCCTTACGCGCCATACGGGTGCTCAAATCACGATGACTGTCCTCGAAAGCAGCTTGTGTCTCTTGAGCTTGATAATATCTCTCGCGGGCTTGGCAGTGCCACTCTTGCACATGAGCCAAGTTCTTGCGCTCTTTTTGTGTACGATAGTCGGTAATGAGAGCCTGTATGCGACTTCTCACCGTATCGGCTACAGCAGTTGCCACGTGCGGGTCTTGCATGCGGCAAGTGATGGTGATGGTACGTTTCTCCCTGTCCACGCCGATTGTGAGGCGACTTCTGATGGCTCCCGCTATACCGGAGTCTTTGGCAGAGAGGGAGAGGATGCCGGGACATGCCTCCGTCTGCTCGCCCGTATAGTTAGTCTCTACCCGGCGAGGCTTCTCGAGAAAGGAACCGGTAAGCAGTCCGACTGCCTTGCTAAAAGCTGATTGCAGGAAGTTCCACCACGGACGCCGCTGGTGTCTGTCCATGTATTCATATAGGGAAATAGTGCTATCCGGCAGACAGAAGGATGGCTGTACGGGCACTTCAAACAGAGGGACAAGAAAGGTGGGTGAGGCAATGAGTTGTGGGTAAAGGCTGGGTAGAAGAGCGTCTTGGATTCTGTCATTTCCCAAGGCGGCATCTATGGACAGGCCGTATGTTTCGTCAGTTAACGATATTCCGGTGCTTTCAGGCACGGTGAAAATACTGCACTCATACTCATTGGGAATGCAGAAAGCAATGAACAAACCGACGAACAGGCCCATGCCTGTCGCCTTCAGCAGACTCCAACGATTGTCCGCCAGGCGTTTCATCCATTTCGAAAAGGTGTAATTCCTCATCATCGACGGATAGCAAGTAGAATAAGTATTTCAAGAAAAATCCCCGCCCATACACCAGGGTATAAGCGGGGAATACATTCAATTAATTAATCGGGAAGAAAGAACTTTATCAGTCACCCAATGTGTCTTGCGGATAAGAACCGTTCAACCAATGGCTCTTGTCACCGAAGTTCGTGAAGCTGCGGCAGATAACGCGGGCAGCAACTTCTCCATTACCTACCATCGTCTGCGGCATGATGTTTACTACACCATCATTTTCAAACGTCTGCTGGATAGTCGTAATCGAGTTGGCTGCGAAAGAGGCTTTACCCATTTCAGTTACTACCATGTTCACACCGATATTGTTGGTGGTAGCCTTTTCGAAGGTAGCAATAGCTTGGTCAACTTTCAGCGTGCCGCCGATGTTGCTTTCAATGCCTTCGGGGAAGATGACTTCCTCATCACCCATGTCAAGCACGTTCATGTCACCACCGATGTTAACACCTTTCACGAACTTAATGTCATCTTCACCGGCAGCTCCGTGGTTGTTCTTTACGATGTTTACATCGCCCGTAACAATCAGCGTCTCGTTGAATCTCGTCCAACGCTGCGCCTCATTTTCACGGTTGATTTCAAGTTCACCCATAGTCAATGCAGCATGATCCATTTGGAAACCTCCGTTTACAATCGTCAGCTTACCGATAGTAGCCGGGATGGGCTCACTGGAAGCATCCAATTCGTGCTCCAAGGTGAGGTTTTTAGCAGCATCCAAATCAGACTCGAAGTTAATAACTTGACCATTCTTGTTAGTGATGCTGTTGTCAGCCGTGTTGCCTTTCAAAACATAGGTTTGGTCAACAGCAGGAGTAGTATCAATGAAGCGAACCAATGTTGTGCTGTGGATAGCATCCTGGGCATTATTGATAGCGTCGAGGTAACGACGTTCACTGTTTACTTCGCAGATGTATTCACCACCGTCTTCGTTCACTACGCCCTTACCGGTGATCTGTGCACCTACCTTCACGGTGAACGTAGCACCGCTCTTGTTGGTGAAGGCATTACCTTGGGTAGCCATGTTACCTTCGATAGTCACGAAATGTTCGTTAGTCAGTGTTGCACCGTTATAAACATTCAGCGTTCCGTCATCACCGCTCTTGTCAG
This sequence comes from Bacteroides sp. ET71, assembly GCF_023336905.1. Lineage (GTDB taxonomy): Bacteria > Bacteroidota > Bacteroidia > Bacteroidales > Bacteroidaceae > Bacteroides. Next base: position 243,122 of record NZ_JAMBLS010000001.1, read on the forward strand.
TTCCAGCGGTTTCAACTGTGATGTAACCTTTATTCGTCAGGCTACCCTTCAAGTCGAGGGTAGTGTAAGCGTTAACGACGATTTCGGGCTTGTTGGTTTCCGGATCTTCATTGTCGGGGTCGATAATGTTCAGGATAGTACCGTTGATTTCGGATTGTACGCGGTTGCTCGTAGAAGTGCCCTTACCGAAGGTGATCTTGCTACCATAGTTGGTGATGGTGTAGTCTTTACCGAGGCTACCGTTCATGTCCATCGTAGCGGGTTTCAAGCCGCAGCAGCCTTGACCTTGGATTTCAACATCACAGTTAACCGTAGCGCCCTTCATAATCCACAAATTAACAGCCTTATCCTCTTGGCGGGTCAGCACCAACTTATCGTCAGCAGTCTCAGCCTGGATAGTAACATTGCCAGAAACGCTAACAGATTCTGTCAGCTCGATAGTACCCAACAGGTGAATAGTAGACTGAGTCGTTTTAGCTGATTTAGCCTTCTCAACAGCAAGCTTGAAGCTGGCTTCGTCATAAGCATACAGGTTGTCAGCAGAGGGTGCCTGTATAGCTACGCTTCGAGTGAACCAGTAACTGCTACAGCCACCAGCAGGAACAGTCAGCGTTTCATCAAATTTCTTAGCCCAACTGTTGCCATCTTTATCCTGAACTACAATCGTGTAGCCATCGAAGCTGACAGGCAATGCAACGAATGCAAATACTGCCGTTCCCGGACCATAAGCATTAGCGGCAGGAATCGCAATAGGAGTAGTAACGCGAGAAACCAGCAACTTGCTCGTCTGGGTTGTTTCAGGATTTTCTACATACAGTCCGTTTACGTTTGTAATAGCTTGGCCATTGATTTTGGCTGCATCCAATCCTACGGAAGTGTAGAAGTTTCCGCCGTTAGCATACAATACAACAGATTCAATGTCCTTGATTTCACTACCATAGTTCTGCAACTGGATGGCGATGGCACCCGTCAGACGCTGCAGCGTAAACTCAGCAGATTGCGTACCGCCAGAAATGCTCGTACGGCCCACCATGAAGTGCTTGGGCGACAATGCCTGCATAAAAACATTTTTACCGCCTCCTTGATAAGCATCTTTAAACTCGGTGTCCGAAATAGCCTGCAAGTAACCGGCATCTTTCATCTCTTCGTTGAACGGATAGTAAACCAAATAATTACCACCGAACACAGTGCCCAAGTCCGTACGGAACAGACCACGGTTAGCGTCTACGCCGGCATTAATAAAGTTGCTTTTTTCAAAAGAATATGCGCCAGCATTATCGAAGGCTGTTACCTTTGTGAAGTCTTCACCGGAAACATCCCACTTTTCAAACTGCTGTTTATTGGCGTCAAACCAAGTAGCATTGGTCATTACATTGTCGTTGCAAGGGTCGGTCTTAACCTCTGTGGCCCCTGTTGCCAACCAACCATAGTGCGTGAACTTGTAGTTCGAATACACTTGACCGTCTTCTACTTTATTCAACCATGCCAAACCGATGTTGTCCCAATTCTCTTTCAACAACAAATCAGCGATGGTGATTTGGGCATCGCTACCCACATCATTCTTCAAAGTCGGCAACCAACCTAAACGGTTATTAATCTGACCGGCACGCGTATTGGCGTCATCCTCACCCTTTGCGCCCGTTAAGGCAAAGTTATCAGGCAATTCAATCACATCCCCATTGAGACCTGCTTGTTGCCCTGCATTGTTCACTTCAAACTCATCGTTTGTACAAGCTGCAAAAACGAGAGGAAAAGCTAATGCTCCTAATAAAAATTTACTCTTCATACTTTGTTTTAGTTTATTAAAAAAATACATACTTCTCTTTTGCAGAACCGGACGTATCACTTAAAGTCTGACAGCCGGTTTTTCAGACAATGATTCAGAACGGGGACTCACCATCGTCAGGCGTTTGTCCGCCCTCACCTATCGGCGATCCCGCAAACCCTTTCTCAATCTGTACTTCTACTACCTCCACTTCGGGAGCCACGTAATTCAAAACTTTCTCCATTGTTGTTTAATTTTAATTGATTAATACTATGTTATTTATGCTATTTTTCCGTATTTTTGCCTTCGCTATTATTCCTTTCCTTTCCTTGGCTCCGTACGAAATACGGTGCAAATATGATTAATATTATTCGTTCCACCAAGAAAAAAATGCTTTTTTTTATCTTTTTTTCTATAAACCGGCTCACGGGGGTGATAAGACAGGATGCAAAACCTTCCTAAACGATTGCACAAAAAATGACCTCACTACTTAAAGCTTATTTAAAATTCCTTTTCCCTGTCATCCCGAGCACAGTCGAGGGATCCCACTATGCGCATGAAAAGTATTAGGGAGATGTTTCGACTTCGCTGCGCTCCGCTCAACATGACAGATACTACACAATGTATAAACTAAATTTCAGTACCTACTTATATCTTATGTCAACCCTGAATCCTACCAAAGTCGTTTCTCGTCCCTACTTCCTCCCTACCTCGTCCCTGTTATAAGACAAGGACGAGGTAGGGACGAGGTACGATTTTGCACGCTCCCGAAAACGGGCACAGCAGGAGGTGGGGCATCCCTGCCCCGCCCTATAAAACTATATATTAAGATCCAAGTCGTTTCTCGCTCCTACCTCGCTCTTACCTCGCTCTTGTCATGCACAAGACCGAGGCGCGAGGAATGTACGGCTGCAGACTCCCTGCGATAGCTTGCGATCCGGGCTGTCTGAGCAGAAAAGGCTGTCGCGCGCACGACATGAAATGGGATTAAAAAGACACGCGAAACAGGAAAATCCAATAAAATTGTTATTTTTCCCCGTATTTTATTTATCATTTGTTTGCTCGTATCAAATTTATGTGTACTTTTGCAACCGTTATCAGCAAAATAACAGAAAAACGATATCAGAAATCAATAAAACATCAACAAGTATGAATGCAGCTAAAGTATTAGAAGACCTGAAAAGACGGTTCCCCGGCGAACCGGAGTACCACCAAGCCGTAGAAGAAGTGCTCTCCACCATCGAAGAGGAGTATAACAAGCACCCCGAGTTCGACAAGGTAAACCTGATTGAACGCCTCTGCATCCCCGACCGCGTCTACCAGTTCCGCGTGACGTGGGTGGACGACCAGGGCAACGTGCGCACCAACATGGGCTACCGCGTGCAGCACAACAACGCCATCGGCCCCTACAAAGGCGGCATCCGCTTCCACGCCTCCGTCAACCTGGGCATCCTGAAGTTCCTCGCCTTCGAGCAGACCTTCAAGAACTCCCTCACCACCCTGCCCATGGGCGGCGGCAAAGGCGGCTCCGACTTCTCGCCCCGCGGCAAGAGCAACGCCGAGGTGATGCGCTTCTGCCAGGCCTTCATGCTCGAACTGTGGCGCCACATCGGCCCCGACATCGACGTGCCCGCAGGCGACATCGGCGTGGGCGGACGTGAAGTGGGATTCATGTTCGGCATGTACAAGAAGCTGACGCGCGAGTTCAGCGGCGTGCTCACCGGCAAGGGACAAGAGTTCGGCGGCTCCCTCATCCGCCCCGAAGCCACCGGCTACGGCAACGTCTACTTCCTCATGGAGATGCTGAAAACCAAAGGCATGGACCTCCAGGGCAAATCGGTGCTCATCAGCGGCTCGGGCAACGTGGCACAGTACACCGCCGAAAAAGTCCTCCAACTGGGCGGCAAGGTGCTGACCATGAGCGACTCCGACGGCTACATCTACGACCCCGAAGGCATCGACCGCGAGAAGCTGGACTACATCATGGAGCTGAAGAACCTCTACCGCGGACGCATCCGCGAGTATGCCGAGCAATACCCCGGCGTGAAGTACGTCGAAGGCGCACGCCCCTGGGGCGAGAAGGCCGACATCGCACTGCCCAGCGCCACACAAAACGAGATTGACGGCGACGACGCCCGCAAGCTCGTGGCCAACGGCGTCATCGCCGTCTCCGAAGGCGCCAACATGCCCTCCACGCCCGAAGCCATCCGCGTCTTCCAGGAAGCCAAGATTCTCTACGCCCCGGGCAAGGCAGCCAATGCAGGCGGCGTGTCCGTCTCCGGCCTCGAGATGACGCAGAACTCCGAGCGCCTCTCGTGGAGCGCCGAAGAGGTGGACAACAAACTGCATTACATCATGGAGAACATCCACGAGAACTGCGTGAAGTATGGCACCGAACCCGACGGCTACGTCAACTACGTCAAAGGCGCCAACATCGCCGGATTCATGAAGGTGGCCAAGGCCATGATGGCACAGGGCATCGTGTGAGACAGTCGAAAGACTGAAAAGAACTTGATTTCAGTCTCCCAAAAGCCATAGCACAAAAAGCAGGAAAACCCGAAAATAAGAAAACGGGGATTCCTGCTTTCTTTTTCCGACGCTGATAAAAGTCTCATTTTCCCTGTCATCCCGAGCCAAGTCGAGGAAACCCACTATACACCTGAAAAGTATTAGGGAGATGTTTCGACTTCGCTCAACATGACAGAGAGAACGATTTCTAAACAACAAGCTCTAGTCGGAAGCAAAAATTTGCCATTAACATTATTTTCCACTGGAAATCATTGCCAGCTCAAAAAAATATCCTTATTTTGCAGGCAAACCCTAAAAAAAGAAGCCCATGAAGTACCTCATCATCGGCGGAGTGGCCGGAGGAGCCACCGCCGCGGCCCGCCTGCGCCGCATCGACGAAAACAGCGAAATCATCCTGCTGGAAAAAGGCAAGTACATCTCCTACGCCAACTGCGGCCTGCCCTACTACATCGGAGGCATCATCAGCCAACGAGACCGCCTGCTGGTGCAGACCCCCGAAAGCTTCGCCCGCCGCTTCCGCATCGACGTGCGCACAGAGCAAGAAGCCAAACACATCGACCCCGCACGGCGCATCGTGCAGATATGCAACAAAGCTGGCCAGAAGTACGAAGAAAGCTACGACCGTCTGCTACTGTCGCCCGGCTCCATCCCTGTGCGCCCACCCCTGCCAGGCATCGACACCAAAGGCATCTTCACCCTGCGCACGGTTGACGACACCGACCGTATCAAAGCCTACATCGCACACACCCATCCCAAGCATGCCATCATCGTGGGAGCCGGATTCATTGGCCTGGAGATGGCCGAAAACCTGCACCACGCAGGTATCCGCGTCAGCATCGTCGAAATGGCCTCGCAAGTCATGTCTCCTCTGGACTACTCCATGGCGGCACCCGTAGCACGCCACCTGGCAGAGAAAGGCGTAGGACTGTACCTGGAAGAAGCTGTCGACTCCTTCCGCCGCACAGACGCAGGCATCGAGGTCACACTGAAAAGCGGGAAGACACTCGCAGCCGACCTGGTATTGCTCAGCATCGGCGTGCGGCCCAACACTACCCTGGCGCGCGACGCCGGATTGGAACTGGGCAAGACGGGAGGCATCCGCGTAGATGAATATCTGGAGACATCGGAACCAGGCATCTACGCCGTGGGCGATGCCATCGAGTTCCCCCACCCCGTCAGCGGAATCCCTTGGCTGAATTACCTGGCAGGCCCCGCCAACCGCCAAGGACGCATCGTGGCTGACAACATGGCACGGGGCAATCACATGAAGTACGAGGGCTCCATCGGCACCTCCGTGGCGCGCGTATTCGACCTCACCGTAGCCTCCACCGGACTCCCCGCCAAACGCCTCGCCTTGGCAGGCATTCCATATGCCTCGTCGTGGACACACCCCTCGTCGCACGCCTCTTATTATCCCGGCGCCATGCCCCTGACGCTCAAACTGACATTCAACCCTCAAAGCGGACAGCTCTACGGAGCGCAATGCGTGGGCGTGGAAGGCGTGGATAAACGCATCGACCAACTGGCGCAAATCATCAAGCACCGAGGCACCGTGTTCGACCTCATGGAGACAGAACACGCCTATGCCCCGCCTTATTCATCGGCCAAAGACCCCATTGCGCTGGCAGGATACGTGGCGGGAAACATCGTCAGCGGGACAATGCCTGCCATCACCTGGCGCGAATTGGAAAAGGAAAAAGAACAAGTGACACTGATTGATACCCGCACGCCCGAGGAATATGCCTTCGGCACAATCCCCAACGCCATCAACATCCCTCTGGACGAACTGCGCGAACGCCTCGACGAAATGCCCGCACAGCAGAACATTGTCGTCTTCTGCGCCGTAGGCTTGCGCGGATACCTGGCCCAACGCATCTTGGCAGGACACGGATACACCCACGTGCGCAACCTGGCAGGCGGATACCGCACCTGGTCGGCAGCCACAGCACCACTCCCACTGCAACAGCCAACAGAACCGTCGCCTGCCACCGGCAACTGCCTCGCTGCAACACCCCGGCCCGCCACGCTCCGCATAGACGCCTGCGGACTGCAATGCCCCGGCCCCATCCTCGAAGTAAAGAAAGCCATCGACCGGATGGAAGAAGGACAATGCCTGGAGATTAGTGCTACCGATGCAGGCTTCTCACGCGACGCCGAAGCCTGGTGCGCCTCGACAGGCAACACATTGCTGGAACGCCGCACAGAAAACGGACGCTACCTGGTGCGCATCCGCAAAGGAAAAAACCAGCAGCCTGCTCCACAACAAACATCGGCCTGCACTGCCCCCGAACGAGGGAAGACACTCATCCTCTTCAGCGACGACTTCGACAAGGCACTGGCCACCTTCGTGCTGGCCAACGGAGCTGCCGCCACCGGGCGTAAAGTATCCATCTTCTTCACCTTCTGGGGACTGAACCTCTTGAAAAAAGAGCAGAAACCGGCTGTCAAAAAAGACTTCTTCGGACGGATGTTCGGCTGGATGCTTCCCGCCAGCTCGCGGTCGCTGAAGCTCTCCAAACTCCACATGTTAGGACTGGGCACCGCACTGATGCGCACCCGCATGAAGCAGAAAGGTGTAGCCTCGCTCGAAACACTCCGTAGCGAAGCACTGGCCCAAGGTGTAGAGTTCATCGCCTGCCAAATGTCGATGGACATGATGGGCATCGCACGCGAAGAACTGATTGACGGGGTAAGCATCGGCGGCGTAGCCACCTACATGCAACGAGCCGAAGAAGCCAACGTGAACCTGTTTATTTGAAGAACCGCTTATGGAAGACCTATGCAAAATACGCGACCTGCAACGGGCCATCGCACGCTTCGAGGCCGCTTTCATCCAACGCTTCGGCCTGACGCTGAACGAAGGCATGCTGCTCTGCACCCTGCTGGAACAACCCTGCCTCAGTGCCAGCGAACTGGCCGAAGCCTTGGGGCTGACACCCTCCAACACATCGAAAGTCATCCGCCCCGTAGAAGACAAGCAACTCATCGCACGCCTCATAGGCAAGGAGGACAAACGGCACATGCTCTTCACACTCACACCCGAAGGCAGACGCCTCATCCAAGAAATAAAAGAAAGTACACACGAGGTGCCCGAAGATTTGCTCAAAGCCCTAAGCCGCTTCCCCGACCATGACAAGCAGAGACCAAAGCCTCCCACACAGCCGGATGCAGAAAGAAGCGCACATCCCTGCCTTGAGCCAAAGACTGGCGGATAAAAGTGGAACTAACATCCAGGACAGGCGCAGAGGTGAGGCGCACACGCGGAGGCAAGGAGCCCTCGTCTACGGGATAACCCGGGCGGGGGTAAATAATCAGGTGATGCTCTGCCAAGATACGCCCCGCCTCGCGCCAGCGCGGGAAACCCGCCCAATTGTCTGAACCAATGATGAGATGGAACTCATGCGAAGGATACAGGCTCCGAAGCTTGTCGAGCGTATGGATGGTATAAGAAGGGCGGGGCAAGGCGAACTCCACATCTGAAGCGCGGAAACGCGGATAACCCTCAATCGCCAAACGGACAAGGCGCAGGCGCAAATGGTCGTCCATCAACTCCTGCCCTTGCTTGAAAGGATTGCGGGGCGAGACAAGGAACCACACCTCGTCCACCTCGCCAAACTCGCACAAATAGTTGGCCAAAGCCAGATGGCCCACATGCACGGGGTTGAACGAACCGCTGAAGACACCGACCTTCATGCCCCGCTCATTTCTGGTTGTTCTTCAGGAACAAACCGCTCCGGATGGCATTGCCTGCGGCAACAATCATCACCAGCAGCATGGCCACCGTTCCCACCGTTTCTTTGTAATAAAGGTTTCCTCCTGCAAGGGCGGCTGCGGCCAGGAACAAAACAATGTTGACCACCAGCAGCACTTTATGCGTCTTCCGGGAGAGGTGTTTTCCGCTATAATCACGTTTCATGGGAAGCTTATTTTTCATTCAGAAATTCTTTCACTACTCGCAGCGTCTCGGCCTTGGCTTGCTCCAGGTCGTCGTTCACGATGACGCGGTCGAAGCGCGAAGCAAAGGTCAATTCGTAAGAAGCCTTGGCCACGCGACTTTCGATGACTTCGGGCGTGTCTGTGCCTCTTCCCACCAGGCGCCGGCGCAACTCTTCTACTGAAGGCGGCTGAATGAAGATGCTCAACGCCCGCTGGCCGTAAAACTCCTTGATATGGCATCCGCCTACCACGTCGACATCGAAAATGACATTCTGCCCGGCGTCCAACTGGCGCTCGACTTGCTCCTTCAGCGTGCCGTAGAAGCGGTCTTTGTAAACTTCCTCATACTCCAGAAAGTCGCCTGCCTGGATGCGCCGGCGGAACTCGTCGGGGGTAAGGAAGAAATACTCTACGCCGTCGCGCTCCGTGCCTCTCGGGGGGCGGCTGGTGGCGGAGATGGAAAAGGCCAGGTCCAGACCCGGTTGTGCCAGCAAGTAGTTGATGATGGTCGATTTGCCCGAGCCGCTGGGGGCGGAAAAGATAATCAGTTTCTTCATCTTTCCATTACATTACGTTCAACACCTGTTCCTTGATTTGCTCCAGTTCGTCTTTCATGCGCACGACGATGCGCTGCATCTCCGCCTGGTTCGACTTGCTGCCGAGGGTATTGATTTCGCGCCCCATCTCTTGGGCGATGAAGCCCAGCTTCTTCCCCTGTCCGTGGCCTTCTTCCAAGGTTTGGATGAAATATTTCAGGTGGTTGGCCAGCCGCTGTTTTTCTTCGTTGATATCCAGCTTTTCGATGTAGTAAATCAATTCTTGTTCCAAGCGGTTTTTGTCATAATCCACTTCCAATGTCTTCTGAAGAGCCTCCACGATGCGCTCTTTGATGCGCCCCACACGTTCTTGCTCATAAGGCTCTACTTCTGTCAGGAGGCGGGAAATGTTGGCAATCTTCTCGCGGAATTTTTTCTCCAACGCAATGCCTTCCTGGCGTCGGAACTCCACCAGCGCGTCCAAGGCACGCTGGACAGCTTCGTGCGCCAAAGCCCATTCTTCATCCGAAAGCTCCTGCACTTCGTTCTTGGCCAAGACGTCGGGCAGGCGCAAGAGGGTGCCAAACCAATCGGCTGGCTCGGGGATGCCCGTGGCCGCGGAAATTTCTTTAATCCGCTGGTAATAGGCTTGCACCAGAGCCGGGTCGATGGGAGTAGCCGGGGTGGCTCCTTCCTTTTTCTCTATCCACAGGCAGAAATCCACCTTGCCGCGTTCGAGCGTGCGCGCTATCTCCGCCCGGATTTCCATCTCCTTTTCACGATAAAGAGGCGCGATGCGGGCGGACAAATCCAGCGCCTTACTGTTGAGTGACTTTATCTCGACATTGATTCGTTTATCGGGTCCTTCGACGGCAGCCTTGCCATAACCCGTCATGGATTGTATCATAATGCTTCTTAAGTTTTGCGCAAAATTACGCGAATATTTTAATTACTGAAAATAATCCCGTATTTTTGTAGGCTGAAAGAGAGGAGAAAGCATACAGACACGCCTGGCTTGGCCGGCATTTCCTTCTTCCTCGACGTGGAGACGGCTTTTCCTCGGCGTGAGGACGGCTCTTCCTCGGAATGACGATAAACAGAATTACAGTAAACATAGCTATGTCATCTATCTTACATATTGAAACATCTACTACGGCCTGCTCGGTAGCTGTGAGCCAAGACGGGCAATGCATCTTCCGGCAAGAAGAACGCAAGGGTCCTTCGCATGCCACCTTGCTGGGTGTATTTGTGGACGAAGCCTTGTCTTTCGCCGACAGCCACGCCATACCGCTGGACGCCGTGGCCGTCAGTTGCGGGCCAGGCTCGTACACAGGCCTGCGCATCGGCGTGTCGATGGCCAAAGGCATCTGCTACGGACGCGACCTGCGCCTCATCGGCCTGCCCACGCTCCAAGTGTTGTGCGTACCCGTGCTTCTCTACCACGACGAACTTCCAGACGACGCCCTGCTATGCCCCATGATAGACGCCCGCCGCATGGAGGTGTATGCCGCCATCTACGACCGTGCCTTGCACACCATACGCCCCACAAACGCCGACATCGTGGACGAACACTCGTACGCAGAGTTCCTGGAGCAGCACCCGGTGTATTTCTTCGGAGACGGCGCCGCCAAATGCAAAGACCGCCTGACCCATCCCAATGCACACTTCATCGACGGCATCTACCCGCAAGCCTCCATGATGTTTCCGCTGGCCGAACGCGCCATGGCCGAAGGCCGCTTCGAAGACGTGGCCTATTTCGAACCTTTCTATCTGAAGGAATTCGTGGCCGGCAAACCAAAGAAACTTGTTTAATAGAAGAATGAAAAATCGCGCCTCACGCACGGTGAAGAATTTTCCGGTTCATCCACTGTCTTTCATGCCTGCTGAGTTCTTCATTCTTCATTCTTAATTCTTCATTTAAATATATGCAATACAACACCCAACAGAAACGAATGTCACTGCCCGAATACGGACGAAGCATCCAGAACATGGTAGATTATGCCCTGACCATACAAGACCGCGCCGAACGCCAACGCTGCGCGAACACCATCGTCAACATCATGGGCAGCATGTTTCCACACCTGAGAGATGTGCCCGACTTCAAACAAAAGCTCTGGGACCATCTGGCCATCATGTCCGACTTCAAGCTGGACATTGACTACCCGTGCGAAATCATCCGCAAAGACAGGCTGAACACCAAACCAGACTCAATCCCCTATCCGCGTACCCAAATACGCTACCGCCACTACGGCCGCACACTGGAAGTCCTTATTCAAAAAGCTTGCGAAATGCCCGAAGGAGACGAAAAACAAAACCTCGTGGCTCTCATCTGCAACCACATGAAAAAAGACTACATGGCATGGAACAAAGACACGGTAGAAGACCAGAAGATTGCAGACGACCTCGAAGAATTGTCTAAGGGAAAGCTGCACATGACGCCAGACATCGTGCGCTTGATGAACGAACGCATCAACCGCTATTGCCGCCCCCTAAAAAATAATTATCCGAACAGCAATAACAACAACCGCAACAATAACCGCAACAAAAAAGGCGGAAAACGCTAAAAAAGAAAACTTCAACTCATGGCATCATTCATCATCGAAGGAGGACACAAGCTGGAGGGAGAAATACGCCCCCAGGGCGCCAAGAACGAGGCACTGCAAATCATCTGCGCCACCCTGCTCACACAGGACGAGGTAGTGGTGCGCAATGTGCCCGACATTCTGGATGTAAACAACCTCATCCAACTCCTCCGCGACATGGGCGTGCGTGTCACCAAGGAAAGCCCCGACACCTATCGCTTCCAGGCCGCAGACGTGGACTTGTCCTACCTGCAAAGCGAGGCCTTCCTGAAGACCTGCGCCAGTCTGCGCGGCTCGGTGATGCTGGCAGGACCGCTGGTCACCCGCTTCGGACAAGCTGTCATCTCCAAGCCCGGAGGCGACAAGATTGGCCGACGCCGACTGGACACGCACTTCATCGGCATACAGAAGCTGGGAGCCAACTTCAACTACAACGCCGACCGCCATGCGTATGAAATCGAGGCCGAACACTTGCGGGGCACTTACATGCTGCTGGACGAGGCTTCAGTGACGGGCACGGCCAACATCATCATGGCTGCCGTCCTGGCCGAAGGGCGCACCGTCATCTACAACGCCGCCTGCGAGCCCTACGTACAACAGCTCTGCCACCTGCTGAACCGCATGGGAGCGAAGATTTCGGGCATTGCCTCGAATCTCCTGACCATCGATGGCGTGGAGACCCTGCACGGGGCGGAGCACACCATCCTGCCGGATATGATCGAGGTGGGCAGCTTCATCGGCATGGCCGCCATGACCCGGAGCGAACTGACCATCAAGGACGTGTCCTACCAGCATCTGGGCATCATCCCCGACAGCTTCCGACGCCTGGGCATCCGCCTCGAGCAGAGGGGAGATGACATTTACGTGCCTGCCCAGGAGCACTACCGCATCGAGTCGTTCATGGACGGCTCCATCATGACCATTGCCGACGCGCCGTGGCCGGGACTGACGCCCGACCTGCTGAGCGTGATGCTCGTCGTGGCCACCCAGGCGCAGGGCAGCGTGCTCATCCACCAGAAGATGTTCGAAAGCCGCCTGTTCTTCGTGGACAAGCTCATCGACATGGGGGCGCAAATCATCTTGTGCGACCCGCACCGTGCCGTCGTCATCGGTCATGACCACAGTTTCCGTCTGCGCGGGGGCAACATGACCTCACCGGACATCCGTGCGGGCATCGCTCTGCTCATTGCCGCACTGAGTGCCGACGGCATTAGCCGCATACACAACATTGAGCAGATTGACCGCGGGTACCAGGACATTGAAAAGAGATTGAACGCCATCGGCGCAAGGATTACAAGGATATGATACGACCGGAAGAAGTATATAAAATAGGTATGTTCAACAAGCCGCACGGCATCGGCGGCGAGTTGCAGTTCACCTTCACGGACGACATCTTCGACCGCGTGGAGGCGGAGTATCTGGTGTGCCCCATGGACGGGATACTGGTGCCCTTCTTCATCGAAGCATACCGCTTCCGCTCGGACACCACCGCACTGATGAAGCTCGAAGGCGTAGACACGCAGGAACAGGCCCGGCAGTTCACCAACACCCCGGTCTACTTTCCTGTGAAGCATGCTGAAGAGGGGGAGCCGGGCGAGCTCTCCTGGGACTTCTTCGTCGGCTTCCGCCTGGAGGACACCGTGCACGGGCACTTGGGCGAGGTGGCCGACGTGGATACCTCCACACCCAATACCCTCTTCGTCATCGACCGTGGAGGCAACGAACTCCTGGTACCCGCCCGCGAGGAGTTCATCCTGGACATGGACACCAAGCACCGCGTCATCACCGTCCGCCTGCCCGAAGGACTGCTGGACCTGGACGATGCGGAAGAATGTTAATCACTTACCACTAAACCCTAATCGCTGAAAACGTGGCAACACCGAAGAAGAGAAAGAAACGAAAGCCGTTTTGGAAGGACATCAAGTTCAAGTACCGCCTGACCATCACCAACGAGAACACGTTGGAAGAGGTGGCCAGCCTCTATGTGTCCAAGCTGAACGGCATTTCCATCCTGCTCTTCGTCCTGCTGGGGCTGTTTCTCGTGGCCGCATTGATTGTGTCCTTCACCCCCCTGCGCAACTACCTGCCCGGCTATATGAACAGCGAGGTGCGCGAGCAGGTGGTGAACAATGCCCTGCGCGCCGATTCGCTCCAGCAAGTGTTGGAACGCCAGAACCTCTACGTGATGAACATCCAGGACATCTTCCGCGGCGACGTCAAGACCGACACCGTGCAGAGCATGGACTCGCTCACCCTGCTGCGCGAAGACTCCCTGATGGAACGCACCCAGCGCGAGGCCGACTTCCGCAAGAAATACGAGGAAGCCGAGAAATACAACCTGACCAATATCACTGCCCGCACCGATGCCGACGGCCTCATCTTCTACCTGCCCACACGCGGCCTGGTGTCCGCTCCCTTCGATGCCGAGGGCAAACACTTCGGTACGGACATTGCCGCCAATCCCGGCGAGAGCGTCCTGGCCACGCTGGACGGCACGGTGCTGATGAGCAGCTATACAGCCGAGACGGGTTACGTCATCGTCGTGCAGCACCGCCAGGACTTCGTGTCCGTCTACAAGCATTGCGGCTCTCTGCTCAAAGCCGAGGGTGACGCGGTGAAGGGAGGCGAAGCCATTGCCCTGGTGGGAAACACCGGCACGCTGACCGCGGGACCCCATCTGCACTTCGAGTTGTGGCACCGGGGGCGGGCAGTCAACGCAGAACAATACATCGTATTCTAAAGAGATATTCTATATAATATAATAGGTATATATGAAGAAACAGATAGCCATACTCGGCTCCACCGGTTCCATCGGCACCCAGGCCCTGCAGGTCATCGAGGAGCACCCCGACCTGTACGAAGCCTATGTGCTGACCGCCAACAACCGCGTGGACGAGCTGATAGCCCAGGCGCGGAAATTCCAGCCCGAGGCCGTGGTGATAGCCAACAAATCGAAATACCCTCCACTGAAAGAGGCCTTGTCCGACCTGCCCACCAAGGTCTACGCGGGCGAAGAGGCCCTGTGCCAGATTGTACAGGAGAAGCCCGTGGACATTGTGCTGACGGCCATGGTGGGCTATGCCGGATTGAAGCCTACCATCAATGCCATCCGTGCCCGCAAGACCATCGCCCTGGCCAACAAGGAAACACTGGTGGTGGCCGGCGACCTCATCAACGACCTGGCGCGGGTGAACGGCACGCCCATTCTTCCGGTGGACTCCGAGCACTCGGCCGTTTTCCAATGCCTGGCGGGCGAGGTGGGCAATCCGATAGAAAAGGTCATCCTGACCGCTTCCGGCGGTCCCTTCCGCACCTATACCCACGAGCAACTGGCCACGGTGACCAAGGAGCAGGCCCTGCATCACCCCACTTGGAACATGGGCGCGAAAATCACCATCGACTCCGCCTCGATGATGAACAAGGGCTTCGAGGTGATAGAGGCCAAGTGGCTCTTCGGGGTGCGCCCGGAGCAGATAGAAGTGGTGGTGCATCCGCAATCGGTCATTCACTCGATGGTGCAGTTCGAAGACGGAGCCATCAAGGCACAACTGGGGATGCCGGACATGCGCCTGCCCATCCAGTACGCCTTCTCCTACCCCGACCGCGTCCGCTCGTCATTCCCCCGGCTTGACTTCGCCACATGTTCGGCCCTCACCTTCGAGCGCCCCGACACCACGCGCTTCCGCAACCTGGCCCTGGCCTACGAGGCACTGCACCGGGGAGGGAACCTGCCGTGCATCATCAATGCCGCCAACGAGATATGCGTCCACGCCTTCCTGACGGACCGCGTGTCTTTCCTAGGCATGAGCGACGTCATCGAGAAGACCCTGACGCGCGTGCCGTTCATTGCCAAGCCCACCTACGAGGACTATGTGCAGACGGACGCCGAAGCGCGCCGCGTGGCAGAAGAAATCCTTACAAACAGGGGCTGAGGGACACCCCTCTTTCCCGTTTGTCCCCGACGACACCCTCGTGGGGGACAAACGAGACCCTCGTCGGGGACAAACGATACCCTCGTCGGGGACAAACGGGAACCTCGTGGGGGATAAGTAAAATAGATATTGATTATCAGAGTATTATAAATAAGAGAGAAGAGAAACAAGTAAAAATAAGAAAAGTAATAATTAGAGACAAATGGAAACATTCTTAATCCGTGCCCTCCAGCTCATCCTGAGCCTTTCGCTCCTGGTGATTATTCACGAGATGGGGCACTTCCTCTTTGCCCGGCTGTTCAAGACGCGGGTAGAAAAGTTCTGCCTGTTCTTCGACCCTTGGTTCACGCTCTTCAAGTTCAAGCCCAAACGCAGTGAGACGGAATACGCCGTCGGCTGGCTGCCGCTGGGCGGATACGTCAAAATCAGCGGCATGATAGACGAATCCATGGACCTGGAGCAGATGAAACAACCGCCCCAACCTTGGGAATTCCGCTCGAAGCCCGCCTGGCAACGCCTGCTCATCATGGTGGGCGGCGTGCTGTTCAACTTCCTCCTGGCCCTGTTCATCTACTCGATGATACTTTTTGCCTGGGGTGACACGTACATCCCCGTGCAGAAAGCCCCGTTGGGCATGGACTTCAACGAGACGATGCACCAAGTGGGCTTCCAGGATGGAGACGTGCTCATCTCTGCCGACAGCAAGCCTTTCGAGCGCATGGGAGCCGACCTGCTGATGGGCATTGTGGACGCCCGCCAGGTCACCGTCCTGCGCGACGGCAAGGAGGCTTCGGTCTATATCCCCGACGGCCTGATGGACCGCCTGCTGGCCGACAGCGTACGCTTTGCCGACTTCCGCATCCCCTTCGTGCTGGACAGCCTTGCCGCAGGCAGCCCCGCCCAACTGGCCGGCCTGCTGCCCGGTGACAGCATCACGCACCTGGACGGGGAACGCATCGCCTACCTCGACTTCCGCGAACAGATGGCGCGGCGTCATGAGCAATACGCTCAGGCCCCGACAGACAGCACCGCCCAGGCCTTGCGCGACATCACGCTGACTTACATGCGCCAGGGTGTGGAAAACACCGTCGCCCTCCGCGTGGACACGGCCTTCACCATCGGCGTCTATGCGGTGGGACAGACCGACCGTCTGCTGCCCGTAGTGCAGAAAGACTACAGCTTCTTCGCCTCCTTCCCCGCCGGTGTCAAGTTGGGCGTGGAAACCCTGAAAGGCTACGTGGGCCAGATGAAGTACCTCTTCTCCAAGGAAGGAGCCAAGCAACTGGGCGGATTCGGCGCCATCGGCAGCATCTTCCCCGCTACGTGGGACTGGCACCAGTTCTGGTACATGACAGCCTTCCTCAGCATCATCCTGGCCTTTATGAACATCCTGCCCATCCCGGCACTGGACGGCGGGCATGTGCTCTTCCTCATCTACGAGATTGTGGCACGGCGCAAACCCAGCGACAAATTCATGGAGCGGGCTCAGATGGTAGGCATGTTCCTGCTCTTCGCCTTGCTTATCTGGGCGAACCTGAACGACGTGATACGCTTCCTGTTCTAAAGCTCCTGTCTTCTACAAAGTAATAAAGGAACTGGAATCGCAATACAAAATTGCTATCATTCTGTCACCCTGAGCGCAGTCAAATGGTCTCACATATTAAGGAGTGAGATGTTTCGACTCCGCTTAACATGACAGACTATAACCTTAATGAAATAGTCAAAAGAAGTTTTGAGCGAAGCTAATGATAGTGACTTTACATTACGATACACCGCCTTTCTTTACTATTTCATCACTTAAGCAGATGAACGGGCTGTCATAGGAGGTGCCGCATCCTGCGGTACATACACCATACAACATACTAAAAAACATTCAGAAAACGTGTGATGGCGTGCCGCAAGGATGCGGCACCTCCTAATACACGCTTTTGCCGGCGCTTATTTTCTTTTTTTAATTTTGAAGAAACCGATGCGGGCATATCCTACCACAACGCCCAACAGCGCGAAGGCTGCCATATATTTCATCTTCGAGGGCGAAGAGGGACGGATAGGCGTCGTGGCTGGTTCTATCACGGCAAAGACAGGACGCACACGAACGACTTGCGTTTCTGCGGCGTGTACCAGCAAGGTGGCACGGACGTACTCTTCCCTCGCAAAATTAGTCTTGACGCGCAGTTTGACCAATTCCTTTCGGGCATTAGTCAAAGAAAGATCGCGATTGCGGTCCTCGAAGGCGGCTTGCACTTCTTGTGCCCGGTAATAGCTCTTACGGGCTTCTTCTTGCAGTCTTTTTGCGCTGGCCAGTTCCTCACGCTCTTTGCGAGTGCGGTATTCGGTGATATAGGCCTGTATGCGACGGCTGAGGCTATCGAGCACAGTGGCGGCCACCAGCGGGTCTTGCATACGGCAAGTAAAAGTAGTGACTCTACGCTCCCTGTCCGGTATGATGGTTATCCTTTCCCGAAGGAGGTCGACGATGTCGGCGTCCTTGGCAGAGAGGACGGGGAGTCCTTCCGCGAAGGGTGAGGCGGGCGGGGTGACAAGGTCACTTACGACGCTGGCCGGATATTCCCACCACGGACGATGGAGATGATTCTCCAGGTAGTCGCGGAGAGTAAGTGTGCTGTCGGGCGGGCAGTCAGTGGTCTGCACGGGCAGGTCGAAGAGCGTAATGAGGAAAGACGTAGAGCTGAATATTTCAGGATAAAGACTGGGCTTCAGGGCATCGTAACGCTTTGCACGGCTCAAGCTATTGCTCAAATCAAGTCCCTCCAGACCCTCGTCGTCGGGAATAGCGATACTTTCGGCAGCGGTAGCGACGACTACTTCATATTCCTGAGGAATGCTGAGGGCGATGAACAGGCCCAGCAGCAAACCGATGCTCATAGCTTTCAGCAGCGGTTTCCGGTGTTGCCAGGCGACGAGCAGCCAGAGCAGCAGAGAGGTGTATGGAGACTTTTTCATATATGCAAGTACAGAGAATTTGAAATCATAGGAGGTGCCGCATCCTTGCGGCACATTTACCATGCGCTATAGGAGGTGCCGCATCCTTGCAGCGCCCTCACATTGCCTCTCCTACAACAACATGTTGCAAAGATTGCACCGCGCACTCGAGTGTGCCGCAAGGATGCGGCACCTCCTAACAGAAAAGAGGCCGCCCCGTGTACAGAGGCGGCCTCGATGCGTTACATTACAAGTCTTGAAACATTCTCAATGTCTAAGCTTTATTCGTAGGAGAAATTCCATTGACCCAAAGCACCATCTTTTTCGAAGTTTTTCAACATCAGTGATGTGATATCCTGAGCATCATTTCCAACAGTGCCGCTGAGAGAAACTCCGTATTGTGCTTTATACCAATTTTTGAAGGCATTGTAGAACTTTACGGAAACCCAAGTATCTAGTGCACCAGGCCTCTTTACATAACTCATCAAGCTTTCAAGGAATTTTTCTTCAGAGCTTGTATCAATATCATCGGCTTTAACACATTCTTCATATGCATCTATTACAGCGTGAGCTTCGGCTGACAATGAAGGTATGGGAACTTTCGGATTTCTTACGATGTCACCCTTAGTCTGGCCATCTTGTACATAAGTACCCGAGTACCAAATGTGTTCGTCAGGATCTACATTGATAACGGAAGTATCATAGTTCATATTGTTGATATCAACCGTCTCAACACTGGTAGTAACGTTCAACGTACCGTAGTTCGTGATGGTAGCATCTTCTGCGGGCAATACCAGGTCTTTGTCCTCGTTGCTGTAAGTGCCATATACTTCGTCAGACTCGATGGTCAGCACGCTGCCTTCTTCAACGGTGATGTTACCCAGAGGAATGACGTCGCGGATTTCATTTTTACCGCTTCTGGAGATGACGTTCTTCACATTGTCGTTGGCATCACCCTTCTTGTAAACCACTTTACCGTTCACCAATACGATGTCGATCAGATCCAACGGAAGCAGGTATTGAGCAGGGGTTGTCGCCGTTTCATATCTGTCACCCGGGTCTTCATCCTTGGCCTTTGCATTGAGGTCGAGTGTAACCTGTGCTTCTTCAGTACCAATGTACAGCGTATTGACGTATGCATATTCGTTTTGGTCAGCGAACTTCGTGTTATCCGTCTGAATCAGGGTGTTGATGTTGCCCATCGTTTCCTGTTCGCTGTCCTTCACTTCGAAGGCGATTTCACCTACAGTAGCATCACCGCTCGGATAAACGTATGCGCCAAACTCAACGAATACTGTACCGTCAGTGTTGTCCAAAGCCTTGCTGTCCTGCGTGCTGATAGAAGCCAATGCACCGGCATAGATAGTACCGTTGTTGGTGATGGTGGCATCAAGCTCAATCTTCTTACCTGCAGTGGCTGTGCCTGCTGCACCAACCTTCAATACTGCGTCAGCGGCAACAACGATGTTGTCAGCCTTGTCAGCAATGAGGTTTTCGGGCCATTCGGACGTGCCGTTGATAGTCAGGCTGTTGCTGTTAGTAACCAGTTCGATCTTCACACCATTCTTCGGAGTGGCAATGTTGCCGGTGAAGCTGAGGTTGCCGCCCAGCGTGAAGGTTACTTCTTGGCCGGCTTTGTACTTGCCGCCTTCGCCGGTCAGAGCATCAATCAGGTTAACCAAGTCGTTCCACTGGGCAACTTCGGTGATGTTGTCCGTTGCCGGAGTGAAGTTCTGGGGCGTCAGGACAGCGCTCATGCTCTTAGCAGAAACGAGAGCTTTCGGAGCACCGGTCTGCTGGTTTCTCAAGATCTTGGTCATAGACCATTCGGCGTTGTTACCGTACAGCTTCTTCAGGTTCTCGATAAGCGTTTGGCTGTCTGCCTGATCAGCGTCTACCTTGAACTCACCCAGCTTCCAAGTACCTTGATTACCTTTTACTACGAATACTACGTCCGGGCTGTAAGCAACACCATTAAACCAGCTCAAAGCCTGTTTGATGGGGAACGAGAACACGCGAATCTGATGCAGATTTTCGCCGCCAGCCAATGTGAAGTATTTGCTGTCGCCCATGCTGGTAGTCACAGATGTAGCCCAGTCTGAAACTATGAGGTAAGGACTGCTGTTGTCAGTCGTCAAAACGGCTGCTTTATCCATCGCTTCACGTGTAGCCTCTGTATCAATGTCTCCATACATGGTTCTCACTACATGAGGAATGAGGTGCGGATTGATCGTTGCTTTGGTAGCAATCACGCCGCCTTGCGCATTCGTGTTAACAGTCATGCTAGTGATGTACATGGCTTTCAGGTAGTCACTGGCCGTGATGTAAGCATTGGGTGCGGGCACTACGGCATATTGGTTCAAGGGGCTTACCAAACAGAAATCCCATGCCAAGGCACCATCTGCAGTTACACCTGCGCCACTCGCGATGAAGTCCTGTGCAGACAATTGGAATCTGTTGGTATAACGGTCGCTAGCGAAGGCGCCGGTCTGTGCCGGTTCGTTAGGCGTAACAACCATTTCCTCTTGGAAACCTTTGCGCGACCAAGGATAGTAGGCAAAGTACGGACCCTGGTAAATGTTGGCCATCGTCGTCCACGTGGCACCGTTGTCCTCTGTTTCGAAGCTGGGAATGTTGTAGATCTTCTTGTCTTGATTAGCATTAGAAGAACTCCAGTCCGACTGATTCTGCGTGTTGCCATATTTCCCTTCTTCGTTCAGGTTGTAGGCAGCCAAACCAATGATATCACCATTGGTAAAGTTTCCTGAAGCACCCATACGTGTGTCGGCCTCGCCGTCTTGCACGGTAATCGTCATGCCTTTCGATACCAGGTCGGCACCTACGGTCTCTCCGATTTCAGTGGCAACATTTTGGTTGCCTTCCATTGCGCTCTGGAAGTCGTCGTTCGTACAAGCTGTGAAGCAGGCTGCCAGTGCGCATGCGCTGAATAATACTCTTTTTTTCATTGTCTTAATTTCAGATTTAACTTAATAACGTTTTACTTTGTTCTAATCGGATTAATAATCTTCAGTAGGGAGTTCTGGGCTGAATGCGAAGCCTTTCTCAACCTCCACTTCTACAACCTCCACTACGGGAGCCACGTAATTCAAAACTTTCTCCATGTTGTTTTTAATTTTAATTGATTAATACTATGTTATTTATGCTATTTTTCCGTATTTTTGCCTTTGCTATTATTCCTTTCCTTTCCTTGGCTCCGTACGAAATACGGTGCAAATATGATTAATATTATTCGTTCCACCAAGAAAAAAATGCTTTTTTTTATCTTTTTTTCTATAATGACACTTCCGGAAAGCATGAGACAAGCCTCGGAAGGCGATAATTGGCTTCAAAAATGCCTTCCGGCTTAAAGCCTGTCTAAAATTCATTTTCTCTGTCATCCTGAGCGCAGTCGAAGGATCCCACTATACGTCTGAAAAGTATTAGAGAGATGTTTCGACTTCGCTGCGCTCCGCTCAACATGACAGATACTGCACAATGTATAAACTAGATTTCAGTATCTTCTTATATCTAGCCCAAAATCCTACCAAAGTCGTTTCTCCTCCCTACTTCCTCCCTACCTCGTCCCTGTTATAAGACAAGGACGAGGTAGGGACAAGGTACGAATTTGGTACGGACTTGTAGAGAGAGAAACACCTGCCCAAGCGCGTAGTGAGGTCACTCGATGCCCCCTCTTGCCTCCCCCGTTTGACGGGGGGAAGAACAACGCTCGGGATGACAGGAAAATGAATTTTAAATGACAGGCTCTAAGTATATGAAAAATGCCCCAAAGCCACATCGCACTGTCAAGTCTGTAAGAAAACCATTTTTTTAACGGCTTCCATATTTGTATTTTGGGGTATTCTACGTACCTTTGCGGCAGCAATTTCCTTTCCTACCTTTCTTTGTTCTACAGGAATGTAATGCGCCTGTACGAATCTCTTGGAGTCTGGTTCAACCGAAAAAGCGATTGGGCTGTGACAGGGTATTTATCGCCCTTTCTCTCTGAGTATATAAAAATATGTATAAGAATGTGCTTCGTTTGCTGACCAAAGGCCAACGCCGACAGGCTTATCGGGTGTTATTGGCCGTTGTGGTGCGCGCTTTGCTGGATTTTGCAGGAGTGGCGGCCTTATTCCCTGTGCTGCTGATGTTGCTGAAGCCCGGTAGCGGACGGTGGGAAATGTTGTTGTTGTGCGGCGGTGTACTGTTGTTCGTGGTGGCAAAGAATGTGTTGGTATGCTGCTTGGCACGTATACAGAGCCGCTTCCAGTTGGAGGTATACAAGGATGTCAGCTTGAGGATGTTTGGCAATTACTATCGCCGCGGTCTGTTGTTCCTGAAGGGAAAAGGCAGCACGCGCTTGTCTCACGAGGTCAATTATACGGGCTATGCTTTTTGTCAAGGTATTTTAGCTTCCTTATTCCGACTGTGCGGCGAGGGCGTATTGACAGCCTTGATGCTGGCAGCCTTGTTTATATGGGAGCCAACGGCAGGCATACTGCTTTGTGCAATCTTCGTATCCTTGTCAATAGGTTATGTCCGTTTGGTGCGGAAGCGGCTGCAGCAGTATGGCACCGAAGAGTTTGAAGCACGGCGCAGACAGGCGCGGACGGTGATGGAAACTTTTCGTGGATATGCCGAAATAGAGATAGCCCATTCGTTCGATAGCTCGCTGACAAATTTTGTGCAGGGGACGGAAATCATTGCTACGAACCGGCTGCGTACGGAGATTTGGCAATTGTTACCTTTGTTTCTGTCCGAGACGGCAATTGTGTTGGGCATGGCATTGTTGGTTGTGGCCGGAAGAGAAGATTTGGGACTATCGGGCGGTGTGTTCGCCATCGCGGCATTCCGCTTGGTGCCAGCCGTGCGAGCCATGCTGAATGCCTATGCGGTGATACAAAACTCATCGCAAACACTAGCTGTCTTGACTGATGGTTTAGACGAACGGGAAAGTGAAACGACAAAAGAATCGGTCAATTTTACTTTTGAAAAAGGCATCGAACTGAAAAATTTGGGCTATGCCTTTCCCGATGGACACCTACTGTTCAGCGGATTGAACTGGCACATCAATCGAGGAGAACGTGTGGGCATCCGGGGAGCAAGCGGATCGGGTAAATCGACATTATTCAACCTGCTGCTCGGTTTTCTGAAACCCACGGAAGGCGAGATTCGCATTGACGGACAGTTGCTGACACCGGATAACCGCATGGGCTGGCACCAGAGAGTGGGCTACGTTCCGCAAGAGATATTCGTCATGGACGGTACTTTGCTAGAGAACATCGCGTTGGGCCAGTCTGTACCAGATCGGCAAAAAGCTCAGAAAGTGTTGGAACAAGTACAACTGGGCGAATGGTTGGCCGAGCTACCGGAAGGATTGAACACTCTGTTGGGCGAGTCGGGCAGCAGGATGTCAGGCGGACAAAAGCAGCGTTTGGGCATCGCCCGCGCTTTGTATAAGGAAGCCGATGTCTTGTTCTTCGACGAGGCAACGTCGGCTCTCGACAACAGGACAGAACAAGAAATAAACCGAGCCTTACAGCAACTGTCGGCATCCTATCAGGAATTGACTATGATTATCATCGCACACCGGGAAAGTTCACTGGCCTTATGTGACCGGATTTTTGATTTAGAAAAACAAACAGAAATAGTATAACATCATAATGGAACAAGATTATCTAATAGCGGGACATCGCATCCGCATACAAGGCAAAGACCTTCTGGAAGCCTTGGCCCCCCTACCTGCATTTATCCCCTTCCGAACATCGGATGGCGGAACCCCCGTAGGCGAATTTATCGTAAGCAGCGAAGATGGCCCCACAATGACCAACAGGTTGTATTGTGTCGAAGTGTATGGGACATTTTGGCGTTTCGGACGCTATGCCGACGGTTATGCTTTTGAAATCGAATCACCTGCGGGAGAACTTTTGCGACTGTGGACCATAGACAATCGCATCTACCTGTCGGGGGTATTACAAGAACGTTTGCTGCATTTCGCCTGCTGGATGGGGTTTGGCTTGTTAGTAGCAGAAAGACAAACGATGTCAGTACATACCAGTGCCATTGTCTACCGGGACAATGCTGTGTTGTTTTTGGGCGAGAGCGGAACGGGCAAGAGCACACATACACGCCTATGGCGCGAAAACATAGAGGGTGCTTTCTTGCTGAACGACGACAGCCCATTTGTACGCATCGTCAATGGGAAGCCTTACGTATATGGCAGCCCTTGGAGCGGCAAGACACCCTGCTACCGCAATGAATGTTACCCCATAGCGGCTTGTGTACGCCTCTCACAAGCGCCTTACAACAAAATTGAGCGCTTGCCCATACTTCAGGCGTACGCAGCCTTACATCCTTCATGCCCTCCAGCTTTTGCCTACGATGAATCATTGTATGACGTGATTAGCCAGATACTCGACAATATGTTGTCACAGGTGCCCGTCTTTCACCTGAACTGCCTGCCGAATGCCGAGGCAGCCCGCTTGTCTTGCAAAACAATATTCGGCGTATGACAATGAAACGTTTGGTACTAAATAATGCCTTCCTGGGTGAAGCAGCCGAAGCTCTGCGCGCCGGACGTCAGGTAACAGTCCGCATTGACGGAGGAAGCATGTATCCTTTCATACGGGGAGGGCGTGACGTAGTCGTGTTACTGCCTTGCCCACAGAAGGAAGTCTTACAAGATGGATGCTGTTACTTCTTTTCCTGGAAAGGACAATATATGGTGCACCGTTTTGTGGGAACAGACGGTGCCCATTGCCTGTTTATGGGGGATGGCAACATCGTCCGGCAAGAACGGGTAGAACGTAGCGAAGTCGTAGGCATACTCCGCTACATCGTTCGTCCTGGTGGCCGGACCATAGATTGCCTCTCCCCCTCTTGGTTGCGGCGTGGAAGAGACTGGTACCGATGGCGTTTCTTACGACGTTGGCTGTTGCCGTTATGCCGGATACTAAAGATATGAAAATAAGAAGATAGAAATCCAAATAAAAAACTGACATGAACTATCAACAACAACTGCTTGCACTGCTTCGCGCGGGCTTGGGTAACGGGAAGCTTGACACCACTCTGTTTGACAGTTCTACTGACTGGACAACGATCTACCGCATGGCTCGCCAGCAAACCGTGGCCGGTGTTGTGTTCGACGGTCTAAAACATCTGCCGACAACCAGTATCCTACCCCGGAACTTGTATCTGGCATGGTGCAACGAAGTATTGAGACTGGAAACAAACAACCGGAAACTTGACTCGGAAATAGCCAATCTTTATATACTCTTTCGTATGCACGGACTGGAACCCTTGCTCATGAAAGGGCAAGCCGTGGCACAAAATTATCCCCAACCCCTGCACCGGCAATGTGGAGACATTGACCTCTACACCGGCCCGCAAGGTTTCCAGTGGGGCAACAAACTGCTTCGGAGAGAAGCCACCAGCGAAAAAGAAGAACGCTACAAGCATACATCCATGTGTTGGCACGACGTTTTGGTAGAAAACCACCGCGTCATGGCCAATCTGAGCACGCCGTGGAAGGATATGAAATTGCAGAAAGACATCAACAAACTGTCTGACCCGCTGACCCCGAAAACAGTTCTGAACATAGGAGAAACGGAAGTTACAGTACTGCCACCGTCCTTCAACACATCCTACCTGTTGATTCATGCCCTTACACACTTTTTGAATGAAGGCATCGGTCTGCGCCATCTCTGCGACTGGGCTTGCCACGTGGCCAAACACTGCTCTCCTGAAGAAAAAGAAGAAGCTGCACGCCTGTTGCGTCGCTATGGTCTACAACGTCCAGCCCGCATTTTCGGCGCATTGGCCGTACAACAGTTGGGCATCCCTTTTGAAAGTCTCCCCATTCCCTTCACCGCCAAAGATCAGAAAAACGCCCGCTTCCTGCTAGCTGAAATCTGGGAAGGAGGCAACTTCGGTCGCTATGACGAACGCACGGGGAAGCGACCGGCCGGCCGCTGGTGTGGCAAATGGTACACCTTCACCCGCGCACTTCGCCGCTGTTTACGCGTCTGGCGGCTGGCCCCCTCCGAAGCTGCTTGCTATCCCCTATCCTTGGCTTGGCACAGTGGGCTGGTACTGCTCCGACCACGACGCCGATGAACACAAACATCACCACAAGCTTCCGCAGCCTACCGCCTGACGTCGTGGTACCCTCATTCCGTTTGCCCTCTTCCCCGCTTCCCTATTACAAGAGCCGTGTTTCGTCCGCGCACGAAGCACGGCTCTTTCGTACCCAAAGTGCACTTCTTCCACACACCAAGCATAGCTCACTTTTACCTCCTCCACAAACTGTCTGACGTTATCCCACAGAACAGCTTTCTTTTAGAGTTTTTTCCTTTTCAAAGAAAAAAACAAAAAAAAGTGTATTTTCTCTTTGTCATCCGAATAAAATTAATCATATTTGCACCGTATTTCGTACGGAGCCAAGAAAGAAAGGAATAATAGCAAAGGCAAAAACACGGAAAAAATAGCATAAATAACATAGTATTAATCAATTAAAATTAAACAACAATGGAGAAAGTTTTGAATTATGTGGCTCCCGAAGTGGAGATTGTAGAAGTGGAGGTCGAAAAAGGCTTCGCAGTAAGCGACCTGGAAGAAGGCGATAACTGGGGATAGTAGCCATCCTGTTAATACTGAGATTTAACTAAATGTAAAACCAATTATTATCAAACAATGAAAAGAATCTTATTTTGCGCGGGTCTCTTAGCTTTCATGGCAAGCTGTACCCAAGATGAGTTTGAACAACAAACGATAAGCAACGAGGCACAAGCCCCGGGCATCTCGTTTGTCGGCGTAGAAGCCGAAGCACCCTCTACAAGAGGTGAAGTGTATTGGGATGAAAGCACACTGAAGTACAAATGGTATGCAGAACAAGACCAAGTTGACATTTATGCTGTCGGTGCAATCAAAGGTGGTACTCTGGGAACTGGTGTCAGCGGCACTAGGGTGGATGACTGGAGCAAATGGGTTCAAGCATCCCCTTCAACCGGTGAAGCAACTCCTGCCCAATACAAGGCTACGCGTTCTATGAACGAACCTTGGTTTACGGGCGTAAGCAACGATGATATTTTATACTTCGCGGCAGATAAAGATGCTGATGATCCTGCAGAGTTCTTGGCTGTTTATCCGGAAACTTCAGTGCTTGATTTCAGCCAAGAGAATCAAGGAAAACTTATCATCAAGAGTCTGCCTGACATAACAACTCAGAATCAAACCAGTGGCACTGAAGGTAATTCTATTGCAGAAAAAACCCTTATGCTGGCTTATGGTACTGGCTACCCCAACCCTGATGCTACTTATGAATCCGTTGGTGAAAGAGTGAATCTTTCTTTCAAACGCCCAATGGGTTACATCGCATGGAAGACCGCGAACCTGGATAGCGACCCCGTGCTGAGTGCTGTGAATGAAAATTTGAAAAGTATTTTCGGCAATTTGCAGACTATTAAAGTGGAAGCTAAAGGTTATGACCAGAATGGCAATGGAGATTATACAGACGAAGGCGATATCGCTCCTTCTATTCTGAACTATGGTAACGCACAGATGCGTATCAACATGCCTAATCCCGACAACAGCGAATTCGACTGGAAAGACGTAGATTTCTTGTCTTCTGATGGAACCAAAGTCGTTGCTTCTACCAATAGCAACACTCAGATTGATGGTGAGTGGAGCACAGACGTAACAGGTGCTGCAAACGAAGTTACATTAAGTCTTAACCAGGCATGGTCAGACAACAATTCTGCCTTCATGATCGTTAGCCCGGTTTTCCGCACTTTGAACGGTTATAGCAGAGAGAAAGACATCAATGAAGAACTGGTTGCTACTTACACTTTCGAAAACATCACCTTAAAGGCTGACAAGGAGTCAGGAATAGGTATTATATCGCCTTTCGGTGGGTTCTCTACTGCCGGCGACTGGAGCAACACAAAGGGGTACAACCGTTACACACTGGATATCGCCAAATATCCTTATCTGGTTACTAACAAGCCCAACGATCGCGCTCTGATTATCAATGATGCCACTTTTGCAGAAGATATCATGCGTGGAAGCAATGTAATATGGAACGGAGAAAGCATCAATCCTACAGAGTTTACTACCATCATCTCTAAAACTCCCATCTATGACGAGGCTAACAATGTTGACCAATACAGCTACCTGAAGCAGTTCACGAATCTGAAAAAGCTCGTCTTGATCAACGATACGAAGATCCCCGCCAACGCCTTCAATCGTAGCACGTTCAGCCAGTTGACAGAAATCAACTTCCCCGCTGTTACTGAAATTGATGCAACAGCCTTCACTGGCTTCGGCAAAGAGGGTAACAATGGTCTGACCAATGTTTATCTGAAGAGCTATCCGTTCTTGGACCGCGACATTGCCTTCTCCTTCTTGGATGACGACAAGCTGTTGAAACTCGACATGAGCAAAGCCACAGTGATGAACGTCGGCTTCCCGTCTCAGGGCTTCACACTGGAAGGCTACAGCAATCTGAATGAAGTAACTGTAGGCACTGTAGAAGTAGGTCCTAACTCCTTCGATGGATGTATTAACCTGGCCACTATCAAGGGTGATGGTAACTTCATACTGAATACAAACGGCTTCGCAGCCTTCCGTGGCACAGCGCTGACCACTATCAACTTGGTACAGACCGCAGCAATTCCGGCTTACGCATTCCAGAACTGCGATGATCTGGTATCTGTAACAAGCGATGGCACAACTCTGACCGCTGTTAACGAGTATGCATTCCAAGCCTGCAAAAAGTTGACTTCTTCAGCTACAAACAGCATCAAACTCGACAACGTACAAACCATCGGTGACTACGCTTTCTATGGCTGCGAAGAATGGACTGATGCAAAATTGGAGAACACCACGAGCATCGGCAAGTGCGCCTTCAAGGATTGCTCGAAACTGTTCGGTGCTTGGTATGAAAACAGAAAAGTGATTAAAGTAGGTGCAGAAACCGTAGGTTCTGGTGCATTCCACATGTGTACTGCTATTGAACACATCCAGTTCCTGAATGCAACAGAAGTAGAACGCGGTGTGCTGGGCGGTGCATCCAAGCTGATTCAAATTCAATTTGACCAGCCGTTCACCTGCAACGTTGATGCCGACGGATCTACTCTCCTTCCTGGTTCTCAGTGGTCCACGACATTCGGTAGCAATACGAAAAACGTCACCTTGTTCGTCAACCCGGCTCAAACAGGTCGCACGTCTACTCAGTTGACCATCGGCGATACTGACAATACGGTTATCACATTTAAGTCTATCTTGAATATAGAGAACTAAACAACGCAGAACGAGAGCCCAACAACTCTCGGCAAAAACGGGCAATCACACCGATTCCCAATACAACGAAAGGTGGGGACACGCTCCCCACCTTTTTTCTTGAATACTCTGCACAGGAGGTGAGGCATCCCTGCCTCACACTAACAAACCAACCATCGCAAGGATGCGATGACTCCTACATACCCAAGACATGACTGATAAAGTAACCCAAAGACATCGCCTCACCCGCCACCTGCACCTCGCCTGGCGTCACCGTCGCACCCTGCTCCGGGCCGCAAGCATCGGACTTATCTTCGGCCTCCTCGTCGCCCTCAGCATCCCCAAGGAATATGTCGTCCGTATCCTTCTCTCCCCCGAAAGCATCAGCGACGGCAGCAGTACATCCGGTAATTGGGCAGCAGACATTCTGGGCGGAGGAGAAGGAAAAGAGCGCGATGCTATTACTCCCGATTTCTACCCTTACATCGTCAGTTCTACCGGTTTCCTCGTTACTTTGTTCGATATTCCTTTGCAAACCATCGACTGTCCACCCGACAGTACCTTGACTCTCTATGAATATATGGATAAACACCAAAGCCGTCCTTGGTGGAGTTTCTTCCAAACCGCCTTCGGCAAGCTTCTCGCCTTGATTACTGGCTCTTTCCTCGACAAGCCCAGAGAGCAACAAACCAACTATGTCACCAACAGCAATACTGACACGACGTTTACCATCCTCACTCTCTCGGCCAAAGAAACAGGCATTGCCGCAGCCATCAATGGCCGCATCAACATTGAGCCTGATGTAAAGAGTCATACAGTAACCATCAACTGCCGTATGCAAGATCCGCTCGCCGCAGCCATCGTGGCCGACAGTCTCAGCCGCCGCATACAAGCTTACATCACCAACTACCGCACACAAAAAAGGGAAAAAGAATTAGCCATCGCACTCCGACAGCAGCAAAAAGCCAAGCAGAAGTATTACGAAGCGCAGGAGGCACAGGCTGACTTCGAGGACCGAAACCGTGACCTGGCCTACAGAAATGCGCAGAAAGAACAAATCAAACTACGCATACTGACCGAACAAGCCTACCAGGAATATGTCCGTACGAGTTTGCAAGCGCATGCCGCCCGCGTAAAGGTCATCAAGGTGCGTCCGGTCTTTGCCGTCATACAGCCAGCCACAGCACCTGTCCTCCCTTCTTCGCCATCAAAGTTAAAATACATGGCAGCCTTCGCCCTACTAGGCATTGCGACAGGATACATCCGCCTTTGGCTGCCTGGTTGGAAAAAATTCTCAAGCAATAACACCGCAACGCGTCAGTGATTCTATCCAGCGTCCGGCGTCGGTCTGAGCCTGCTCTTTCGAGATGCCGAAGCGACCAACCAAGACTTCGGCTGCGTCATCTGCTGTAAAATCTTTACCCTGCAAAGCTTCCCACAACAGCAGGGCTGTGGTATTCAACGAAATGACCTTCGTCATGTCCGAATGATCTTTACCTTGATTAACAACTAGATTCTCGCCGGCAATCTGCCGCACCTTATAATTCTCTTTTATACGCATACTGTTATCTTTTTAAATTAGTTAATAGTGGGACAAAGGTAAGCAATGGTAGTGAAAAGCGAAAACACCAGGAGCACTTTTTTCGGAGGAAGGCCTGTCTCTGGGAAGAACAATCACTCCTTCTCTTTCTTATTTCTTCAGCAGCCGGTAGCCGACAATCCCGCCCAAGATGGATGCGGCAAAGATGCCCAGCTTGGCCTGCAGCAGCAAGGTATCGTCCGTAAAGGCCAGCGTGGAAATGAACATGGACATGGTGAAGCCGATGGAAGCCAGAAAGCCCAGCCCCACGACACGGCGCATCGTCAGCCCCTCGGCCGGACGGGCCACGCCCAGGCGCGACAGCAACCACGTGGAAAACACAATGCCCAAGGGCTTGCCCAGAAACAGGCCCAGTGCCACACCCAACGCCACGTTCGTAGAAAAGACCACCGAACCGTCGAGCCCGGCAAAAGACACGCCCGCATTGGCCAAGGCAAAGATGGGCATCACCACAAACGACACAAAGGGATGCATGGCATGCTCCAGCCGTTGCGAGGGAGGCATGGCATCGCGCGTGTCGTTCCGCATTTGTGCCACCACCTCCAGTTGCTTGTGGTCCAGCGTAGAGACGCCGTTGGGTTCCATGCGCGAGAAGGCCCGCAGATGCCGCGCGGCCCGCTTCAGGTAAATCGCTTCGGGCAGACGTGCATCGGCCGGAATGACAAAGGCAGCCAGCACGGCGGCTATCGTGGCATGAATGCCGGACATCAGGAAGGCCACCCACACACCGCCGATGCCCAGCAGGCCATAGAACAGGACGTTCTTCACCCCCAGCTTGTTGGCTCCCCACATCACCAGCAGGAAGGCAACGCCAATGGCGATGTTGAGCAGGGAAATCTCCGAAGTATAGAACAGGGCGATAACCACCACGGCTCCGAGGTCGTCCACAATGGCCAGCGTGGTGAGGAATACCTTGGCCGCCAGCGGCACGCGGTCGCCCAGCAGGTAAATGATGGCCAGCGAGAAAGCGATGTCCGTAGCCATCGGGATGCCCCAGCCACCAGCCGCACCGGTGCCGGCATTCAGCAGGGTATAAATCAGGGCAGGCACCAACATGCCCGCCACGGCTGCCCCGATGGGCAGGATGGTATTGCGCGGGTCGGACAGTTCGCCGCCGATAAACTCACGCTTCAGCTCCAGACCTACCACGAAGAAGAACATCGACATCAGTCCGTCGTTAATCCAGTGGTGCAGGGAGTAATAGAGGTAAGGCTCGCCGTTGAAGAAGAAGCCCACTTTGTTTTCAAACAAATGAAAATATTCCTCACTCCAAGGAGAATTGGCCAACACCATGGCCACCACGATGCTGATGCCCAGCACCACGCCGGCCGACTTCTCGCGGTTGATGAATTGCTGCACGGGGAGTACGACTCCCCGGCTAAGTCTGCGCTTGTATTTTCCAGTCATGTCTTTCTGTTTATTCTAAGATGATTGATTGCAAGGATAAAGGAATCGCTGTCGGGGGCGTCGTCTGACGAAAAAAGGATGCCCACCCCCGTCTTTTGTACACGGGAGGAGACATCCTTGTTCCGTATCCGCCCCTGATATAGTCTTATACCAGATGGCCAATCCACTCGTCGCGTTCGCCCGGCAAGAGGTCGACGACGGGAATCTCTATCATCGTATAGCAACCGGGCTGCTGGCGCATGGCGGCGCGAGCCACACAGACAAGCACCTGTGCCGTGAGAGCCGGGTTGTTGATGCGCATGTTGAACTCAAAGAGTTGGTTTTGCGTCTTGCCCGATACGCCTTTGCGCGTCAGGTTGACACCGTGGCCCATGTCGAGCAGGGCGTCTACGCTGGGCACCTGCTGCACGTGCGTCTCGTCGTTCACGAAGTAGGGGTCGGCCTTGATGGCGGCAGCCACCTGATTGAAGTCATAACCGTCTTCCACTTCGATATAGACCATGCGGCGATGGATGCCGGTGCCTACGGGAATGGTCATGGACAGGGCGGCCTTGACGCCCGGCACGGCTTTGACGGCTACGGTGTGTCCCATGCTCATGCCCGGTCCGAAATTCGTATAGGTAATGCCCTTGGGGGCGATGGCTTCGAGCAGGGTACGTACCACGGAATCGCTTCCCGGGTCCCAACCGGCGGAGATGACGGAGACGGTGCCGTGCGCCCGTGCCACTTCGCCCAGTGTGCGGCGCAAGGCAGGCACTTCGGTGTGGATGTCGAAGCTGTCCACGGTGTGGATGCCCATCGCCAATATTTCTTTGGCGTATGCTTCTACCCGGCGGGTAGGAGTGCAGAGGATGGCCACATCTACGCTTTCCAACTCAGAAATATGCTTCACCACAGGATATTCACTCAATTCGGCAGGACGGTTTTCTGCTCCTGCACGGCGCACCACACCGGCAATCTCAAAGTCCGGTGCTGCCTGCAAAGCTTGGAGCACGTAGTGCCCAATATTACCATAGCCAACAATGGCTGCTCTTACTTTTTTCATACGTTTACAGGTTTTATATGTCACATGTCTTGTTTTCGGCCGCAAAAGTAAGCATTTCTTCGCAAACTACCGCCCAAAAGGCTCATTTAGTGCATCGCGTTTTTTCTTTTTTTAGATTATGCCGTCTCGGAAAGAATGTGTATCTTCGCGCAATAAACAGACGGCAAGCCCCTGGCGCACACGAAGCACCCCCCGTACGGACACGAAGTACGCCTCGTACGGACAAGAGCCAAGCTTCGGTCGAAGAGGGAGCAAATGCCTGTACCATAGCTTATTACAATACACTTAATATGATAGAATATATCCGGGGCGAAATAGCCGAACTGACTCCCGCCATGGCCGTCATCGACTGCAACGGCGTAGGTTATGCCGCCAATATCTCCCTCAACACCTATTCCGCCATCCAAGGCAAAAAAAGCTGTAAGCTCTACATCTGCGAAGCCATCCGCGAAGACGCCTACACCCTGTTCGGGTTTGCCGACCGGCAGGAACGCGAACTGTTCCTGCTGCTCATCTCCGTTTCGGGCATCGGCGGCAACACGGCCCGCATGATTCTCTCGGCCCTGTCGCCCACCGAGCTGGTGAACGTCATCGGCAACGAAAACGCCAACCTGCTGAAGACGGTGAAAGGCATCGGCCTGAAGACGGCACAGCGCATCATCGTAGACCTGAAGGACAAAATTCGGACGGGCGCCGTGGCCGCCGCCGGAACAGGCACGACGGGCACAGCGCCCAACGCCGAGGTGATGGACGAAGCCGTGGCCGCACTGACCATGCTGGGCTTCCAACAAGGCGCCTCGCAAAAGGTGGTCATGGGCATCCTCAAAGAAGACCCTTCGGCACCGGTGGAACAAGTCATCAAATTAGCCCTGAAAAGACTATGATAAGCAGCCTCAACCTTCAGCAATGGCTCCGGGCCAACGGACGCCGAAAGGTCATGGAGAGCGACAAGTGGTACATAGACTTCGCCTCGACACTGATGCCTGCTGTCACCGGTTCATCTTTATTCAAAGGACAGAAACCGGAAGCGCAAGAACAGGCAGTCTGGGCGCTGACCCTGTATTTCCAAGACTCCATCGGGCAAAACGGCGGATGGACAGACTTCACCCGGCACTACCGAACACTCTATCCGGGCCGCACACTCCCCTTCCTGCCCACCGGCGAAAACTATGCCGCCGATGAAATCAATCCGGAAGACGTTGCCCTGGTGCTTTGGACACAACTGGCCCGCCCCGCCCGGAAACAACCCGGCGACTACACCTTGTTCAATCCGGAAGACGAACGGCTGGCCGCCTTGGCCGGAGTGGCCTACGACCTGATGGACACATCGTTCGAACAAGCACCCGTAAACGACGAAGCCCCCTCCATCCCCTGGGTAAAAGGCACGGACAGCCTGCTGACGCCTGCCGCACCCCTGCCCGACTCAGCCATGCGGCCCGACATGAACCCCAACGCCCTGCGCTGCCTGGCACACACAGGCGGATATCCTCTGCTGTACTTTGCCGACTACGACGAGCTGCGCCGCTTCTTTGTCGACACACTTGGCTGGCCCGACCGCCCCGGCGCACTGCTGCCCGACCTGGCCCCTTGCCGCGAGTTCGTCATCTATGCCAACACCAAGGGCATACTGCTGGCACACGACGTGGCCGCCTGCTTCCGCGACCCGCACAACCCGATGTACGACCCACAGCGAGCCATCGAAGAAGGCCACACCTTGTTCTGCCAACCCGGCCGCTGCCCCTTCGACCTGCTGAAAGCAGGCATGGCCCTGGGGCTGCTGCCCGACGCCCGCTTCCCTTTCCACAACGGACGCGTCCTGCTGCATGACAACTGGGACTTCGTGGCACGCTACTACCTGGGCGAGTATTACGAAGGACGATAATCCAGACCACTCAAAACAAGGCGCATCAAAGCCCGACGAACACTACGTCCACCGGCTTCGATGCGCCTTTTCTTCTACGATACGAGATACGCCTACAAAGCAATGATTTCCTCGGGCGCCTCAGTAAGTTTCTCCACACCGTCTGCCGTCACCGCCCACGAGTTTTCGATGCCCACAGGCCCCACTCCAGGCAAAACAACCTTCGGCTCCAACGCAAAGACCATGCCCGGCTCCAACTCCTGACGGATGCGCGGAGCCAGCACAGGAGCCTCGTTAATCTCCAGCCCGATGCCATGCCCCACGAACTTAGCCTTCTGGCCGACACCCATGAAATAATCAGCAAATCCAGCCTTGCTCACCACTTCCACCGCCTTGTTGTAAAGTTCCTCGCAAGCCACACCCGGACGAGCCAACGCCGTGACCTCCGCCTGTGCCTCCAGACATGCCTGATGGGCATCATACGCCTTCTGAGGCAGAGAGCCGACGGAATAAACACGGCTCATGTCACCCATATAACCGTAGAAATTTCCGCCTAAATCCACCATAATGCTCTGTCCGGGCTGCAACAACGTGCCGTTCGCCCCGCCCGGCAACGACGGGTCAAGCCCCTCGCCCCCCAACGCAAAATCATACGGACTGGGCGCAGCCGCATTGTCACCCGACAGCACACTGCCCATAAAAATCTCCATACTACGCCCGAAGACACGAAAAATGCCCAGACAACCCTCCAAACGCATCAGACGCTCTATTTCGATAGAGAATTGCCGGTCCGTCATTCCCGAACGATAAACCGACGGAATCTGCGCATAAGCCCGTGCATGTGCCACACCCGAACGACGGAACAACTCCAGTTCCATCGCAGTCTTCACACTACGTGCCCGACGAATCAGTTCGGTGCCGCAAGGCAACACTTCACTATCAGGGAAACAAGCAGCCAAACGATTGTATTCACGGAAAGGCAACTCATCGCCCTCCAACATAAGTCTTTTAGGCATAGGCAATCCACGCTCCTTCAGCAAATCCGGCAACTGTTCAGGCTTGCGAATAGGAGTCACAAACTCTCCCGTAAGATTATTGGGTCGCTTGACAAACAATTGAGCCGGCGCTTGGAGAGGCAAATACAAATAACCACTGACTACACGGCCACAAGTATAAATCAGATTCACGTTGCAAGTAACGATGGCAGCATCTATCTCCTGCAAAGCCATCAGGGCGCGTATCTTATCACGCCTTAACTTCAATTCGGGTTGTAACATACACTATAATGATAAAATTGACACGCGCAAAGGTAGCAAATCTTCGCCCCCGCACAAAAAAAACCGTCCGCAACCTTCACAGGCACGGACGGTCTAAACCACAAATACAAATACAACTAAACAAAGCCAATCATCAGATGATGCCTTGCCCCATCATGGCATGTGCTACCTTCATGAAGCCGGCAATATTGGCACCCTTCACGTAATTGATATAGCCATCCGGCTCAGTGCCATACTTCACACACTGTTCATGAATGGCGTGCATGATGCCATGCAAACGCTCGTCTACTTCTGCAGCACTCCAACTGATGTGCATGGCATTCTGGCTCATCTCCAGGCCGCTGGTGGCCACGCCACCGGCATTGACAGCCTTGCCCGGCGCATACATCATCTTATGCTCTATGAAGAGGTCAATGGCTTCCGGTGTACAACCCATATTAGATATTTCACCCACACAAAGCACGTTGTTGTCGATTAAATGGCGCGCATCTTCCCCATCCAATTCATTCTGTGTAGCGCAAGGCAGTGCAATGTCTACTTTGACCTCCCAAGGCCGCTTGCCAGGAACGAACGTAGCTCCCGCGAACTGTTCAGCATACGGTGCAACTATGTCATTGCCCGAAGCACGCAGTTCCAGCATATAATCAATCTTTTCTCCGCTGATTCCATCAGGATCATAGATATAGCCATCCGGGCCGGAGATAGTGACAACTTTGGCTCCCAACTGCGTTGCCTTCGTAGCAGCACCCCATGCCACATTGCCAAAGCCTGAGATGGCCACGGTCTTGCCCTTAATGTCTATGCCTTTGGTCTGAAGCATCTGGTTAACGAAATACAAGCCTCCAAAGCCAGTGGCTTCTGGACGAATCAGTGAACCACCAAATTCCAGTCCCTTACCCGTGAATGTTCCTGTAAATTCACGAGTAAGCTTCTTGTACATACCGAACATGTATCCTACTTCGCGACCACCAACGCCAATGTCCCCCGCGGGCACATCCATGTCGGGTCCCAAATGACGCCACAGTTCCAGAATAAATGCCTGGCAGAAGCGCATAATCTCAGCATCACTCTTACCACGGGGCGAGAAGTCAGAACCGCCTTTACCGCCACCCATAGGCAGAGTGGTAAGTGCATTCTTGAACGTTTGTTCGAATCCCAGGAATTTCAGGATGGAGAGGTTAACTGAGGCATGAAAGCGAATACCTCCCTTGTACGGGCCAATAGCATTGTTGAATTGTACGCGGTAGCCCAGATTGGTCTGTACTTCTCCTTTGTCATCTACCCACGTCACACGGAAAGTAAAGATGCGGTCTGGTTCTACCAAGCGCTCGATGATTTTGGCTTTCTCAAATTCGGGGTGTTGGTTATAAACCTCTTCAATGGAAAGGAGGACTTCCTTCACTGCCTGAAGGTATTCTGATTCGCCGGGGTGTTTAGCTTCCAGGGAAGCCATAATTTTTTCGATGTTCATAATATTACGTTTTAAAGTTGCGCTTATGTGTAACTTGCGGATGCCACGCACAAAGTGTAAGCAGCCAACACTGCAAATATAAGAAAACTTTTCAACCAAACCACGCTTTATGGCAATATTTTGATTATTTAATAATAAAACGTCACTCCCAAGCCGAACTGGGCACAAAAAGAAGCAGCCGCCGGCTTTTTCCCTCTCTTAAAAAGAAGAAATTGCAGGCGGCTGCGTTTGATGTTTAACGGCAAATGATTTTCAAGCAGGCATTAATCCAACCTGACTAGCTCATATTTCTGGCTGCCCAAGCCCAAACGTTCGGCATACTCCAGGGTGTGCATGCCTTTACGCGAGTCGATGCGTTCTATCAGATGGATTTTGCCATGGTCTTCGGACGAACGAACCAGGTCTGTACAAGCCTTGTCCAAGGCAACCGGATCGAGGGAGGCCAAAATGCCGATGTCCCCCATTTTCGGGTCTTCGGGGGAAGAGTCGCAGTCGCAATCTACGGAAAGGTTGTTGGCTACACTTATATATAATATGTGTTCACCGCAATGATCGATGACTGCTTTGGCTGCCTCGGCCATTGTTTCCAGCCATTCTTCTTGGCTCGGGTTGCCCCAACTGTCGGTGCTGGTTCCGCCTGAATGTATCCAACGCTTGCCATTGGCCGATGCTATGCCTATGGAAATGTTTTTCAATGCTCCGCCAAATCCGGCCATCGCATGCCCCTTGAAGTGAGAAAGAACGACGGTAAAGTCATAACCGGGATAATGAGAGCCGACAATGTCATACGAGATGTGCTTGCCTCCCTTGACAGGCAGGCGCACTTCACCTTCGGCATCCATAATGTCTACGGGGGCAATGGCGGTAAAGCCGTGGTCTTCGGCAGCCTGCAAGTGTTTTTGCGTGTCCGAACGCCCACCCCCGTAAGCCGTGTTGCACTCTACGATGGTGCCATCTACCAGTTGTACCAAGTCTTTAATCAAAGCCGGTTGCAGGAAATTGTGTCCGCCGGGTTCGCCGGTAGATAGTTTCACGGCAACCTTGCCTGTGGCCTCACGACCCAGTGCTTTGTAAATCTTCACCAGATTCTCCGGCGTAATTTCTTTGAACATATATACCTTGGGCAGTGTGTTGCTGCCGGCATCTGCCCCTTTCTGTTGCGGTGCGCTTTGTGCACAGCCCGTTGTGCTTATCGCTGCCAGAGCCAGCAGCGAGCATACCCATGTACGAACGTAATTCTTCATGTCTACTGTCATTTAATAAGTTATCGGCCATAAAAGTAGTGCTTATGTATTGGAAAGAAGCTACATAAATCACTGATAATTATACCTGAATTACGGGAAAAGCTGTTTATGTCATTTTAGCAGAGAAAGCGCCATTTTGGCCGTCTGTTCCGCCACTGTTTACAGATTGTCAGCTTTATGTAAGCACAGATGGTTAAAAACAGGGTGTTTAAGTTTAAAAAGGTCTTCATAGGTTTAAAAACAGGGCGAACACGATGACACTTTGCCAAACGGCACAGGTTTTGCAAATACTAAGGCGAAGCACGAAGCCGAAAGGCGGAGGGCTTCAGAAAACAATTAGTAACAAACAATTAAATATAGGAGATTACAACTATGATGCCTTCAAGAAGAAATTACAATCAGAACTGGTTACCGAGTATCTTTAATGATTTCTTTGATAACGACTGGATGGTAAAAGCCAATGTTACGGCACCGGCCATCAATGTCATCGAAAGTGACAAAGACTACAAAGTCGAAGTGGCCGCCCCGGGTATGACGAAGGACGATTTCAACATCCATCTGAGTGAAGACAATGAATTGGTCATCACGATGGAAAAGAAGAATGAAACGAAAGAAGAGGACAAGGAAAACAAGAAGTACTTGCGCCGCGAGTTCTCTTACTCGAAGTTCCAACAGAGCCTTGTGCTGCCGGACGACGTGGAGAAAGAAAGAATCAGCGCCAACGTCAGCGACGGTGTGCTGACCATTGATTTGCCGAAACGCACGCCTGAAGAAAAGGCTAAAGTCAACCGTGTTATCGAGATTCATTGATAACGGGTAAGTATAAAAAGTCCCCCTCTGTGCCGAAAGGTGCGGAGGGGGATTTTTTGTGTCCGTGCCCGTCGTTAAAGAGCCTCCAGCCGATGCAGCAGTGAATCGCACAGCGTGGTGAACTGCGGCCGGTTCTGCGCACTAATGGGTTTCTTGGGCTGTGACTTGATGGTGAGCGGATTGATGGGCTTGCCGTTTTCGTGCACACGGAAATCCAGGTGCGGGCCGGTGGACAGACCGGTGGAGCCGACGTAACCTATCACTTGCTTCTGCTTCACCTCCGAACCGACTTGTATGCCTTTGGCAAAACGCGACAGGTGCATGTAGGTGGTGACGTAAGTCCGGTTGTGGCGAATTTTGATGTAGTTGCCGCCTCCGTTGCGTTGGTAAGCCTTGGCTATCACTTTCCCGTTGCCCACGGCGTAGACGGGAGTGCCAGCCGGAGCGGCATAATCGACACCGTGGTGAGCACGGTAACGCTTCAGCACCGGATGGAAGCGGGCGTTGGAGAAACGCGAAGAGATGCGGTAGAAATCCAGGGGTGCCTTCAGGAAGGCGCCCTCCAGGCTGTTGCCCTGTTCGTTGTAATACAATTCTTCACCTTCCTGCACGAAGGGGATGGCGTAGTACGTGCTGTCCGAATGGCGGAAAGCGGCGGCCAGGACGTGAAAGTTGTCCAGCGCCTTGTCGTCGACGTATTCCTGCTCGTAGATGACGCGGAACTCGTC
Organism: Bacteroides sp. ET71; assembly: GCF_023336905.1. Lineage (GTDB taxonomy): Bacteria > Bacteroidota > Bacteroidia > Bacteroidales > Bacteroidaceae > Bacteroides. The sequence continues at coordinate 284,065 of NZ_JAMBLS010000001.1, forward strand.
GTCCTTCTTCAAATCGAAAAAGTCGATAGACCATCCGTAGATGCCGGACAGTACCATCGCCAGCAAAGGCGACGTCTCGCGGTTCTGCATGGCCACCCAGAGCGACGACTCCACGCGGCCTTTCACCGTCTTCTGCCGCCACACCGAGGGATTCTCGCCCCGGCGCACGGAGTAATCGCCCCGCAGGTCGAAAACGACGTATGACTTCGGACTTTCTTCATACACCAGGAACACGGTCTGCGGCACGCTGTCGCGGGTGGTAAAGACAGCATACGACTGGCCGGCACGGATGGTTCGCACGTCGAACACGCCTTCCGCCCGTTCGTTGACCCGGTGCACTTCGCGATGTGACAGGCCGTGGTCGGAAAGAATATATGACAAGTTTTGCCCGGACTTGACGATTCCGTAGTCCACTTCGTAATCGTCCGTCGGGATGCCATACTTATAGACTATTTCCTCCACTTCCACCGAGTCAGTCACCTGCACCTCGTCCAGCATATCGTCCGCCGTGCGCTTAGGCAGGAAGACCAGGACCAAGGCGGCCACTGCCAGCAGTATGCCGACGGCAATCGAATATTTCTTCTTGATTTTCTGCATGATTCTATCTTTTATAACTTATTGTTTATCAAACGAGTCCGGACAGCGTGCAAGCATCTCCGCCCGAGCGTACACGAAGCGCGGCCCGAGTGCGCGCGGAGCACGCTTCGTGTCCGGCACAGGCAGAGCCCCCGTGCGTAGCTTCCGGAGAGAAAATCCGTTGGGCCGCACAAAAATAAAGAAAAGAATGAAAAGAAGCTAACGCCGCCCCCTATATTTTGCGGTTAAGAGCTTTATTGCTAATATTGCGGCGTCGAAATCAGAATACTTTTATGCTTTTTATCCTCATCGCACTCACCATCTACCTGGGAGCCAACGGCTGGGTGTACTACCATGCCCACATGGCTCTCCAGGGCTGGCCGACGGGTCTGCGCATCGGCTTCGGCCTGCTGTTCTGGGCTGTCGCCCTGTCCTTCATCCTCTTCATGTACATGCGTGGCCGCCACCTGACGCCGTTGGCCGGCCATTGGTTCTACCAGATAAGCACGGGATGGCTCGTGGCCCTGCTGTACCTGACGCTACTGCTGCTGGCCGGACAGTTGCCCCGCCTGGCCGGCATACACATCCCCCACCTGTTCGGCATCTGCACGGGGCTTACGGCCTTGCTGCTGGCCTATGGCTACTGGCACTACCGCCATCCCTCGGTGCGCCATCTGCAAATAGACATCGCCAAACCGGCGGAAGGCATAAAGCACCTGCGCGTTGTGGCCGTGAGCGACGTACACTTGGGATACGGCAACAATCGCCGCGTGCTGGAAAAATATATCACAATGATTAACGATGCCCGCCCGGACGCGGTGTTCATCGCAGGCGACCTGATAGACATGTCCGTGACGCCGCTGTGGCGCGAGCGGATGCAAGAAGCCCTCCGGCAAGTGCATGCCCCACAAGGCATCTACATGGTGCCGGGCAACCACGAGTTCATCAGCGGAATAAAGGAAAGCGAAGCGTTCATCAGCCAGACTCCTGTCTGCCTGTTGCGCGACAGCATAGCCACCCTGACGGGCGGCATACAGATAGCGGGCCGCGACGACCGCAGCAATCGCCGTCGGCTAAAGCCCTCCGAACTTCTCGGCCAGGCCGACCCGTCGCGCCCCATCTTCGTACTGGACCACCAGCCGTATGACGAAGAACTGAAACAAACGGCGGCAGCCGGAGCCGACTTCGCCCTGTACGGCCACACGCACGACGGGCAGGTATGGCCCCTGACCTTGGTCACAAACGCCATCTACCGCCAACCATACGGATACGGGCTATGGGGAAAAATGCAGGCTTACGTCTCGTCCGGACTGGGGCTGTGGGGACCACCCTTCCGCATCGGCACCCGCAGCGAGATGGTCATCATAGACTTTTGCTTCCAATGAGCGCCTGCACATCATCGCCCGAAGGAGACTGGAAGATGCGCAACCCAAACTCGGGAACGATGGCCAACACGTAGTCGAACACATCGGACTGCACGCCCTCATAAGCCACCCAATCCTTGATGCGTGAAAAGAAATACAACTCCAGCGGGATGCCATGCTCCGTAGGCTGAAGCTGACGCACCATGCAGTGCAAGTCGGTGTTGACCACGGGCCGGGTGCGCAACCAGGCCACCAGATAGGCACGCAGCACACCCAGATTGGTCAGCGGCTCTTCGTGCGGGCTTTCCAGATAATCTTTCAGCAAAGACATACCCCGGAACTTCTCCATCATCTGGGGTGTGCAGAAACAGACACTGCGGATGTCGATATTGATACTGCGCTTGACACGCCGACCGCCACTTTCACGCATGGCATTCCAATTCTCGAAAATATCACTCACCAGCAGATAAGGAGGCAAGGTGGCCACGGTGTTGTCCCAATTCCGCACCTTGACAGTCGTGAGCGACACCTCCGTCACCGTCCCGTCCACACCATACTTGGGCATCTTAATCCAGTCGCCCACCTTCAGCATGTTGTTAGCCGAAAGCTGCACTCCGCTGACAAAGCCCATGATGGTGTCCCTGAACACCAGCATCAGCACAGCCGACATGGCGCCCAAACCGCCCAACAGGTTCAGCACTTCCTGCCCCGTCAGTTGGCCAACGATACAGATAATGCCCACCAGCCACATGAGCACCTGCACCGTCTGCACCATACCCTTGAGCGGGCGGTTGCGGTAACGCCCCGTGGCGCTGTAGACCGTATAGACCGCTCCCATGAAAGAATGGCCGAACGACAGCAACGAAAGAATGATTATCACCATGCAGATGCGCTGGATAAGATTTATTGTGGCAGTAGCCGCATCGGCAAAGGCAACGGGGATGAACAAGTACACGATGAGCGGCACGACAATGTGGCTGAGACGCACCATCACCTTGTGGTCGAACACGACATCGTCCCACGTGGCTTTGGTCTTCTTCACCAGGCGGGCGACTGATGTTAACACCAGCCGACGGAATATCTGGTCGGCCAGCAACGCCAGCAGTACCAACAAAAGGAAGGCAATGAAGTGGTCCAACGCATCCGCCGTGTCCGGAGCCATTCCCCAACTCACAAGCAATTTCTTTATGACATTCAATATTTCCATGAAACACTCTTTACTATTACAATTTATCTTTGACAGTCCCCTTGCGCCTTAGCCAAGCAATCACCTTCCGTCCGGTTCCTGCTCACCATCCAAAAAGCGGCGAATATCCTCGCGCACCCACTGATAAAGGAAAAGGTCTTTGTAATTGCTATTCTTGCGAAGCATCAGTTGGACATTTGTCTGGCAGTTCTCATACCCCGTCAGCTCGTTTCGGAACTGTTCGTTATGCTCGGCCAAACGCTTGATTTCCTGCTCGCGTTCCCGGCGCAACTGGGTGCAGATAGGAGCCAGCAGCTTCATCACCACACCGTCCATGATGTGATGTCCCTGTATGTACAGATAGGTTGTGTCCGGCTCCAGCCCCAGCTCCTTCAGCTCGCGCCCCAACGAATCCACTTGGGGTACGTATTGCGGATACAGCTCGCGCAATTCGGCCAGCTTGGCATTGACCGTTTCACGCATCTCGTCCAAACAGCGGTAAGGCTGCTTCAGGCTGACATCGGACAGACGGACGCAAGCATTAAAATCATACATAGGAAAAGTCTCCGTATCTCTCATTCTGTAGAACCAGACATTCCACAAAAAGAGTGGATAAGCAATCTGCGAATAACGGCGCATGAAAGCAGGCAAATCCAACACAGGACGGTCGTTCAATGTGGCCATCACACACACTTCGTGCAAACTTTCGGCGTAACACTGAAAGTTCTCGATAGCATAGGCATACGTCTGGAAGATATAAGGATTCCGGTTGATTTTGCGCGAGACGCGCGTAGCCCCTTGAAGCAGGAAATCGTAGTCACTGTCCACGCAGGCAATAAGGCTGTACCCCAGCTCATCAGTGTTCAGTGTATTCATCAGCACCATCTTCTTGCCCTTAGCCAACGAAGTGGACGAGGGAAGCATTACCTGAAAATACCGCGTATCGTCTTCAAATTCGGACAGCAACGTCCGCCAGAAAGCCACGTCATCATAACTCTCCACATAGGCCACGATGCGACGGCGCTTCTTCTTTGGAGAGAGCCGTCGGGCAGCATCCAAATAGGCAGATGTCAAATTATGGCGCAGAGTAGTAGGCATAATCGTTGATTTAGAGGGCTGTGGAAATTTCGCTTACCTCGGTCACTGCATCCATCCACCCCTCCATGATGACAGCCGGCGAATGAGTGGTGAGAATGAGTTGCAGGTTCGGGTTCAGTTCGCGTATCATGCCAATCAGTTTCTGTTGCCAGTCCACATGCAGCGAGGCTTCCGGCTCGTCCATGAAGAGGACACAATGACCGCCGTCACGCACCAATACTGTCAGCAGAATGACCAGCATCTGTTTCTCGCCCGAAGACAATTTATAGGGCGACAAACGTTCTCCACCTTGCAGAAAAACGATGTCATTGCTCTTGCGGTCAATCGTTTTGCCCGTGTAAGCAAAAAGTCCGTCTACCAAGTCCTGGAACTTACGTTTGGGAGCAGATAGCGAAGGAGCTTGCTGGCGCTGCTCGTCCGTGCCACTCAAAAGCTCTATCATCTTATTGCCCACGTTCACCTGATAATCCAGATAACGGCGCTGCAAAAGGTAAAGTTGCCAGTCCAACTCCGACTTCACTTCCGGGTCGGCCATGCGGGCGGTAAAATCGCCCATCACCAACGGACGGTCGTAACTGCGGATAACATCGTAAGGAATATAGGTTGCTTCTGGATTGTCAAACGATACACGCACGCCGTTCTTCATATCGCGTTTCACCTCTCCCGTGGTTTGCTCCAGATAACTGACCGAACGATTCAGGATGGTGGTCTTCCCCACTCCGTTGATGCCAGCCAAGATGTTGACATCCGGGCGCAAGTCCCAAGCAATGTCATATCGGTGCCACAACCCATGTATCTCGATGCGTTTAATATAGTTTGCCGGTATTTCCATAGTAGTAATCTTAAACACACGGGCAAATATAGCAAATAATAGAGGATTCTCGCTACACTCAGCCCCGTTTTTAACGTCACACTTCTTCGAAAGCTTTGTCGTAACATACCATGCCTTGTACTCCTTCCAAGCCTCCGGGACATAGCTCAATGGCCATGCAACAGTCCTCCGGGACATCGTAGGAGAACGTAATATTCCAACTGGACGCCTTCCGATAGCCCAGACGGGGATAATAGTCTTTATGTCCCAACAATACGGCAGAACGATAGTTCAAGGCAGCAGCACACCGGTGGGCCTCCAACACCAAAACACTTCCTATGCCCATCCGCTGCCACGCCGGCAGCACACTCAGCGGAGCCACGCCCAAAGAAAGAGTTTCCTTGCCAGCGGCCGAAACAATCCGTACACGCGTCAAGAGAATATGACCTACGATTTCGCCCTTGGGGCTTTCTGCCACTAAAGAAAGTTCCGGGATAAAAGCTTCAGAATGGCGCAAACGTTCCACCAGCAAATGTTCTTTGTGGTCGCTCTCTGCGACGTCTCTAAAAGCCGATTCTATCAAAACCTTGACAGTAGGAATGTCTTCTGGACGCTCTTGGCGGATACGATAGTTCTTTTCGTTAAAGGTTTCCATTGTTTTCTTTCTCTCTTAACTCGCCAAAATAGGTATCCAGCAATTCTTTGGCAGCCACAAACGAGGTGAGCCCGCCTTGCAATACTTGCGCCTCTTTGTCAGCCAGCATAGTTTCGATACGTGGATTGTGGTAGAAACTGTCGCGCAGGTGTTCGTTGATGGTCTCATACATCCAATACTTGCTTTGCTCGTTGCGACGATAGTCAAAGTAACCGTTCGCTTTCACAAAGTCAATGTAACTGTACACCATGTCCCAGATTTCTTTTACGCCCAGGTTATAGAAACCTGAATAAGTAAGCACTTGTGGTGTCCAGCCGCTTTCGGGAGCCGGGAAAAGATGAAGCGCATTACGGAATTGATTGGCAGCCAGCCTGGCCCGTTCCAGGTTGTCGCCGTCGGCTTTGTTGATGACAATGCCATCGGCCATCTCCATGATGCCGCGCTTGATACCTTGCAACTCGTCGCCCGTGCCGGCCAACTGGATAAGCAGAAAGAAATCTACCATGCTGTGCACGGCTGTCTCGCTTTGTCCCACGCCAACGGTCTCTACAAATATCTTGTCGAAACCAGCCGCTTCGCAAAGGACAATGGTTTCACGCGTCTTACGTGCCACACCACCCAGCGAGCCGGCCGATGGACTGGGACGGATGAAAGACTTGGGATGTACAGCCAGCCTCTCCATGCGGGTCTTGTCGCCCAAGATGCTACCCTTGCTGCGTTCGCTGCTGGGGTCGATGGCCAAGACGGCCAGCTTGCCGCCATACTGCTCTAAGACGTGCAGCCCGAAGACGTCGATGCTGGTACTCTTGCCTGCACCGGGCACACCGCTAATGCCTACACGGATGGATGCTCCGGAGTAGGGCAGGCATTTTTCTATCACTTCTTGTGCCACGGCCTGGTGTTCGGGGCGGATGCTTTCGACCAACGTGACTGCCTGGCTCAGCACTGTGACGTCACCCCGCAAGATACCATCCACGTATTCGGAAACTGTGAGTTGCCGCTTGTGGTGCTTGCGTTTCAGATAGGGATTGACAGACGAAGGTTGCTCGATGCCTGCATTAACCACCAAGCCTTTGTATGCGTCGTTGTTTTCGGGATGAAACATGGTTTGAGTTTTTAAGTTTATGAGTTTATGGGTTCTTTAGTTTATGAGTTCTTTAGTTTATGAGCTTATGAGTTTTTTGAGTTGGCATAAAGACTATTTATCTACATACAAACTCAAGAAACTCACAAACTCATAAACTTAAAAACTCACCGCTCTACGGGCGGCAGTGATATTTATTTCCATTTTGGGGTGTGCCGGGTCGTTGGTAATCATCAGCACACGCAGATGGCGTCGATGGCGGCCTATACCCCGTTTGGTGACGGTCACGCGCAGCCGGGTGGATTCACCCGGCTGCAAGACGCTTTTCTTCAGATGGACGCCTACAGCGGGATGGAAGACTTGCAGTTTGCTGATGTGCAGCGGAGAGCGCCCTGTGTTGGTGACGGTGATGTCTGCCTTGGCTTTGCGCTTCCCCTCCAGCAGATGGCTCAAGTCGAGTTCATGGGCCGAGAGGCTGGCGACGGGTGCGTTTTGCAGTTCAGTCTCGGTCAGGCCGGAGAAATCGGGCAGCAGCACGGCCGAGAGAGGCAGTTCGTTCTCCTCGCCCACTTTGTCGCCCGAGAAGCGCGACAGGTAGACGGAGGTCTGCGTCAGTCCCAGGTCGGTCAGCTTTTCTGTGTCGAGCGTCAGGATGACGGTCCCCTTCTCGCCCGGTTGAAGAACCGCCGGACGGGCTTCTGCCTGCAAGTAGGGGGGCAGGTGCATCAAGACGGGTTCGTAGGGCAAGGGCGACTGGTTGGCAACACCCAAGCGCAAGACCGGATTCTCTCCACGGTGGGCATCGGGGAAGTCAAGCGCCTCCATGCTGAGGCGGATTTGCCCGATGGCGTAAGGGTGGGTCTGCGTGAAGTCTTTCAGCTCGCGCACCACCTCTCCGTCCAGGTAGAGATAGACCACGTGGGGCTCGGCATTGGTAAAGACGGCTATTGATTTCTGGAAATGTCCCAAGGCTTCGGCATCGAACGTCACACTTACCGTGCCGGTTGCTCCCGGTGCGATAGGGGTCTGCGTCCATTGGGCCACAGCACAGGCGCAGTCCGGTTCCACGTCGCTGAGCACCAGGGGCTGGTTGCCGGTGTTGGTGACGAGGAAGTCAGCCGTCACCGGATGCTTCCATTCTATCTGCCCCAGGCTGTGGCGGGCGGTGTTCGAGGTGAATCGGGCCTGTGCCGCGACGGTGGCAGAGAGGCAAGTGGTTGCGTATAAAAGGATTAAAAACTTCTTCATTGTTTCCGTTGGATTGACTTCACAAAAATAGAGTTTTTCGGCGAAACAGCCTAATCTGAGAGCGTGCAAAATCTGTTTTCCCTCACCCATCGCCGTCCGGCTCAGGCCTCCGGCTCGGATGAAGACAGGAAAATAGCCCGGGCGTAAGGAGACGGACGGGACGGCAAATGAATGACGGACGAGACGGGAAGTAGCTACATATCGGTGCGGCAACCTATATGCCGACGCTGCGGACAATTCATCGCACGGCGTGCGATAATATATCACGGCACACTATAAAAAACAGACAGGTATGAAGACAATCTTCCGGACGCAGGAAAGAAGAATTATCAGCCGTAGAAAAGAAGGAGATATCGGCCGTGGGAAGAACAGGTATCGGCCGCGGGGATAAAAGAAGAGGGTGTGCCGTCATATGAATGGCACGCAGATGACGCTGATTAGATGGATTCCCACAGATTTCTTCAGTGATATATCATATAATCTGCGGTCATCTGTCCCATCTGTGTCATCCGCGTGCCATACGCCATTACGGCACACCCTCTACCGGCACGGCTTCCGGCTACTTGCCTTCACCCACCTGCAGCGTGGCACCGGCCGAATGTGAGGCATATTCCGGAGCATAGGCACATTGCACGGTGGCGATGCCGGCCTCGTAGAGACCACTGCGTGCCACGCGCTGACGGTGTTCCAGGACATAGACGCCTTTGCCCAGTGAGTCGAAGAAGAAGCAGGTAGCGGCATCTCCCACCTCTTCATAGCAGGGAACCCGACCCATGCGATAGCCGGACAGGGCATTGACCGGCTCCAGACAAGCCGCACGCTCATCCTTCAGTTGCACGAAGTCCATGGCGCGCTCCACCCGAAGCGTAAGGCGGGAAACGACCATGTCACCCTCGGACAAAGAGACCTCTCCCGTCAACGGGACGAGCGACTTGCTGCCGTCGGCGGCCACACGCTCCAGATAAAGCTGCTTGTCCACCGACAAATCTCCGCCCTGCTGCTTCTGTTCCGACATCGGCGACAGGTACTGGGCATAGACTGCCCCCCAGGCCACGCCTGCATCGCGTTTTTCCACCGTCACGGCCTTGGCCTCCACAACCGGAGACTCCTCGCCATAGGTCTTCCGCACATAGCTCAGACCGGGTACGGAAGACTCGTCCGCCAACGTCTCAAGGGTCTCCCCGCCCACGCTGACACGCACATCGCCACGGCTCTCCAGCCAGTTGCTGCCCGTGCAGAGCAAGGCATAGACGGCATCGGCGGTAGCCACGGGCGAATCCCACGTGGTAGTCTTCTTCTGCTGCAAGAGCCAGAGCTTCATCTCCTCCAGCACCTCGTCACAGCCTCCCTGTACGCGCAGAGCCTCCATGGCCGACACGTGCGAAGGCACAGGCATCATGCCCCAACGGTAAGGAGCGTCGAGGAAGGCGAAGTGTGCCCCCATCTCGTCCTCCCGTACCAGGTGTTCGAGCAGCGAAGCAGCCAAGTCGGCAGCTTGCGCCCGGCCGACCTTTTTCAGAATGACAAGAGCCTGGGACTTGCGCTGTACGGAAGCACTCGTCAATTCGTTCTGTACCTTGGACAGATAATAACGATAAGTCTCGCGGTTGGCAACCGGCACTTCTGTGCCGGAAAGCGCCAGGAGGTACAGATAATCCAAAGTAAAGTCAGAAAGATGCTCCACCTCCACCCGCGGCTGCCGGGTCAGCCAGTCCTGGTAATCCTTGCGCACCTCGCGATGCAGGAAGCCAAAAGCCTTGTCACGCATGGCCACGGCATCGGCATCCAACGCCTGACCCGTCAGCAGCGGCAGGCGCACCAGCAACGTCAAGATGTAGTCGGTGACATAGCGGCTGCCCGGCATACCGGGATACCAGCTCCAAGCCCCGTCGCCGTCCTGCAACTCCTGCAACTTATGCAACGACGACGACAGACGCAGCGACAACGTATTGAGGTCGAACAGCGTAGCGATGCGGGCCATCTGCTCGCTCTCATCGCGAGCCTCCGCCAGCCAAGGCGTCTCGCTCAGCAAGATATTCTTCAAGTCCGGATTCTGCTCCAGGCGCGACACCAGCGTCTCCTTCGTCCCGCCCTGCGCCTTCCAGGCCTCGAACATAGACTGAATACGCGGCTGCGAAGCGGCCATGTAAGCGGCCAGGCTGTTGGCATACCAAGCCGTGGCCCGTGCGATGGCATCCTCGGTCTGTGGCTCGCTCAAGGCGGGCAAAGCCTGCACGGCCATCCACGCCGGATTGCCGGTGAACTCCACAGTCAGGCGACGGTCAGTAGCATTCTTGCTGTCGCGATTGAACAGGCTGTCCAACGAGAAGGTACGCGTTTCCTCGCCACGGACAAACATGGGCACGCTCTCGGTAACAAAAGTCTTGTTGCTCAACACGGGCAAAACGTGTTGCTCACCGTCGCTGAACGCCCCCCCGTCGGCCACGATACGCACGCCCAACAGGTCGTAGCGCTCTGTCACCTCAAAGGTAAACTCCACGGCTGTCGAGCGTCCTTCTTCCGCGGCGAAGCGCTCCTTCTTCTTCGCAAGAACCTTGTCCGTCAAGGGGTCGAAGAGCGTCAACGTCGCAGTGCCCTTCACCGACCCTTGCGTCAGGTTGTTGATGGTGGCAGCCACGTGTGTCTCATCTCCTACCCGCACGAAACGCGGCAGATTGGGCGTCAGCATGAATTCCTTGCTGGTGGTGGCGGTACTTTTCAGCAACCCGGTCAACATATCCTTCGTATGAGAATATCCCCGGAAGTTCCAACGGGTCAGGCTCTCCGGAGCAGTGAAAGAGAAGACCAGCTCGCCCAGCTCGTTCGTCCGCAACTGCGGATAGAAGAAAGCCGTCTCGGCAAAGTTGGTGCGCAGGCCTTCCTGCGGCTCGATGGTGCCCGACTCCTGCGGGGCTTCCAAGGATTCGGAACGGACTACCACCTCTTCCGAAAGCGAAGCGCCGTCTGCGTACATCTTGGCCTGCGGGGCAGCCGCAGCGTTCACAGCCCCGGTGACAGACCGCTGCACAGTGGCGCTGAGGTCTACGCCCAAAGCCTTGGTGCTCTTCACATCCGCAATGCTTATCGTCACTTGGCCCTTGCTGAACATGGCCGGATAGGCTTCGTAGAAGTGGTCGTACTGCCAATAGGGCACCTTCAAGTAATTGGTGGAGAAGTAAACAGCGGACGATGAACTCCCAACATACTGGGTGTGCCAATTATAATAAGGTATATAGCTGTTGAAATAAACCGACAGGCTTTGGCTTTGCTCGAAGATTTGGTCCAACGAGGCATCGTACATCGTGGCCAAGACCTCTGCCGCAGCAGGCAATCCCTGGGGAGTCTTCACCACAAGCTTCCATTCCTCCTGTTGGCCGGGACGCAGACGGTCGCGGAACACCTCCCACTTCATGTCCAACTGACGCGAAGGTTCACGTTTCCTCAAAGAGACTTGTTGGGTATAAAACTCCCCGTCCTTGACAAAGGAAAAACGGACATCCACGCCTTTTCCATAGGATGCTTTGTAGGGATACTCCAAACGGGTGAGTGTGTCGTTCAGTTGCAACACGTTGTGTTCGACACGCCCGGCCTCGCCGTAGACATCGACCAGGACATAAGCATCGCGGCAAGAGGTACCGTAGTAGAAGACGGCAGGCTGCGTTGCATCGAACTCCGTCTGCTCTTCGTAAACGAAATAGGGTTTGAAGACAGGCAAGCGAGTGTCGTGTTTGGAGAAAAGCAAGAACTCTTCGCCTCCATCCTCCACATTACTCTCCTCCTGGCCATCGGGAGCCTTGGCAGAAAGCTCCAAACGATACGCTCCGGAAGGCAACTGTTTCCAATCGTCCAACACAAGACGTTCGCCAGACGTGAAAGTCCCTTCTTTCACCAAAGTCCGAGCCGACTTATCCGCATCCGACTTCCGGTAAAGGCGGTATGTACCCTGAATGTCCATGAGTTGAGAATCATTGTTCCACACACGGAAAGTGGCAGCCAAAGTATCTTCCTTACACAAATTTCCCACAAGCCCGCTGCCGAACTGGTATAAACGGTTCGTGGCACTGAGACGGCGTGTCTCGGCCTGTGTTTCGCCATTCTCGCCCGTCACCGAAGCAGTGACGATGTAAGTGAGCGAACGACCTTCATCCTCCGGCTCAGTTTTCAGGCAAACAGGAAGAGAGAAACGGCCTTCGTCATCGAGCCGGATGGTGTCGGACACCAGCGGTGCAGGCTTTTGCCACATATACCCCCTGCCCCAAGCATCTTGCCGGGTCACGGTGTATGCCAACGGCACTGTCTGGATGGCCGCACCGTTATAGGCTTCTACCCGTCCGGTCAGCATAACGGTATCTCCCAAAGCATAGGCAACCTTCACAGGATCGAAGGTGATGGAGAACGTCGGGCGTTTGTACTCTTCCACCCGGATGCTTTGCATAGCCAAATCGCCCGCTTTGAGCAAGAAATCGCCGTTCAGGCAACTGGCAGGCAAAACAAATTCAGCAGAGAAGGAACCGAAGTCGTTGGTACGTACCTCTTGTTTGGAAACTTCCTTGCGGTTGACATCCAACAAAGAGATGGTATAAGTCCGTCCTTCCAACACACGCGCAGCCTCATCGTCCTGTTCATAAGCAATGCCCTTGACGTAGATGGTCTGCCCAGGGCGGTAGAGCGAGCGGTCGGTCAGGAGCGACAAGTGTTCTTCGGTCTTTTCGACGATAGGACGCACCACACCGTAGGACATACGCTGTGCCGGCAAAAAGGCATCCCCACCCTTTCGAGCCATGAAGCTGTTCATCTTCTTGTCCCACGTCAAGAGGGCACGACCATCGGCACCGGTGGCCGTTTCGCTCACTTTCTTGTCCGTCTGTATATTATAATATGACGAATAGAAACTGAGTTCGACATCCGGTACGGGATGGCCCGTCTTGGCGTCGAGCGTCAAGACTTCCAGCCGATTGTCGGGCAAAGTAAGCGTCAATGCCATCAGACGGGAGAGAGCCACGAGATGGTGGTCGCTCTGCCCGCGCTTGTCGTCGGGCACTACTTGTAGCACGTACAAACCATAGTCGTCGGGCATCGGTAGATGGAACACGGTGTCCAAGCCGATATAGGGCAAATCTTCGGGAAGCACATCTTTTTGAGGCAGAAGCGCCAAGTCGAAGTGGCGGGACTGTACACGGCGTGCGTGTTGCTGCAAGAAATTCCGGTCTATGCCAACGGACGCCAAGAGATTCTCCCGGAGGTCTGTACGATACAGATTCAGGGTGAATCCCTTCTGATTGCAGTAAAAGACGTTTAACGCCAACGAATCTCCCGGATAAGCGACAGACTTGGTCGTAACAGAAAGATTGGGCTGAGTGATACGTTTCTTCAGGTTACGCAGTTCGTTGATGCGCTCGTAAGACGCATAACGCCGGATGCCCTCCTCGCAAACCTGCAACGCCTGCGCTGCCCGGCGGGGAGTCTGGCTGTTGAGCCATTCGGCCTTGGCCAGATAGACCTCGGCACACACCGGACGGTCGCCGTAACGCTCTATCAGTGAGTCCAAGACTGCCAAGTAGGCTGCACCCGAACGCTCCGGCGAAGGATAGTAGCGAAAACGCGACTGGTCGTTCTTCCAAAAGGACAAGACGCTGAGCAGCAAAGCGTCTTCACGGCCGGGGCGTTGCTTGTAAGCGTTTATTTGATTCGTATAGATACGCTCGACACGCTCCTGCACCAGAGCCTCGTCGTAAGAGGTCAAAGCCTGATAGGCTTCGATGGCACGGGTAGAGAGCAAGTGATAAAGGTCGTGCGCATAAAAGCGGCTTCCGTCTTCCAATTCGATAAAGGGCACATAGCCTTCCGCCGAGGCATCCAACAACACAACCGAATCGCGCAGCGCCTCCGTGCAACAAGCATCTACTTTACGGACAAGCTGTCTGGACGTCCACAAACGAATGTCACCCGAAAGGTCGTCACTGTCTACGTCCGTACGGCTGAGCAGTTCGGAACGGTTACGCCGCGCAAAAGCAGCATATTCATCGGCCAGCAACGAATAAAGAATGGCACGCGTCACGGCATCGTTCTCTGACTGTGCCCACTGTTCCAGACGAGGCAGGCGGGAGTAAAGACTGTCCGGCGTCAATTCCTCCTGGTTCACCGCCCGGCAGACATACGCCTTCAGCATCTGTGCGGCGTTATGTTCCTCCAAGCCCTTCCGATAAATCCGGTCGGTCAACTCAATTACCGTTTGCGGCAGGCTTTTCTCCTGCGCCTGCTCCACTTGCGTCCACAACCGGTCGTAGGATTGCGCGTGCAGGACCGAACCCGCCCCCAGCACACACAGCAGCACAAAGCTGCACAAACACTTGATTATTTTCATAAGCCTTTCTTAGTTGGTTTCTTTCTATTAGATACAAAGTAACAACATTAAAGGCTAAGAAATGTTCTTTTAAGCTTAAAAATTCTTGATAGTCCTTTTCCGGAAGAGAGGTTTCACGCTTTCTCCAGACGGCGATACAAATCTTCAACCAGCCCGCAGGCGGTCTCCAAATCCATGCTCCCCGTATTGAGCATCAAGTCGTAATGATGAGGTTCGCCCCATTTGACGCCTGTATAATATTCGTAATGTGCAATGCGGTTGCGGTTGACACGTGCTATTTCAGAGACGGCTCTCTCGGCCGGCACTCCATATTGTTCCACACAACGGCGGCGGGCACTCTCGGCATCGGAATAGCAAAAGACTTTGATGACTCTGGGAGCATCGTGCAGGATGAAGTCCGCACAGCGTCCGATGATGACGCAAGGCCCTTGTGCAGACAGTTCGCGCACAATCTTGCTCTCAGCCACAAACAGCACGTCGTCGGGCGAAAGGCTACGCTCGCGGGGCAGTTCGCTGCTGCCGCCCAGCATGCACTTCAGCCAGAAAGAGGGAATGCTCTGTTCGTTCCGGCGGATATATTCTTCGGTCATGCCGCTGCGCTGCGCCGCCAGGTGGATGAACTCCTTGTCGTACAGGCTGATTCCCAAGTCTTTGGCCAGCATCTCGCCCAACAGGTGTCCGCCGCTGCCGAACTCGCGGGCAATGGTAATCACCGGATAAGCAGCCTGCCCGTGTGTCTCGTCCGGCCTATGTTCCCGTCCCGACCCTATCCAGGAATCAATGAAACGATAGTGGGGAGAGACAAAATGCACAATGGGACCTACCAGCAGGGCTGCCACCAGCGTGCCTTCGCGCACCCCGTAGAGCCCACCCATGAAGCCCAGAGAAAGGAGGCAGGCCACGATGAGCAGAGAAATGTCCAGCCCCAACTTCGTGTAGCCAAAATCGGTCTTGAAGCGCCGTGCGATGGCCCGCACCAGGTATTCGCCTGCCATCAGGGCGACGTCGGCCTTTACCTCGAGGGCAATGCCCAGCGCCAGTATGACGCAGCCTATCAGCAAGTGAACCACCTGTGCGGCGTAGGCCAAGGGCGAGAGCCAGTAGAGCAGACTCATGGAAAGGTCGATGCACGTGCCAAAGAACAGCGTGACGGGAATTTGCAAGAGGAACATCCGCAGGTCGCTCCGCAACTGCGCACGGGTCATCAGCGGCAATTCTATCAGGAGGAACAAGAAGTTGAGGATGATGGTCCATTGGCCCATGGTGAGGGGAGTGAACATACTGGCCACGTAAGTGACGCTGGTGATGGGCGACGTGCCCAACGAAGCTTTCGTGATGTAGGCGATGCCCATAGCGTTGACGAAGAGAGCGAGGGCAAACAGAAGGTAGCGCCTGATAAGGTATTTTTTGTTATCCATATAATATAATAATGTGTTGGCAACCGTTATTGCCAGATAGGCACAAAGATAATCGTTTTATTACAAATTAGTACATTTTTTTAATAAGCATTAACGACGGCTATGACGAGGAAGAGCGACAGCTGTGACGAAGACGGGCGGCGGCTGCGACGAGGAAGAGCAACGGCCGGTGTGCAAAGAAAAAAGGAGCATACCGAACAAGCGGCATGCTCCTCTTTCTGCTTTACTTAGTAAAATATGCTTTATCTTATTTGTTACATCGAGTATCTATAATATTTCATAGACTCCATCCAGTTCTTGCCCATAGCGTTAAAGAAACGCTTCAACGGGTTGCTCATTTTCTTTTTCATAATCGTAAAAATTTAGACTCAGTTGTTTTGTTATCCTACATTTACTTACGGCTTCCGCAGGAGAAGCCTGCATCTTTTTACCTTTGTGCATCGGGGGGCAGATGCTTAAAGCATCACGTAACCCCAAATGTTCTTATCGGCCTTGCCGATATTCTTAAGAATCTTCTTAAACATCTTCATTTCGTTATCCTCCTAATTAATTGTTATCCTTTTTTTGTTCATCGATGACGGTGCAAATGTAGGGCCTTTATGGAAGAAACCAAGGGGTAGAGGGGCGAAAAATATGTTTTATAACACATTTCTTGACCTTCATCAATAAAACGGGAAGGGGGAAAGGCTTTTCTGGCAGCCGCGCATGTCAGTCTCTGCCATCTTGACAGCGAAGTTTGGAGGGAGGGAAAAAGAAGAGAGGGTGTGTCAATATATAAAATTGCACGCAGATGACACAGATACAACAGATGACCGCTGATTATATATCATTGAAGTACAGATGAATCTGTGAGAATCTGTTGTATCGGTGTTATCTGCGTGCCAATATCTCATTATACCCCGCGCTGCCGGAAAGCGGAGAGGCTTTCCGGATTTCTTGGACGAGTGTGTTCAAACTCCTTTATTTCAGCGGAGTCTGTTCCAACGTGGCTACCAGGAAGGCGTAGAATTTAGCCACGGAGGGGATGTAGGCGCGCTCGTCGGGCGAATGGGGCGAACGCAAGGTGGGGCCGAAAGACACCATGTCCAGGCCGGGATAGGTGGCTCCGATGATGCCGCACTCCAGGCCGGCGTGGATGACCTTCACGGCGGGTTCGTTGCCGAACTGCTGCCGGTAGGAGGTGGTCATGGCATGGAGGATGGGAGAATGTACATCGGGTTGCCAGCCGGAGTAGGCGCCGCTGAGTTCTACCTTCATGCCGGCCATCGAGAAGCAGGCCTCGAGGCTGTCGGCCAGGAAGTCTTTCATCGAGTCGGAGGAACTGCGGGCCAGGATGCGTATGTCGACTTTTCCGCCGCCCACGGAGACGATGGCCAGGTTGGAGGATGTCTCTACGGTGTCGGGCACGGTGGGAATCATGCGCATCACGCCGTTCTGGCAGGCCATCAAGGCGTCAATCACGTTGTCTTGTATCTCGACGGGCACTACGGTGGCGGGCATGGGCACTTCTTCCAGATAGAGGCGGATGCCGCTCTCGATGGGGTCGAACTCTGCGCTGAGGGTGTCTTGGTATTCGCGGATGTAGTCTTCCAGGTCGGCCACGTCTGTTGCGTCAAACAGCAGCACGGCATGGGCTTCGCGGGGGATGGCGTTGCGCATGTTGCCTCCTTCGAAGGAGGAGAGGCGGCAGTCGAACTCCATCAGCAGGTCGTGCGTCACGCGGGCCAGCAGTTTGTTGGCATTGGCGCGTCCTTCGTTGATCTCCAGCCCGGAGTGTCCGCCACGCAGGCCTTTCAGGGTGATTTTACGGGCCACGGCCGGGTCGGCAGGTGTTTCTTCTTCCTTGTATTCGAGTGTGGCTGTGATGTCCACGCCTCCGGCGCAGCCGATGTAGAGTTCGCCTTCTTCTTCGGAATCGAGGTTCAGCAGAATCTGGCCATCCAGTTCGCCCGGTTTCAGGCCGAAGGCTCCGTACATGCCGGTTTCTTCGTCCTTGGTTATGAGTGCTTCCAGCGGTCCGTGCTTCAGGTCGGTGGCTTCAAGCACAGCCATGATGGCAGCCACCCCCAGACCGTTGTCGGCACCGAGCGTAGTTCCTTTGGCTTTCAACCATTCGCCGTCCACCCAGGTTTCAATGGGGTCTTTGGTGAAGTCGTGCACGGTATCGTTGTTCTTCTGCGGCACCATGTCCATGTGCGCTTGCAGGATGACGCCCTTGCGGTTCTCCATGCCCGGCGTGGCGGGCTTGCGGATGATGACATTGCCGGCCTCGTCGACCCGCGATTCCAGTCCCAGTTTTCTTCCGAAGTCCACCAGGTATTCGGTGACTTGTTCGCAATGTCCCGACGGACGCGGGATGCGCGTCAGTGCATAGAAGTGCTTCCACACGTTTTGTGGAGCCAGTTGTAAGATTGTGTCCATAACGTATATATAAATAATGAGTAACGAATCGATTGTTTTCGCAAATATAGTCGTTTCTTTGTTTTTTCCCAACAAGATACCGGCGAAATCGACGCACCCCACATAGAGTTTTGTGGCACCCCCCACATAGAACGTTGTGGCACCCCCCACATAGGGCGTTGTGGCACCCCCCACATAGG
>NZ_JAMBLS010000002.1 GCF_023336905.1 Bacteroides sp. ET71
TAATATCAAAAAAGAGGGTATTCCCGATGAGAAATACCCTCTTTTTTGATGCGCTGTCGTCTAACAGACTATTTTCTGCAAAAATATCACTCCATTACTTGCTCTTGGAAACATAACGGGCATTCAATCCTTCAAGGATTTCTTGCGTAATGTTATAAGCATCGTTAGCATACAGCAGGTTGTCAAAACCTGTGTTGCTGATAATGAAATCATAGTCTTTGTCCTTATTATATTCTTTCAAGAAATTATTGATGGAATCGCGCAACTGAAGACTGTTTTTTTCGTTTTCGCTCATCAATTCAGATTGCAACTTATTGCTCAGTTCTTGCAAGTCTTGCTCCAATTTAGCAATGCGGTTATATTCCTGTTGTGCTCTCTCTTGCGACAAATAAGCATTGTTTTGATACTTTGTTTGGAACTCCTGTTTTTGCTTGGCCAAATCATTGGCTTTCTGGTTCAAAGTCAAGCGCACATTTTCGCTTTTCTTTACCATATCTTCATTCAAATCAATGCAAAAATTGTATTTACTTAAAAGCGTGTCAACTTCTACATAGGCAATCTTCAGACCAGAAACGCCATTGGCTGGCGCAGCATTGGAAGCAGTTTGCTGATTTGCATTATTGGCACATTGAGAAAATGAAACGACTAAGGCCAATGCGACCAAACCGTTTACAAGATAATTCAATCTCTTCATGATAAAATATTGTTTTTTAAATTAATTATTTCACCTCTTCTGCCCCGGAGTTTTCCCACTCTTCTATTGAGAAGCGCGGCTTCTGACGAGCTTCCCGGTCTTGAGACTGGACACAACCGATACCTTTATCACGCAAAGCCTTATTGCCGCTTACATGAGTATTAGGAAATTTTCCACCTTTTACGAAAAAGACTTTAACACCTAATAATAGCACACAAATAGCAACTATTAACAATGATATCAGTATTGTATCGAGCATTTCTTTTAAATTTGCGGGTGCAAAGATAGAGGTTTGCTTGAACTACACCACTATTTTTATTCTAAAAAAGAGAAAGGGAAACAAAATAGCGAACCAATTTAACTATATTTAGTAATAAGAGGTTTATAATCCACTAAACACAGAAAGTATGGAAAAGAAAGATTTGAAACCAGCGGAAGTATTCATGTATTTTGAAAAAATATGTCAAGTTCCTCGTCCTTCAAAGAAAGAAGGAAAAATAATCGCTTACCTGCAAAATTTCGGAAAAGAACATGGCTTAGAGACACGTACTGATAAGGCCGGAAATGTTTTAATCAGGAAACCTGCCACACGAGGTATGGAACAATGCAAAACTGTGGCTCTACAAGCACACATGGACATGGTATGCGAAAAAAACAATGACGTGCAGCATGATTTTCTGACAGATCCGATTGAAACGGAAATTGACGGTGAATGGATGACCGCCAAAGGCACTACACTAGGAGCTGACAATGGCATCGGCATAGCTACAGCATTGGCAATACTGGCAGATAGCAGTATAGAACATGGACCTCTGGAGTGTCTCTTTACAGTGGACGAAGAGACTGGACTGACCGGAGCTTTCGCTTTAGAAGATGGATTTATGAATGCAGATATTCTACTGAATCTGGATTCGGAGGATGAAGGTGAATTGTTCATCGGCTGCGCAGGAGGAGTAGATTCCGTAGGAGAATTTACGTATCAGGACATAGATGTTCCCCAAGGATACTTTTATGCCAAAATACAAATAAAAGGTCTGAAAGGCGGACATTCTGGAGGTGACATACATTTAGGAAGAGCCTGTGCTAACAAATTATTAGCACGCTTCTTAATCCAGGCATCCAATCGGCATGACATGTACTTGTGTGAAATTGACGGAGGGAATCTGCGCAATGCCATTGCCCGTGAAGCCCACGCCGTCATAGCCATACCGGAAACCGACAAACATGCCATTCGCACAGAACTAAATGTATTCGCTGCTGAAGTAGAAGCAGAATATGCAGTAACAGACCCGGATATGCAGTTTATACTTGAATCGGAAGCTCCCTCAAAGAAAGCCATCGATAAAGATACAACCAAACGACTGTTACAGGCCCTCTACGTTATGCCTCACGGCGTTCAAGCAATGAGCCAAGATATTGCCGGCCTGGTTGAGACATCCACTAATCTGGCCTCAATAAAAATGAAACCAGAGCATATCATACGCATAGAAACCAGCCAACGAAGTTCCATCACATCAGCCAAACAAAACATAGCAAACGTAGTGCGCACTGTTTTTGACATGGCAGGAGCGGCCATATCGCACAGCGATGGCTATCCTGGGTGGAAACCTAACACTCATTCTGAGATACTGGAAATAGCCACAGCATCATACAGGCGTCTGTTTGGTGTGGAAGCCAAAGTAAAAGCTATACATGCAGGATTGGAATGTGGCTTATTCCTTGACAAATACCCTACATTGGACATGATTTCGTTTGGCCCGACACTGCAAGGCGTACATTCACCCGACGAACGCATGTATATTCCCAGCGTAGAACGTTTCTGGCTACATTTATTGGACATACTGAAACATATTCCGCATAAAGAATAAACTTTCTACATTCCCATGAAACACTGCCTGTTCTTCCTATTGCTTACGACCTGCTTCCTTACAGGGCAGGCGCAAGCTGTACGAGATACGGCAGTGTTTTATGTCATGAGCTATAACGTAGAAAATCTTTTCAACTGCCGACACGATTCCTTAAAGGACGATTATGAGTTTCTGCCTGACGCCACACGCCATTGGACACCTTACCGATATTGGAAGAAGCTGGACAATATTGCCCGAGTCATCAGAGCCGTAGGAGGATGGGAACTTCCAGCACTTGTTGCTTTATGTGAAGTGGAAAATGACAGCGTATTGTTCGACCTGACATGCCGTTCTATATTGCGCAAGAGTACGTATCGCTACCTCATCACAAATTCGGAGGACGAACGAGGCATAGACGTAGCCTTGTTATATCAAAGAGAATTATTCAAGCCTTTGCAGACAAGACATATACGCATAAAGAAACCACGCAAAGACAGTCGCCCGACACGAGATATATTGCATGTGACAGGTAAGATACTGAGCATGGACACGCTGGATGTGTTAGTCGCTCACCTGCCTTCAAGAACCGGAGGAGCCAAACAGTCCGATGCTTACAGACAAATGGCTGCCGAACAAATACGGGCCATCACTGACAGTCTGGCGCAAGTGAGAGAACGAGCGCAAATCATTGTCATGGGTGACTTCAACGACTATCCTAACAGCCGACTGATTCAAGAGACATTAGGTGCCGAGAAGCCTCCTATGACATCCACACAGGCGGATTCGAAGAAATTATACCACCTATTGGCCGAGCAAGCTGAAACACAACGCCACCAAGGAAGCTATAAGTATAAAGGGGTGTGGCAATGGTTAGACCATATATTGGTCAACGGGAACTTATTAAAAGAGGACACGCCGTTTCATCTGTCCGAAGCACAGGCCGGAGTATTCGCTCCGCCCTTCTTATTGACAGAAGACCTGCAATTTGGAGGTGTAAAGCCTCTCCGCACTTATCACGGGATGAAGTATCAAGACGGATACAGCGACCATCTGCCTGTATATGCCCGCTTTATCGTAATCTATTAAGAGATGGGGAACTTACCCTATCCCAAACATCAAAAGGCTGCATACACCAACATTCCCGCCACTGTCAGTCCGCCTGTCACCATGGGCACCCAAAGGTCTTTAAAATGTTGTGGCCTGCGATAACCAACCAGCCATCGGAACAGTCCGTACATCAATGCTGCACCACACAAACCCAGCAAAGCACCTGCAAGCAAATCGCCCGGATAGTGTACGCCCAGGTAAGAACGGGAGTAACACGTCAACAATGCCCAGGCACACATGAAGAGGGTGAATCCACGCCGACGGATGAGGAACATCAAATAGAAGGTCAGTCCGAACGTATTGGCCGCATGGCAAGAGGGGAAGCCATAACTGCCGCCCCGGTAGCCATTGACGATGTGGACATATTCTGATAGAGGGTTCTCCAGATTGGCAGGGCGAAGGCGTTCGACCCAAGGGCGGATGACGGAAGCCCCTATCTGGTCGGCAAACGTTATGGTCAATGCCACGCCTACCAAGCAGGCCAATGCCACTCTCCAAGAAAGGTTGCGGAAGAGGACATATACCAGGGCGGCATACATCGGTATCCATATCCATTTGCCGCTATATGCGTACATGAAGGTGTCAAAGTAAGGGTTGTGCAGCCCGTTGATGGCAAGCAGCAGTTGGCTGTCCAGGTCGTTGAGGAGTTGCAGGAAGTCGGTCATAAGCAGAAAACAATTATCGGTTGGCTATGTCGTCATAAAGCTTTTGCAGGTAGGCCTGTGCCTCCACCAGTGTCCGCTCGGGCCAGGAGCCTTGCATGGTGGCGGGGGTTTCGGCGTTGATGTCGTAGACCACGTAGGAAGAGTCTGTCACCATGCCCAGCATCCCCGGGAAGGTGAAGTAGGCAAAATGCGGGGATGAGGGGTTCAGCAGGTCTTTGCTGAAGGTGAACTGAGCGTGCGACAAGCCCAGTTGGCCCAACAGGGTGGCGGCCAGGTCGTGCTGGGAACCGTAGGTGTCGATGCGGCGGGGACGGGACACGGCTCCACCGGTAAAGATGAGGGGAATACGGTAACGCTGTTCGTCAAAGTTGCTCAGCGTCTCGGGGTATGCGCCTTGGTGGTCGGGAACCAGGACGACAAGCGTGCGCTGCCACTGGGGCAAGCGGCGGAACTGGCGGATGAAGTCGCCCACGCAACTGTCGGTATAGGCGAAGGCATTGCGGCGGTTGTTCTGTAGGCGGCGGTAGGGCACCTCGAAGGGCTCGTGGCTGCTGGAGGTCTGCAAGACGCGGTAGGCGGGACGGGTCGATGCGGTGTCGGCACGGAGGTCGTCCAAAAGGCGGCGGAAGACGAGATGGTCGTGCACACCCCATTTGCTCAGGCGCTGGGAGACCGGGAAGTCACGGTCGCAGACTATGTCTTCGAAGCCGGATGACATCAGGTAGGAGCGCATGTTGGTAAAGTCGGCATCGCCCCCGTAGTAGTAGCAGGTGCGGTAATCGGCCTCGTCCTTCAGCACGCCGGCTATGGCGGGAAGGGACTGTGTCTTGCGGGGATATTTCATGATGCTGGTAGAGGGTTGTGCGGGATAGCCGCTGAGGATGGACACCAGGCCGCGGTCGGTTCGGAAGCTGTTGGCATACAGATGGGTGAAGAGTACGCCATCGGTGGCCAGAGAGTCGAGGCAGGGGGCTACGTCGGGTTCGCCGCCGAGGGTGGCCATCAGGTGTGAGGAGAAGCTTTCGAGTATGATGAAGAGCACGTCGGGACGGGTGGTGTTGAGCAAGGCGCCGCTGCCCGTGGGAGGAAGGGCCTTGGCCGAGGGTTGCCGGACCTGGGGGTCGACGAGGGTGGCAAAGAGGCTGTCGGCGTCGGCGGCCTGGAGGAAGCGGTATTGGGTTGCAAAGTCGGTCTGCTTGGAGATGCTTTCCAGCAGGCTGAAGGCGGGGTTGATGGCGGCATGGTTCAGGCGCTGGTTGGTGCTGAAGTAGACTTTGCCGGTGTTCATGGTGGAGACGGTGAACCCTCCGCGTATGGGGATGAAGAGGATGCCGGTGAGCAGCAGCATGGCTACGGATACGACCCAGCGCCGCGAAGGCACGTGCAGGCGGTGCAAGGGGCGCACGACGGTGACGTGGAACAAGGCATAGACGAGCACCGTCCACGCACCCATCGACAGGAATCCCAGCAGGGCCATCCAGCCACTGGCGCTGGCCATGGCGTCGCGGGGCGAGGAGAAGAAGTAGAAGAAGGGGGTGGTGTCGAGGCGGAAGCCCCAGTATTCATACAGCACCAGGTCGATGACAAAGATGACGCCTATCAGCAGGGAGATGAGGATGAAATAGGCTTGGAACACCACGCGCAGCCATCGTCCGCAGCTCCAGGCCGAAGCTATCAGCAGCAGGCCGGGAAGGGCGCTGAGATAGCCCGCCACGCTGAGGTCGAGCGGAAGGCCGTGCAGGATGACATCGAAGCACGCTGTCCAGGGTTCGCCGGCATACAGGTCGGCATAGAACAGCATAAACAGGGGTTTCTGCACTGCGAAGAGGCAGACAAAAAGCACGTAGATTTTGACGAACGTCAGCAGTCTTTCTTTCATCTTGTTTTGATATCTGAGGGTTATCGGCTGCAAAAATAAGTCTTTTCTCCGAATATCCTGACACGTAGGGCCGCATAGTTGAAGATTATGGCCCAAGAAGCCCTTCCCCATCCCACCCCGCCGGGGAGGGGGATGGCATCTTATCCAATCTCCCATGAAACAAGGGGCGGAGGGGAAGGGTATATGGATGAAGCAGGAATCGTATGGGACCTGACCGCGAAGGCTATAATAGGCTCAGGAGAATCATTGCCGATGATTCCTAGAATCATTGCCGATGATTCCTAGAATCATTGCCGATGATTCCCAGAATCAATGCCGATGATTCCCATACAGGGATATAACGAAAGGGCACTCCCTATATGACGCTTCCGGGAAAAGTATATGGAAGAACCCCGAAAGGTATAAGAGAGTGCCCCGAAAGGCAGGGGGAAGTGCCCGAAAGGAGTCCGTCGTCAGCCTCAACGGCGACGGAGCAGATGCAGGCGGTGGTCGATGCAGGGGGGCAATTCGTCTTCGTAATGCGTCACCATCACCAGCGTCTTACCCCGCCTGTGGCAGAAAGCCTCGATGACAGCCCTCACGCGCCGGCGGTTGCGCGTATCCAGCCCATGCAGCGGCTCGTCCAGGATGAGCAGCTCAGGGTCTTTGACAAAGGCACGGGCCAGCAGGCACAGTCGCTGCTCGCCGCTGGACAGGTGGAGGAACGAGCGCGCGGCCAATCCGCCCACCCCAAAGACCTCCATCCACCAGGCACACGTCTCCACCTCGCCCGGCGCCGGACGGCGGTACAGGCCGATGCTGTCGTGCAGGCCGCTGGCCACGATGTCCTGCGCCGGAAGATTCTTCTGATAAGCCCGGTGCATCTCGGGGCTGACATAGCCGATGTGCCGCTTGATGTCCCAAATACTCTCGCCCGAACCCCGCTTGCGCCCGAACAGACGGATGTCGCAAGCATAAGACTGCGGGTTGTCGGCGCAGACCAAGCTGAGCAAGGTCGACTTGCCCGCCCCGTTCTCGCCGGACAACGCCCAGCGTTCGCCCCGTCGCACGGTCCAATCCAAATCCTGCAAAATCGTGCGGTCGCCATAACGGATGCTCACACGGTTCAGGCGCACCACCTCGTCCGAATCATACGCTTCGTGCGCATAAGGCAGGCCCAGGATACGTTCCGACAGGCCGTCGGCCGCCTCCTCCACCACTCCTGCCCCCTCATTCAGCCAAGCTTCGCGCGACACCTTCACCCCCACCCGGCGCTCTGCCACAGGCACCACATGGGTGATGAACGACGGGATGTCCCTTTCCACCGACAGCACCAGGACAATCTGCAACGTCCCCAGCCCCGACAGCCTCGTCAGCACATCGCCCAACAACGCCCGCGCCCGGGCATCCAGCCCGATGAAAGGATTGTCCATGATAAGGATGCGCGGAGCACCCAACAAAGCCTTGGCCAACTGAAACTTCCTCAATTCGCCGCTGGACAGCAGGATGACAGGCTTATCCATCAGCACATCCAGGCGAAACAGCTCGAACAGCCGCCTCACCTCTTCCGAATCCTCATACGCCCCCAGCAATTCCCTCACCAGAGGCACCTCGTCCTGGTCGTGCGCGTTCCACCGCTGCTGGTAATAATAGTTCGCGTCCGCACTCCCATACGTATCACGGAAAGCCAGGTAGCGCACGTTCTCGTAGACGGCTTGCCTCACGGACGGGCGGAAATCATACGCCACGCTCCCCGACAACAACGGATACTTGCCCGTCATCAAGTCCACCAGCAAACTCTTCCCCGCCCCATTAGGCCCCACAATGGCCACATGCTCACCCGGCTTCAGCTCCAGACTGACAGGCGCAGCCAAGCGTACCTCAGGGTTACGGGCCACAGCCTCTGTCAAGCAGATAGTATAAGATTGTTCAGTCATACTCCTCACTTTTTAAACCGCGCAAAGATACGCACTTCCCACACAAAAGAAACAAAAACCCCGAAATACTTCGCCGATTGCCGGGGATTCCCTATCTTTGTCGGCCTCATTTGAGGTAAACAACCCATTAAAATCAGATTAAAGTTATGCCAATGCACACCTGGTTCGAATGTAAGATTCGATACGAAAAGACAATGGAGAACGGTATGAACAAGAAAGTAACCGAGCCCTACCTAGTAGACGCCCTCAGCTTCACCGAGGCCGAAGCACGGATTACGGAAGAAATCACCCCCTTCATCTCGGGCGAGTTCATCGTCTCCGACATCAAACGTGCCAATTACAGCGAGCTCTTCCCCAGCGAAGAAGAAGCCGCCGACCGCTGGTTCAAATGCAAACTGGTCTTCATCACCCTCGACGAAAAAAGCGGTGCCGAGAAGAAAACCTCAACCCAAGTGCTGGTACAAGCAGCCGACTTGCGCGACGCCGTCAAGAAACTGGACGAAGGCATGAAGGGCACCATGGCCGACTACCAGATAGCTTCTGTGGCCGAAACAGCCATCATGGACGTATATCCCTTCCACGCCGAACCCGACGATAAACCGGAGGCACAACCATGAGCATCAGCACCAACCTAAAACAAGTATGGGAGGAACTCCCCCAAGGAGTACGGCTGGTAGCCGTCTCCAAGTTCCACCCCAACGAAGCCATACTGGAAGCCTATCGTGCCGGGCAACGCATCTTCGGCGAAAGCAAAGTACAGGAAATGAATGTCAAGCACGACAGCCTTCCGGCCGACATAGAATGGCATTTCATCGGACACCTGCAATCCAACAAAGTGAAATACATAGCCCCCTATGTCTCGTTGATACACGGCATCGACTCTTTCCACCTGCTGGCCGAAGTCAATAAACAAGCCGCAAAAGCAGGACGCATCATTGACTGCCTGCTGCAAATCCATATAGCACAAGAAGAAACCAAATTCGGCTTCTCCCCCGATGAGTGCCGCCAGATGCTGGCCGAAAAGCAATGGCAAGCCCTAACCCATATCCGCCTTTGCGGATTAATGGGAATGGCAACCAACACCGACAACATGAACCAGGTTCAACTAGAATTTACCTCTCTTCACGACTTGTTTAACGAAATAAAAACAACCTGGTTTACCAATGCACCCTGGTTTTGCGAGCTATCCATGGGCATGAGCCACGATTACCACGAAGCTATCCAGGCCGGAAGCACGTTGGTACGAGTCGGAAGCCACATCTTTGGAGAAAGAGACTATTCTGCCCATTAGAGCATCCACTGCATTTCTTTTACTCCTCGTAACATATTTTTAGAGAAAACCTTCCATACAATAGTAAGTATTTCTTAATTTTGTCCCGAATAGAATCCAGATTGTAGCAGAACACATGAAACTCATCGTAGTCACCACGCCGACGTTTTTCGTAGAAGAGGACCAGATTATCACCGCCCTCTTCGAAGAAGGACTGGACATACTCCACTTGCGCAAACCGGAAACACCTGCCATGTATTCCGAGCGTCTGCTGACCCTCATACCGCAAAAATACCATAAGCACATCGTCACCCACGAACATTTCTACCTACAAGAAGAGTTCGGGCTGATGGGCATTCACCTCAATCGCCGCAATCTTGTCGAACCTCACGACTATTCCGGACACATCAGTTGCACATGCCGTACTCTGGACGAAATAGAAAAT
This sequence comes from Bacteroides sp. ET71, assembly GCF_023336905.1. Lineage (GTDB taxonomy): Bacteria > Bacteroidota > Bacteroidia > Bacteroidales > Bacteroidaceae > Bacteroides. The sequence continues at coordinate 9,824 of NZ_JAMBLS010000002.1, forward strand.
AAAAAACACTTCTACGATTACCTGTTCCTCAGCCCAGTCTTTGATTCCGTATCTCGCCAACGTCCGGCAGCCTTCACCGTAGAAGAGCTGCGTCAAGCCGAACATTCAGGCCTCATCGACAACAAGGTCATGGCCTTAGGAGGAGTCAGATTAGAAAACCTCCCATTGGTGCGCGACCTGGGATTTGGAGGAGGAGTTATCATGGGCGATTTATGGAACAAATTCAACGCCTGCACTGACCGAGATTACCGAGGCATCATCGAATATTTCAAACGATTGAGAAAAGCTGTAGACTGATACTTTCCCCATGGAACTTCTTGTTTATAAAGCCTCAGCAGGTTCGGGAAAGACTTTCACCTTAGCAGTGGAATATATCAAGCAACTCATACTCAATCCTCGAGCCTATCGACATATCCTTGCCGTTACCTTCACCAATAAAGCAACGGCAGAAATGAAAGAACGCATTTTGCAACAACTATACGGATTGCACGCCGGAGACCCTACATCCAATGCTTATCTGAGACGCATTGCCGATGACCTGTCTGAAGAAGGGTATTCTATAAGTGATGACGATATCCGCCAGAAAGCAGGCATTGCACTACAATATATGTTGCACGATTACAGTCGCTTCCGCGTAGAAACCATTGATTCATTCTTTCAATCGGTCATGAGAAACCTCGCACGCGAACTAGAACTAAGCCCCAACCTTAATATTGAATTAGACAGTGACAAGGTACTAAGCGATGCAGTCGACAGCCTGATTGAAAATCTCACACCAACATCGCCTGTATTGGCTCTGTTATTAGACTATATCAACGAACGTATTGCCGATGACAAACGCTGGAATGTATCGGATGAAGTAAAACTTTTTGCTCGCAATATCTTTACAGAAAGCTACATTGAACGAGGAGAACTACTTCGAGAAAAGATGCGGAACCCACAAGCAATCCGTTTATACCGCAATGTACTCCGTGAAATAGAAGCAAAAGCAAGAAAAAAAATGCAGGACATTGCCGACCAGTTCAAAGAAGTTTTGCAATCAAACGGATTATCGCCAGAGGATTTAAAAGGGGGACAAAGAGGTATAGGTAGTTATTTTGCCAAACTAAAAGCTGGGAAACTGGCAGACAAAGATGTATTGAATACTACTGTAGCCAACAGTATGGATAGTCCAGAAAACTGGGCTGCCAAATCCTCCCCACATAAGGTAAGTATCATTACTCTGGCCGATAGCACTCTACGACCATTATTAATGCAAGCAGAAGAACAAAGACCTCAATGCCTATACGACATAAACAGTACACGCCTCTCACTGCAACACCTCGATAAACTACAACTATTAAATCATATAGACCAGGAAGTACGTCGACTGAACAACGATCAAAACCGTTTTCTTTTATCTGACACCAACGCTCTGCTACACGGACTAATGCGTGAAGGAGACTCTGCTTTTGTATTCGAAAAAATAGGTGCAAACATTCATCATGTAATGATTGATGAATTTCAAGATACCAGTCGAATGCAGTGGGATAACTTTCGGTTACTATTATCAGAAAGCCTGGCACAAGGAGAAGACAGCCTGATTGTCGGTGATGTTAAGCAATCCATATATCGTTGGAGAAATGGAGATTGGACCATTCTGAACAATCTGAAAAGAGGAGATAAGCCTCTGGCACAATATGTACACGTAAAGACATTAACAGTTAACCGTCGTAGTGAAGCACGTATTATTGAATTTAACAATCATTTCTTCACCGCAGCTACCGACTACTTTAACACATTACACATGGCGGAACTCAAAGAGCCATGTCAATCATTGATAGAAGCTTACTCTGACGTAATACAGCAATCACCTAAAACAGAAACTAAAGGCTATGTGCAAATACAATTATTGCAACCAGATGAGAATACCGACTATACCACTCAAACATTGAAGGCTTTAACTGAAACAGTACAACAATTACAACATGAAGGAATCAAACTACAAGACATAGCAATATTAGTTCGAAAGAATAAGAATATACCACTCATTGCAACTTATTTCGATAAAGAACTGGGAATACCAATCGTATCAGATGAAGCTTTCCGACTAGATGCATCACCTGCTGTTTGCATGTTGGTAGATGCACTACGTTACTTGACATGCCCAGATAATACCATAGCCCGTGCTACACTCCTCTTAGACTACGGACAATGGATAGACGACACTCTACCTGACGACTTCACTTTACGACAAGAAGAATTGCGTTTGATGCCACTCTATGAGTTACTAGAGGAATTATGCGTCATCTTTCACATCGAACAAATAGAAGGACAGGAAGCCTATCTATTCGCTTTTTTCGATGCAGTAACTGTTTATTTAGCTGATTCACCAGCCGACGGTTTCCTTAACTATTGGGACGAAACATTGTGCAGTAAAACCATTCCCGGTGGCGAAGTTGAAGGGATTCGCATTCTATCCATTCACAAATCAAAAGGATTGGAGTATCACACTGTTCTTATTCCGTTCTGTGACTGGAAATTGGAAAACGAAACAAACAATCAACTGGTATGGTGTACTCCTGATTCTTCTCCTTATAACCATTTAGACTTAGTACCAGTAACTTATGGACCGACAATGGCTTCATCTGCCTACCGCAGTGATTATTTAAACGAACGATTACAATTGTGGGTCGACAACCTAAATCTTCTCTACGTTGCATTTACCCGTGCAAGCAAGAATTTAGTTTGTTGGAGCCGAAAGGGATATAAAAACACCGTAGCAGATTTATTAGCTGAGGCATTACCTTGTTTATCCCAGAAAGGAATAGGGACTTGGAATGATGAAGAGAACATTTACAGCTATGGACAACTTTGCTCTTCAGATTCACCACAAACCAATCCAATAAATGAAAAAAGGAATAACCGATTAACCGATAGTCCTAAACGATTGCCCATTTACTTAGCAACCCTACGGCCAGATATTGAGTTTCGCCAGTCTAACCGTTCCGCAGACTTTATTGCTGGTCGAGAAGGAGATGAATCACCTCAACGCTATATCGACCGCGGGCAACTGCTTCATACATTATTCTCAACTATCGACTCAATAGAAGATATTGACCAAGCCGTAGATCACTTAGTTTTTGAAGGTATCATTGCTGATGCACAAGAAGAAGAAAAGATTCGAAGTCTTACCCGACATGCTTTCACCCTACCGCAAGTACAAGACTGGTATTCTGGGCGATGGACCTTGTACCGCGAATGCAACATTATTTGGATGGAAAACGGCGAACTACACATGAAACGTCCAGACCGAGTAATGATGGATAAAAATGGATGTACAATAGTAGTAGACTTCAAATTCGGAAAACCGCGCCGTTCTTATGCCAAACAAGTTCAAGAATATATTGACTTACTTGTACAGATGGGACAAGACCCCAAGCTCATCGAAGGTTACTTATGGTATGTAGATGAAGATCGGATAGAACGGGTATAAAAGCCGAAACTGAATTTTGCGACAATCACAATGATTGATACACCCGCAAACTATTTACCCAATAAAATAATAAAAATAACGACAACAGCCCCCAAGCTTCCGATAATAAAAACTGAAAGAAAAAAAATGGAAACATTCCTTCAATTGGTCGCACAAGACCTGAAAAATAAAATCAAAGGAGATTTGTCGCATACAGCTATTATTTTCCCTAATAAACGTGCTAGTCTTTTTTTCAACGAATACTTAGCCTCGCAAGTAAATCACCCCCTTTGGTCACCTGCCTATTTTACTATCAGTGATTTATTTCGTCAACTATCTATTCTTCATCTCGGCGATCCAATCCGATTGGTGTGCGAGCTATATCACATTTTTTGCCATGAAACCGGAAGTAGAGAAACGTTAGACGATTTCTATTTCTGGGGAGAACTGCTTATCAGTGATTTTGACGATCTAGACAAGAATTTGGTTGATGCAGACCGCCTCTTTAATAACCTACAAAACTTGCATGACATTACCGATGACAATTCTTTTCTAACACCAGAACAAAATGAAGCACTCAAACAGTTTTTTATCAATTTTAATCCCGAACAGCACACAGAGCTAAAACGCCGATTCACTTTTCTCTGGGACAAATTAGGCGCTATCTATAACAAATACCAACAGCGACTAACGCATTTAGGCATTGCTTATGAAGGAATGATGTATCGCCGTGTCATCGAAGAACTGAATACAGCCATATTACCACACGAGCATTATGTTTTCGTTGGTTTCAATGTACTCAATCAAGTTGAAAGCCGCTTTTTCCAGTGCTTGCAAGAAGCAGGAAAGGCTTTATTTTATTGGGATTACGACATTGCATATACCCGTCTACCTCTCGAAGCCAATCCTCCCTATACACATGAAGCAGGAGAGTTTATCCTCCGTAATCTCCGCAAGTTTCCTAACGAATTATCAGAGAAACACTTCGATTGTCTGCGTTCTTCCAAACAAATCAACCTCATCTCTGCTTCTACTGAAAATGCACAAGCTCGATTTCTTCCTCAATGGATATCGCACATCCAAGCAGAAAACAAAAATCTGGAACGAGAAAACGCAGTAGTCCTTTGCAACGAGTCATTGCTGTTGCCTGTGCTACATTCTATCCCGCAGGAAGTGCATAATGTCAATGTCACTATGGGATTCCCATTGGCACAGACTCCCATCTACGGTTTTATCAACGCCCTATTGGAGTTACAAACCAGCGGATTCAACTCGAAAACTGGACGCTATGAATATGAAAACGTACTTACAATCTTACGACATCCCTATACACGTCAGCTTTCATCGCAAGCTCCATCATTGGAACAACGCTTAGTACAAGACAACCGATTTTATCCTTTGCCTTCTGAGCTAATGGTTGATGATTTCCTGCAAGCCATTTTCACGCCACAGCACGGAACTGTAGATTTGTGCCGTTATATAGCTGACATGATACAACGTACTACTATTATCTATAAGAAAAAAGACGAAAAGCAAGAGAATGAAATATTCGGGCAACTCTATCGAGAATCACTTTTCAAAAGCTATACATTGGTCAACCGTTTGTTTAGCCTGGCTGCATCAGGCGACCTTGAGGGATTACGGACAGATACATTGCGCCGCTTACTCAATCGCCTGCTGAGCATGACTTCCATTCCATTTCACGGTGAACCAGCTATCGGAATGCAGATAATGGGCGTACTTGAGACACGAAATTTAGACTTCCGAAATTTGCTTATTCTTTCTCTCAACGAAGGCCAACTGCCTAAGGCCAAAAACGATGCTTCATTTATTCCATATCATCTAAGACAAGCGTTCGGCATGACCACCGTCGAACACAAGAATGCAGTCTATGCTTATTATTTCTACCGGTTGATCCAACGTGCCGAACACATAACACTACTATACAACACCGCATCAGATGGATTGAACCGAGGCGAGATGTCACGCTTTGCCCTTCAGCTCCTAGTGGAATACCGCCACCCGATTCACCGTTATTACCTGGAAGCTGGACAATCGCCCCGTCGCATCCGCCCAATTAGTATAGAAAAAACGCCCCAAACTCTGGATGTATTATTACGCAGGTTCGACATACATCATTCTCCACATAGTATTCTTTCTCCTTCGGCTCTCAATGCTTATCTAGATTGCCCGCTAATGTTCTACTATCGCTACGTTGCCGGACTCCACTCACCCGAAGAAGTCAGCGCAGAAATAGATTCCGCACTTTTTGGCACAATTTTCCACCGTTCAGCAGAACTAACCTACCGTGCATTAACGGCTACCGGTGCCAATATAAACAGTAAAGATATAGGAACTCTGTTAAAAGATGAAATTCGTCTGCAAAGCTATGTGGATCAGGCATTCAAAGAAAAATTCTTTCACTTGGACAAATCGAATGAGAAGCCCGAGTATAATGGTACTCAACTTATACACTCCAAAGTCATAGCGTCTTATCTGCGTCAGTTGTTGCGCAATGACCTTAAATATGCACCTTTCCGCATAGAGGGAATGGAAAGGAAAGTCGCAGAGGTAATGGAAATAAGCACATCTCAAGGAAAAGTAACAGTAAACATCGGTGGCACTATCGACCGGCTGGACAACAAGGGAGACACGCTTCGTATCGTAGACTATAAGACCGGAGGTACGCCCAAATCTCCTGAAAGCATTGAGCAACTTTTTACGCCTGCTGCCGGAAGGCCGAGCTACATATTCCAGACATTTCTTTATGCAGCCATCATGTGCCGCAAGCAACCGTTAAAAGTCATGCCTGCCTTGCTCTATATCCACAAAGCTGCTTCAGAAGATTATACCCCTGCCATCACCATGGGACCTGCACGTCAAGAAAAGATTTGCATCGACAATTTTGCCTTGTTAGAAGAAGAATTTCGTGAAAGGCTGCAAAAACTGTTGTATGAAATCTACGACCCAGCCATCCCTTTCACACAAACAGAAGACGAAAAACGCTGCTCTTATTGCGACTTCCGCAATTTATGCAGGCGATAAGCAGATGTTTTCAGCCTTCGTCAGCGTTGAACATATATTCTTCTTGCCTGTCGGGGATGGTAAAATCACGATTGGCAAACAGCTCTGCCAACCCGGATATCTGCTTTAGCCGGAGCAGTTCATCGCGGTCCATCCCGATATTCTTCATAATCCATTCATCGCTCATACCAGCCTTGTCCAACTCGGCGACGATGTTGCACATCAATTCTATGTTGTGCGTTCCTCTGGCCCGATTGTGCCGAATGGTGGAAGCCATCCGGTTGGATATGTCCTTGCGTATCACCACAATTGGCAACATGCCTTTTTCCCGCTCATAAATGCGCTTCGAGGTTTTCAACACACGATAGCGGTGGAAGCCATCCACTATGATATAGCGGTCTTTCTCTTCTTCATAATAGCAGACGCACGGCATGGTAAAACCGTCTTCCCAAATGGACAGTTCCAGTAAACGCATTTCAGGGGGAGCCACGACATTGGGATTATAATCGTTAGCAAAAACTTTTTCTACGGGCACGGCCTTTACTTCATATACCGGGCTCTTATATTCATCAGAATCGCTCATAGTTTCATATTCTTAAATTGTTCCATAATCTTGTCACGCCTGTAAGCTTCTTCTTTGGTGAGAGCAAAACCCATATACTTGCAAGCATGGTCGTTTTTCAAGATGCAAATGCACATCCGTTTGTAGGTGGGTATCTCTCTGAATTCAGGGATGTCAATATCGTCCAGATAAGCCATACGCACCGGACGCTTTGTTGTTTTGTAATTCGTATAGTTCATCACTTCAATGGGTATGCCGGCATCACGCAGTTTCTGGATAGTCGATTCGGCCAGACAGCCTCCCCGCGTACGCCAAAATTCCATGCTTACTGTCAGCTTGCGCAAGTAATTGCGCCGAGTCTTTTCTGGCAAGGTAGAGAGCAGAAATTGCATGAAACCTTTCCATGTGTATCCTTTGGGTAACCGGATGCTTTGCCAGCCCATAGCCCGTGTACCACCATAGATGCCGGTAAAGTTCACTCCGTTTACACGGCCTATCATCTTGCCCCAGGTGTTTGGGTCGATGGCCCGGTACAGACGGAGGCTGTCTTGGGCTTCGCACAAGAAAGGGCTGGCCACGCGCTGCCGTTCGATGCTGACTCCAGCCATATAATAGAGGTCGTATAAATGGTTATAGTCGAAGCCGAACTTTCCGTTGGCAGTCCACACATCTACCGTTTTCCAATCATAAATGGGATAGGCGTTGTAGACATCGTTGCCAATCTTCGAAGTCCAACGATAGTTGTGGTACATCTGGTATTTACGGTTGAGGTGAATACTGCGCCAGCGGTTAAAGCTTTCCTGCGTACGGATGCCTATGAGGAAACACGAACGGACGGCGTCGGTTTTCTGGTGAAGCCATTTGGCAAAGTACATCTGAAATTCATAGTCCCACATCTCGGAGGTGTAGAACGAGAAATCGTCTTTAGTCAAACATCTTTGGGGCATCTGCCGCACCCAGATGTCTTTCAAATCATCATCCCACGGACGCCAATAGCTCTGGTACATTGAGGTGCAAGTGGCCACTTTAAAAGGTACGCAGACGCGGTAAACCTCCAAGATATCCTTATTGGCTTCCAGAATACGGTCTACGAAATCAATGGTGTACTGATATTGCACTTCGTAATCCATGTGGAAGACATACAACTTACGCCCCGGATAATGACGCCGGATGTATGACATACAGAGGTTGAGCAACACACCACTGTCTTTCCCTCCGGAGAAAGAGACGCAGACGGTATCAAACTCGCGGAAAATGACGTCCAGCCGTTCCAAGGCCAGGTCGTAGACATTTTTAGGACTACTCATGCACAGGCTCCTTCCTCATTTTCACATAACGGGTCCAGGCTTTCTCCAATATAAAGCCCAGACGAGCGAAGACTTCTTCATCTTCGCGGAAGCTGACAGCAACCAGGCATTTATCTTGAAACACCTCTGACGCACGGGTCAACAAAAGGGCCAGCACATCTTGATCTTTACCCCGCACATAGTAATTGTTAATGACGGTCTCTCCCCGTTTGCACTCTACGGGGACAAAGCCTATCACTTCTTCCGTTTCGTCCAGTCCCACGAACCACTCGAAATGCGCGGACGTGCGAAAGGGGAAGTTATAATTTTGCTTCAGCACCACAGGATCCATCACCAGTGGAGCCACGAGGCGATAGAGTTCTTCCTCGGTGCCGTGCAGTTGCTTGATTTCTATCATATCCGGATTAATATAATGTATGTAATATAAACATATGCTTTCCGATAACGCTCACAAAGATACAAAAAAGCCCGCCAAGTTATACCCTTATCCGCGCAAAATCCGCCGAACCGCCGGCAAAGTCTTGCCCCAATACGAAAGATGAGCAGTTCCCAGCCAGACTGATGTGACACCACAGGTAATGACAGTTGCCTTGTCAGCACATCGGCCACTCCTCACTCTCGGAAGAAGCGAGGCTGTACCGCACTTCAGCGAGGCGCATCAATGTAAGAGTCCTTAAATCCTAAAAAGTAAAGCACACCGTCCAAGCCGATGGTATTGATGGACTGGCTGGCATTGGCCGCCACTTTAGGCTTGGCATGGAAGGCTATGCCCAAACCAGCCAGTCCCAACATGGGCAAATCGTTAGCACCATCGCCCACGGCAATGGTCTGCGCAATATCTACCTTCTCCACCTGGGCAATGAGACGCAGCAGCTCGGCCTTCCGTTTGCCGTCGACCACATCGCCCACATAACGTCCTGTCAGTTTACCGTCTACAATCTCCAGCTCATTGGCATAGACATAATCGATACCGTATTTCTTCTGCAAGTATTCACCGAAATAAGTGAATCCTCCGGACAAGATGGCAATCTTATAACCGTATTTCTTCAAGACATACATCAGACGGTCCACGCCTTCGGTGATGGGCAGATGTTCGGCAATATCTTGCATTACACTCACGTCCAACCCTTTGAGCAAAGCCACCCGCTCACGGAAACTTTCCGTGAAATCAATCTCACCGCGCATGGCCCGCTCGGTAATGGCCTTCACCTGCTCACCTACCCCGGCACGTATGGCCAACTCGTCAATGACCTCCGTCTCGATAAGAGTGGAATCCATATCAAAGCATATCAGCCGACGCATCCGGCGATACATGTTGTCTTGCTGAAAAGAAAAATCCATCTCCAACTCCGACGCCATCTTCATCAGTTGCGCCTGCATCTGCTCACGGTCTCGCGGTGTACCCCGGACAGAGAACTCAATGCAGGCCTTCGTCCTCGCCTCTGTCTCATTCAGAGGAATACGCCCGGTCAGTCGCTTAATGGCATCGATATTCATCCCCTGGTCAGCCAGGATGCGGGTAGCTGCGGCTATCTGCCGGGCCGAGAGCTTGCGCCCCAACAACGTCAGGATATAACGGTTCTTACCCTGCATACCCACCCATTCTTCATATTCGCCGGCACTAACCGGATAAAAACGAACGGATACACCCAACGAAGAAGCCTTAAACAGCAACTCTTTCATGATGAATCCCGAATGTTGCTCTTCCGTCTTACACAAGATGCCGAGCGAAAGCGTGCTGTGAATGTCTGCCTGGCCAATGTCCATGATGGTAGCTCCATACTTAGCCAAGATTTCCATGACCGAGGCGGTCAACCCAGGGCGGTCTTCGCCCGTGATACGGATGAGAATAAGTTCCGTGTTCTGCAATTCTTGCATGTCAATAGTTTTTTTAAAAGATGAATCGAACGCAAAAGTAAAGAAAAATCCCATACAGGAAGAAGCTAAGCTCCTTTTTTATGCTAAACAACATAAAAAACAGAGGTAAAAAACGCACTTTTTGACTTGTTTATTTGGAGAATTGTTTTATAAATGCGTACCTTTGCACCCGATTTCAAAAACTGAAGGCTTTGAATGTCAGCATCCAAAACCTGAAATAGCGAAAGTCCGGAAATGAAATCACCGCCACAAGCGGGTTCCGGATAGTATTAACCAAAACCGTATTGCATGAGACATGTAAAATGGATCTTTGTTGTATTGTTAATTAGTTTTTTGACATCTTTTGTAAACAAAGACAAACCCAACTGGGGGTTGAACGTGGGCGACACTGCACCGGACTTTTCCATCCGTACTCTTTCGCCCAACCAACACGAACAAAACCTTTCTGATTTGAAAGGGAAACGTGTATTATTAAGTTTCTGGGCCAGTTACGACGCATCGTCGCGCCTATGCAACGCCGCACTGAGCAACACCCTGCGCACCTCTGCTCCAGACAACGTTGAAATGGTTTCCATATCATTTGATGAATACGAATCCATCTTCCAGGAAACCATTCGCAAGGACCAGATAGCGACGTCGGCCTGCTTCGTAGAAACAGAAGGAGAATCTTCCAAACTTTACGAAGAATATCAATTGGAAAAAGGATTCACCAATTATTTATTAGACGAAAACGGCATTATCTTGGCCAAAGACTTGTCAGTCGACGAACTGACCGCTTATTTAGCCCCTGCTCCTGCTCTGAATTAAAGAGTTATCAATTTTACTATGAAATAATGCTGCAAAGTCTTGCGTTTTTCAAAACAAATTCATTACCTTTGCACACGTTTTCATAGTATAGAGTTTAAATTTGGCTGCGGCAATAGCTCAGTTGGTAGAGCATCAGCTTCCCAAGCTGAGGGTCACGAGTTCGAACCTCGCTTGCCGCTCCATTGAAAATCAGGCACTTAGGAAATATTCCAAGTGCCTTTTTTACATTTATCTTGCGTATAAAAGCGAAATAAGCTACATTTGGGGACATTAAACCACATAAAAACGGGTCAAATATCGGGTCAAATATGACCTAATGCCCTTAACAAAAGAGATAAGTATGAAAGCAAAGATAGCATTGGATACGCGAAGATGCAAGAAAGATGGGAAATTTCCAGTAGTCATCGAAGTAAGGAATCAAGATAAGATAAGAATTTCTACACCTTATTCATCCATTCCTGAAAACTGGGATGGATCACAGTTCAATAAGAATGAAAGCAATTTCAAAAGGAAAAACATCATTTTGCAGGATTTACTTAACCGAACAGAACGCTATCTGTTAAGTTTGGACGAGAGCCAAAAGGGTATATCCGATAAGGAAATGAGAAAGATTCTATCCGAAATCATATCCGGAAAAGAGCCGGATGATCATAGAATGACATTTATCGAATGTTTGGACGAATTTATTGCCCATAAAGATAAGCCAGGAACAAAGACTGTTTATACAACGACTCGAAACAAGATATTGACTTTCGATAAAGATTGTACTTTTGAATCCATAAACAAAGACTGGTTGATGCGTTTTGAGCAATGGATGAAAGAATGTGGTATGAAAACAAATGCGTATGCCATTCACCTGCGCAACATCAGGGCTGTATTCAACTATGCCATAGACGAAGACTACACCACGCTCTACCCTTTCCGGCGTTTCTCCATCAAGAAGGAAGAGACCAGAAAGCGAAGTCTTACCGTAGAACAACTCCGGACATTGCGCGATTACCCTTGTGAGGATTATCAGATTAAATACAGAGACCTTTTCATGCTCATGTTCTACTTCATCGGCATCAATGCGGCCGACCTGTTCCTTGCCCGAAAGAAAGACGTTGTGAACGGCCGCTTGGAATATAAGAGAGCTAAAACCGGAAAACTATACTCCATCCTCATACAACCGGAAGCGAAAGCCATCATTAACCGTTATGCAGGAACCGGCGAATACCTGCTGAATGTGATGGATGAATATAAGAACTACAAAGACTTCCTGCATCGAATGAACATAGGCCTGCAGCAGATTGGAGCCATGGAACGTGTGGGACGCGGTGGCAAGAAAGTCCGAGAGCCTTTGTTCCCGGATATTTCATCATATTGGAGTCGCCACACCTGGGCTACCATCGCAGCACAACTGGACACGCCCAAGGATATTATATCCGAAGCCTTGGGACACGAATACGGCAGCTCCACCACCTCCATATACATCAACTTCAACCGCGAGAAGGTAGATGAAGCAAATAGAAGGGTGATAGATTTATTAAATCAACAATTATAAATCATTAATCAGGCTACACATTCTTTCTAATTTCGTCTTAAAATTATTATAATCTTACTACCTTTGCAGCGTCCAGCATAAAACAAAGCTAAGAGCACTCCATGCACATGGAAAGAAGGCGCCGAAAAGCGTTTTGACGTCTTCTTTCCCTTTTTTATTCCACTTTACGCACATTAAGCCCTCCTTATGCCCACCAACAGACTTCGCCAAACGTAGCGACCGTATCTTTGCGCGCAGCGAAAACAATCGAGTACAAACCTTTAAAAAAACAAGAAGTATGAGTGTAAACTATTCATTAGCCTACATGAGCAGTGAACCGGGCAATCCGGATGCTCCCAAGAAGTATTACGCCAAGATGCAGGCCAGTGGCGTAGTGACAATGGATGAGATAGCCGAAGACATCAGTTATGCAACCACCCTGACAGACGGCGATGTGCTGAACGCCCTGCGAGCCTTGATAAAGCAGGTTAACAAGCACTTGGCCGCAGGAAAAATCGTTCGCTTGGAAAATTTCGGTACTTTCCAGCTCCAATTGCATAGCGAGGGAACGGAGACGGAAAAAGAGTTTACCGCGTCCAATATTACAGATGTCAGTATCCAGTTCCGTCCGGGCAACCCTATCAAGGCAGCCACACGCGCAGGAAATGGTGGATTGGAGTTCAAGCGAGTGGCCAAACTGGGAGAAACACTTCCTGATGACGAGACAAGCGATGAAGACAATGAAGACAGCGGACAAGGAACCTTCGGATAAACCTCCGCAGCAGGATTGACTAATTACCTGTACGTAAATGCTGAATTACCCATAGGTAAATGCAAAACTACCTACGGGTAATTTTTTGTCCCTGCAAACGAGGGCGGAATCAAATGTAAACCGTATATTTGCACATGTATGGGAGCAATTTATCTTAGCGAACTGGCGCAAGCCTATTTTCCGAAGTCGACGCCACGGAGCGCGGTCGCGCAACTGCGCCGGTGGATTGTGCTCAACACGGAGCTTTGCACGCGGCTGGAAGAACTTCATTTCAAACCACGGCAGAGGGCGCTCACGCCGTTGCAGCATGAGGCTATCTTGAGGTTTCTGGGGGAGCCGTAGCATGCAGAAATAAGAGCGACAATATGTCGCTCTCTCGTTATTTACTTGGATAATATTATCCATTACTTTCATCTCCTGCAAAGACTGATAATCAGAAAATTTTAGATATCAGTATAATCATAGATATGCTTATTCATAACTTATCTCCTTTGGGTTTAATATTATCACGAAACCTTGATTGCGCAAAGAAGTGCTACTCACAAACTGAATTGAAATATTTGAAGAAAGAAAGAATTTTATTTCATATCTTCCACTTTCACCACATGCAAATCAGATTCCCAAACCTTATCATCCACTTTCAGCGTCACGACATAAGTCCCGTCTGACGGAATGGGTATATTATTGCCTTTCACAACAACATTTATAATGGCATCCTTGCCTTTTGTATTGGTCGTGTCGGCTGTCATTTGTCCGGGTGGCATGATATACACATTTTCATCGTTCTTTTTAACGGAAAAATCTATCTTGTGTACGCCTTTCTCATTTTCGCTAAACACCACTCTTGCAACCAAGGCGAATTCGGGGTGCAATGTCGGAAATTCCTTGGCGTAGATACTGTTGAACGTGCCAACTATAATCAGTTTACCACCATATTCTTGTGCGCTGTCACACAAGGTAAAAATATCTACTTTCATATTAATTTATTCTCTATTTGTCTGTTACCACTATGCGCTGAATATCCAAGCAACCTGTCATATACGGAAAAAGGCGTTTTAATCTTCCCTATTGTCCGTATGTTAGTTTCTATAAGACTGGCACCATGTCTGCCACTTTGTCCCTCCTTTACGATAGGTTTCAAGCTGTCCCTCTTCGTATCGGCATAAAGACGGATTGCATCGCCTTGTATTCTGTCCCCAACATTTCCATGGACCCCCAATCCAATCCTTATTTGTTGCTCTTCTTCTGTCAGATTCAAACTTTCCGTCACTTCCACACTGCAATTACGATCCAATTCATACAGAACCATATTTTTGTTGGTTATCGGGTCTTTGCGCAGGCCTCCTTTCTTGAACTCCATTCTTCGGGCTGAAACGGAACATTTCTTTCCCTCCACCATTTCGCCCTCTCTGATAAACTCTGTCATTACTTTTCCGTTAAACTTTTACGAATGGAATTGCCGCTGAAAGAAAACAGATCTGCCATGTCATCCACATCCTTAACGTCTTTCAAATAAGGACACAGCGATATTGCAACTTCTATGTCATTCATATCGGCTTCTTCGTTATTAGACACCACATAATCATCTTCATGCTCATCTATTTCTTTATCAAACTCTTCATCGGTTATCTCTTTGTCAAGAAGCTGATTATATAGTCTAAAATAATTCCTTTCCCGTGTACGGTTATTCACCGCCCTTATAAGTAGCTGGCTCATGCGATCCATTGATGTTACCATATTGACCGCCTTATTGTCTGCAACACCCACAAAAGCCGTGTGGACACCATCGCTCATGGTGACCATTTTAATGCTTTCGCTGTCTATCACAGACAATGAGCTTCTAAAATTATCCATAATCTATATGCAATTAATAATATAATGTAATACAAATATAGTGCAAAACCATTTCTTACACATGACTTCGCACTATAAAAATGGTTAATGAGTGGTTAGCGCCATTGTTTCATTCTTCTGCGACATGCACGAGAAGCATCCGGTTGCTGCCCAAAATCCTTGGAGGTACCACATTCACGATACTGCTGTACCTGTCGCTCTCGCCATGCTTAAGCTGAAAAGTAGCGGATTTCATATTAACACACTCCTAACCTGATCCGGGGATTGTTGAAAAGCCAAAGCCAGCACAGCAATGATGGGTTTGGCGATTCTGCACCAATTCTCTTTCATTCCTTAACCTCCTCGCAAAATTGTATGGATTTTATTTAACTTGTACTCTCTCTGCTTCGCCCGTCCACTTGTCGATGACCAAAAGCTTGCTAACCACGTATCTTCCGTTCTGGATGTACAAGAAGAATAACGCTAAAGCTAAAATAGCAATAATTATCTTGATTACTTTATATGGATTAATTTTAGTGCGAGTACATTCATTCTTTCTCGAATTGTAATTTGATTCATCGAAATATAAAGATTTTATACTTTCATTCTTTTGCTTTTCAATAGATTCTTTGCCAATCGGATTGCTTTCAATCAGTTTCCCATCTATATCTAATACAAATGGAAATTTCGTTTTATCATTCCCAAGTCCATTTTGTTTGAAAAGACTAACACGATGTAGCAAGTTTGATAGCAATAAACTTTGAGTATTCTCAGATTTGTTTTTAGATACCACATTAAACGAACTAAATTCTTTTCTGAAAAAATTATATGCGATACTACATTCTTTTTGACTCAAGCAACAATTAGTTATGCGAATACTATTAATCTTATTTTCAGAGTTTATGTTAAAGAATAAATCCATATTGGGCAAATTACTGAAAGAGATTTTCTTTATATATAACCCAGATTTTGTTTCTTCTTGATCATAGTTGCGGAGAATGTGTTTTGCATAACTTATATCGGCCATTAATGGGATATCATACACACGTATAGCTCCAATATCAGATATCGATAATATACTTTTCATATTGACTTTCTTCTATCTTCTAATTCAACAAATTTATCTCTTTGTTCTTGAGTAAACTCTTTAGAATTACTTTCCATTATTTCATTTATGGCACCATAAAAACTTGCCTCATCACCAATATTTTTAAATTCTGATGGGTTCGTGGAATTCAAACATACAGTCATGTTCTTTAAAACCGTATTTATATTTTCATGGACTTGATTGTCGCATCTGGTAAAATGCAAAATAGAAGAAACAAACACTCTATATGCCCGCATATAATTAACAGAATCACTATTTCCTCCAAGCATCGCAAAACCCTGGACGAAATCTGTAATTCCCATAGTATATTCTTCTGTTTGAATTCTTTTACTTTCTAAATCTATAAAAGACAATCTGATATCTTCCCGCATAGTTTTATTCTTCTTTACGGAATCAGATATCTTCTTATTTAAATCAAGAGCATTATAGATATTCCAACCTATCAACAATGCCACAAGTAATGATAATACTCCAACAATCACCCCTATATAATCAAAACCTGGTTCATCCTCGCTTATTAATCTTGGGCAAGTATTGCACAAAGCAACAATGCTAAATATTACAGCAATAATTGTCAATATTATAGAGAAACAAACATGAGCATACAAATTATTCTTCATATTAATAAACTACACAGGAATTCCAGCATTTTTAATTTCCTTCAATAAGCTAAATTTCCAATTATCATCGAAAGGAACATATAACACCCCGTCAATATCTGATGGCTTTTCTACTTTGTTTTTGCATAAAGCGCACACATTTCCTCTTCCTAATTTAGCCACAAAATAACCAAATTCAAATATTACATTTTGCCTTGCCCTTCCATTTAAATCATCCCGATTACTCCCACCAACATCGTCAGGAGAAAGCAATATTATAGCAAAGTTTACATCGCTATACTCTTCGAATTTTTCTATTACAGTTCTTCCACCATTAGGGCACTCATTTAATATTATAGGTTCCAATTTTAATTCTGAAGAAATATATTGAGCAACAGTTAATCTCATCATTTCATCATGACCATGTACAATAAAAACTTTTTTATTAGGAATGTTGCCTTTTGTATTCTTATCCATTCTTTCTATCCTATTTATTAAAACATTAAAAGATGATTTTATCGATTTGAAATTGTCATACAACACATAACCATTTCCGCTATTATTTACAGAATTAAAAATCTTTAGATAAGGGTCTTCTGGGGGAATTCCATTGCCATCAAAGAGAACTAAAGCAGCAGAATGCCAATTAAGATAAGCGTCAATAACATTTCTCATATTAGGATCTTGTTGTTGAATAAGACTTTCATAATAGTTCATCAGTCTTTTCACTTCTTCTATTTTTGATTGTAAATCTTTCATCACTTAATCTCCGTCATAGAAACCAACTTATCAATGATACAATCCCGCTGCTTGTAGTTAGAAATAAGCTCACGACAAAGTTCATATAACTCACTACTCTTTTCTAATGGCTTCATTTCCTTCAACCTGCGATTTTCTTCCTTCAGGGCTTTAATTTCATCATTCTCATTTGGTGTTTCACCAAAAAACACACCTACACGCACATTTAACAGCGACGCTATTTTTTCTAAGTCAGTGGCTTGAATCTTATTATTATTGATACATCGATGCAAGTTTGCTTCGCTCATATTAATGTCTTTAGCCAATCCTTTTAGCCCACCTTCTCGATTTTCACACATCTTTTTAATAATCTGTAAATCCATATCAATCAAATATTTAAATTTATACAACTAAAAAATATGCAAATCGAATCAAAAATAATGGCTAAAAAATTTGCAAGCCACTATACTTTTTAATAGCTTTGCACCATAAAGTTAGCAATAAACTTTAATCATCCCTAAGAAACGAAGTAAAATAAAGTAATAATGAATAAGAAAGACAATACGATGTACAACCTGATGAATAACCTGAAAGCCCTGCGTCCATTACTTCCGCAAGGATACATCAAGACCATTGCAGCAAAGACTGGAGACTGCGAGGCAACTGTCAGCAATGCCCTACAAGGAAGATCACGCCGCTATGACATCATCAACTGTGCCATAGAACTGGCTTTAGAAAACAAAGCCATATTGGAAAAGTTGGACAAAGTGGTCAATGCATAGAATTGTAAACTAAGGAAACATGAAAAAGAAAAGATACATATTCAACGAAAACGGGTGGAAGCTAAAACGGGTGGACATCATACAATATAGACCGTGGGAATCTTCGGCTATGACCATCGACGTGCGCAAACTCATAGAGATGACAGATGAGGAATTACTAAGGTATAAAGCTGTCGGCCCGGTATCGCTGAAGAAAATCAATGAAGCAAGAAAAGTATTGAAGGAATTATTGTTTGAAATTAAATAAATAGAAATTATGGAAGAGAACAGAATTAATGTAGTAGTTCCCAAGGACTACAATGGGAAGCCTATCGAAGTTGTTTTGAGACAAGGAGTAGCACCGGAATTAGTACCGGAGAAGGCACCTAAATTGATAAAGAAATCCGGATCTATAGACGCGCCATTTCGTTGGTTGGAAAAGCGCATTGATACGATTGACCAAAAGAAATGCAACATTGCCGTTTCACGACGCATGATGAGCATTCATCTGTCTATAGATGAGGAAAATTTCTATAGCCACGAGATTACAGGCTTGCTAGAGCTTTCAGAAGAAGTAAAAAGGCTGAAAATCAATGGTTCCGAATGGGATAGGAATGAACTGGCCAGAATCTTAGCCATTAGCAAAAGATTCTTCTGCGATGAAAACGAATTCGCACAAATAATCCAAGCACTTGAATCCACTGAAATACAGTCGAAAAGAAACTCCAATAATACCAAAAATAATAGATCTCGGGAGAATAGAAGTTCCGAATCCATAGAAATCAACACTCCCGAATCGTTCAAGCTTGTGATTCCTGTATTGCAAGGGTATGAAAAAAAGAAAATAACAGTTTCCATATACGTTAATTTAACGACCTCCCAATACACCAATGATTTTGAGGCAAAATTCGTTCTCCTATCAGAGGATGTATATAGATATATTGACGAGGTAAGGGATAAACTGATAGACGAACAGGTAGGCCTCCTCCGCAACCTGGCTCCGAAAGTTCCCATTATTGAGATATAACAATAAATAAGGAGGAACACCGACCGAAATGCTTGTAGCCGCTCAAGGCTCAGAAATGAATAAGATTGAAATAAAAACGTATGAACATGGAAGCAACGACACCGGAATACCAGTCCATCGAAGAGCAGGCCGCGAAGAAGGAATTCATCTTCATCAATGGGAAACCTTGGCCATGGAACTGCTACTTGTGGAAAGGAAGGGAAGAAAGAAGGCTTCCCCTCCGCATGTACCCGAAGGAACTCTACCTCTACATCAGATACGAACTGTGTAGGGCGTTCCAGTCAGTTCGCAATTCTCTATCCGTGTGGCTTCGCTCGCTACGATGTTCTGGATACAACTCCTCCAATAATCACAGCAGCAAGACGGATGAGCCTTCAAACAAGGACGATAATTGGGACCAAGGGTGATGGTAAACTTTGTGCGCTTGTGGCACACCGGACATTCCAAGGAGCTTAGGTACTCCTCAAGTTTTTGGGCATTAATGCTATTCATATCGCTATCAAGTTTTTGTTTCACACCACAAAGATAGCGAAATCCCGGAGAAAAGCGTGAGCGGCTGGATCGAATCGGCCTCCGGGAACCAATATAAACTTAAAAACGAAACGATATGAAACTCTACATCTACCCCATCGTCAGCCTCGTGATGCTCATCGCCAGCCGGCTGATTTCACATTATGTCCCGTACGAAGCATGGAGCATCGCACTGTATGTGCTGGGATTCATTCCGTTGGGAATATATGCCTGGAAATGTGATAAACTCTCTAAAAACTGATAGAATTATGGCAAGACAACGGATTATAGGAAAGATACAACCGATTCCGAAGGTGTGGCTCAGCAAGAAGGAACTGGCCGCCTATCTGGGAGTGACTACGAGATATATCGAGATGAACATCAACACCAATCCTAAAGTGGACATATACAGGCCCAGCGAGCGGATAGTGTTGTACAACAAGGAGAATATCGACCAGATCGTACGCAGGTCGAAAATATAAAAAACTTATACCTTCCCCTTAGCTCAGCGGAAGAGCATCGCGCCAGCCACATAATGATGTGTGAATAAGCATAACTCTCGAAAGGTTGGATCAGGATAACACCCACAGCGCGAAGGGCGGCAGTTCGAATCTGCCAGGGGAAACCATTAATCGATCTTTGACATATTGAGAGTCCGAATGACTGGCAATCAGAAGGACTATAAACTGGGATTCCCCCTTTACCGAAGAGCGAAACGAAGTACCGACGAAGTAGCTGAAGGGGCATGTGAAAAGAGGCCGGACAAAGGAGCGAAACACACCGGTCAAATCACATGTAAAAAAATGACTTATATTATTCCGAGTGAGCGTAGGCCGCTTATGAACACACCTTAACTGGATGGCACTCACTTAATATACCATCCCCGCCCGGCCACGAGCCTGCCCTTTGATGTGGAGGCGGGGAACAAACCCTAACCACGTTTTTGTCATATATATTTTGTGTTAGACATGTTAATTGCCCCGTCCGGTCCGTGAGGATAGGACGGATTTTCATACAGAAACAATCAAAACCTACATAGACATGAAACCCAAGTTCAAAGTCACCGGCTACCAGGTAGTACGGTCTGACAAGCAGCGCGACACCATCACGCTGTTCAATCCTATTACGATAGACGATATAGAATCCTATCGCAATAAGCTGAAAGGCTACTATGAAGGATGCAAGTATGTGAACCTTAATTACGTTCTTATTCATGCAGGGGAGGATGAACGATGAAAAGATTCAGATTATTAGCAGCCATTTCCCTCTTCCTGATGGCAACCAGCATGATTCTATCGGAATGTGGGATGGAATTTTCAAGCCTCGTTTGCTTAGTGTCCTCGCTCGTGCCCATCGGAGTTTACTGTTACCTGCTCGACCGCCATGAGAGAAAAGCTAAATAACTTGTACGCTGAGATGGAGGCGGTGAAGGCTTCCACATTGGAATATCTCCCCGATTATGGATATTCTTCCAAAGAAGAGATAATGCAGCTCATTGAGGAAGATATACGTGAACTGGAAGAAGAAATCAAGGAATCATCCTTTGACTACTTCGATGATGAGCTGGAACAGGAACGCCGCACACTCTGCCTGTCGCAAGGGCTGGCGCGCTGGTGCTGAAACGAAATTAATCCTAAATAATGAATTATGAATGAACTGGAAGAAATGAAACGCCTGGCCGACGAAATCGTGGCCGAGGGCGAAGCCTTCTGCCGACGCATGAAGGAGCACGACCACCGCATGGAGCGGGAGCATCGCGAGATGATGCGGATGATTGACACCGCCGCAGGGAATTACAGTAGAGTGAACGAACAACTAAACACCATCAGACATGGACACTGAAATTAAGAAGAACCTGTACGAGAAGATACAGCTTGTTTCCAACGAGATTAAGAACATCGAAAAGAACATGACTGTGGGCAAGGGCAATTATGCTTACAAAGCCGTTCAGGACATTGATGTGACACTTGAAGTGAAGCAGGCCGAAGCCAAGTATCGCCTTGTGAGTATCCCAATAAAGCAGGAGCTTGTCAAGTCCGAAATCGTCCGAGTGGTGAAGGACGGAGGTGGAGAAGCCATCCAGTATATGGACATTGTGAAGATGACCCTACGCATCGTCAACCTCGACAATACGGCTGAGTTTGTGGACGTGGAAAGCTTTGGGCGCGGACTTGACCCTGGAGATAAAGGCTTTGGGAAGGCATCAACCTATGCGCGGAAATACGCTTTGCTTAACGCTTATAAGATTGCCACGGGCGAAGACCCGGACGACACCAAGAGCAAGGAGCAGACACCCGTCACGGTGGATGAAGTGAAGGATGCCGTCATCAATTACATGATGACTGATAGCGCTTTCACGCAGAACATTCTGTCCTACTTCAACGTTGGCAGCACCGATGACATGAACGCCAAGCAGTTCCAGTTGGCCTACAACAACCTCAAGAAGAAAGGAAAGTTATGACAGAGACCATGTACATAGGTAGCGGGGACGTACATGCGCT
The DNA here is from genome assembly GCF_023336905.1 of Bacteroides sp. ET71. Taxonomy (GTDB): domain Bacteria; phylum Bacteroidota; class Bacteroidia; order Bacteroidales; family Bacteroidaceae; genus Bacteroides. The sequence goes on from NZ_JAMBLS010000002.1 coordinate 32,227, forward strand.
GATGAGCGGCAAGAGCACCAAGAGCCACGCCGCTCTGATGCAACGCTTCGTAAGCGGCGTGAAGCCACGCTACAACGCCTTCGCCAGTCCCATAGATGCCTTGCGCACCGGTGCCATACTCGAAGACCGCTACCTGCTGACCCTGCCCGACAACTACTTTCCGCAGTATGTCGTGCAGAGCGAGGAAATGGACGTGTTCAAATGCAGCATTGACTTCGCCCGCATCGAGAAAGGCCGGGTTACGGACTTCGACGAGCTTAAGACACTCTCCTTCATGGACTATCTGGAAGCTATCGAACCCATACGGGACGACAACGCAGCCCTGCTGGAGTATGTTCGCCGGAAGCACAAGGCTTATTACTATCAAGTGCAAGAACAACTCTACTGTACAGGACTGCGGGAATGTAACCTTGTATTCCTCAGTGTCACCACCTACGATGACGAAGAGAACCGCCACCGCGACATCCTTCCGAACGACTATTGCAAAATACGCATCGGTCGTGACGAACAGGCCATAGCCGAAATAAAAGACCGGGGAAGGATATTCCAACAGATAAAAGACTATTACACCAATTAAATTATTACCTATGAGCAAATCCCTCAACCAAGCCATCCTGATAGGCCACGTAGGAAAAGACCCCGACGTGCGCACGCTGGACGGAGGCATCAAGGTGGCCACATTCTCCCTCGCCACCAGCACCGGAGGCTACAAGAAGCAAGACGGCACCGACGTGCCCGAGCGTACCCAGTGGCACAACATCGTCTGCTGGCGCTCCCTGGCCGACCTGTGCGAGAAGTTCGTCCGCAAGGGCGACCGCCTCACCATCCTCGGCACCATCGGCTACCGCGAGTACGAGAAAGACGGCCAGAAGCGGTACGCCACCGACATCATCGCCTACGACCTGCTGTTGTCCGGCAAGGCGGATAACCCCAATGCACGCCCGCCGGTGACCGCCGCCGACGCGCCCGTGCAGTCCGACTTCCCGCCCATGCCGCCGCAGGGTGGCGATTTACCCTTCTGATAAGAGCCATGCTGTTCAACCTACAGAACGAGTACGACGTGCCCAAGTTCAAGCAGTACGTCAACAAGCTCTTCAAGGAGCGCGCCGTGGTCGAGGTCAAACGCAAGAACCCGGCGCGCACCCTGGCGCAGAACTCCTACCTGCACCTGCTCCTGGGATACTTCGGCACGCAATACGGTTGCTCCTTGGATGAAGCCAAGTTGGATTACTACAAGCGTACATGCAACCGCGACCTCTTCGAGCGCAAGGCCACGAACAAGTTGGGAAAGGAAGTGACCTACCTGCGAAGCTCGGCCGAGCTGACCACCGCCGAGATGTCCCTCAGCATCGACCGCTTCCGCAACTGGTCGGCGTCAGTGGCGGGCATCTACCTGCCCGCCGCAAACGAACAACAGATGCTCGTCTACGCACAGCAGGAGATTGAAAGAAACCGTGAATTTATCTGACCCCAATGGACGTATGCAAGACCGACCTGGCCCAAGCCGCCCGCCTCCTTCGTGAAGCGGCAGCATACACCGCCGCCCACGCCACGGGCGCGAAGATGGCCGATAAGGCTAGGCAGATGATAAAACTTAGTAAGAAACTACAAAAGAAAATAGAACAATGGAACAACACTTAGCCCAAGACATCAACGAGAAAGACCGTTGGCAGTTCCTCTGCGACAATGCCGACGCGGTCGAGAAAATCGGCTACACACATCGCTTCACGCCCGAAGAACTGGCGCAGAAGAAAGAATCGCTGGCCGAAGTATCGATACAAATCAACGACATTGAGCTGGAGAAGAAAGAGGTGATGGACAACTTCAAGGAACGCCTCAAACCGCTCAATGAAGAAAAATCCGAACTACTGGACCACATTAAGAAAGGTTCGGAGTTCCGCGACGATGAGGAGTGCGCAAAGATACTCTACCACGACGAGCGCATGGCCGGATTCTACAACCGGCTTGGCGAACTGGTCTACAGCCGCCCCATCATGCCGCAGGAAATGCAGAAGACAATGTTTAGTATTAACCGTAAAACAGGAACAGAATCATGAGTGAAAACAAATTGAACGTGGTGGTGCCGCGCGATTACAACGGCACGCCCATCGAAATCATCCTCCGCGAAGGCAAAGCAGCCGAACAGATTCCCAACCACGAACCATTGTCCGTGTCAATCGACGGGACAATAGACACCCCGCTGCGTTGGTTGGAAAAGAAAGTGGAACTTATCGACCAGAAGAAAGCCTACATCTCCGTCAGCCGCGACGACATGAGCATCGCACTCGTGGATAAAGAAAATGACTACTATTCCAACAACATTGCCGGAGGGCTGGAGGCGTCCAAGGAAATGAAGGCATTCGGAATCAACGCCGACAAGCGTTGGGAACCCATCAAACTAAGCCGGTTCTTCAAGATGCACCGCGCCTTCTTCAAGGACAAGACCGAGAATATGACGCTTGTCTCCACCTTGAAGAACTTCAAGGCCAAGGTAACGCAGGACATTGAACGCAGCAAGGAAGAGAATGGAAGCAAGACCGACAACTATTCTCAGGTGGTCGATTCCAATCTGCCGAAATCATTCAAACTAAACATCCCTCTTTTCAAAGGCTTTGCCTGCGAAGAAATCGAGGTCGAGATTTACGCGGATGTGGACGGTCGGGATGTGTCCCTTTCTTTGGTTTCTGCTGGTGCGAATGAAACCATTGAGGAATATAAGAACCGCGTGATAGACGAGCAGATAGAAGCCATCAAGGTGGTTGCGCCCGACATCGCGATTATTGAAGTATAACTGGCAGCCCGGAAAGACGGGCATTGGGTATCGTGGCGGAATTGGTTAGACGCTGACAACTCTTAGTAGACTTGGTTACGATGTTATGAAAACGGGGCATCAATGTAAAACGTTAATACCGTTCTACGCATAAGACGTGAAGATTGCCAGGCATTGCAGGTTCGAGTCCTGCCGATACTATATTAAATGGAGGGTAATTCATATTACCCTCCATAAATGTTTTACACTTCTTCAACGCTTTCATTGATATAGTCACCTATTAAACCGTGATTTGTCATATAAGTTCTGATTTCAGTCCTGTACGCAATTTCAAAAGCGTACCCTGATAGATTTGCACTTATTGCTCTTATTAAGCAATATGTTTTACCATTGTGTGTAAATGTTATGCGATAATTTTTCATTGGAAATAAGATTTTAAATAATGGAACAGCAAATATAGGAAATATGCCTTATTATATAAAACGCAAACTAAAGAAAAAGGACAAGCCTCTGCCGTTATTCGACAAGGCAGGAGTAAAAATCAAGAAGAAGCCGGATTTAGTGGCCAAGCTCGATAAAGTTTTCAGCCGCTATATCCGGCTTCGTGATTGTATGCCGAACGGGTATTTCCGCTGCATCTCGTGCGGCCAGATAAAGCCATACGGACAAGCGGACTGCGGGCATTATCACTCGCGCCGCCACATGGCGACACGCTTTGACGAGGACAACGCCCATGCCGAATGTAGAGCTTGTAACAGATTCAAGGCTGACCACATGATAGGCTACCGTGATAACCTTATCGCCAAAATCGGCCAGAAACGCTTCGACCGCCTGGCATGGAAAGCCGCACAGACAAAGAAGTGGACGGACTTTGAATTAATTGAACTCACGAAGTATTACAAGGCTTTGGGAGACAAACTGAGCAAGGAGAAAGGACTATGACCTACCAACTACGCGATTACCAACAGAAGGCCAGCGACGCCGCCATCCGCTTCTTTGCCGACCGGAAGAGCAAGAAGAACGCCATCATGGTATTGCCCACAGGAAGCGGAAAGTCGCTTATTATAGCCGACATCGCCGCAAGGCTGGACGGACACGTGCTCGTGTTCCAGCCCTCGAAAGAAATCTTGGAACAAAATTACAAGAAACTATGTTCCTACGGTGTGCTGGACTGCTCCATCTACTCCGCATCCATGGGTAAAAAAGAGGTGTCGCGCATCACCTTCGCAACGATAGGCAGCGTGAAGAACCACCCGGAACTGTTCCAGCACTTCCAGTATATCATCATTGACGAGTGCCACCTGGTCAACCCCAAGGAAGGCATGTATAGGGATTTCCTCTCGATGCTGAGAGGTAAGGTGCTCGGACTCACGGCAACCCCTTACAGGCTGAGTTCAAACCGCGACTTCGGGGCGATGCTGAAATTCATCACCCGCACAAGGCCGTGCGTCTTTTCCGATGTCATCTACCAAGTGCAGATAAGCACCCTACTTGACATGGGCTATCTGGCCAAGCTGAGGTATTTCCACCTTCCGCCGCCCTGCTGGGACAGCCGTAATCTACAAGTAAACACCACCGGGGCCGACTACACCGACCGTTCCGTCATTCAGGAATACGAACGGGTAGACCTTTACGGCTGGCTGGTGCAGATAGTCACCCGGCTGCTTCACAACACAAAGACGGGCATCCGGCGTAAAGGCATCCTCGTCTTTACCCGCTTCCTAAAAGAAGCCGAACAGCTTACAAGGAGTATCCCTGGAACGGCCATCGTCAGCGGCGATACCCCCAAGGCCACCCGCGAGATGATATTGAAACAGTTCAAGTCCGGAGAAATTCCGGTGGTGGCCAACGTAGGCGTTCTAACGACCGGATTTGATTACCCGGAACTTGATACCATCGTCATGGCACGCCCCACGATGTCCCTCGCCTTGTGGTATCAGATAGTAGGCCGCGCCATCCGTCCCCACCCCGGCAAGGAAGAAGGCTGGATAGTGGATTTGGCCGGGAACCTTCCCCGGTTCGGCGAAGTCAGGGACTTGCGCCTTGTCGACGGCGGTAACGGCAAGTGGGCCGTGTGGAGTAAGGGGAGGCAGCTTACCAACGTATATTTCTAAAAGAATCATGGATTACTATATACCTATTAGCAGACGGCTATTTGAGCACCAGCTGTGGTGCGAAGAGCGCGTATTTTCGAGGTTCGAAGCATGGCTCGACATCCTTCAGAGCGCACGATTTGAGGACACGAAGCAACTTATCGGCAATAGGTTGATTGAAGTCAAGCGCGGACAGATGCTTGTTTCATTGCGGTTTTTAGCCGGTCGTTGGCAGTGGTCCACAAAGAAGGTGAACGCCTTCCTTGACCTACTGATACAGGACAAAATGATAACCAAGGAAACACCAAAGGAAACAGGACAAACCGTCTTAACTATCTGTAATTATGATAAATACAACCCGCAAAGGGAAGAAGAGGAAACGCCAAGGAAACAGAAAGGAAACACCTTGGAAACACCAAGGAAACAGGAAGGAAACAAAAATAATAAAGAAAAGAAAGAAAAGAAAGACAATAGAGGGAGTGTGGACGCGGCTCACGCCGCTACGCTCGCCCGGAAGAAGGATTTCTATCAATCACTCGTTCCTTTTCTTGGCCAATACCCCAAAGAGATGCTCCGTGAGTTCTTCGACTACTGGTCGGAGATGAACAGAAGCCAAACTAAAATGCGCTACGAACAAGAAACCACGTGGGAAACCGCCCGGCGGCTTTCCACATGGGCCAAACGTGAAAACCAGTATGAAAACCATCGGAACCCTTATCCAAGTAAGCAGGAAGCCAACGACTACGCCCTCCACGCCTTGCAAGAACGCATGGAGCAACGCCGTAGCGGCCTTCAAGACGAGCTACCCAAGCCCTTCTGACGTGCAGCGTGCCTACAACCCAGTACATTGGGGATACACCGCCAACAACCCGCAGAAAGCCTACCAGGCCGCGTGCCCCACGCTGATGGAGTACGATTTTGCCTACGGGCATGGAGAAGCCGCCAACTGGATAGACATCCAAGTCTCCGCCCTCTTCGGCGCAAGCTCCAAGGCCGACAAGGCGTTAGCCGACAGCATCGGAATCTTCGCCAACACCTTTGCCGCCGAGGTGCGGACATACAAGCTCAGCGAACTCATGCTGTTCTTCGCCCGCTACAAGGCCGGGGTGTATGACAACAGTTATGCCACCTTCGACACCCGCAGGATAGGCAACGCCTTCTTCAAGGAGTTCCTTCCCCAACGCGCCGCCGAACTGGCCGCCATCGAACGCGACCGTGCCACCGAGGCATACCTGAAAAGCCGGGAACTGCCGGAAGGTTACACTGTGCCAGAAGGTTACAATCCTTACACTTGGTACCAGGAGCGCGTCCGGCTCGGGGAAATCAAGTCTTACGGAAACTTATGAACCGCTTTCAGCAGCTTACGAAATATTCCGCGCCATACAACAGACCGAAGATGAAGAAACAACCATCCAAACCAACCCGTGACATCACCATACCCGTCAGATGCCGGGACTGCGTCAACGCATTGGAGTTCATCGAGAACTCATGCTACTGCAAGGCGATGGGAAGGAGGACGTGTGCCTGCCGGAGATACGGACGTGTATGCGAACATTTTCAGAAGAAATAGTATTTTCATTCCCGCCCCGAAAGGTCAGCGGGATTTTTTATACCCATACCACAATGAATATCGCACTGCTCCCCGTAGACAGCACCTACCCCAACCTCGCCCTGATGAAACTGTCCGCCTGGCACAAGAAGCATGGCGACACCGTGCAATGGTACAACTCGCTTGACCGTTACGACAAGGTGTATATGACCAAGGTTTTCACCTTCACGCCCGACTATGGCTATTATATCAACGCCGACGAAGTGGAGAAGGGTGGAACCGGATACGACCTTCACAAAACACTACCCCAATCGATAGACCGCATCCAGCCCGACTACTCCATTTACCCGCAGATAGACGACAAGACCGCCTATGGCTTCCTTACTCGTGGATGCCCCAACCGCTGCAAGTGGTGCGTGGTGCCGAAGAAAGAAGGAAAGATTGCCCCATACATGGACGTGGACGAGATAGCCGTTAGTGGCCGCACCAATCTCATCCTAATGGACAACAACATCCTTGCCTCCGACTACGGATTGGCACAAGTCGAAAAAATCGTCCGACGAAAGTATCATGTGGATTTCAACCAAGGACTTGACGCACGGTTGGTGACGGACAACATCGCCAAACTGCTTGCCAAGGTTAAATGGATAAAGCGCATCCGCTTCGGTTGCGACACTCCCCAACAGATAGCCGAATGTGAACGTGCAACAGCCCTTATTGACAAATATGGATACAGGGGCGAATACTTCTTCTATTGCATCTTGTTGGATGATTTTAATGAGTCATTCAACCGAGTAAACCATTGGAGGAGCAAGGGCAGAAGATTCCTTCCTCATGCCCAGCCTTACCGCGATGTGAACAATCCTCACCAAATCATTCCGCAATGGCAGAAGGATCTGGCTGGCTGGGCTGACAAGAAATGGATTTTCCGCACCTGCGAGTTCAAAGACTTCGAACCGAGGAAAGGATTTAAATGTAAACAATATTTTGAACAATGAAACCAAAGAAACATTTTATCGACCGCGCCCAAACCAACGGTTCAATAGACCGCCTGAACCAGCTTCTTTCAGCCAGTCACATCCTGCTGTGCGAAGCCAACGGGCTATTGGAAGAAGCCGCAGACCTCATGAAACGAAACGGTCTTCTGCTGGGCGAATTGAAACAACTTCACAACCAGTTCACCAATTCTGCCGACCGCTACTTCCGGGAGTTCGCCTCCATGGTGACTACCGAAGAGCAGAAGATGGACATGTTTAGTGATATGGATGGCTTCGATGAATGGTTTAGGAAGTGGGCCAAGCTACCCCGAGAATGGAAGCCTTCGGAATTAAGAGCGACTAAGAGCGAATTTAAGAACGAAAATAATAGCGACTATGACAAGAGAACAGATTGAAAAGGCGGCTGGTGAATATTCCGGAAGCGTATTGGGATTTAAAGACAATCCCGTAGTAATGGCTAATCATAAGGCTTTTATGGATGGTGCCGAGTGGCGCATCAACTCCGTGTGGCACGATGCAAGCGAAGAGCCGGAACAGGAAGATGAACCTATTTTGGTGGAATACGAAGATTGGGGAATTGAATGTTCGGATTATACTGTATGCGATGACATTTGGGATTATCGTACCAGATTGAAGCGCGATGGTGCTTGTTGTACAATTTTACGATGGGCGTATATAAAAGACTTGATACCCGAAAGAAAGGAGGGAACGGAATGAAAACAGCAGAGCAATTTAGGGAACAGGCAATTAAACTTAATTTGCATTATTGGGAGCATCATACTTGCGCTATTTGCGGAGAACCGGTCGGGTATTATTTCTTTACATGTCCGAATTATGAAGTTATCTTTGACAGCGGTTGCGGATGCAGTTTTGGAAGTAATCCACGTCCATCAAGTTGGGAGGATGTCGCAGAGTTTTATAACATGCAAACAAGCCTTGATGTTATCAATAAAATGGATGAATTTTGGAAATGGGAGGAAACGGAATGAGTTACGATATGGATATGTGCGATGCTATGACCCATGACAACGGCTATTGCCCTCTGAGCGAGCAATGCAAGCGGTTTATCTTGGGGCAGAAAGCGTTGTTGGAGGATTATTACCCGATATATTGGATTGAGCCTTGTTATGAGGGCGGGAAATGCGAACTGTTTATAGAAGTAAAGGAGGACTGAATAATGACAGTACAGGAATTGATTGACGAACTTATGAAAGTGGAAGATAAGTCGAAAGAAGTAGAAATTTACACTACATGCGGAACTGATTACGAGGAAGTGGTGCACGTGTTAGAATATAGTGATTCAGTAATAATTTCTTGACTATGGAACGCAAGATAGGAGAAATATTCGAGTACAAAGGTGAGTGGTATCAGTGTGTAGGAGGTACTTGTAGAAATTGTAGTTTTTACTATGATACTGCTTGCAAGAACATTACCACTATTGGAAGTACTAATTTTGGAAATTGCCATTGGTCTTTAAGAACAGACCATAAATCTGTCATCTTCAAGAAACTTGAAAAGGTCGGAGAGCCTTTCACAAGTGTAGGAAAACTATATCAACACTATAAAGTGTTCGAAATTGATAATGTTTGTGGAGATGGTTTTTGGTGCGTACACAATTATAAAGCAAAAACCTTAACAATAGAAATCAAACAAACCAAAGAAGATATGGAAGAATATAGAATGCATGATGCAAAAGAAGATATTCCCGAATTTGACAAAGTTGTTGACGAGTGTCTGTTTGGCGAGGATAAACTAAACTTAAAGCCGTTTGACCTTGAAGCTGCGAAAGCAGGCAAGCCCGTCTGCACAAGGGACGGAAGAAAGGCAAGGATTATTTGCTTTGATAGGAAGGGGTATGATATGTTCCCTATTGTAGCTCTTATTATGAATGGCGACCGAGAAAGTGATATATATACTTATAGACCCAATGGCACATGGGATAATAGTGGAAATGAATCTGACAAAGACCTTATGATGCTCCCCGAAAAGAAAGAGGGATGGGTGAATGTGTATAGGGAAGAAAGCAATAACAATGAACGTTTAATAGAACAGATTATCTATAAGACGAGAAAAGATGCCTTTGATAATGCTTGTCCTCAAGGTTATATTACAACTACTAAGATAAACTGGGAGGAATAGTTATGGGAGCAATTGAATTTGGTACATGTGATATTTGTGGTAAGGAAACCGAGTTAGAAAGAACTTACTTCTACTATCCTATCCATTGCGAATGTTGTGGTAGCAAGGATAAGGATGGGCAGAAGCAGCATTTTGAGTTAGTTCATCATTGCAAGGATTGTCCTGCACCTATTCCGAAAGAAATTCATCCTTTGCTTAGAAGTATGAATGGCGATTTAATTCGTGCAAACATATCTAATATCTTGCCAAGTAATATACGAGGTATGTTTATCATTAACGATAAAATAGTAAAGGAACAGCCATGATAGAAGAACAATTTGTCTCGTTCGACACGGCGAAAATGCTGAAAGAGGCAGGATTCGACGTGCCTTGTACTTCGCAATATACTGAGGGAAAGTGCATTTGGAATGTAGGTTATCCCTATAACTTCAATCAAGATGAATTTGGCTATTCCCGACCCACGCATGCGTTGGCGGGGAGGTGGCTACGCGAGGTGTATAATGTTGCGATATACTCTTTATATGATGATGATATGGAGCAATGGTTTTATGTCGTAGATGCCTTTACGAAGAATCCTGTGATAAATGGTTTTCAGTCTGGTTCTGAATATGATGATTATGAGTCAGCATTTGAGGACGGCTTACGTGAAGCAATTAAACTGATTAAAAAGTAAGGATTATGAAGAAGATAATGTTCTCAGATGAATTTCTGCTCACCCAAGCTGTGCTTGATGGCAGAAAGACGCAGACAAGGCGACTACTCACGTTGACCTTGCATAAAAAAGCGGATAGAGGTAATGCCTTGATTGAAGTTTCTCCATCCAAGGTATTCTTTGAGGATGGTAAATGGAAATTCGTATATGATGATTATGTTTTCCTTCTACCAAAAGGAAATTATCCAAAGTATAGAGTCGGCGAAGTGGTTGCGGTAGCGCAAAGCTATTGTTCCATTGCAGATGAACTGGAAAATTGCAATAATGCGACTTGTGCTGCACATTACGAGAAGAATGTGCAAAAGGCTTCTGAATACATATCGTGGATGGAGCATCCCGGCTTCAATAATAAAATGTTCGTTGCCTCCGACAAAATGCTCCACCAAATCCGCATAACCGATGTGCGGGTAGAAAAGCTCCAAGAAATTTCGGACGATGATTGCCTGAAAGAAGGAGTAGTAGTCAATGAACCTAAAATTAAAGGTGGTATTAACATGTATTACCCTTGCGAATATCTTCGGTCATGTGCTAAAGAAGTAGGATGGGGCAGAGTGTTTCACACACCCCGTGAAGCCTTTGCTCACCTCATAAATAAGGTGAGCAGAAAAGACGTGTGGAATGAGAATCCGTATGTGTTCGTGTATGATTTTGAACTTGTAAAATGATAGGATTATGAAATCAAAGCAAGTGTTAGATGTACAACAAATGCAGCACCTGCAAGAGCTGGGGCTGGAAATGAAAGAAACAATGCTGTATTGGGCAAGATGTGTGGATAACAATCCTCGTGCTGCAACCCACTATGGAAAATGGGTTCTGATAAAAGGGAATAATGCTCAAACCGTAGGTCTTATGCACTGGGAGTTTATTTCCACCTACACCTTGCAGGACGTGCTGGATGCGCTGCCAGCAAGTATAAAACATAAAGATTTCAGATATTACCTTGTATATAATAAGTCAGAAGGATTTATTGGATATTATGGAGTAGATTTTGATGGAAATCATAGATATGCCCGATACGAAGAGCTTTATAATGGAATAGACGGATTATCTGTAATTGATGCTGCCTACTCCATGTTGTGCTGGTGCATCGAACAAGGATATGTAGAACCGAACAAAAACGAATGAGGTATGAACGAGATACTGAAGAAAAGGATTGAGGAAGCGGCGGATAAACATTCATTCAAGTATTTGTCACAAGACAGAATTGAAGAACTTGAATTAGGATGTCATTATGAAGCGGGATTTATGGAAGGCGCACAATACGTCCTCTCCCACCAATGGATAAGCGTGGACGAGGCGTTGCCGGAAGCAAACGAAAACGTATTGGCTCTCATCGGTGGTGTCCCGGTTGTGGCCAAAGGCTACCACGTGAGAGCAAGACTGAGAGACATCTCCCACTGGATGCCCATCCCTAAGTTTGAACCCAATAAAACCGAATAACCCATGAAGAAAATAGACCGCATCTATTCCCGCCACGAGCGTAACGGGAAATACTACCTCATCGCCCGAATCAAGCGGGACGGTGAGTTTGTGATAGAAGAAATCGAAGTGAGCGAACAGCAATACCGGAATGCCAAGGAGGGCGATTTGATATGAACGATAAAACACCAGTTGTAATCAATGAGGGTATTCTTAAAGTTGGAAGTCTGGAAATTAAAGTTCTAACACTCGACAACGGATTGCGCATAATTCCAGAGGATGACTTCAAGAAAGCTATTAAATGGCTCGGATTTGACGAAGATGAAATAAGACAAATAATGAAGAATAAAGAGTTTCAATTATGAAAGTCTACATATCCCTCCCAATAACCGGCCACGACATCGAAGAAGTAGAAGCCCGCTGCATCTTCGCCAAGTCCGTACTTAAGAAGAAAGGGCACACGCCCGTATCACCGCTGGACATTGACCACTCCGACCCCGATTTCTACGAAGCTGTTATCGGTACAGACATTACTGCATTGCTATGTTGCGATGCGGTGGTGTTCCTCGATGGATGGCGAGAATCAAAGGGCTGCACTTTGGAACACGCTGCTGCCAAAATCTATAACAAACTAATCACATACGAACTATGAACTTCAAAACCCCAATCTCAACCACCCGTGAGCAGTCGGAAAGGATGCTTGCGCTGGGCTTAAAGCCGGAGACGGCAGACTGCTACATCGAGTGCGCTCCGTCAGGAAAAGACTTCACGTATATCAGGCAGCCATATAACGAAGATATTTTCAAAAGAAACAATATAATCCCGTCCTGGAGCCTCGCACGACTGCTGGAGATGATGCCGCAATACATTGACAAAAGAGAAGAAGTGCTGCTTATGATAGAGCCGCCGTTAATCGTTTATTACGACACCCGGTATAAAGGTCAACAGCATTTTACAACCTATCCAGATATATTTGACAACTGTATTTCAATGATAGATTGGCTCATCAGAAACGGACATTTCAAGAAGGAATACTTAATTGAAAATCCATAATATATTTGGGTATAGAAAAAGAGATACTAAAACAGTATCTCTTTTGATATTATCATTGTTTGTGAATTTTCAATGGAGGGATTCGAACCCTCATCTTCTTTTAATTGGACGCTTTAACCAATTAAGCTACAAAGGAGAACACCATGACTTTCGTACATGGCGAAGCGATTGTTATCGCATCTGTCGTACAACAGTGATTGTTGCCTCTCACAGACAGTGCGGCAAATGTATGACTATTTTTTGAAATAAACAAATTATTATGAATTTAAACGAACTACGAGACGAAGCCTACTCCATCGCCAAGGCGAACGGATAGCACGAAGAAGAGCACAGCGACAGCCATTGGCTCATGTTAATCATAACCGAGATAGCGGAAGCCGTGCAGGCAGACAGGGAGAACCTACATGCCGACGTGGAAGCTTTCAAGAAGTACGAGATGGTATTGGACTTCAAGGAGAACTTCGAGCGGCAAATCAAGAACACGGTAGAAGATGAGCTTAGCGATGTTATAATACGATGCCTTGACCTCTGCGGCGTGAAAGAGTTGGATGCCTATACTGTCAATGTAGAGTTCCCTTCCGGCATGGACGGATTCACAGAACGCATGTATTTCGTCTGCCGGCAACTGACGGACAGAATATTAACAGCGGATAGTGTAATACTTGAATTTGTCCTGTCACAGACCATGTCATATATTGTGGAGCATTGCCGACGGAAAGGCATCGACCTCGACTTCTTCATCCGCACCAAAATGAAGTACAACCGCCTGCGCGGCTACCGTCACGGAGGCAAAAAGTATTAACATAAACTACACATCATGTATATACAAGTAAAGAACAATCCCGAATCGCCGGTACTCATCAGCCGGAAACTATTCAAGGCTCTTAACTTTAAAGGCAGAGGGCCTTGGTTTATACAACTCACCCGCATACGCGGAACCGACACCTTCATCATCGTCAAACGAAGCCCGTCCGACACATTTCTAACCCAATGCAGCATGGTAACGTTAACACCTGATAGAAACCAGCGTACTCCTGCTCTTTTTCATTGGACAATTCCCTCGCTGCACTACTTTCTGGCCGTGACAGGTACGAGAATCATCGGAAGCAAAATTTTGAAAGTAAAACCTATTATCATCAACCAAATAACCTATTATAAAATATGCACAGATTAAACCCCATCAAAGCTGATATCAAATTCTTCTACAACGGAAGGATAGACATCCGAGCCCATGCTTCGAGACGGATGCAGTTGGATGCCAACAGCCGGATATCTTTTTTCCTTGACAACGACAACAATCTCTATGTTAAGAAAGATGAGAATGGGCTGAATCCGGCATCACCTCACGGAAGGAACACTCGACGATTCTATTCCGCTGACACCGCGCGGCAAGTCCTCCGTTTGCCCGACGTCCCTCAGGGAACAGACAGTGTGGGTTTCCGCATCGGAGAGCCGGAGGCAGACGGACTGTTTCCCATCATCACACGCATACCTTTGTGAGAAAGGGCAAAAAATTACCCGTAGGTAGTTTTGCATTTACCTACGGGTAATTCATCATTTACCTATGGGTAGTTGACCAACTACCCCTGGAAGCCCGTTTTACTCCGTCTCCTCTTCCGTGTCGGACACGTCAGACTGCAACGAAGCCGCTTCAGCAGCGGCCGCTTCCAGTGCTTCCACTCTCTTTTCCAAATCTTCAATCTTCTGAAAAGCATGAATCTCGTCTCTGATTTTTTCTGCCATAGTCAAATCTCCTATACTTTAAATGGTTAATAATTAAAACTTATCTCGAAGAAATTCTTCATTCTTAATTCTTCATTCTTCATTTCTCCCCTACCTCGGCTTGTTCCTCCACTTGCGAGTAAAGTAAACCGATGTTGCCGACAACGACTGTCCGATATCCATTCCTCTCACCAGCAGCAGACGAAAATACCGATACGGAGACCCTTGCAGGCGTGACAGCCTGTGGCCCACCGCACTTCCTATGGGCACGTACCTCTGCCCGTCGTGGCTGGCATACGCCACTACAGCACCTTTCTCACGCAGGATATGCCCCCGGTTGATGACCACATTCAACGTCTTCAACGCATCGTCGCCCAGCTTCAATGGACGGCTCAGCAGCAGCGTCTTCACCGATTTATCACTATCATAGTCCTGTTTGGTCGATATATCCACAACCTCCCCACCATTCCGTTGCAAGTAGCATCCGGGATAATCCGTCACTGCTGTCACATAATCGGCCGACATCGTGGCCCACGTGCGTGAGTGCAGTGAATAGACATAAGCATACAGGCTGCCTTCTCGGAATATAACCAGTCGCGCATTAGGATAGTCATAAGCGATACGGCATCCTGATAAGAAATCCTTCACAGGCACCAGGCTTCCTACCTCTTCCATTAATCCTTCCTTTGACAGTACATTGCTCAATCCCTCCACCGTCAGCGCATCGAACGACGGACCGTCCAACTCTGCCGACAGCAAATCCACATTACTGCCATCCACCACCATCAATCCCTTGTCCGACACGAACACCACCGCACCGTCCGTTTGCGTGATGCTCTGCGGATTGCTGCACACATCCCGGCTGATAGGCTGCTTGGCACTGTACAGCCCCGTATCCGACACTTCCATCGCCCAGATACCGTCCGTGGCAAATACAAGCAGGGGGAACTGTCCGAACTGCCCCTGCGACAAAGCCCGTGTAGTAGACGAAATACCAACTATCTCCCCCACTCCAATCGTGTTGACTCCTCCCAACGGAAAGTAAAACGGATTTCCCACTTCGGACGTATATATCTTGTTCGGCATATTAACAGTTTTGTCAATGGAAGGTGTAGGTATTTGAACACTATCCATATCCATCATAGTACTGTCGAAATCAAACAAAGCATACGCACCGTTCAAAGAATCATGTTCATTCAGTTCTATCTCGTATCTACTTCCAAGCGAATTAACCAATATCATCTTATACGCATTTGGATTCGGATAAAATACAAAAGGTGGCCAACTCTTCCGTTGATATTCTCCTGTTTCTTCCCATTTCCCATTTTCTGAATTATATTTGCTCAAAGGATAAGAAATAAAATCAGATATATTAGACATATAAATGCTGAATACAGAACTGCAAACGACAATACCTTTATCATTTTCGTTAATAAATGTATATACATCCAAATCTGTAGAAGAAATACTCGGATTTATACTCAATTCATGAGTATCGGCATTGGAAGTAAAATTATGTATGCAATCTTTCTTGCAAAACATAGATTGGGCAGGAAAACCATCAAATAACATTCGCTTCATATTAGCCATGTTCATCCGTTGGTTATATATATACGAATAAGACGGAAAAAGTTTATCGTTACTTTGCCAATCGTCCGTCATTCTTTCTTTCAAGGTCAAGTTTTGAAGATAGGATTCTTCTATTTCGATTTCATGTGTCTGAAACCACTCCACATTTTCTGTTTCTATCTTCTTGATATAATAAAACAAAGACTGATTAAGGATGTCTTCTCGAAGTTTTTCAGTTCCCTTTTCAGGCATTTCCACACAAACTGACGGATAGCCTCTCTCTTTACTATACATTAAAGCATAAAGCTGCTTATAAGTATATTCTAATGACAGGTTTTTAAATGGATATGAATATGTCCCATCCCCATTATCCACATATCCGGTCAGAGGAAGATAAGGAGAATCTTCCCACTTATCCCCAGAATCTTGCCCCCTAAATGACGTAAAATCTACTAATTTCCCAACGAAGGATGTATCAAAATTATCCGTATCATTGAAAGACTTGCATAAGCCTCCTGTGTCGTAGCTGTAAATTGGGGGTGATACAAAAATATCTATGCTTTTAATGATGTCACCCCAATTATTTTTTAAATCTGGTGCTCCACCAACAGGCAGAATACGATAATTCAAGGACGCTGCCACCAACATAATATCTATGTTTGCATTATTATAATGAAATTCTTCTCCACCAAAACTTTCAACAAAAACTACTGGAGAAATAGTAGTGGACGGCATCATTAATATAGGGGCTGAATGTCTTACTAAACTCCCATCAAACAATCTAAGTGCATATCTCACAAAAAATGGGAAACAAAAATACCCTTTCTTAGTGACCTGTTCATTGATAAACTTATTTATCTTGGGCATAATCTGTTCCGTAACTTTAACTTGGTTTGATTCAGATAATGTACGGTAGATAACATCGCTACCTTCTCCCCAAACAGATATTTCGTCAAATGTTATATTGAATGTCGATTTAGAATCATCCGAATAACTAAAAAGTCTTGTTCTTCCGGTAAGGCCAAATTGAATATAAACATCCGGCAATTCATCTCCAAGAATTTTATAATCACCATTTTTATACAAAATATAGAGTATACTCTTCTCTAAGAATACGATTAAGGTATTACCTATTGACTGAATTTGATTTATTTTATCTCCACTGAAAACATAATTTAATGTCAAATCTTGCCTCAATTCATTTTCAGTAAATGTAAATGCCTTTAATGTACTATTTTCCACATACAAATAATTCTTATATCCGGAGGCAGAATGTACATACAACAGCTTTTCTCCCTCTCCCAGCGTAAAGGCTGCATCGGGCAAGACGATAGGGCGCATCGCCCCGTTCTGGCTGATAATGTTGTGAGAAATGCTCAGGTCGCCGTCCGGACAATCCAAATCGGACGAGGCCTGCGTGATGCCCGTATATCTAATGTTGCTCTCTTCCATGGAGTAGTTTATAAATTGATGAATCAATACAACTTGTCGGACGGACGACGGATCGGGGCGATACGCAGCTCCAATACGCCCTTGATGCGCTCCAACTCGTCGGCCGCACGGGTAAGGTATTGCGCCGCTTCTTCCGGATTAGTCTTTTCAAAGATGCTATAGATGCAGTAGTCGGTCACGTGGGCATGCATCAGGCTGGTCAGTTGGGTGGTCGCGCCATAATTCCAACGGTCGGGCATGGCGAGGTTTAGTACATAGTCGCCATCCACATCTTCCAGACGGTCGTCATCCATCAGCCTTCCCGCAGTCAGGTAGCGGGCGCACCGGCTTCTCACGTTAGCCAGGCCAGCAGACATGGCACGGGCCACGATATACTTGTCCACGCCTTCCTCTGGAGTCTGTATATCTGCCGCTTTCTCTTCCTGTCCGGGGACAAAGAGCCTACGGCCTGTCACATGAGCCGCATTGATGACGTCGCCCATGATTTCCGCACGATTCAAAACGATGGTCACATTCCTCATATTGTTTCAGTATTAATCGGTCGTTCGCTTTCCTCACCATTTCCTCACAGCCACAGCCCGGCGTGGCAATCTCCACGTCATCCGGAATGTCTCTTTCAGAGAAACAGCCGCAAGGCTCGTCCCTATAGAGCAGTTTTTGGCGCAGGTCTGACGCATAATCCGTAGATTCGGTTTCATACTGGGAGGCACGGTCGGGAGCCAGGACGGACAACCACCCTGCGAGGACATGCGCCGCAATCATCATCTTGATGTCTGTGATGATACTCCCGGTCAACAACGCATTGTACCGGGCAGGCATTTCAGCGGTGATGGTCAGCACCTCGTCTGCGTCATAGCTGGCAAGCTCGTGCGTAACGGTTTCATTCCGGAGGTAACGCTTGAAGAGCTGCACCACGGACGTATATCCCTCTATCCAATAGGTATCCAGGAATCCGCCTTCATACGCTGATGCCCATACCTGCTCGAAGTTGTCAGGATGCACGGATGCCTCCAGCGAAGAGCGCTTCTCCACTTCCTTGAACACTTCCGATTTCCGTATTTCCAGCTTCATACTTCTTTTTTGCGCAAAATAGGTGAAAATACGGAGGAAGACGGCTATATTTTATGACAACAGTTGCCAGCGTATAACAGAAAGCAGTCGGCAATAATCCATGTAAGGCAGATTGTCGGCTGCTTCGATCAGTGCATCTATGTAAAACCGGTCTTTCATAGGTTTACTTTTAAGTGATTCCTGCAATGTTCACAAAGGAATTTCCTGGCGACAGGAAACATCTGCTGCCCGATGCTCCCTGCCAGGTAAGCAGCTTCTTCGCCGTAAGGACTGACGTGGCAAGCCTGCTCGATATGGCGCGAGAGGTGGCGCATCTCGTGCAGCCAGGAATTGAGAAACTCGGCAGGAGAGGACGTAAGGCTAATGACCATCAGTGTTTCTCCACGTCCGAAGTTTGAATAGGTCAGTCCGGTGTCCAACCGGCCCGCAGACAGATTCCTTTCGGCACGCTTCAGGTCTGCGCCCCGGCATCCGAGACGGTAGAGGTGGCACAGAATACGGTCGAGCCAATAGGTCGTCACGGCATAATACACCCGAACATGCCATTCATAGGACGGAATATAAAAGTCTTGCACTATCATATCATCTGCCTCCAGGGGATAATGATTCCCTTCCCGATGCAGTTGCCATAAAACTCGTCGAAAGCACGGGTTGGATTGCCGTCGATGTCATCAGCATAAAGTTTCAGATGCAGACATAGTTTCTCTTCGGTAGGAAGAGACTTGCCATAGAAGTCCGCCTTGAACATATTGGCCAGGTAATAAATATCATAGCCTGATGCGTTTTTAACTTCGATGCGATACTTTTTCAGCATCTCGTCTATGTATTCGGGATTCCAAGGTTCCAGTTTCTTCTTCTTTCCGGTTTCCTCGTCCCTGACTTCCATCTTCGACACGGCCCACCGATAGAGTTTTTCACTGAAATGCGGTCCATAGGTACTGACATACGACGCTTGGTCTTCCGGCAACTTCCCGTAAAAGTCTGTTCTTTGCATATTGTATTCTCCTATTTCTGTAATGTTCTTATTACCAAACAATAAATATTTGCAGATCACTGGATATCAATAGATTGAGAAAGAAAGAAGAAAGACCGCGACAAAGTAGTGACTTGACACGCTCAATGTACTACATTGACACGACCAAGTGGCTACGTTGGAACGGCCTTTCCCGTACTTTCATCGGACGGAATGTATATTGTACAGATTGTTTACCATTACATATACTGTCCGTTCGAGCGACGGCGACGGCGTTCACCCATGCCTTCGCCGGAATAGCCTCTGCCGCGCTGACCGTAGTCGCCGCGATCGCCCATGTCGTCGTCCTCATCGTCCACGCCCATGTCGCGCTGCATCGTGCGCTCGCCCATGCCTTGCGTCAGCTCGGTAGGCACGCGGTAGCCCAGCTTCTTCAGCTTTTTCAGGGCTTTTTCAAAACCGTGTCGGCAACCTTCTTCGTAGGCATCATCCACCTCGTCGCGCAGTCCGAAGCCGCCTTCCTGCTCATCGTCGATTTCGTGAATCAGTTTAAGATTTCTGTAACTCATAATTTCTATTGTTTTGGATTCGTCTTGGTTTCGTCCTTTTCTTCCAAACACTTCATCAGTTTCTCGTTCATGACCTGCAAGCGGGCCAATTGCGCTTTGATTTCTGCCAGTTCCTTATCCTGCTGTTGCTTTGCGGCAATTTCGGGGTTCAGCATGGAAAGCATCTGCTGGCAGGCGGAAAGGAAGTTCTTATGGTAGTCCACGCTGCGGAGCACTTCTTCGCTCTTCTGCTTCATGGTGATGATTTCAGCGTTCATCTCATCGCGCGAGGCAGAAACCAGCATCCCAGTCCGGGTATCGTCTGCAATGTCCATGTTGGCGGGCAATTCTTGCAGGTTCACGTTTTGGCCGTTGATGTTTACCACCACGTCCACCACCATAGTAGGTTGTGGATAACCCGCCGCAGATGGCTTGTAGACGGTACGCATCGGAGTGACGCTCACCACTTGCCCGTATTCCAGGCTGGGACTGTTTCCCGCATTCCGATGAAGGATATACAATGCACTGTTAGGTCGTAAATTCTGAAACATAGTCGAATTGGTTTAGTAATTGGAGGACGCCGCTTGCACGGCGCCCCGTTTGATTGATAGATTCTCAGGCTCCAGCCGTAGCTGTGCTCGGACGGAATCCGCCGTTCACGATATACAACTGGTTGGTGTACCGGTTGTAGTGAATCTCGTAGATTCCGGGGCCGGCGAAGTTGGCCACCGTAGCTGGTGTGGTGCCGTATTCCAGCAAGGGACGGGTATCACCATTCGTCCCTATCAGTATAGGAAGCGTGGCGGTAGTCTCTGTCGGGATGGCATCCCGAAGATCGAGGAAGAAACCGCCCACGTAGTTGCGCCGGTAGAAGGCATGGTTAGGCAGTTCTATCGTAACATTCTCCGTTCCTACCGTGACACCCGTGCTCGGTATGGTGTTGAAGTTGTTACGTCCCAGATTCGGGAAAAGGAAAGGCAAGTTTGGAAAGAAGTCCCACATAAGTCACCTCCTTTCCTTCGTTAGCCCCAAAATCCTGTGTTGTATCCACCGCAACCATATCCTGCATAACCGCCTGCGGCAGCACCGAAGGCAGCGGCACGGGCCACTTCGGGATTATAAACTTGCAACTGCGGGTATGGCACGCTTACCGTGTTGGGAAGCTTGCACTTGATGCCGTCAACCTCTCCCTGCAAGGATTGGATTCCTGCGACAAGCGGTGCAATCTGCTGAGCCACGCTTCCCATAATAGTTTGTGTCTGATGCTCGTTATTGAGTTGTGCAGCCAATGTTGCGCTCTTCTGACGTTCCGCATCAAGTTTGTCTTGTAATACACGGGTTTCTGCCGCATCGAGCTTCGCCAAGATAGCTTGCGTTTGAGCTTGTGTGGCATCTTGCAAGTTCCGTGCATTATTATTCATTTCCCGTGTCAGCGTGTTCATGTTCTGACAGTTTTGAAGTTGCGTGGCACAACCTTGCCGTTCTATGGCCTGAAGCACGTTGCAGCAACAAGACGACATTTGAGAGATGATGTTGTTATCTCCGGCTTGCAAGGCATTGATTACCTGCGTACCGGTTAGTCCAACCTGGTTGCCCACCTGCGTAATCGTGTTCTGCACGTTGCACAGGGCCGTCTGCAATTGCTGTGTCGAGCAGTTCAGCGAGGAGGCGATCTGCTGGATGGCATTCCCGTTGCCTTGGATGGCCTGCATCAGCAGTTCGCGGCCGGCATTTCCTGCCAGTTCTGCGGGCAGACCGTTGCCGCCACGGCCACCGCCGAAGAATCCGCCATTTCCGTTCCAACCAAAGATACTGGCGATGACCACTAACCAAATGATGCTCCACCAGCCGTCCTGGCCGCCAAAGCCGTTGCGATTGCCCATCAGGGCCAACAGATTGGGATCGACGCTTCGGCCGCCCAACATTCCGGGCAACAGGGCGGTAATATCCAGCTTGCTGCCGCCATTACCTCCGTCGCCACCAAAAACATAAGTCCGTTCTGTAGACATAAATAGTTAAGGTTTAGGTTTACGGGCAATATCGCCCGCCGGAGGCAAAGGTATGGATTGTTCATATCGAGGGGAATAAATTATTTTTCAGCTGTTTGCGAACATTTTGCGCGTAGATTGCAATCATTTTGTTGGTGCTCAGGCGTGCTTCATAATGGCCGAGAAGATAGCGTATGGATGCAGGCGTTTTCCGCATGTACACGGCAATTTGAACGGGATAGAAACCACGTTCGGAGAGCAGTTTCACGTAGATGCAACGGGCATCCACGACTTCTGTGTGCTTACAGGATGAAAGTATCTGCGAAGCGGATACTTCTGTCTCCCGGGAGACAGCTTGAAGAATTTCGGCAAAGATTTCACTCTTACACATATCATGTTTCAATTTTATTGTTTACCTTTGCCTTGTCCAGCATAAAGAAACAAAGCATAGAATCCCATGTGAAGGCATTTGCCCTCAACGTGGTGGGATTCTATGCTCCTACTTTTTGTTTTATGCTGGACACATCAAACAAGAACACGTTGGGGGCTTTTCTTTTGCTCTAAAGCCCCCGAAAAGAGCCTCGTTCAATGCCGCCTCACATAGACAACGACATACACGACGAGAAAAATGATTAATCCCAGCAACCCGAAGATGGCCACGCCACCCACGTCCTGCTTGAATTGTTGCCACTTGCTCAGCTCTTTCTCCACTTCCACGATTTGCGGTTGGGTAATGGTGACGTACCTGTCGATGAAGTAAGGCACCTTGACCTGCGTAGTGGCTGTGGGCCAGATGCCCAGGGAGTGTTGCAGCAATCCGTCGCTCCACCGTGCCCAACTATAGGCGTAGGGATTGGATAGGAAGGATGAGGTGTCACGTGTAGCGGTACTGTCCTTATAGGGAACCAGCCGAACGTACATTGACGTGTCATGCACCACCGTGCTGTCCACCCGCACCGTCTCCACGGGGATGTACCGCACCTGCCTGCACGACGCAAGGCTCAGCAAGGCCAATACATACAATAAGAATATCCCCGCCGTCCTCATAGCAGCCCCCACCCCCTTTCCACGTCCTCCATCACCGCGTCCACCCCGTTCTCGTGCCGGGAGATGGCAGCGGCCAGGGCGCACATCGTGCCTTTGTCCTCGATGTCCGGCACGTAGCTGTCCGGCACCTGCATCTCGCGGCATACCGAACGGATGTAGGCCGATGTGTTGTTCTCGTTCGTGGGTGCCCAGCGGCTGATGAGCTCGGCGAGAGTCTGTAGCTTGTACTTCTTACGGTAGGTTTGAAGCGTATTGATCAATGCTCGGTAGCCCCACATCGGGGCGGTGAACTGGAAGAACTGCGGGTCGGTCTGCTTGGCACGTAGACCCATCCAGCGGTCGTTGCTCCGGCGGATGTTGCCCGGGTTATTGTTCCGTAATCCTCTGGGTTGATTGTTCATGATTATCCTCCTTTATCACGTTGATATAATCCTCTTTTTTCCCGCCTGCCATTTTACGCAACACGACAGCAGCCACTTCTTTGAAGTTCAAGCTGTACCCTTTCGGCTTTAGGATGTTGCTGATGATGGACAGGAACTCGATGCCGCACACCAGCAGGCAAGCCCAACGGTCGATGGCATAGCAGTTGCCCGCTGCCACGTTTATCATGCATACCATGCACACGAACGAGAAGTACGTTACCATCTTGCCCATCGTACGACGGACGGCTCGGCTCACCCGGACTTCCTCCTTCATCAACAGGCTCTTGCGCACGCCGAAGCACAAGTCGCACACAATCACCGCACAGCTGACAATCAGCCACGGTACCATGTGTGACAAACTTTCCTGAATAAAAGCAGTGGCCAACGCGGCAAATCCGCTGGACACGCCTTGCGTCACTATGTCTTTCACCATAAACCGCTCTTTTGAGTCCAAATGTACGCCTGTCTCATCCATACCTGACTATATAAAATGGCAATACGAAACACGACAGTTATTCCGTCAAGTATTTCACCCATGAGAAGTAGGCGGAATTCTCATTATAATTCGCGTACTTTTCATTAGCATACGCCTCCTGCTCGAACGATACTGCCCGATAGGCTTTATTCCCGTCACGCAAGATACAGAGGCGGACCACATACTCCACCCCATACCACAAGTAATACAACAACGGAATCACCAAGAACCACCACGCGCTCACACCCCATGCCAGCACAGCCACCAGCAACAGCAACCCTGTGAGCAGCGTCATCTCCGTCCATTGCCGGGCATGGGTGCATTCATGGTTGCGCACATACTGCGGCACTTCCGTTTCCTTCAACTTGGTAAATACCCACGGGCCTACTGTTATTGTCTCGCAATAGCTGAAGAACAACAAGACTTCGGCTATCCAGCTTTCGTAATAGATGCGTTTCATAATCAATATGCTTTTGAATTATCCGACTAAATTATAAGCAATAAGAGACAGGAACTCTTCCCGAGTAGTTTCCAATTCTTTGCCAGTACCTGCTTCCCGATAAATGAAGTTTCCCTCTGCTCCAATAAGGTCATAGATGTCAGCCAAGTCTTCTTTCGTCAGCTTTCCATTTTTTATTTCTACGGGTTCATCAGCCTTCTTCTTTCGAGCTTCGTCCAATGCCTCAAGAAATGCAGTTTGTTCCGCCTCAAAAGCCTTCATTTTCTCTTCATACTTTGACGTTTTCCCTTCTTTCATCTGGTGGTATTCTTTAGCTCTTTCTTCGTATCCTTCGTTCTTTAGCCCGCTCTCCACTTCTTGCATAATTTTGAAGTATTCATCCAACTTATGTTGATAGGTTACGCGAAGCAACATCACGTTAGCTGCTGTTCCTTTACTTAAACGTCTACCTTCGAAGGTAAGAGGAATATTCAGCAGAATGTTCCTACAGTTGTAAATGTCGTTGTAAGTCATACTTTAATTTTTAATTATCTTACTTTCTATATTTATTAATTTTTTATTCAAATTTACCACTTCTCTAGCAATGCTTATGGCAGAAGCAAGAGCTATTCTATCATAAGCCATTGACAAATAACCTTCACAGTCTTCTTTAATTGCTTCTGGAATAATATCTTTCCAATATTGAGCGGAACAACCAATTTGTATATCTTTAATTCTCTTATCTTTCCATTTATAACTAAAAATCTTTGCTTGAGCAATCTTATCTAATTCAATGTTTATATAAGTGCATATATCTTTCAATCTAATATCCGACGATGCATCTACGGCATTTACGACATAAATTGTTTTCCATCTTGTATCAGGAGCTCCAAAATTCAATGCATTTCTCGAATTATAATAAGGTTGTAGACCACCATCAATAAGGCAAAAAGCATTATTTTGACTTCCCCCTAATCTAAAACCAATATTATATCCAGGAGAACTGTCTATGCTTAATGTAACATTTCCACCTGTCAAAGTTTTCACTCCAGACAAATCCCCATCCATTGAAATACTACTGACATTAGACATGTCTCCACTCAACGATTTCGTTCCATCAAAGTTTTGCCCCCAAATAGAACGTCCTATTTGTAATTTAGTCGCACTTGCCACATTAGATGAAGTTGTAGCAAAATCCGGCTCTGATTTTAATAGATTTTTCCAAGATTGATTTAAATCTGATAGACTTGATAATGTGATGTTATCAATTTCTTCAGACGTACCATTTTCTCCCTTTGGTATTCCAAAGTTAAGTTGATACTTTGGATTCCCCTGTAAGTCTGTTCCATCAGGAGTTAGAGATACTGTAGCAAGTGAGTCAGGTGAAAGGGTACTTACTTGTCCAATCTCTAATATAGGGGTCTTCCCATCTTCACCGTCAGCTCCATCCTTGCCGTTTGTACCGTCAGCTCCATTAGCACCATTTTCTCCTTGTACACCTTGTGACGGTTTACCAGTGTCTTCACCATTTATATACCAGTTTCCATTATTACCAATGGACGGAGTTGAGCCATTTTGTCCTTTAGCAAGTACACCGGTATCTTCTTCTCCAATCCACCAATTATAATTCTCCCCTATGTGTGGGGTTATTCCTGGGTCACCTTTAGAACCTTTATTGTAAAATGGCGGTACTTCTACTTCTATTTCGCAATTATCCGTTTTCCCAATTGTCAAAATAATACCAGTATCTCTTTTATCCCACAAATTGCAAATTCCATTATGAAAGTCTTCGTCAGTAAGATAAAAATGTCTTGTACAGGTCAATATTCCTGGGGGAAGATTGTGATCATCAAAACACACCATCAATCGACCGTCTGAATGCAAGTAGCAATTGGTATAAAAACCATCTATGTGGCTTGCCACATACTCCCTACCAAAAACAGTACGATATTCAAAAGTAAAAGGGACAGAAAAGTCACACCCGCTTTCTAACAACTTGAAATCAGACTTATAATTGACATTCATAGTTCAAAAATAGGATATATTTGTAATTGTTCCAGAACCATCGTTATATTTCCTTTCAAACAACTCATCAGAATATATCAAAGAACTACCCTCAACTGACAAATCGTAATTACTGCCATAGCTCCTACAGCCTATCAAATACATTATCGCTCCTGAACCTGTCCAAAAGCTGACATTGTAATTTTGATGGTCAGAACCAAACCATAACGAACTATGCGCCACACAACCAATATTCACTGAAACCGTGTTCGCATTTGCATCCGCAACTACTCCACCTTGTGAATACCCATAGTCACAATTTACTCTTATTACCTTGGCACCTTCATGCGCTGTAGAACAATTTTGAGAGTAATAATCAGAACCTATACCATTCATATAACCTCGGCAATCAATTTCCAACACGTGTGGTATATGACCGTCTATTGCATGGTAGTTAAATCCATCATAGAAATTATCAGATGCTTCACAATCTACCATATAATAATTACCGCCTTGCGCTCGGAAACCACCCAAAGATGCAGATGTTTTTGCATCTGTGAATTTGCATTTGTAACATGCCACATAGTAGTCATCATTCAATAGATACGGATTTAACGCTCCATTAATGCCTCCTTTGAAATGGATATTCTCTATATAAGCATTATTCTTTATCTGTATAGGCGATTTTTCCAAATTATCTATGGTTACTTCTCCATAGCCTATCAAGTTGATAGGTACTGTGATTTGTTGGTTGTCCAAATAATTCTTATCAACAGTGTAAGTTCCAGGCAAGAAAACAATTGTGCTTGGCTTCAATGCTAATGCTTCCGCAATAGTCTTTACGGCAGTTGACGGCAAAAGCCCTGTTCCACTATGGTCTCCATCTGGAGAAATATACACGGTCTTATTCCCCTTGATAATTTTTGAATGAACGTCGAATAAAGGGATGAACTTTGTCCGCGTCTTATCGGATAACACTCGTATCTGTGCTCGACACGCAAAACCACTCGGCCATGATAAATCGTTCAACATTAAGTCGTCGAAATCTACATAACCAGTCAAATGCTTCTGCCCCTTTGCGTATCCACCCGTATAGCCTTGTCCTTTTTCCAATTCAAATCCAGTTGACGATACTTCACTTGGAGTTATGTTACCCTCGTCCACACGCTTAATTACGAATCGGACGCTTCTGGGAGAACTAATGGTGAATGAGACGCTTGTACCATAACTGGTAAGCATTGCAAAACCATTAGTAACATCCCAAGCAACCACGTTATAACTACTATTTACTGAAACAGTATAATTTCCAGAAGGTAGCTCTTCAGCTAAACTTCGTATGCGATTAGCATCATTATTAAGTCCAATGATTGTTACAGCACCTTGTTCCCAACTTAACGAAGGCAAATCTTCTTGTTCATTACTCTCTACAAAAACAATCTTTGCAAACTTGAAATAATCTTTATATGTATCGTTGGCAACATTAATAGCAACATAACAACACTTGGAAGGTGTTGTAATCGTTATATCTCCGGGTTCATCCCACTCTCCCATTTTCACGATATTAGAACCGGAATAAGAAGAATTCATATTACGGGTATCTAATACATTCTTATTAATGTCTAATAATGAAATGGACTTTCCTATCGGGATGTGCCATCCACTCAACGTATATGTTTTTTCACCCTCCACAGGAATAACAGCAGCCCTGTAATTCCAAAGGTTACCATATTGTAATTGTGAAGGATAGAGAAGCTCTCCAGGACTTGCATTGTTAACAGCCATTTCAAGCACATTGCGTACGGAGTACAGATTGTTTGGATTATTGCTATTAATTAATGCAAAAGCATTTGTAATGGAATTTACTTCATTAGCAGAGTTAGTCAATTCTCTGAACACGATATTTCTTACACCGCTATCTCTAAAATCTTGTACACTCGTTGAAATGAATTGATATATCTTGTACTGGTAACTTCCTACTTTGAACATCAGAAGCAATCCGGGTTTTATCAACACGTCAGGAACAATGTCAATAACTTGGTCTAATGTATAGTAATTACCCGCTTCCAAAGGTGCTTCATAGTCCGCGTTAAAGATGAATGTCTTTTTCGTAAACAAATCTTGACTTATACCATAAAAAGTACTTGTCCCCCAATCTTCTTGCCTCACTTTCGCGAAATTCTCAGGAATCCATCCATTATCTTGTGATTCACTTGTAGTGTTGAATGCGCTTCGCTTGCGAAAAGAACTTTGGGAAAAGTCAAACCCAGTCTCCGACACTTCACTTGGCGTGATGCCTGCGTCATCCATTTTCTTGATTACGAACCGCACTTTCTTTGTGGTGTCAAGAGTGAACGACACACTTGTGCCGTAATTTGTAAGCATCGTGAACCCACTCGTCACATCCCATGCGACTACATTGTATCCGCTGTTGACTTCCACGGTATAATCACCCGCACCCAATGAAACGGCAAGGCTTCGTATGCGGTTGGCATCGCTTGTTAACCCGCCAACTGATACAGAACCTTGTTCCCAGTTTACCGTAGGGGTGATGCCCTCCGACAGCTTGAACCCAGTCGCCGACACCTCACTTGGTGTTATGTTGCTATTGTCCACCTTCTTGATGACAAAGCGGACGCTTGCCGTGCCATACAAAGTAAACGAAACACTCGTGCCATAATTCGTCAGCATTTCAAAACCGCTCGTAACATCCCATGCGACTATGTTGTAACTACTATTTACTGAAACAGTATAATTTCCAGAAGGTAGCTCTTCAGCTAAACTTCTTATTCTGTTGGATTCTCCTTGTAGCCCAATTGTAGTAACTGAACCCTGTTCCCAAGAGAATTCTGGTAATTCTTCTTCAGGAGGAACAGTACCTTTTCCCAATTCAAATCCAGTTGACGATACTTCACTTGGAGTTATGTTACCCTCGTCCACACGCTTAATTACGAATCGGACGCTCTTTGTAGAATCAATAGTAAATGATACGCTCGTACCATAATCCGTCAGCATTTCATAACCGCTGGTAACATCCCATGCGACTACGTTGTAACTACTATTGACGCTTACAGTATAGCTGCCAGCTTCGAGGTTATTTTCTGCACTTCTGATTCTTTTTGAATTTCCATCTTCCAACCCACCAACTGTAACTGAACCCTGTTCCCAACTTTCTTCTTCAGGAGGTGTCGGAGCCGTGGATACTCCATAAAGAGCTATATACTCCTGAAATATGCCATCTTTATCGACGAATAACACACGCAATCCGAGCTGCCTCAACGCCTGCGGAACTTTTTCTATGGCTTGCGCTAAAGTCAACCGTCCCTCTAATGTTCCATCGTATGGGACGATATATCCCCATACTGAACTTTTAGTAAAGTCGTATGTACCTAATGCACCACTTAAATCATTCCAACCTTCACTATACCCAGATGGAACGCTGCCTGCCACGTAATAGGCATAAGGCTTGGCTGCTGACAATTCTCCTACAAGTGCCCAAGATGGAGAAGATTGGCTGGGAAGACTGCCTGAATTTGCGAAAAATCCGACAAAAGGATTGTCTATTCCCGACAATGCAGATACTTGACTTTGTATCGTGTTAAAGTTGTCCTTAACTATTTTACTTGAAGGTGGATTTGTGGTAGAATCAGTAAGGGTTTGTTCTACTGTTGTTTTGTTTGCCCCTTCTTCAATGCTGTCAAATTTATCTTGTTCATCAATGGTCAACCCCTTATCTTCTACAAACAACTTACCCGAAGATTGGTCAATCTTGGCTTCAAGAGTTTCTTTACTTGTTCTGTTTGATGCTTTTACTCCACCAAGTTCTGTTTCGTTGGCTTGGGGAATAGAAGTTATACCGCCACTGCCACCTCCTGCTGGAACATATAGTTTTCCCGTCGATGGGTCAATTTTGACCTCTACGGTTTCACTACTGGTCTTGCTTGCAGCTTTTATACCGCCCAACTTCGTTTCTGTGGCCACAGACAACGACCCTCCTCCGGGTTTCACATACAAGCGACCGGTTTCCGGATCCACCTTGACCTCTTCCGTTTCGTCATCTGTCTTAGTGACTGCAGTGATGCCACCCAGCTTGTGCTCTTGAGCAACTTCCAGCTTAAACTTCAGCGAATCCAGATATTCGCCCTCAGTCCCATTGAAATCGCCGCGCAACACCGCTATTTCGTAGGCAGAAAGACCGTCATAGCCATACGTGGCCACAGCACTCCGGATCTTAATGTCCGCATCTCCGCTGTCCTTGTAGAAAGTGGATTCGCTGTCATACTCCGTCAGGGCAAACACATAATCCTTGCGCGAACGCATGATGCAGCGGTCGTTGAAACGATGGTCGTGCGGGTGCTTGAAGGGCCAGCGCAGAGGTTGGTTGCGACAGCCGGAGTCCACGCTTGGCGTAAGGGTGTCTGAGCTGGGGAGGAGATTGTTATAGTTCTTCACCCAGATGGCTTCCAGCGAATAAGCGCCTTCCGGCAATCCCTGGGGAATGTCGAACACGAGGTTCCCGCCTTCGGCCACGGCTTCAAGCAGGTATTTCTCATAGTTACCGATAAGGAACACTTTGACCAACGCGCGAGAAAAGTCTTCGTGAACATCGCTGGTGCCACGGAAGATGCTCCATACGACATGTATCTGACGGTCTTTGCTGATGTATATCATAATGAGTTAGGATGGATTAAAATTTGACGTTGCCAGTTTAAGGAACAGGTCTCCCTGCTCCGAATTGCCGCGGCTGATTTCAACCAGGCCGGCGCAATAGTATACTATAGATGAGCGCAACAGGGCGGGAATGCCAATGGTATCGCCTGAATCTCCCGAACGTACTATAGGAATGGGAATATACAAGGCGCGTTCAATGCTATGGTCTGCCTTGCCGTCTTCACCTTTGCCTGCCGTGAAGTATTCCATGGTGCGTTGCCCTTCCGCATGGTGCGAAAATACGCAGACCGGTTTCAGAGGTGTGCCTCTGGTGAAAGAATTACGTTGCATCAAGTCCGTGCTGCTCCCCTCTTCGGCTACGGAGGTCACGGCGCGGTTCCACGACTTCAGTTTGAAACTGACCAGCCGGAGAAAGTCGTCCGGCAACAGTATATAGCCGCAACCGTTGCCTGCGTCAACAGGCTTGACGGATACAAGATCCAGGCTTTCCGCATCCAACAGCTGTGAGGGGCACATTTCGATAACTGATCGGACTGCCACCGCCAGTTTGGCGCGGATAAGTTCGTCCAGCTCCATGTTGTCTGTTCCTGTGGCCAGGTATTCACTTTCCACTTGGTTCTCGTCAAGAGTGACGCGGACGGCTTCCACCAATTCCTCTACCGGTACTTGCTTCATGGGACTTACTGGGTACTGATGTTCGGGAAGCGTATGCTTATTTTCGCAGCCTCGGCCAGAATCTCATCCGGCGTGGTCAATGCATAGCGGTCACTCCCGTGATTGTTCACTAAGTATTCTATGGCCTCCTGCCACGTCTCTACGCCCTTCACGTCCTGCACCTTCGAGGAGGATTTGGACTTGCGACCGGCTTTCTTCGACGCATTAGACGTTATTTCGGATTGTCCCTCCATGCGTCTATAGATGCGTCCGTACATGTCGCTGGCCTCCAAAGCCTTGATTTCATCGTCATTCTTGGCGATGTACATGCTTCCGCCTTTGGTGCATGGGGTGAAACAAAAACGCTTGTCCACCCCATTCACCAACAACGAAAAAGATATGTTCAGATTAGAAATGTATCGCATTTCAATGAAGAATTAATTTAATGAAGAACTAAGAATGAAGAATTTTCAAGGATGCTCCGCACTCAATTCTTCATTTTGCACGGAGCGCGATTCTTCATCCTTCCTTTTTTTAGAGGCTTGCCAGCTTCACCCGAGCATGTGCCTTCGGATAGACCAGGTAGCAGCAGCTTGCCTCCTTCATCACGACAGCCTGCGTGTCGCGCTTTGCCAGCTTGGCCATGTCGTACTCTTTGCGGCTCCAGGGGAGGAACGTCTTCTTGCGGAGGTATTCCGGATCAATAACAAACATCTCGTCGCTCTTCTCGTTCATGTCCATCAGTTCATGGTGCATCACGAGCAGCTTGCCGAAATTGCTGTCGAACGAGGTGAACTTCAGTCCCCAACGCTCAAATTCCTTCACCACCTTGAAGCGTTCGCTCTGCATCTTGGCCAGCGTGGCAAGCATCGTACTGCCTGCAAAGCCAACCTTCGTGCCGTTACCAGAATCATTGCCGGTAAAGAGGTCTTTCAGGAAATCCACCATCTGATCATCGGTGATAGTTACCGAACCCGATGCAGCCGTACCGATGGACATGTCTTTGCCGGCCATCCAGTAGATGCCGCCGGTGAAATAGACGTCCGCGCCGCTTTTCTTCGGGTCTTTACTCTTTCCCTTGATGCCGAACAGATAGCTGTTCTCCATACCCAGGCGCATGTCATAGATGCCGTCCTCCTCCATGTCGGAGAAATTCCAGTCGACTTTCTTGTCCCACATCTTGTCGAAGGTGGACTGCTCTACCTGCATCATGAACTTCTGGCAATACTGCTCTTCCGGCGTGGGCAGGTTATAGAAGTTGCCGGTCTCCACGTCGATTTCCGAAGCGGCACGGCCCATACGGATAAGGACAGTATCAACATTAATCTGAGGTACCAGGCTGTTCGTACCGTCACTGTTCTTCTTACCGTTGACGGCAATCACCACCGGATAGCCAGTTTCGTCGTTCTTACCCACGACATACAGCATCAGGTCTTTCGTGTCCTGCGTGGCACCGTCGGCCTGGAATCCCTTCACACCCACCACGCGGATAGTGTCCGTCAGCGAGAAGATGGAACCATCGTCCACCTGCACCGTCGTAGATGCCTGGCCGCTCGTCATGGCCGTAACAGCAGTCTTGACTGCCGTCTTAATGGGACGGGTAGCCACGCTGTAATACTGTACAATCATGCTACCGCTTCTTGAAATCGTACTGGCACTTCGCGTTATCTGGTCAATAGGCGTGCGCATAGGACGCATCTTGGTGATACGCTTATCCACTTCCTTGGCATAATAATCCGGATCATCATCCCCGGTCTGTTCAATACCAGTCGTTGCCGTGGCACCACCCAGCGAGTTGGTAATGTTCTTACCCCCATCTGCCATATCCGTTGCCTCACCGCCCATGGCAGTGGCAGCCGCCATACATACACCCGTCACCGAGCTGACCACGATGGCCAGCAACATCAACAATGCCTGGCCAAACCATTGATAGATTTTCTTCCCTTTCATCTTTCTACTTCGTTTTTAATTGTTATGAATCGTTTTATTAATCGTCCCACACGCTCTTGCGGCGGCCTACAATCTTGTCCAGCCTGGAGAGCAGCGGGTCTTCACGTCTGCCGCTTTCACCACCGCGCCCGCTTTGCGAAATGTCGCTGGGCATATCAGAGGCCTTCGTATGTTTACGCTTGTTCAGGTCGATGTTGGCATTGCGTCCGGCCACCTCGCCCTCTTGCCGTGCCTCGGCCACCCGGGCGTTGGCATCCTGTTGCATCAGGTCATAGTTGGCTGCCTTCATCAGCATCATCCAGTCGTCCTTGGTGATGTCGTTGGTGATGATGCGATCCAGCAGACCGCCGTCGCCATACAGATAGGAATAAGCCTTATCGGCATCTTCGTCGGTAAACTTGCCTTCGGCCTTGGCTGCGTCCAGGTCGTCCAGCATCCGCTTCATGTTGGCTTCGGCCTGCGCTTGCAGTTCCTTGTTCTTGGCCTGCTTCTCGGTATATTTCGAGAAGGCTTCGGCAAATTCCTTGGCCTTGGACTCATCGTTCAGGGCTTCGCGGAAATCGTCGCCGTATTGCTCGATGAGGTACTCCATCGGGTTGCCTCCCTTGCGCATCACCATCAGGAATCCGGCACTGCGCGGGTCGCTGGCCAGCAATTCGCCCAGTTCCCGCTGGGCGGCATCGCTCCGGTCCATCCGGTCCCATTCATCAGCCAGAACACCATAAAAGCCCTCTTCATCCCCCACATCCACATTGGGGTGCCGCTGGGCGAAGCGTTCCATAAACGCCTCCCTCCTACTCTTTTCTTGCTGGCTTTCAACCTGTTGTGTTTCCTTGTTCTCTTCCATCTCTTTTTCTTTTTCACAAATGTAACGGGCTAATTTCACGGCCTGACGATAAAAAATGCCACTTGCGGAATATTTCGTAAATTTGATGCAAGGATAACAGACGAGTTTTTAAGTTCTTGAGTCCAGACACAAGGGGACGAGTTAACGAGACAACAAGCCACTCGTAGCCTCATTAACTTATAAACTTATAAACTTAAAAACTCAAAAACTTAAAACCCCATACTGGCATGAGAAAAAAAGGAAGCGTTTTCATCCTATCGGACAGCAGGAACCGGGATTTGCTTCGTGCCTACAACGAGCAAGTGAAAAAACAGTTGCGCCTCTACGGACGGGTCACCAAGACGGGACTTATCGAACGTACCGTAAGTTCCCCGGCCTCCCGATTCTGGGTGTCGTCCGAAAGGGCTTGCGTCATTATCTACCGGCTGGAGAAAGGGGAATCCATCGGATATATGAAGCGGAACAAACTGCGGTTCTACATGGAGCTGTACAAGGCGTTCTGCCTGTACCGTGAGCAGCATCCGGAAATCACCTGCGTCAAGCACCTGGTGGAAATCGTAGTCATGCAGCCAGCTCCCTGTTTTCCCATAACGCCACGTGTGGCACGTAATATCATCGAAAAAATGCGTCGGAAATGTCAACAGGAAAAAATAAACAGACTAAACGGAAAGTAATCGCGTCGCTTTTACTGCTTAATGTCTATTTATGGATGCCGATGGAATATATTCCGGATTTCGCGGCATCCTTCAATGCTGCCTGGTACACTCATTTATGCAGCCAGTGGGCACATGCCGGATTGTTCCACCTGATACTCAACCTGTATGTGCTTTGGTTCTTGCAGTTTACATGGAAGGAATTAGGGATAGCTTACCTTATCTCCATACCGGCCACCTTTGCCTCTCTTTCCGGCTCGGTGGGATTCAGTTCGGTCATTTATGCGTTAATGGGCATGAAGCTGTCGCAAATACGAATACCTGTCCGGGAATGGATATTGTTCTTATCCGTAAACGTAGCCACGGCGTTTGTGCCGGCTATTGCTTTTGGCGTACATGCCACAGCGTTTATCATAGGATTCTTTTACAATAAAATCAGAAGACTGTCCGATGAGTATAGAGGAGCTTGTAAGCGAGGATGACCGGAGAACGGCGGAGATACGTGCACCGTTCAATCCCATCACGGGCGAAGGTTCGGTGGGAAATAGGAAGAAGGTACAAATTGAGGACATGTATCCTTATGATATCTTGCTGCCTGTCCCCATACTCCAGAACAAGTTGGTGAAACTCATCCTAAAAGTAGGAAGCATCAGGCAATTCTGTTTGGACCGCTACGGCGAATGTAGCCGTGAGACACGCGAAAAGGTGGTGCGCAAATTCATTCAGGTGCGTTGCAAACATGATTTTCCTTTCTACGCCTATGCCTACAACTTTATCAAGAACAAGGAAGGTGGCCGGATGATTCATTTCAAGCTGAGCTACCCGCAACGCTACCTGCTTTCCATTCTCGAAGATATGCGCCTGGCCGGGATACCTATCCGCATTATCCTGCTAAAAGCCCGCCAATGGGGAGGTTCCACGTTGGTGCAACTCTACATTGCCTGGATACAGTTGTTCCACAAAGAAAGCTGGTATTCGGACATCGTGGCGCAAGACGCCTCCACATCGCGCAAAATCAAGGCCATGTACAGCAAGATGCTGGAAAAACTTCCGCCTTGGCTCATAGACTGTCCGGACAATGCGCAACTGACTTTTACGCCTTACGAGGGATCACAATTGGACAGCATCATCACCTATGGTAAAGGCACAAACATCACCAAGGCCAGAGATACTGTCATCACCATAGGCACTTATAACAATCCGAACTCCGGACGCGGTGGAGACATTTCGTGCGTACACTATTCCGAAGTGGGACTGTGGGAAGACACCGATGGGAAAAAGCCCGAGGACATCATCCGTTCCATATCGTCTTCCTTGCTCATGGCTCCGCTCACCGTGGAGGTCATAGAGTCCACGGCCAACGGCATGGGCAACTTCTTCTATCGGGCCTACCAGGCTGCCAAGCAGGGGAAAAGCAACCGCCGGGCTGTCTTCGTACCGTGGTTCAAGATTGAAAAATATACCCGTCCGGTGGAAGACAAAGCAACCTTCGCACAATGGCTGCTGGACAATAAGGATAACGATAATCCGCCAGACGGGTGCCTTGACTCCGGTAAATACTATTGGCACTTGTGGATATTGGGAGCGACATTCGAAGCCATCAACTGGTACATTCTAAAAAGAAAAGACTACATCGACCATCAGGACATGATGGCCGAGTTTCCCAGCGACGACGTGGAAGCTTTCCGCAACAGTGGCAAGAATGTGTTCAGTGCTTATCACCTGGACAAACTGAAAGAAACGTGCCGCGAACCTCTGTATGTCGGAGAGGTGCAGGGAGATAGTGTACAAGGTAAACTTGCCTTGCGTAACCTGCACTTCGTCCACGACCGGAGTGGACTGCTGAAAGTATGGATGCTTCCGCAAAAGTTGAAGCATAGGATTGCCCGCCGCTACCTGGTCACGGTGGATGTGGGTGGACGAGGCCGGGATGCGGACTGGTCGGACATTCTTGTCATAGACCGCTACTGGATGATGTTCGGCGGAAACCCGGAAGTGGTGGCCGAATGGCACGGACACATCGACCACGACCTGCTGGCCTGGAAGGCGGCGCAGATAGCCGCGTTCTACGACAACGCGAAGTTGGTCATCGAGAGTAACACCATTGAGACGAAGGACAACGACACGGACGGCGACCAGTCGGAACTGATCTTCAACCGTATCGCAGGAGTTTACGACAATCTCTACATCCGCCGGGCTTCGGAAGCTAAGATAGCACAGGGAATCACTACGGAATACGGCTATCACACCAATCGAAAGACAAAGCCGATGATTATCTCCAACCTCGTGGCCTGCGTCCGCGACCAATCCTACATCGAGCGTAATATTGATGCTATCGGTGAATATGCTGTCTACGAAAAGAAAGAAAACCATTGTTCCTTTGGTGCCGCCGACGGTTATCACGACGATATGGTTATGACACGTGCTATCGGTCTGCATATCTGTTTCAACGAGATGGAACTGCCCGCCGTAATCAAACCGAAGCCAAAGCATCAACAGGAAAAAGTAATCACAGAAGCAACCATTTAATCCGATTGAATTATGAAGATAGTAAAAAGAATCCAAGCTTTCTTCCTTCTGATGAAAGCCGACAGAGAACTGAAACAAGCCATCAGACAGGCTGACCGCATGCACCTTCGCACGGGCCACCGCTATTACGTACTTC
This sequence comes from Bacteroides sp. ET71, assembly GCF_023336905.1. Classification (GTDB taxonomy): domain Bacteria; phylum Bacteroidota; class Bacteroidia; order Bacteroidales; family Bacteroidaceae; genus Bacteroides. Next base: position 70,107 of record NZ_JAMBLS010000002.1, read on the forward strand.
CCAACACCCGCCACAAATTGCATGTCTATTGCTGGGCGGACATCAAGCGAATGCGCCGTGCCGGGATGTTTTCCAACCGAGCCACACAGAAGGATTTTCTCTTTGAATCCTTCTACCACACGCCCGGACAGTTCGGAGAGGGTGCATTGTCGCCCCAACGACGCAAACAGAAACGCCGCGCCTGGCTAAATTATGTAGCACAAGTGCGGCGTCTTTGGTAATAATAATACTATTATGAAGCTGGAGTAGTAGAAGCTTGCGCAGGCAACGCCCCCTGCTGCGCCAGCATCTGCTGTTGCCGCTCCAGCTCTTGCTTCTGCGTCTGGATGAGTTGGAGCAACTGGTCGCCGAAGGGGAACGCCCCCACCTGGAGCATCTGCTCAATGGTAATCTGCTTGGCGTTGAGCAGTTGCAACAACAGTTCGTTGTTCAACGCACGGTACACCGGCGTATCGTAGCTCTCCGTGATGGCCAGGTCGAAATCAATGCCTCCCATCGTCTGCGGGTCATACCGCACCACCGCCGACCGTCCGGCCACCTTCACCGTCATAGGCTCGTCATAGAATTGCTGGATGTTCTTCAGCTTCTTCTTGGCATCCGCCGTCAGGAAACTGGAATACGTCTCCAGCAGGTCGATGATGGACGTGGAAGCGTTGTTGGCCTGCTGCTGGTAGAGCACGCCACTGGTACCGGACGCTGCCTGTTTCCCCTGCAAAGCCCCGTGCACGCCGCTCACGTCGTCCATCAGTTGCATTTGTAGGGTAATCATGTCCTGCAATCCCTGCACCTTGCTGCTGTTCACCATCTGCTGTGGTGGCTTGGCACCTTCTTTCAACTTCAACTTGATTACCCCGTTGAAACGTGTCCACTCCTCAGCAATATCCTCGATGTTCATATCTTCCGGGATGCTGCTTTCATCCACCACCAACACACCCTTGGCCGAGGCTTTCACGATAAAATCATTAAGAATGATATAATGATTGATATACCTTTGCTGATCGATAATGTCCGCCACGAACGGATGAATCTCGCCGTCTATGAAAGGATAAGCTTTCACCGTATAGGGATGCTCGCCGTGGGCGTATGGTGATTCGCCTTCCTCCAGCACATCCCCGAAAGGAGACAGAAAGCGATAATACCAATAGTTTTCGATGATGTACTCATATTCTATCAGCGGCACCCGGTCTTCCGGCATGTAGAGACGAATGTTCCCGTTCTCGTCCAACAGATAGTTCCCCGCCGCGTCCTTCATGCGGTTCTCCTCCATGCGGGTGGCATTCTCCTGCCGGATGGTTTTCAGGTTGTCGTAAGAATCAATGTAGGCATCGCCCTCCAGCCAGTCGTGGCACCACAAAGCCTTCCGTTGTTCCTGCGTCCATACCTCTATGACGCGGCACAACGTCAGGTCGTAAGGTTGCAGGAAAGATACATAATCATTGGCATTTCGATGGAAGGTGTCGATATAATTTGCCAGCACGTCCCGGTTTCGTGCTTTCTTATAAATGTCATCCAAGCGTTGCAGGTCGGCATCACTCTTGGCAAAGGCCGAAGCCAACTGCCCGAAAGTGATGTCGTGCAGCTCGCCGATGATACTCACGTCGTCCATGCGGATGTCGTTCATCTGTCCGTCCATGAAGAAGAAGTTCGGGTTCACATTGTCCGTCCAGCAGTCCTGACGACCGCCGCGCATAGAATACACCTCTTTCTGCAAGGCCAGCCCTCCGATGAGGAACTCCTCGAACATACGGGCATCCAATTCTTTTTTGTCGTTCAGCTTGTTGTTATACTCCAGGATGGTGCTCATCGTCTCGCCAAGTTTCTGCTCCTCCCTGTCCCGTGCAATGCAGACGGGAGTTTTCTGCTGATTCCGATACACGCCTATCACTATCCTTGCCAAGCGCCGGATAAGGTTGTTCTTCAGCGGGATGTTCCCCTGCATCCGGATGTATTCCTCCTCAGTGATGGTACGTCCGCAATACTCCACCGGGTCGCCCCACTGGTCGCCGTACATATACCGTTTGTTCCGTTCACGTTCCTTGCGGTAATGGTCCATGCAGTCCCAGGCACGGGCGGCACGAAACAGAATGTCCATGTATCGCTTGTTGCTCCGCTGCTTCTTGTCGTATGCCACGGTGTCCGCCTGCGGCAACGGCTGTTTGGGTATCAGTCTTCTTCTTGCCATTTCTTCTGCTTTTTGCTGCAAAAGAAAGGGTTACACGGAAGAAGGCGGCTATATAAAGTGCTTGTACATAAATAACTCTCTTTTTCCTTGCAGTTGTAATACAAATAGCATACCTTTGTATGACAAATCAGAAAGACAATCGTTTTATGGAAACAACAAAAGACCGCAAAATCACCTCGTTCCGCCTGAACACCTCCTTGGTGGAACGTCTCAAACAAGATGCCAAACGTCAGAACCGCAGCCTGAACAACTATGTGGAGACCCTGTTGATGGATGCCACCTATCATCGCAAACCGAACGCTGAAACGATGGCTGCCATTGAGGAGGCACGTCGTGGCGAATATGCAGGTACAGTGGATACAAGCAATCTTGAAGCATTCATTAAATCTATTGAAGGATGAAAACCGTACGATTCAGTTCCCAGTTCAAAAAAGACTTCAAAAGGTTTCGTAACCAACCTCGCAAAGTAGAAAGGTTGCTTCAAGTAGTCCGTATGCTTGAGAACGAGGAACCAATTCCGCAAGAAATGAAACCCCACATGCTCACCGGGAATTATTCCGGCTGCATGGAGTGCCACATCGAAAGCGACTACCTCCTCATCTGGATGGACGAGGCGGAACAGGTCATAAAGCTGCTCCGCCTCGGCAGTCATTCGGAATTGTTCTGAATGCCGTTCTTACTTTAAGCTATCTATCTGCTCCAGCAGCGAGCGTTTCATCTATTCAATTCTTCAATTCCTTCTTTTTTAAGACCTATCACCATATCTTGCATCATTTCATCATTAGGAGTTTCATTCAACCATTCTTCATACGATTTCACCCCTTTTTCTATGGCCTTTAGTTTGACATACTTTTGGCACCTTTCGCTGTTGAACAACTGATTAAGTTCATCCTGATATTTGGCCACCTCCAACATATTCCCGTCTTTTCCGGCTTCCCTAATGGCATTTTCCAGGCTTTTGCGGTCGTACTCAAACTCATTGATAAAGTCTTTTACCTTGTAGAAGGAAGAGTTCACACTACGCAATTGCATATCCTTATTGCCACTGATTACAAAACGGCTGACAAGCGGGACTTGGCTCATGGCTACGGAAGTTTCTTCTCCTTTCAATGTATTCAACATCAAGTCGGCAATAGACAACATCGTATTGCCCCAACCACCCGTATAACCACTTATCATGTTTTGCAGGACTGCCGGGTTCCAATCCGCCCCGCCGGAAGTCTTTATATCGCTTCCTCCCGTCACAAGGTTGCTGACTCTTGACAACTCGATAAGAGTAGGACTCGTACTCCTATACACCATTTTATACTCCGGAATAAATCCCTGGCGGGCATTGAACGGCGTCTTATAAATGGGATTCCCCATAAAGTTGATATTCATCATATTCTGGAGATAGGGCTGCGCAACCGATGGTACAAAATTCAATCCGAAGTGCTTGTTTCCGTATGACCAGTTGATGGAAATCGGGGATGCCACATCTACCAAAGACTTTGCAAAATCCGAATAAGTCAATTCACGTTTGCCCGCCAAAGAACCGCCAATAGCATCTCCCATAGAAAGCCAAGGGGACATATCGGGTGCCATGGGTATTTTCAACCAATACCCGTGAGGAAGTCTAAGACATAGATTTTTAGTGCGTTCCCAATCCGTCAACGCATCGTAATAATCCTCATCGTCATCACCACTGCTCCATCCAACAAGGTCATAGAGAGCAGGCATCACCACATTGTTCAAGAAAGGAAGGACAACAGCCCCAAGCACGAGGTTGTTTGCCACCAAAGTTATAGTTGTTTTTACGGGATGCTCTTTGAAATTAAGGTAAGTTCGCCGTTTCCCCTGCATGTTCGCGTTCCAAAAGATAATATGGCTTCTTCCAAGCTGAGACAGACAAGCTACAAAGTCAATAGGCCTGAATCCTGCGATAAGCCCCTTTCCTTCTGTACTACGGTTTACCTTGGCCGTTTTCATGCCTGCCCCTTTTCGGTTAAAATTCACGGTTATTTCTTTAGCATCCCGTATGCTTCGACTAATAGGTCTACCCATCTCTCGACTTGTCTTATAAGCAGCGAAACGATTAACCAGTTCAGCCGACTGCCCGGCAAACTCTATGCCGTCAAACATAAGTTTCAAAGCCCCTTGTGGGGTAATATAAGAGGGAATTTTCCCGGATAGCTTTTTCATTTGTTTGGCTATTTCACGCGCATATTCATCTTGGTCATTGATGAACGTATATCCGGTAGCTCCTCCGTTTTCCATAAACTCCTTGAAGAATCTTTCTGTCTTATTATTCATGTCAAGCTGGTTGTGACGGTATTTATACAACCTTCTCATCATCTGTGGATAATCGCCAAACCCCAAACGCTGATTCTTGGTGAACTCTTTCCAATAGCGGAAATTCTCACGGATGAAAGCCTGATTGTTGGCATAAATGGTGTCTCTTGATAAATTGGCGACAGCAAACGAAGCGTTCTGTGCCGTAAAAGCCCCCGCCATGAAACGTTGTATCTTTTTGCCGATGACACTGACCGGATCATTGTTGACATCCGGATTCAGCAAACCGTTCATGGCTTGTGCCAACCTCGGGTTTCCGGTTACCGTTATGACATACTTGTCACCGGCAATGAACAAAGGTATATCGTGCTGGTCGCGTTCTTTATACAAAGTACGGTAGGGTATTTTGACTCTTTTTCCAATAGGTTTCACATCACCTTTTTTCTGATACACTTTCATAGCTTCCTCAAAATGGTTCATAACACGGGTGATTTCTTCTGAGGTAGCTTTCTCCGGGAATTGAGGTACTGCCTCTACCCATTCAGGAGTTTCTTCCCCATTGGATATTTCCGGAGATACAAGCAGGGCTGACAATTCTTTATTATTCTTCAGTTCATCATACTTCACCATCCACGCACGTCCCGGAATGGCTAAACCTCCGGTATCATGGTTTACCACCAATGAATACAAAGCCAACTTAGCCATGTTTTTATTACCCACTGACATGGAAGAATAAGCAATGTTTAGTATACTGCCAAAAGGATTCCCGGCTTCACTTGTACGTCCGCCTGCTTTCTTTACAGGATTCCCGCCTGCATAAAATTCATTCCCTATGTAGTTATACACATCACCGGCTATCTCGTCGGCAAAGCCACGGAGCGGTACATAATTTTCAAACCTTTCTTTCTGGCGTTCTACATATTCCTTGCTGACAAGCCCTGATTCATATTGCTTCTTCAAAGCATAATCCGTAGCCAGCTCAATGGATTTCCAAAACTCGTCAATATCTTCTTGGGGATGCGATTTCTCATATTCTTCCACATATTTCAGGGCTGCTGTATTCCAGCCATCCTTATATTTTTCCTTGTCCTTGAATAGAGAAGACAAACCGCTGTAATCTTTAGACAAGTCTGCACCTAATTTCCCGGCTTCTTCATCCAGCATCTGTTGTTTCTTAATCCAAGAAAGATCCTGTTGGCCATTGATGCGTTTCTTGGCCTCAAACCAATCTGCCATTACTTTTTCACGATATTGTTCAGCTAATTGTTCCCTTGCAGACGTCCTGAATTTCTCAGACGCATTATCCTCTGCACGTTCTTTGGCTTTCCGAGCCAACCCTTTCGCCTTCTCATCAGCCTCTTTTTCCTCATAACCTTCATCAACCAACCGTTGTAGATTCTTGTCATACGAGGCGGCATAAGCTTGGTCTCCGGCCTTCTTCTTTGCTTCCTTCAAGTCTGATTTATATTTCTCCCGGTCAAAATCCAATCCGGCATCTTCAAAGAATTTCAAACTCTCGTTATTAAAGCCTTTAACATACGCTTCCACCGCCATCTGCCTGTTTCGTTCAATGCCATGCTTTGCTTCCACATACACTGCCAAGTCACGCAGAGGACCTTTATCCCAATTCCAGCGTTTCAGCACAGGCTTTTCGCCTACCAACTTAAGTATGGCCTTGTTCATGGGAGTGAGGATAAATGAATCAAACATCTCCATTTCGTTCTTTGTCTTCGATGACAAAGCAATCATCTGGTCATATACATTCTCGAAAGACTTTATTTCTTTGCCTGAATGTTTCTCAACCAATTTCTGAAACTCCTCAACTGCGGCAAGGTGATCAAAACTTGCCTCACTGAATTGGAACCCGAAGCTGTTTATCATCTTATCCCATGCCTGAACTGTCGGCGTTGATATGGGGGAAGAACTTTCAGCATCCATGTTATCAGTGACGTTCTGCCCTTGATCTTCTTCCGTATTTTCGCGGAAAAGTAGATTATCTTCGTCGTTTGTTTGCAGGATTGAGAGCAAAATCTTATCTTTGTAATTAGAAAACATTTCGGTAGTAGGCTTCGTGCCGGGCGTTGTGCCAAAACCGTTATCATAAGCTGCTTGGCTATTAATTAAGTCAAGCAGCTTTCCTTTTTCTATATGCGTTAACTTGTGGTCATAGTAACGATTGCCATTCTTATCTACCGCTACAGTAGAACGTACAGTATAATCCACATTACCAATCTTCAGCCCACAAACATAATATTGGTATTCCTTGACATCTGGATTTTTGTCTGTATCCATATTTTCACGGGAATCAATATAGATACTATTTTCTATAATCTGTGGTATGGCTGCTATGCTTTGAAGATGTTCCACATCCTTATAGTCGTGTTGCAACACTTCGTTTATTCCACCATTTCTGCGACCACGTTGTAGCTGTATGGTAATTCCAGTGTCTTTATTCGTATAACTACCTTGCAAATTCTTCCCATACTCCAGTGCATTCTTCTTATACTGTTTCAGGTCATCGCTCGGCTCTATTTCATTACCCGTAATCTCCACCGGCTTGCTTTCCCTCAGTTTGCGGATGCGCTCAGCCTTGACATTTCCTTTACTTTCGGCCACCTGTCCGATGCTTGCATCATTCTCGGCATAATTGCCCACCTTCAGTTCATTCTGCTTCACCACGTCGGCGGCTTCGCCCAGGATGCTGCGGTAACGCCCCGGTTCTGCCAGGTTCTCATAACTACGCCACAAGATATAGCGCAGCTCGTTGTCCGACAGCGTGACCCCATTGAAGTCGTTGAATCCAATCTTATGAAGCATTTGTAGGAAGAGTTCCTTGATTTTCTGCCACCAGCTTGCGTTGAGATCCTCGAAGTTCGTATTCTCCGCCAACGAAGCAAGATATTCTTCCGTGGCAAGCCTGGGGTTCCAACCATTCTTCTTCGCCAGTTCCACAATCTTTCTGCGTACCTCCACGTCGGCATTATTAAACACATTATCCAAAAAGGTGTCGAAGTGCTCGCCGAACAACCGACGCAGTCCGTAGTGTGCCACGGCTTCATGAAGTAACGTCTGTTCGGCATCAAAAGTATTCACATTGTTTGGAACGACGACAGTTATTTTCCCAGTACGGGGATTGTAGAAGCCTTTCGGATGATGTGTTTTGCCTTGCCTATCTGTAATGGTCATTGGCTCGGTCACTATCTCCACATTATCCAGATGCAGCTTCTCGGCCAACTCCTGCACCCGTTTGGCCATGTTGCGGCGTTCGCGTTCGGAAAAGGCTTGGCGTTGGTGGGCTGTACGGGTGGATTTACCCAGCATTTTGGCAATTGGATCGTTGGCTGTGCTTAAAGCATCGTCAGACAAATTCACACTACCATTGCGAGTTATTTCACTGTCAATGATTGGATTCTCGAAATTTTCCACTATCTTTGTGGCATCAGAAAGTTCGGAGTTTGCTGCTGTTGCCGCGATTAGTGCGGATTGATGGGACAGAAACTCTTGCACTTTCTCCTCTCGATTATCTGAGGTTACCGCTTTGAGGGCGGAGTGATGCAGATAGTCGAGAGTTTTTTGTTTATCAATGTAGGTTGCATAGCCTTTGTTTATCCAAGTTATTATATTGTTATCACCTTTACCAAATACAGATGTTACGATATTAAAATCTACATCTGCATCCTTCCCCAAATCAATTGTGACCAAGAAATTTCCATTGGCGGTTTCTAATTCTGTCAATATTGAGCGATTGCCATCCTTTTGGTAATTGTTGAACACAGCTATCGGTTCGGCCACAGCTTCCGGTAGGTTACGAAGTTCATCCAACTTGAATCCATGCTTCTTCATTTTCTTGATGACCTTGTTACCGTACAGCTTCATCGGTTTATCTTCCACTCCGGCAGCAAGAAGTACAGGCGAAGGATTGCCCAAGTCAAGTGTCACCTTGTCCGCGTTATCCTCTGTCAGATTGGATAATTCCTCATTGAACTGCTCGTTTACCAAACTAATATCTTCCGCAGAAGGCGCATAAGAAGCAGATTCACCCAACGCGCTGTTGATGAACAACTGGTCTCTTCGGGCTACATCCTCTGTTTCCGATGCCAACATATTGCGACGTTGTTCGAGTGACAGTCCTAAACGACGTGCGACATTGCGGGCTTCTGTTTCGCCGGCGTTGTGTATGTAAATGAATTCCGCTGATTGTTTGGTCGGATATCCTGAATTAAACAGAGTTCCATTGCTATGCGCTTTTTCATAGGCTCTTTCATAAGCTAACTTAAGATTCTTCGCCGTGTAACTGACCGCAAGATTTTCTATGGGGCCATATTCTTCATACATGCCATTTCGACCTTGCAATCGTCCCATTGCAGCTCTGACAGCCCAACGCATATATTTATATTCTCCTTTCCTTATCAGCTTCTCAGCTCTCTTGCGTATAAAGGCAGCAGTATTCAAGGTGGCCACATCTGCAGTTGATAAATCAGATTGCAAAGCTACATACCTATCTATGACACCTTCCGGACTATCTCCTTTTTCAAAACCTTCTTCCGCTTGGATCGCATGTTGTATTTCATGAGCAATCGTTTGCTCATAATGCCAAGGACTATTATGTGCCGTATTGATAACAATCTCATTTTTCCGTTTGTCAAACCAACCACCACCGTATTCATCCGGCTGATGCTCCAATCGAAATTTCAATCCTTTCAGTTTGGGATAAGCCTTGAACAATTCATCATCTTTGATGATGTCACTCAGATTGTAAATCTTGCCCTCCTCAAAATCTTCTGGCGGAGTATATTCAAAGTCCGGTGTCTCATACCGCCATTTGCGGTCTGCTCCACGCTCCCAACCTGTAGCCAATTTGATAGCCCACTCATTCTTCCCTTCTTCTTCCATTTGTCGAGCAACAGAAAGATTGTCCAAACGAGTTGTTGCTTCTTCTGCTTTATCAAGCCGTGCCGCCCCTTGTTCGCCAATGAAACGGAAACGCAGGTTCATCTCATCCGTGGCTTCTTCCACGATTTGCCTGCGCTGCGCTTCATTGCCTTTCTCGTAGGTTCTCACGGGGATGCCACGCTGTTCCAACTTTTGCACAAGCTCCTTGTCCATATCAGAAGGCACTACGGCAAGGCGCACTTCATCGAATCCCACTGCACGATAGGGCTTGGCTTCAAAATAGCGTGCGCTCATCCGCTGGATGTCCTTTACAATGTCCGCTATCTCATTGGCAGTCTCCATCGTTACCTTCGGATAAAACCCTTTCAGGTATTTGTGTATGCCTTTAGCCGTATGGGAACGGGCAACAGCATCCTGTATGTTTCCTGCCATGTCCATCGCATCGGAAAAACCATCGCCGACACCCGGTATCTTTATATTCGAAAGTCGGTCGGTAATATTATCCCGCTGGGCTTTGTACTCCTCATCGTTCAGGGTACGGATACGCTCTCTCGCCTCCTTACGGATTTCGTCAATGGATTTGTACTCTTCTTGTGCGGCGCCAAAGATGCTTCCGTTAAACAATCCCTGACCGCCACGTGCAGCTTGCCTCTGCATAGCATTGACAACAGAATCAAGAGTTATGTCATCATACAATTGCTCCCACTTACGACTACTGCCCGATGGAGTGAACATGTCTTTATCATTCCGGATTCCCTTCTTCTCCACCACGCCAGAGAACAAGTTTTCCAGCCATGCTTCGAATTTCTCCGGGTCTATCCTTTCGTCAATTTTCTTCTTCGTTGCCTCAATGTCCGTCTCTGTCTTCCTGTTCCCATGCTCGGCATAGTCGACGGCATGATGTATCGTATTGCTGATACGAGCCTTGGCTCGAAATGGCTTCATGCCATCCAAATCAATGTTATAATGCTCTTCTATGAGTCGCTTCACTTCATTCTCCAGCGCATCACTTCTTTCATTCTTAATCCGCTCAATGCCGATTTCTTTCAGCATCTTTTCATAAAGAGCTATTTGGTCAGGCAAGTACTTGTCAACCTCGTGCTGCTCATACTTTTCCACCGCACTGCCGGTTTCTGAAAGATACAGTTGTTTCGCGCCATAGTCATCCTTGAAGTGGTTCACAAGGCCTTCCGAACCAACGCTGCTTATGTAACTTTCGTAATTGTCAGGATGAAAAATCACCGGATTAAACAACGGCAGACTTCCCGTCTTGTTTGCCCGGCGATAGATGTCGCTCGTCTTGGCATCGTTCAGCTTATAGCCCACAGTTGGGAACGTGGGTGTCCATGCGTCTTCCCCATAGACTTTGTTCCGTCTGTCAGTAGGGTTGATGCTTTCCTTGTCAAAGACGAGGGATATTTCCCCAAATTCCGTATGCCCCACGTCAGCCTTGGTGATGGCAATGCTCGGCATCGGGAAACCACCAAGGTCAAATGCCTGCTTCAGCTTATCAGCAGAAAGATTATGCACAGCCACAAGTTCTTTCCTCTCCTCCACATCAACTTCGCGGAAACGTAGTTCATCGCCATTTTCAGACTGACGTCTGGCAAGTTCCTGCTGTGCCTCATAATCCAGCCCGTTGTTAGAAAATGCTGTCGTAAAATGTTTCAAAGTAGATTCAGAAGTATTGGGATTATGTACGATGGCGCGAAGCACATTGAATGACGTATCTGCCGACATGATATCCAATACACGCGGGTCAGTCGTGCTTCCGGCAAACTCTGTACGCGCCCGCTCCGACTGCATGGCTTTGGCGGGCAGGCCTACTTTCTTCAGCACATCCTTGCAGGTTTCTGCAATGAAGTGTTGTGTCTTATCGCTCGGGCTTCCTTTTTCCATAGCCCTTTCCAAATCTTTACTTCGCAGATAAGTAGAATACACGCTCCTCATGTCAGTTGCACCGTTCACAAATTCGCGCATCTCTTGTTCCACGGAAGCTATTAAGGCTGTATCCCCGCTCTCATATGCTTTCATCAACCTTCCTGGCAAAGCATTAGGTTGATGCGTTTTTATTGCTTCACTCTGTACTCCTTCTACCTTCACACTCTTATACTCCGAGAACGGTTTGGTCTTTCGATGACTGCTTTCCACCCATTTTTTAAACTCATCCTTGCTGACTTCACTGATGGTTCCGAGACCTTTCCAACCCGGCGAATAATTAGCCAGATAAGCACGCTTGGCGGCCAAGGCGGACTTGAATCCGTACATCACCTTATGTTCATCAAATGAGCCATCGGCATTTACCTGGTCAATAACATACACCTTACCCGTAGTCGGGTCGTCGGACAGGAACACGTCGATATGGTCACCGTCCACGCCTTCCGTGCCACGGATATAGCCGTAGTCGTTGTTCATCGTCACGCTCCAAGACTGGCCATTGGCATCCACGCCGCTGCGGGTGCTGCCTTTCGGGTTCTCGATGGTGATGTCATAGCCGTCCAGCGTGATATGGCCTTTTCTGTAGTTTCCAGCTTCTTTCTGAGCATCGGTAGGATTAGCCGACACTCCTTTGCGGGCATCGTCTATTTCCTTGGTTTTGACCACACGCTCGGCATAGTCCAGAAGGCTTTCATCTTCTTGGCGTTCGGGAGCAACAAAAGCATTACGAGTTGGAGGAATAACGAGCATCTTCCCCGGTTTCCTGCTATCGTATGGTAGCACATCTATGAAATGAAGATTTCCATCTGCATCCACCAATACATTGTTAGGCTTTGTGTCGGCAATGTCAAACGTGCCGTCCGTCCAGTTTCCGGACATATCCGTATAGAAGTCCATACCTTCAAGGAAATTGTCTATCTCCTCTTGCGTAGCTTCACGGGCATTGCCGATGTAGGGTTGTGACAGGACAACAGCAATCTTCCCTTCACTATTCCGGGTAAAGCCCAAAACAGTAATGGAATCATTGGGGAACAGCTCGTTGTGAGCGTCCACCCGGTTCATAAAGCTATCGAAATTTGTAGAATTGTCCGGTAGATATGAGAAATCGTTTACCTTGATGGCAAACCTCCCGTCCCTGGACAGATAGGTTTCATTTTCTCCGCCCTTGCCTATAGGCGAAGAAGTAATAGACGTTATGTCATCTATCCATTGATTACTTCCGGATGCTCTTTCAGCCAGTTCTCCAAGAAGGGATTCTTTCGACTGGCTGCCTTGTCCATCCTGCGTTGTTGAGCTATGGCCTGTTGTACGGAGAATGGCTGCTGCCTCATTTTCTCCATCGATGCTGCTACTTTCTCCTGATATGCCTGCCACTTCTCCTTGTTCATTTTCTGTATTATTTTGATTACTCTGCGAAGATACGACATTTATTTCGTTATTCTCATCATTTATCTGATTTTCTATTCCTTCGCCTCCGGATGTGCCTTCAGATACAGCTCCTTCCTCAGCACGCACTCCATCATCAGCCGTGCCGGATTGGCTTTCAGTTCCTTCAGCTCGTCCTTGTACTTGCCCCGGAAGAACAGGTTGTGCTTCAGGCAGAACTGATACGCCTGCTTCCCTTCCTTCAGCCGCTCCTGCTGGCTCATCGCGTTCAGACGGTCCACTATCCGGGCTGCTTCCATTTTCGCTTGTTCCTTGTTGTCCATTGTCTTGTTGATTTAAATAGGTTTGAATTTCTTCTTCGGCTTCCGCAAAGATACGGTCTAATTCCGCAACAGGCACACCTTCATACGGATTATTTGCAGCCACATATTCCTGATAGGCCTCGTATTCCTCCGGCGTCATGTGCATTTCGCGGTCGCACCAATCGGCATAGGCATCATACTCGGCCTGCCGTTCGCGTTCGGCCATTGCTTCGCGGTTTCGTCGGATATAGTTCGTCAGGTCGCCTCGGGTGCGCACTTCGGAAAGCACGTCGAGAATGGCATTGCGCCCGGCGTTCGGGTCGGATTGGTCGAAGAAGTTGGTGCCGGCTTCCTGGTCGGCAAGCATCAGTTGTTCCCCAGCACGCTCTATCGTCATGCCACCATTGGCCTCGCTGGCAAAGAGGCCGAACAACGCACGGGCTTCATCCCCCTTATACCCTGTCTCGCGTTTGAAATCGGACTGCAAAAGGGGCAGTTTGCCTGTTGCCAGCATCTGTGCCGCAAGCTCGTAGCCATTCATAGGTTCGCCCATCGAAAGGATTTCTTCCGCTGTGGTATCACCCACTTGTGTCCGTTGCGCGGCAATGGCATCGGCCACTTGGTCCCAGTAGTCCACCTGTGCCTGCGCATCATCCACTCGTGCCTGCCATTCCTGCTTAGCCTTCTTGTATTGAGCAATGTTTGTACCCATCTTGGGGGCTTTTCCCTCTATGTTCCTCAGCAACTTGGCCGATGCAGCCTTGTTGGCCTGGACAAACGCATCCACTTCGTCCGGCTCCAGTCCTTCACTATTGATGGAGGAGACAGTACGATCCACAGGGGCGCGGTGATAAAGCAGGTTTCCTTTCTCGTCGGTAGGGATTACGGTTTCACTCGCTCCCGGCGAGGTTTCGCCTTGCAGGCTCGAAGGCGCGGTCTCCGAGCCGGATTGGCCGTTACTTTGAGCCTGATTGGTAGATGATACAGGTTGTTGTTCCTGCCGTGATGCCGCCTCCTCTGCATCAATCTGCGCCTGCATGGCGTTGTAGTATTGTTCATCTGTGATTTCAACGACTTCCTCCTTTGGTTTGCCTTTTTCGTCCACGGTGGTGCGAGTGGCCAGCCAGCCGCCATTGGGATTATCAGGATTCTGCTGGATTATCTTGTACTGTGCCGCTCCATCGGTGAAGGTGGTTCCGATGGACGGAGGAACGATGTCCGTACTATACGTGCTCTCCCGCTGTGCCTGTGCCGCAGCATCCTCACGGATAGCCTGTGCTGTCTCGTCGATGACTTCTTGTGTAGGCATGGACTTTACCGTAGTTGCGTCCCATTCGCCTGGTCTTAGCAACCTCGTATTCTCTGGTGTGAACTCTGCCCCTTCAGGTATCCAATAGGGGAATCTTTCTTTCTCCGGGTCTTGCCATCCGACGATATAGCCGGGTTCTTTCACCCATTCGCCCACATCGTTCATATAGATGCGTTCAGCCTCCGTGTACGTATTGGTACTTGGGTCAGAATGTCCGGCAATGTCCTCCGTCTCCGTATCTATCCGGTCTTGCGTTTCCGCTTCTTGAATCTCATCCATGGCATTCTGCTTGGCGATAGCAAACGCATAATCTATTTCATCGCGTTTCTGTTCTTGTGTTAGTTCCGGGTCGGCCATCGTAATCTTAATGAAATTCTTGATGTCCTCGTTGCCGTTTATCTTTGACATTCGTTGCAACTCCTCGAACTTCTTACGCTGCTCATCGGTCATTTTTCCGAAGATCCGCTCCATATGTTTACGGTTCTGATAGCGTTCTGTAGCCATGCTTCCGACACCTATCATACCAAATGCCAAGAAGGTAGGTGTTAAACCGAGTATGATGTCGAGATTGTTATCAAAGTCGGTGGCTTCTTCCAGCGTCATATCGCCCAACGGGATATTGGAAAAATTGTTGTACACTTCTTCCAGATATTCCTGTGGAAACCCTTGGAACTGTGTGCGCTGCACTAGTTCGCGAAGTGTGGGATTGTTCTTCACTTCCCTGTACAATTGGCCGGGGCGTGATTCCTTGACCATCTGCATGAAGCTGTTCACCCCGCCTGGTAGTGCTTTCTCCAACTGACGCAGGTAAGGGCGGAACACTCGGAAGGCGTTCAGCACCATTTCCGACTGGTTTTCCAAAGCGGTAGAGGCGATTGATTTTCCCATGGCTTCCAGCGTCCCCACATTACCCGTCTTCTGCACTTGCAAATCTCCGTTCCCATCGAGGTAGTAATCGTAGTTCTGATTCAGTCGCTCCATGGTTCCCGATACCACGCGGGGTACTCCGGTTGTTCCAGTCATGCCAAGTGCTGCTCCGGTGCTTCCGGCCACGCGGGCTCCAAAGCTCCCAGCACGACCAAAACGACGGAGGCCGAACTTTAGCAGGCTCTTGGCAATGGCATTGCTGCTGCCCGAGATAGGATTAGCGATGAACTCCAGCATGAAAGGCAGACTCTCGGCTGTGACACGCCCGGCATTATAGCCACGCCCCAAGTCGGAGGAATAAAAACCTTGTATGGCCATGTTGACGGCGGATGCCTCCAGCAGTTTTTGCTCGGCTTCACTCAACGTATTGCCAGCCTCATATTTTTCGAGGGCGTTGTTCAAATATAGTGCATCGGCCATATCCGCCAGTCCGAAAGTGAAGTTTTCCCAATCCATGTTATCGCGCAGTCCGCGTCCCAATCCGGCCACGAAGTTAGTACCTCCTTTCTTCCCGGCTTCAGCCACGATTTCTTGCGACTGCTCTATCAACCGTTTAGCGGCATTAAGCATACCGGCTTGACGGCGTTCTTCTTCGGATGATTGGGTATAATTTCGGCTTCCCATCAACGCATTCATGGCGTTTCCGCTGCTTGGAGCACGACGTTGTAAGTTCTTATGCGCTTGTTTGGACAATTCGTCAACTTCTCCGGCCAATGCTTTCAGTTGATCAGTCGAACGTTGTTTTTGAAGTTGAGTAAACTCTTCCTGTATACGCCCTCTATAGCGGCTTGCCATTTCTTGAAAAATCGCGTTCTCGTATGGTCGTAACTCTACATTGATGGCATCTCCATACTGTTGATAGAACTTCTCATTTATTTCTTCTGCTGATGCGCCACGTCGCAGCAAGTCTTGATATTCAGGAGATTGAGTGAATATCTGGAGATATTTTGCTTCTACTTCCCCACGTTTTTCAGCCAGTTCACTGTCCAACTTGCCACCACGAATAGATAAAACAAAGCGATTACGGTAGTTTTCCAGTACATCGGATTCGTTTTCTACTTTCTTGGGATGATAAAGCTCATCAATACGACGTTCTTCCTCTTGTTCGAATGTATTCTTCTTTCTCCCGATTGGTTCCGCAATTGATGGACGATAACCATAATCTTCACTGCGCATTGCTTGTTCTTTACGCATTCGGTTAGCTACACGCAAAGCATTTTCGTATATGGGAGTTTGAAAGGTGTCCCTATCGTTTACTGATTCTGGTTTATCCTGACTGTTCTTCTTGACCAGTTCATTAAGTGATGGCTTATTTCTTTCCATCAGTTCGTATAATCTACCAACGGCATCGTAACCAGGTATCTTTGGAGAACCGGCAGGGTTGTCGAGAACTACCGGCGGGGTAGTCCTCAAGGACCGATTGGAACGGTCGTACTCGTCAATCACCTGCTGCGCTACTGACGTTGCAGGCGCAGACATCCCTTTGGTGAAATCCTCGTAACTGTCCAGATAGCCGGTCTGGTTCTTCAGCACATCATATACCCGCCTGCGGTTATCTTCGCTGGCATCGAACGCCTTGTTAAAGTCTTCGTAACTGTCCAGGTAACCAGTCTGTTCTTTCAGGACATCATAAACTCTTTTGCGATTATCTTCATTCATAAATGTACATCAGATTAATTGTTTAACGACCAACCGTTTTTTGACGACGCGGAAGAGCTTCCTCCACTGGGAGCGGACAACGACCAGGGGCTTCCAAACACCTGCCCCCTAAGTCCTTTCGTATCATACCCCCATCCGTTAAGCGGCCTTTCACCGGCTTTCCCGGAACGTATGAAACCGCGTGCCGCCAGTTCGTCCGCCGGAACCCGTCCGCTTTGCAGGATATAGGCCGCAGCGGCATCCCAATCCGTTTCTTCTTTCCCCGTTAGCTTGTCCCCTGTTTGGAACTGCGCCAATTCGTCGTCTTTCAAATACCTTTTCACGAACTGTATCGTCTCGTTGGCGGACAGCTTGGTATTGCGTGTATAGACATATCCGTCAGAGCCTATTCCACTATCCAATACCTTGCCTTGCGCTTGCGAAGCATTGGCCTCCATCGCCCGGTTGTGCCGTTCGGTTTCCTTTCGGTTGGCATCGTCCTTATCCTTGTCCACCTTCAACTTTATGCCGAACTTGGCCATATCCAAATCACGCTCCTTCTGCTTCTCTGCCGCATCAGCAGCAGCCTTTTCCCGTGCCAGACGAATGTTGTACGCATTGCGGATGTCGTTACCTTTGGCTTCTGCAAGGATGGCATCCTGCCGGGCCTGCAAAGCATCCCGCTTTTCCTTGATGCGCCGCATCCGTTCATTTTCCGCAAATGCACCCGCATTCAAATCAGCAGGAACCGCACCTTTGGCCGTGTAATAGAGCTGCGCCGCATTGCCGATCAGGTTGCCCAAATTGGCAAACACCTGGCCAAGATGCTCACGACGTTCACGTTTCCGGCGTTCATCCGGTGTCTCTTCGCTGGCAAAATAGTTCTGAAGATTAGCATACGTGTTTAGCGGATTCAATCGTGCCTGCTCACTCCAATACTCCTTATCCGAGGCGTTCATATCATCCTGCGCCCTGCGGAACTGCTCTTCATCCATGTTCTGCAACGCACCCTGTCGATATTCCCTATTACTGGTCATCGTCGGCGTAATCCCTGAATTGGCATAAGCAATCTTTTCGGGTGCCGTATCAACGCGGCTTCCGGCGACTTGTACAGGTGTCTGTGCTTGGTTGGGCATAGGCCCGTACGCAGGACTAACCATTTGTCTGGAAGGGACATCAGGCGTAACTTTGGGGGAACTATCCGGAAGCGGAGACGGAACTTGCGCCTGCTGTGTCTGACGCCTTGCCCTGCGCTCGTTGATGCTGTCAATTCTCGTTGTCATACTTATACCCCCAATTTCTTTCCAATGCGTGTTCCGCTCAGAATCTTATCACTAATACCTCCACCAAGTGCTTGACCGGCCGATGCCAATCCTCCCGCAGCCGTTGCTACATTCTGTGCCCGCTGGTCATTGATACCCATCCGAGCTTGGTCAATGGCAGCCATCTGGTTTTCATAATCGGAGCGCACCTGTTCCTTGTACGCATCTGCACGCTCGGCAATGTTGCTCGTCACGTCAGCAATCACTTGGTTGTTGGCCGCCTTCTGTTGAGCTACGCTCTCATCCGTCGCTCCCGTCACCGCCGCTGAACCAGCCGAACGCTTATACCTTTCATCCAATATTTGCCGAGCCTGGTTCAGAGCCGCCTGCGCATCGCTACGTTGCGTGAAGTCACTGTAATACTCCTGGTCATACCAATTCTGCGCCCTCTTTTCGGCATTGTCCAAGATACGCGCATTTCTCCGCGCAGCACGCCGCCCCGCAATACCGCTGCCTATACCTCCCACAGCAGAAGCTACTCCGCCTATTATTCCGCCTAAAAGTCCCATATTTTTACCTTTTTATCGTTATGGGACAAAAATAGACCGATACCTTTGCAGGGTAAGTATATAAACTGTCAATTGATTAGATAGAAATATGCCGTTTCAGAAAGGACATAAAAAGATAGGAGGACGCAAGGCTGAAACACCCAACAAGGTGAAAAAGGACTTGCGTACCCGAATCAGCATGTTCTTGGAGGACAACTTCGACGAAGCCATCAACACCTGGAAAGGCATCAAAGAGCCGAAAGAGAAAGTAAAACTCTATGTAGATTTAATGAAATTTGGCATCCCCACGCTACAAGCCGTCTCACTCGACGCTACCATTACCCAAGAGAACAGCGTGGAAGATGACCTCAAAGAATTGTCAAAAGACAATGAATAATTATACTACTTTTATACTACTTTTTTAAAGCACGTGACAAAGCAGAAGATATTTCATAAATAGGGTCAAAATAAGGGTCAAATTATTATCATTATAACATTTCAAACTGTTTATCAATAAATTAATTAAAACAAAAACAAGCTTCCCAAGCTGAGGGTCACGAGTTCGAACCTCGCTTGCCGCTCCAATATTGAAAAAAGCAACCGGATGCGTATCCGGTTGCTTTTTTTCATTCACGCCTCAACAATTGCAAAAGTTCTTGCCACAAATGAGATTTTACATCCTCAATATCTATTTCCCTCCCAAGCTCTTTTTGCATCGAAGTAACTCCTTTATCCACAAAACCGCAAGGATTAATATAACTAAAATACCGCAAATCTGTATTTACGTTCAAAGCCAACCCATGCATGGTCACAAAATGACTGGCATGTACACCTATGGCACAAATCTTACGAGCCTGAAGCTTATACGCATCCAGCCAAACTCCCGTAGCATTTTCCAAACGAATCGCTTTAATCCCGTAGACCGCACAAGTACGGATAACAGCTTCCTCTAATACATATATATAATTACGAAGACTCAATGAGAAATCCTCCAAATTAAGAATAGGATAGCAAACCACTTGACCCGGGCCATGAAAAGTTATATCTCCCCCCCGGTCAATATGGTAAAGCTTTGCCCCGATACGCTGCAACTGTTCTTCTCCCAACAACATATTGCTCGCTTTTCCGCTACGTCCTAACGTATAAACAGGAGGATGCTGACACAAAACAATGCTGTTCACATAATCTTTTCCTGTCAATTGAGCATCGACCAAAACATCGAAATATTCCTTCTGCCTTTTCCAAGCTTTATCATATTCGATAACTCCCCAGTCTGATATTTCAGTTTTCACATTTCTCATCACATTCTTTATTTAGGCTTAAATGATTCATGCAAAAATAGGAACAATTCTCCGAAAAGTCCTATCTTTGCTCACCATAAATAAAAGAAATATCGACATGCGTACGGATTTTCCACAAGTAGATTTACCGGTAGATATCATTGCTTGGTCAGAAGTCACAGAAGAAATTCTGAATATCTACAAACAAGCATGCCGTCTGAAAGCGTGCATCTTTGCTCTTTGTCGGGAAGGTACTATCACAGTATCCATCAATTTAATGGAAACAGAAGTGAAGCAAGGAGATTTTATCATTCTATTGCCGGGATCTATCATCCAGTTTTACGGACAAAAAGAAAAGTTCAAACTCTCTTTCGTTGGTTTTTCCTCACATTGCTTGACTGGCGTCAACCTGATTCAATCTGCCCCCAGTTCCTTTACAACCATACTTGAATATCCTGTCCTGAACCTCAATGATACATTATCTTCTTACGTGAAAGATTATTTTGCACTACTGGACAGAGTCACAACCGGACCTTATCCACCAGACACACGCATGGCTCAACAGATACTGACAAACCTGTTGTATGTAGTAGAGAAATTATACGGCACTTGCCCAAAGACCGAGAAACGGCCTCAAAACCGGAAAGAAGAAATCTACCGCAAGTTCATTCAACTGGTCATTGAAAACTATATGCATGAGCGACATGCCCAATTCTATGCTAACTGCATGGGCATCTCGTTACAGCATTTAAGCACCACCGTCAAACAAGTGACGGGCAAGAATGTGCTTGACATCATAGCCAATGTTGTATTAATAGACGCCAAAGCCAAGCTAAAATCAACAGACATGACGGTACAAGAGATTGCTTATTCGCTCAATTTTCCCAGTGCTTCATTCTTCGGCAAATATTTCAAACGCTACATGGGCATAAAACCGCTGGATTACAGGCACGCTTAAAGCCGCCTTGCAACAAAAACAAAGATTTTTTCTGCCAACAATAAAGCAGGTTCGGCAAATATATCCTATATTTGTCGATAACGATTAAATAACCAGATGTTGTATTATAAACAAAATTCGATATGAAGAAACAATTTGTCAGTTTACTTGTCCTTTCGCTTGCGACAAGCTTTTTTTTATTTTCCTGCGATAACAAAGCGAAACAAAATACAGGAGCCCTTGAATTTGACAGTATCCAAGTAAACACTACGGAACATCTTTTTGGCGACACTGCTAAACCGGCATGCAACCTGGTAATAAATTTTGCCTGTGTCACGCGAGCAAACGACAATGTAATGAAGGACAGTTTAAACCAGTATTTCCAAAGACTGTGCTTCGGAGACTCAAGCCTCACGGTACCTCCTCAGCAGGCTGTAGAAAACTACCGGAAACGATATGTCAGCAATTACCGTAACGATTTGGAAGAGCTCTACCAAAAGGAGGAGAAAGAATTTGGAGATGCCGACCAGAAAGCTTGGTATTCTTACTATAAGTATATACAAAGCCACGTGCAATTCTACCAAAAGGACTTGCTGGTCTATCGCACACGCTACGAAGAGTATACAGGCGGAGCTCATGGCATCTACATGACTTCGTTCTTGAACCTTGACTTGCGCACACTAACCCCCATTCACCTGAACGACCTCTTTGCCGAAGGATATGAAGAGGCACTGACTGACCTGCTATGGAATCAGTTGATGGCGGACAACCGGGTAGCCACGCGAAAAGAGCTGGAAGACTTAGGGTATGGAAGCACCGGAGACCTGACTCCGACTGAGAATTTCTGTATTACCCCCCAAGGAATCACATTCTTTTATAACGTTTACGAAATCGCGCCTTATGTGATGGGAGCTATTGAAATCACGCTGCCTTATGACATCATGTCACACTTGCTCGACGACAGATATAAGATACTGGACTCGGTGAAATAGGAAAAAGACTTATGGAACTGATACAAAAATACTTTCCCGAATTGACTGAGAAACAAGCCGGTCAATTTGCGGCGCTGCAAGAGCTGTATACCGACTGGAACGCTAAAATCAATGTGATTTCCCGCAAGGACATCGGCAACCTGTACGAACGGCACGTGCTCCATTCGCTGGGAATTGCCTGCGCCATCCGTTTCCGCGAGGGTACGAAGGTGATGGATTTTGGCACGGGCGGCGGATTTCCGGGCATACCATTGGCCATACTGTTCCCCGGCGTGCAATTCAAATTGGTGGACAGCATTGGCAAGAAGGTGCGTGTGGCGCGCGAGGTGTCCGAAGCCATCGGCCTGGAAAACACGACTTTCGCACACGAACGGGTCGAAGACGAAAAGGGGCTGTTCGAGTTTGTCGTAAGCCGAGCCGTCATGCCACTACCGGACTTGGTGAAGATTTGCCGGAAAAACATCGCCCGTGAACAGCACAACGCACTGCCCAACGGGCTTATCTGCCTGAAAGGCGGGGAAGTGGAAAACGAAATCCGGCCTTTCCGCCACGAGGCCCTGACGTGGGAGTTGAAAGACTTTTTCGAGGAAGAGTTCTTCGAGACCAAAAAGGTCGTGTTCGTCGCCATCAACAAAGGAAAGAAATCCTAATATAACAAGCCATGAAGATTAAACGATTTGAGTTCAATATGTTCCCCGAGAACTGTTACGTGCTTTGGGACGAGACCAACGAAGCGGTCATCATCGACCCGGGCTGTTTTTACGAAGAAGAAAAAATAGCTCTGAAAGACTTCATCCAGAAAGAAAAGCTGGACGTGAAACATCTGCTGAACACACACCTGCACGCGGACCACATCTTCGGCAACCCCTTCCTGCTGCGCGAGTTCGGGCTGAAGGCCGAGGCCAACCAGGCCGACGAGTTCCTGCTGGACGAGGCGCCCAAGCAGAGCCGCATGTTCGGCTTCCAGTTACAAGAGAAGCCCGTGCCACTGGGTGGGTATCTGCACGACGGCGACATCATCACCTTCGGGCGCACGCGCCTGGAGGCCATCCACGTGCCCGGCCACTCGCCCGGAAGCCTGGTCTACTACTGCGCGGCCGACCGCTGCATGTTCTCGGGCGACGTGCTCTTCCAAGGCAGCATCGGCCGGGCCGACTTGGCAGGGGGCAACTTCGACCAATTGATAGAAAACATCTGCAGCCGGCTGTTCGTCCTGCCCAACGACACTGTGGTCTACCCCGGTCACGGGGCGCCCACCACCATCGGCATCGAGAAGGCAGAAAACCCGTTCTTCCGCATATAAAGGCAGACGCCCGTCCCTGTTCGGACACTCCGAATGCCTATACTCGGACATCCCGAATGCCTATACTCGGGCATCCCGAATGCCTATACTCGGGCACCCCGAATGCCTATACTCGGACACCCCGAATGCCTATACTCGGACACCCCGAATGCCTATACTCGGGCATCCCGAATGCCTATACTCGGACACCCCGAACAACAGCAAACAACTGTCAACACATTTACCTAACTATTAATGAATATGAAACACCCCTTCTACACCCGCCACATCGGCATCAATGCCGAAGACGAAACCCGCATGCTGCAAAAGATAGGCGTGGAGAGCCTGGACGAACTGATAGACAAGACCTTGCCCGCCGACATCCGCCTGCAGTCGCCCCTCGACCTGCCCGAAGCCATGGACGAGCACGAGTTTGCCCGCCACATCGCCGCGCTGGCCGCCAAGAACAAAGTGTACACCTCCTACATCGGCCACGGCTGGTATGACACCGTCACGCCCGCCGTCATCCAGCGCAACGTGTTCGAAAACCCCGTGTGGTACACCTCCTATACCCCCTACCAGGCCGAAGTGTCGCAAGGCCGCCTGGAAGCACTGATGAACTTCCAGACCGCCGTGTGCGACCTCACCGGCATGCCCCTGGCCAACTGCTCGTTGCTGGACGAAGGCACCGCCGCAGCCGAAGCCGTCACCATGATGCACGCCCTGCGCCCCCGCGACCAGCAGAAAGCCGGCGCCAACACCGTCTTCGTCGACGAACGCATCTTCCCGCAGACGCTGGCCGTGATGCGCACCCGCGCCGTGCCACAAGGCATCACCCTGCGCGTGGGCCGCTACGAAGAGCTGGAGTTCACGCCCGACCTCTTCGCCTGCGTCCTCCAATACCCCGATGCCGACGGCTCCGTCCGCGACTACCGCACCTTCGTCTCCCAAGCCCACGAAGCCCACTGCAAGGTGGCCGTCGCCGCCGACATCCTCAGCCTGGCCCTGCTGACGCCTCCGGGCGAATGGGGCGCAGACATCGTCTTCGGCAGCACCCAGCGCCTGGGCACGCCACTGTTCTACGGAGGGCCGTCGGCTGCCTACTTCGCCACACGCGACGAATACAAGCGCAACATGCCGGGACGCATCATCGGCTGGAGCAAAGACAAGTACGGACACCTCTGCTACCGCATGGCGCTCCAGACGCGCGAACAACACATCAAGCGCGAAAAAGCCACCTCGAACATCTGTACCGCCCAAGCCCTGCTGGCCACGATGGCCGGCATGTACGCCGTATGGCACGGCCCCGAAGGCATCCGCGACATCGCCCTGCGCATCCACCAGACGGCTGCCCTCGTGTCCGACACGCTCGAAGCCTGGGGATGCCGCCAACTGAATCCGTACTTCTTCGACACCCTGCACATCGGCCTGCCCCACGGCACCGACACCGAACGGGTGCGCACCGTAGCCCTGGCACACGACACCAACCTGCTCTACCTGCCCGACGGCACCATCAGTCTGAGCATCGACGAGACCACCGACCGGGTCGCCCTCAGCACCCTGCTGGGCATCTTCGCCGAAGCCCTGGGCCAAACACAAGCACCCACGCCCGGCGAACTGCCCGCCGCCTGCCGCCTGCCCGAAACACTGAAGCGCACCTCCGCCTACCTGACGCACGACATCTTCCGCCTCTACCACACCGAGACAGAAATGATGCGCTACATCAAACGCTTGGAGCGCAAAGACATCTCGCTGGCCCACTCGATGATTTCCCTCGGCTCGTGCACCATGAAGCTGAACGCCGCCGCCGAAATGCTCCCGCTCAGCCTCGCCGCCTTCAGCGGCATCCACCCGCTCGCCCCGCTGGACCAGGCCGAAGGCTGGCAAGAACTGATACACAACCTGTCGGAAGAACTGAAGACCATCACCGGCTTCTCCGGCATCAGCCTCCAGCCCAACTCGGGCGCCGCCGGCGAATACACCGGCCTGCGCGTCATCCGCTCCTACCTCGAAAGCATCGGGCAAGGACACCGCCACAAGGTGCTCATCCCCGCCAGCGCCCACGGCACCAACCCGGCCAGCGCCGTACAGGCAGGCTTCACGCCCGTCACCTGCGCTTGCGACGACCACGGCAACGTCGACATGGACGACCTGCGCCGCAAAGCTGAGGAGAACCGCGACGACCTGGCCGCCCTGATGATTACCTATCCGTCGACGCACGGCATCTTCGAGACCGACATCGTAGAGATATGCCGCATCATCCACGCCTGCGGCGCACAAGTCTATATGGACGGTGCCAACATGAACGCCCAGGTGGGCCTGACCAACCCCGGCACCATCGGCGCCGACGTCTGCCACCTGAACCTCCACAAAACCTTTGCCTCGCCCCACGGCGGCGGAGGCCCCGGAGTAGGCCCCATCTGCGTGGCTTCTCATCTCGTCCCCTTCCTGCCCGGCCACGCCCTCTTCGGCAACGACACGAACGAAGTCGCCTCAGCCCCCTGGGGCAGTGCAGGCATCCTGCCCATCACCTACGGCTACATCCGCATGATGGGAACTGAAGGACTGACCCGCGCCACAAAGATTGCCATCCTCAACGCCAACTACCTGGCCGCCTGCCTGAAGGACACCTACGGCGTAGTCTACCGCGGCGCCAACGGCTTCGTGGGACACGAGATGATTCTGGAATGTCGCAACGTCCACACCGAAACAGGCATCAGCGAGAACGACATCGCCAAACGACTGATGGACTACGGCTACCATGCCCCCACCCTCTCGTTCCCCGTGCACGGCACGCTGATGATTGAACCGACCGAAAGCGAAAGCCTGGCCGAACTGGACAACTTCGTCGATGCCATGCTGACCATCTGGCAAGAAATACAAGAGGTAAAGGACGGTCGCGCCGACCGCACGGACAACGTGCTGCTGAACGCACCCCATCCCGAATACGAAGCCGTGGCCGACACGTGGGAACACTGCTACACACGGCAGAAGGCCGTATATCCTACGCCGGCCGTGCGCGACAACAAGTTCTGGATCAACGTGGCCCGCGTGGATAACACGCTGGGCGACCGCAAGCTGCTGGCCACCCGCTACGGTTCGTTCGACTGAGCGCCACCAACCCGGACTAACGGTTAGCCTACCCTGGACTAACCGTTAGTCTACCCTAGACTAAACGTTAGTCTAAGAGCAAACAGATGTTAACAGGAAAGCTGAATTGTATAAAAACATTAATAACATCCCTTAAAACGCACCGAAAATGGAAATAACATCCGCCGAGTTTGTCATCAGCAACACCGACGTGCGGAAATGCCCGCCGACGACCTGCCCGGAATACGCCTTCATCGGACGCTCCAACGTGGGCAAATCCAGCCTCATCAACATGTTGACAGGGCGCAAAGGCCTCGCCATGACCTCCGCAACTCCTGGCAAGACCCTGCTCATCAATCACTTCCTTATCAACAAAAGCTGGTACTTGGTGGACCTGCCGGGGTATGGCTATGCCCAACGGGGCAAAAAGGTGCAGGAACAAATCAAACGCATCATAGAAAGCTATATCCTCCACCGGGAACAAATGACATGCCTTTTCCTGCTTATCGACAGCCGCCTACCTCCCCAAGCCATCGACTTGGCGTTCATCGAATGGCTGGGTGAAAACTGGATTCCTTTTGCCATCGTGTTTACCAAAGCTGATAAAGTGAGCAATGAGAAGCTGGGTAACAACATAAAAACATATCTGAATAAATTAAAGGAACAGTGGGAGGAACTTCCCCCTTACTTCATTACTTCTTCGGAGAAACGCATGGGACGTAAAGAAATATTAGATTACATAGAAAGCATCAACAAAGAACTAAATTTACAATAAAGCAATGAGAAAGACGATTTACTTCAAACAAATGCTTGCCGTGGCTATCTTCTTGTTTGCCACAAGCGTTCAAGCACAAGGACTTAAAGACTTATTAAACAAAGAGAACATCGAAAAAGCTGTTAACAGCTTGACAGGCAAGAACACGGCCAGCATGACCGGTACATGGGAATTTTCAGGAGCCGCACTGGAGTTTGAATCAGACAACCTGCTTCAGAAAGCGGGAGGCAGCCTGGCTGCCACGGCCGTAGAAAAGAAGCTGGACGGCTTTTTGGAAAAGGTAGGGATAGAGCCAGGCCAAATGAGCTTCACGTTCAACGAAGACAGCACTTTCCAGACTACCGTGAAAGGTAAAAACCTGAAAGGAAATTACAGTTACAACGAAGCGACCCAGAAAATCAACCTGAAGTTTGCCAAGCTGATAGGCATCAACACGAAGGTGAATTGCACCTCTCAACAGATGGAGCTTTTGTTTCCTTCTGACAAGTTGTTGGACTTGATTAGTTTCCTAGCCAGCAAAAGCAACAACAGCACTTTACAATCTATCAGTTCGCTAGCCGACAGTTACGACGGAATGATGCTGGGATTTACCCTGCAAAAACAGCCTTAAATCATCCGCCGGTTACCAAAAGAAAAGTCCCGCAAGAAATTCTTGCGGGACTTTTCTGCTTACAAAACCAATAAAACAGAGCGGCAAACGAGACTCGAACTCGCGACCCCGACCTTGGCAAGGTCGTGCTCTACCAACTGAGCTATTGCCGCATAAGATGGTGACTCTGATACAGTGCCCAAAACAGGACTCGAACCTGCACGCCTCGCGGCACACGCACCTGAAACGTGCGCGTCTACCAATTCCGCCACTTGGGCCTCACCATCTCAATATTTCAAATATCACTAAAGAGCGGCAAACGAGACTCGAACTCGCGACCCCGACCTTGGCAAGGTCGTGCTCTACCAACTGAGCTATTGCCGCATGCTTCCCGAGGTGAAGAGAAGGAGACTCGAACTCCCACGACATAATTGTCACTACCCCCTCAAAGTAGCGCGTCTACCAATTCCGCCATCTCTCCAACATTCAAGAAATCAAAGAGCCGCTTCGGCTTTTTGTGTTTAGTGCCCAGAACAGGACTCGAACCTGCACGCCTCGCGGCACACGCACCTGAAACGTGCGCGTCTACCAATTCCGCCACCTGGGCATTTCCTCTGTCAAACCTGACACAGACACAAAAAGTCAAAGAGCTGTGAGCGGCAAACGAGACTCGAACTCGCGACCCCGACCTTGGCAAGGTCGTGCTCTACCAACTGAGCTATTGCCGCTTTTGCGGTTGCAAAGGTAGACATTTTCCCGGAACTGACAAGCATTCCAGTTGTTTTTTTTCGTAACAAAATCTGTTTCCCTTCGCTAACTATAAACAAGCATCTCACAATCAGTCCATTCTATCCCGATAATCTTCATAAGAAAAACGGCGGTATATCTCGGCCCGACCGTCTTTTGTCCACAAAGCAATGGCCGGGTGATGGATGCCGTTGAACATAGTGGTCTTGACCGTTGTATAATGTATCATGTCTTCGAAAACGATGCGCTCTCCCACTTGCAGTTCGTGGTCAAAGCTCCAAGAGCCTATATAGTCACCACTCAAACAAGAATTGCCTCCCAGACGATAGACATAAGGTCCTTCGGCTCCGATACGGGCACCTCGTACGGCCGGCTGATAGGGCATCTCCAAACAGTCTGGCATATGACACGTAAAGCTGACATTGAGAATGGCGGTACGTATCCCACGGTTCTCCACCACATCTACCACCTCGGAAGCCAAGACACCTGTCTGCCAGGCAAAAGCCGAACCTGGCTCCAAGATAATCTGAAGATGCGGATAACGTGTCCGCAAGCCTTGCAACAACTTAATCAGGTGCTCCACGTCATAATCCTTGCGCGTCATCAGATGGCCGCCGCCCAGGTTCAGCCACTTCAGTTGGGGGAACCAGCGCGAAAATTTCTCTTCGATATGCACCAAGGTACGCTCCAGCTCGTAGGAAGAAGACTCACAATGGCAATGGCAATGAAAGCCTTCGATGCCTTCGGGCAAGAGCGACGGAAGTTGTTCGGCCATCACTCCGAAACGAGTGCCTGGTGCACAGGGATTGTATAGTTCTGTCCCTACCTCCGAATACTCCGGATTGATGCGGATACCGCAAGATATACCTCCATGTGCCTGCACGGCCGGGTAGAAACGGCGATATTGCGACAGGGAGTTGAAGGTGATGTGGCTGCTGCATTGCATGATGCCGGGAAAGTCTTCGTCCGTGTAAGCCGGCGAATAGGTATGCGCCTTGTTTCCAAATTCTTCCAAAGCCAGCCGGGCCTCGTAGAGCGAACTGGCCGTGGAAGCCTGAACGTATTCCCGGAATATCGGAAAGGAACGCCACAGGGCAAATGACTTGAAGGCCAGTATGATTTCGACGCCAGCCCGGTCGGCCACGCTTTTTATCAGCGAAAGATTCTTCCGCAACAAGTTTTCCTCCATGATGTAGCAAGGAGAGGGAAAAAGAGAAAAGTCTATCATTGTCTATCAAACTATTGGATTGGTTATTCATTCTACCACTTTGAAGCGGGCAAAGCGCAATAAGAGTTGCTTCTCGCCCACGTTCTCAAAACGGATGGTGGCTTTGACATTCTCGCCGGTTCCTTCCACACGCAGCACGGTGCCCATGCCGAAACGTTCGTGTTCGATGGTCTGTCCTGCGTGCAAGGACGCGTTTCCTGCGGCAGCAGCTACGGAAGGGGAAGAAGAGGCGGGTACCCGTTTCAGATGCCGGGGCAACTCTGAAGAGGCAACCAAAGGTCGTGAAGAAAAGAGGGGGCTTTTCCCTTCGGTCAACCGACGCGGCTTTTCGCTATTGGGCAGGTCAAGATAGCAAGCATCAATATCACGCAAGAAACGGCTGGGGGCACCGAACTCCATCTTGCCGTAGCGCATACGGGTTTTGGCATACGACAAGTAACAGCGCTCTTCAGCCCGGGTGATGGCGACATAAAACAGGCGGCGCTCTTCTTCTTGAGCGCGGGGAGAATCATTGGCCATCGAGCTCGGGAAGAGGTTTTCCTCCAAACCTACTACAAAGACATTGCGGAACTCCAAGCCTTTGGCGGCATGCACAGTCATCAGCGTGACTTTGTCGTCGCCGTCTTCACCGTCTGAATCCTGGTCTGTCAACAACGATACTTCAGACAAGAAGTCGATGAGCGAAACGTGCGTATTGCCTTCTTCCAGGCGTTGGGCACAGAAGTCACTGATGCCGTTGGCCAGCTCTTCGATGTTCTCCTTCCGGCTGAGGTTTTCGGGAGAATTGTCTTGGCAGATGTCGGCCATGATGCCCGACGCACGGATGATTTCCGTCCCTGCCTCATAGGCGTTGCGTTCGGCTGTAAAATCCATGAGTCCTGCCACCAAATCGCGGAATCCTTGCAGTTTGCCTGCCGTTCCTTTGTTGAAGTTCAGCCCGTAGGTCAGAGGCTCACAAAGAATGTTCCACAGGCTGACGGCATGTTCGTTGGCGGCATCGATGATTTTGCCTAACGTCGTGGCTCCGATGCCTCGCGCCGGATAGTTGATGATGCGTTTGAAGGCTTCTTCGTCGTTCGGATTGGCAACCAGACGGAAATAAGCTATAACGTCCTTAATCTCTTTGCGTTGGTAGAAAGACTGCCCCCCATAGATGCGATAGGGTATCATCCGTTTGCGCAACGCCTCTTCGAAAATGCGGCTTTGGGCATTGGTACGGTAAAGGATGGCGAAGTCCGACCAGGAACCCTGTCCGCGGCGGTGCAGCTCATTGATTTTGTTGGTCACAATCTCCCCCTCTTCCACATCGCTGTAAGCCCGAAAGACGCCCAATGCGTCGCCTCGTTCTTTTTCAGAAAAGACTTCTTTCCGAATCTGATACTGGTTCTTGGCTATCAGGCTATTGGCCGCCTTGACAATGGTCTGCGTAGAACGGTAGTTCTGTTCCAACTTAAAGATGCGCGTGCCGGGAAAAGCTTTGGTGAAGGTCAGGATGTTGTCAATATCTGCCCCACGGAACGAGTAGATGCTCTGCGCGTCGTCGCCCACCACGCAGACGTGCCTGTGCTCGGCAGCCAACTGAAGCACGATGCTGTGCTGGGCAAAGTTGGTGTCTTGGTACTCGTCCACAAGGATGTATTTGAAATGCTCGCGGTACTTGGCCAACACCTCCGGATGGTCGCGGAAAAGCAGGAAAGTATAGAGCAGCAAGTCGTCGAAGTCCATCGCATCCGCCTTGCGGCAACGCTGCCAATAGCGCTCGTAGACATCGCGCACGGCCGGCATCCGAGCCGCCTGGTCAGCCTGGAAAGCCTCGCGGCTGTTTGCGTAGAGAGCGGGCGTGACCAGATGGTTTTTCGCGTTCGAGATGCGTGCCTGCACCACGCCCGGCTTGTACACCTTATCGTCCAATTTCATCTCTTTCAGGATGTCGCGTATCAGGCTCTTGGAATCGGCCGTGTCGTAGATGGTAAAAGCCGGCGTGAAACCCAGCTTGTCAGCCTCGGCATGCAGGATGCGCAAGAACATGGAATGGAACGTGCCCATCCACAGCCGCCGGGCACTTTCGATGCCTACCTGGCGGGCAATGCGTTCCTTCATCTCACGAGCGGCCTTGTTGGTGAATGTCAGCGCCAGGATGTCCCAAGGCTGATAACCATTCTCCAACAGATAGGCAATCTTGTAAGTCAACACCCGCGTCTTCCCCGAACCCGCCCCGGCTATCACCAGCAGAGGTCCGTCGTTGTAGAGCACAGCGGCACGCTGGCTGTCGTTCAACTCATTGATGTAATCGGACATATTCTTGTATGGGTTTAGTCGTGAAAATCCGGGCGAAGTTACGCATATATCCCCTGCCTACCAAACAAGAAAGGAAATAAATACACTGGCATGTGTCCACAGCCCGCGTCGGCCGCGGCTGGTACGAACCGGAAGCAAGGCCACCACGCACCGGAAGCGAGGCTATGACGAAGCATGGCCGACGACTGACGGCAGTAGACAGAAAATCCGGACGGACATCTACTGGATTTTTAGCTGAAAACACGTACTTTTGTACCCGGACTTACATTTACCTCATCTAAACGACAATCGCATGTTTACCCTACGCAAAGCAACGACCGACGACTGCGCCCTGATTCGGAAGCTGGCGCAACAGGTTTTCCCCGAGACATACAAGGAGATATTGACTTCCGAACAAATCGACTACATGATGGAATGGATGTACTCCGAACAGAGCATCCGCAGACAGATGGAAGAAGAAGGGCACGTCTACCTGCTGGCCTACGAAGAATGTGAAGCGGCAGGCTACGTCAGCGTCCGCCCCGACGGCCGCGACGTGTTCCACCTGGAAAAGATATACGTGTTGCCCTATTTCCAGGGGGCGCACTGCGGCAGCTTCCTGTTCCGACAGGCCATCCGCTACATCAAAAAGGCGCACCCTGCCCCCTGCCGTATGGAACTGAACGTGAACCGCCATAACAAAGCCCTCCACTTCTACGAGCACATGGGCATGAAGAAGGTGCGCGAAGGCGATTTCCCCATCGGCAACGGCTTCTACATGAACGACTACATCATGGGGATGGATATTTGACGAGCCACAAGCCACGAGTGACAGCAGATACAAGAAGCGGGAGATGCAAGAGGCAGCAACTTATTGCCCGGCCTCGCATCTCCCGCCATTCATTCTATCAACAACTCAGTCACCCACAGCTTGTGGCCCGTGGGGACAGCCTGCGGCTACTTGGTAACACGCTCCAGCCACTTCACCATGCCCAGCATGACACCCATCGAAACCAGGCAGACAATGAAGAATACAGACCAGCATTGCCAGATAGGAATCTTGTTATACATCAACGGGCCGACCCAGAGGAAGAGGTTTCCGATGGCCGTAGCCCCCAGCCATAGACCTTGGCAGAGGCCTTGCAGGTGCTTGGGCGCAACCTTGGAAACGAAGGACAATCCCAGAGGCGAGATAAACAGCTCGGCCACGGTCAGGAAGAAGTAGACCACAATCAACACCCAGGGACCGGCCTTCAGTCCGGCTTTGGCCGAGTCGGCCATGGCCTTGAAGTCTGTGCCCGAGGGATAGCCTTGGATGGCGGAATAGAGCAGCAGGAACAAGAATGCCATGCCTGCGATGCCCATGCCGATGGCTATCTTCTTGGGGGTTGAAATCTGCTTGCCACGACGGGCCAGCGCACCGAAGTACATCATAATCAGCGGAGTGAGCACGATGACGAAGAAGGGGTTGACGGCTTGCCAGATTTCGGGGGCGATGCTGTCGGTCACCACGAAGTCGCGGGCGAAGAGCGAGAGTGACTGTCCGTTCTGGTGGAAGGAGAACCAGAAGAATATCACGATGCCCAACACGGCGAACAGGGCATAGAGGCGTTGCTTGATTTCGGTGGCCATGGCGATGCGTTCTTCGGCAGTGTAGCCCACGGTTTCTTGCTTTTCCTTCTTGCCCGGAGTGGGGAATATCTTCTTGTACATCAGGAATATGAGCAGTGAGATGAGCATGGCCGCCACGGAGGCGATGAAGGAGTAGTGGATACCTTCGTTGAATATCTTCAGGTACTGGGTGCAGAAGGGGACGAGGTTTTCGGTGACCGTGCCGCCTACTTTGCCGACCAGCTCGGTCAGGTTGGCCATGGTGTCGGCCGACACTTGGGTGCCGGCATTGGCATGGTCGATGTATTGGTGGCACAGGGCGGGCAGGTCGGCATTATAGACCAGTTGATGGGCCTTCAGCCACCATTCGCGCAACAGAGGTGCCACGAAGGGGGCTACCAGTCCGCCGATGTTGATGAAGACGTAGAATATCTGGAATCCCGAGTCGCGGCGGCTTTTGGCCAGGCGGAGGGCTTCGGGGCCGTCTTTCTCAGCTTCTTTCTCGTAGTTGTCATACATCTGCCCGACGATGGCCTGGAGGTTGCCTTTGAAGAGGCCGTTGCCGAAGGCGATGAAGAACAGGGCGACGCAGGTCAGGGGCAGGAGCCAGCCGATATTGCCGGCCTGGGCGAAGACGGGGATGGAGAGGATGATGTAGCCCAGCGACATGACTATCAGTCCGGAGACGATGGTGCCTTTATAGTTTTGCGTCTTGTCGGCAATGATGCCGCCCACGAGGCTGAGCACGTAGATGCCGCAGTAGAATACGGAGTAGATGATGGAGCTGGTCTCGTCGCTCAGGCCGAACTTCGAGCAGAGGAACAAGACCAGGACGGCGTTCATGATGTAGTATCCGAAGCGCTCGCCCATGTTGGAGATGGCGGCCGCCACCAGTCCTTTAGGATGATTCTTGAACATAAGGTAAAGTTGATTTTAGTTAGTAATTAATATCTGTCTGTTAATGGGATGCAAATATAACCATTTTGCCGGATTATCCTACAAACAAGTCGCAAACTTCTGCATGGGCCACGCGAATTAAGTCTTGCGGGGCCAGGCGGAGCTGGAGGCCGCGCACGCCGGCGCTGACGTAGATGTGGTCGAAGTCGAGGCACGTGCGGTGGATGTAGGTGGGCAGGGGCTTCTTCATGCCGATGGGCGAGCAGCCGCCGCGGATGTAGCCTGTGAGGGGGAGCAGTTCCTTGACGGGGATGAGGTCGCACTTCTTGTTGCCGCTGACGCGTGCGGCCAGCTTGAGGTCGACCTCGTGCTCGCCGGGGATGACGCAGACGAAGTGACCCGTGCGGTCGCCGTGTAGGACGAGTGTCTTGAACACCCGGTCGATGTCCTCGCCCAACTGTGCCGCCACGTGGACGGCGCTCAGGTCCGACTCGTCCACCTCGTAGGGGATGAGTTCGTAGGCCACCCGGTCCCTGTCTAAGAGGCGGGCGGCGTTGGTCTTGTTGATTCTTTCTTTCATCTTCTTATATAATATAAATAGGTATAGTCTTTCTTTGTTGGCTATGGGTATGTAGCACGAGGCTACTATGGGTGCGTAGTTGCAGGCTACTATGGGTATGTAGTTGCAGGCTACTATGGGTATGTAGTTGCAGGCTGCTATGGGTAGCTATACTTACCGGTATAGGGGTAGCTATACAGTAGCGTATAGGGGTGGCTATACAACGGCGTATAGGGGTGGCTATAGGCCTAGCTCCGTGCGGAGGAAGCGGGGCGTGAACCCCTTGTCGCTCTGCGCCACCTCTTCGGGCGTGCCGCACGAGAGGACCTCTCCCCCGCCCCGCCCGCCTTCGGGTCCCATGTCGATGATGTAGTCGGCCATCTTGATGACGTCGAGGTTATGTTCGATGACGATGACCGTGTTGCCCTTGTCCACCAGGCGGTTGAGCACAGCCAGCAGCACGCGGATGTCCTCGAAGTGCAGTCCCGTGGTCGGCTCGTCCAAGATGTAGACGGTCTTGCCCGTGTCACGCTTCGCCAGCTCGGTGGCCAGCTTCACGCGCTGGCTCTCACCGCCAGACAGCGTGGTGCTGGACTGCCCCAGCTTGATGTATCCCAGGCCCACGTCTTGCAGCACCTTTATCTTGTTCAGAATCTGCGGCACGTTCTCGAAGAACTCCACGGCCATGTTGATGGTCATGTCCAGCACGTCGGCAATGGACTTGCCCTTGTAGCGCACCTCCAGGGTCTCGCGGTTGTAACGCTTGCCGTGGCACACCTCGCAGGGCACGTAGACGTCGGGCAGGAAGTTCATCTCGATGGTCTTGTAGCCGTTGCCCTGGCAAGCCTCGCAGCGGCCCCCGCTGACGTTGAACGAGAAACGCCCCGGCTTGTAGCCACGCACCTTCGACTCGGGCAATCCGACGAACAGGTTGCGTATGTCCGAAAACACACCCGTGTACGTGGCCGGATTCGAACGCGGCGTACGTCCCAGCGGCGACTGGTCTACGTTGACCACCTTGTCTATATATTCCAGCCCCTCGATGCTCCCGTAGGGCAAAGGGTCTTGCAGCGAGCGGTAGAAACGTTGCGACAGGATGGGTTGCAGCGTCTCGTTGACAAGGGTCGACTTGCCACTGCCCGACACGCCCGTCACGCAGATGAGCCTCCCCAGCGGGAACTCCACATCCACCCCGCGCAAGTTATTGCCACGCGCCCCGCGCAGCCACAAGCTGTGGCCGTTGCCTCGGCGGCGCACAGCTGGCACCTCGATACGGCACTCGCCGTTCAGGTAGCGCGACGTCAGCGTATGCGTCTTCAGCATCTCCTGCGGTGTCCCGGCAAAGACCACCTCGCCTCCCAAGCGCCCGGCCCTGGGCCCCATATCGATGACATAATCGGCCGCCAGCATCATGTCCTTGTCATGTTCCACCACAATGACCGTATTGCCGATGTCCCTCAGCTCCTTCAGCGAATGTATCAGCCGCTCGTTGTCCCGCTGGTGCAGGCCGATGCTCGGTTCGTCTAGGATATAAAGCACGTTGACCAACTGCGACCCTATCTGCGTGGCCAGGCGGATGCGCTGGCTCTCGCCGCCCGACAGGCTGGCCGAACTGCGGTTGAGCGACAGATAGTCCAGCCCCACGTCCAGCAGAAACTTCAAGCGGGTGCGTATCTCCTTCAATATCTCGTCGGCAATCAGCCTCTGCTTACTCCCCAGATGCCCATCAACCTTCACCAGCCAATCATACAATTCGCTGATATCCATCGTAGCAAGCTGATAGATATTCTTATCGTGGATGCGAAACGACAGCGCCTCCTTGTTCAACCTGGCCCCATGGCACTCCGGGCAGACGTCGGTCTTCGCAAACTGCTCGGCCCACTTGCGCGCCGTGGCCGACATATCGCTGTCCTGCAACATCTGAATGTACTTCACCACCCCTTCGAACGTCACAAAATAATCAGACGAAGTCCCCACCAGCGAACTCTTAATCTTCAGCCGTTCGCCAGAGCCGTACAAGACTTCGTCCAACGCCCCGTCGGGCAGATTGCCCACCGGCGTCTTCAACGTTGCATCATACTTCTCCAGCAACGCTGCTATCTGCCAGAATATCATGCTGTTCTTATACTTCCCCAACGGGATGATGGCCCCCTCCGCAATAGACAGACCACGGTCGGGGATAACCTTGTCAATATCAATCAGACTCACCACCCCCAATCCCTTGCACTTAGGACACGCCCCCTGCGGAGAATTGAACGAAAAGTTATGCGGTGCCGGCTCCCTGTATGACAACCCGGTGACAGGGCACATCAACCGCTTGCTGTAATGCCGCAATTCATCCTTCTCCGCATCCAGCACCATCAGCAGCCCGTCTCCCTGCTTCATCGCTGTAGCCACACTGTTTTTCAGACGGGCATCATCCTTGTCAGAAGGCACCAGCTTGTCCACCACCACTTCCACGTCGTGGTTCTTATAGCGGTCAAGCTTCATGCCGGGCAAGGCTTCACGCACCTCACCGTCTACCCGCACATAAAGGTAGCCCTTCTTGCGCACCTGTTCAAACAGCTCTTTGTAATGCCCCTTGCGATTGCGCACCAACGGCGCCAGGATATAAATCTTCCTTCCTTTGTATTCGCTCAAGATAAGGTCTATAATCTGTTCCTCGGTATATTTCACCATTTTCTCCCCCGACAGGTAAGAGTAAGCCTCTCCGGCACGGGCATAGAGCAAACGCAGAAAGTCATAAATCTCGGTAGTAGTGCCCACAGTCGAACGCGGATTCTTGTTGGTCGTCTTTTGTTCGATGGAAATGACAGGACTAAGGCCCGTAATCTTATCCACGTCCGGCCTCTCCAAATTCCCCAGGAAATTGCGGGCATAAGCTGAGAAAGTCTCGATATAACGGCGCTGTCCTTCAGCAAAAAGCGTATCGAAAGCCAAAGAAGACTTACCACTTCCGCTTAAACCGGTAATGACTGTCAGGCTATCTCGTGGAATGGCTACATCTATATTCTTCAAATTGTGCACACGGGCACCGTAAACATTGATATATTCTTTTTCCTGTTGCATAATACTTTCTTGCAATGTTGATAAGCATAGCAAAAACAGCAATATCACATACTGTTTCGGCAAATGCGTACAAAAATAGAGGTTTCTACCCGAAAATTCGTCCCATCGCCTCATTTTTCAGCCGTAAAAGCCGCAATATTATTTCTTAACGCAATCCGTTGGCAGAAATAACACAATATTCTTACCTTTGCAGCTACTTTGGACAATTGTAAACATATAAAGATAACCAATGAGAAAAATTAAACGTATCCTCTGCTGCCTGCTGTTGCTTAGTGCCTATGGACTGACGACGACGGCGCAAGAAAACCAATCTTATATCCTGCACACCATTGAAAAAGGACAGAGCCTTTATTCCATAGCCAGCATGTACGGCGTCAGCCAGTCAGACATTATACGGTTGAATCCCGGCAGCGACGACAAAATCTACATAGGACACACACTGCGCATCCCCAATACAGGAGGAGCCACTTTCCATACCATAGCACCCGGAGAAACCCTCTACCGCCTGACAGTGAAGTACAACACCACGGCAGAAGCCATCTGTAATGCCAATCCCGGACTAAGTGCAGACAATTTTCGTATTGGTCAAGTTATCTTGATTCCATCCGCAGGAAAGAAAGAAGAGGAAAAAGAAGAAAAAAGCAGCAGTACCGATGAACTTCAAACATCCATCCCCGGACCAGTAGAATCACAGTGCCGCGAGATGCACAAAGTAAAGCGGCGCGAAACAGTGTTCAGCATCAGCCGGAAATACAATATTACCGAAGAAGAACTGATTGCAGCAAACCCCGAGCTGAAAGACAAAGATAAGCTGAAACGGGGCACTATGCTGTGCATCCCTTATCCTGTTGCAGACCAGAAACAAGAAAAGACAAAACAACCCGACCGCATCCCCACCGACAATGAATTGTTCCAAGCCAACGAAAAAAAAGCCGAACGATTCAAAACGATTAAAGCAGCCATTATATTACCATTCTACAACGTGGCCAAAAACGAATCTGCCCGCATGATAGAATATTACGAAGGATTCCTGATGGCAGTAGACAGCTTGAAGCGGACAGGTACTTCTGTCGACCTCTACGTGTATAACTCCGGAGGGGAAAACGTGTCTTTGAATCCTCTGCTTGCCCAGCCGGAAATGAAGCAAATGGACATCATCTTCGGCCCTCTCTACCAGCAGCACATCAAGCCCTTGGCAGACTTCGCCCAAAAGAATGAAATACGATTGGTTATCCCCTTTACGTCGAAAGACAATACCGTATTCCGCAATCCAAGCGTTTATCAAATCAATACTCCACAATCTTATCTCTACTCCGAGGTATACGACCATTTTATCCGCCAATTCTCGCAAGCTAACATCATATTCATAGAAGCAACGGACGGTGCCAAAGAAAAGGCTGAGTTCATCAAAGGATTGAAAGACGAACTCAGAGGGAAAGGCATTACAACCAAAAGCATTAGTGAAGATGCTACTACCACCTCCATGGGAGCTGTATTGGCAGCAGGACGGGAGAACGTATTTATCCCGACCTCAGGCAGCAATCTGACACTGATAAAAATCCTGCCACAACTCACCCTGTTGGTACGCGAACATCCGGAAGCAAACGTACATCTCTTCGGGTATCCAGAATGGCAAACCTATACGAAAGATCATTTAGA
Source organism: Bacteroides sp. ET71 (assembly GCF_023336905.1). GTDB lineage: Bacteria > Bacteroidota > Bacteroidia > Bacteroidales > Bacteroidaceae > Bacteroides. The sequence continues at coordinate 109,755 of NZ_JAMBLS010000002.1, forward strand.
TGCTTTCTTTGAACTGGACACTTACTTTTACAGCTCTTTTTATACCAATAACTTGCTGCCCACAGCCATTAACTTTACCAAACGTTACCAACAATGGTACGGGAAAGATATGGACGAACGCTACCCCAAATTCGGTATGCTTGGATTCGATACCGGTTACTTTTTCCTAAAAGGCTTGTCCAGCTACGGCTCAGAGTTCGAAAAAGACATACAGCAACTCAGCTTGATACCTATACAAACAGGATTCAAGTTCCAACGCGTAAACAACTGGGGAGGTTTCATTAACCGCAAGGTTTTCTTCGTGCATTTTACAAAGAACTTTGAACTGATGAAGCTGGATTTTGATTGATTCAAGTCCCTTAACCCATAAGCACAGACAGATGACAATGAAAAAAAACGTAAGAACCATCTTATTCCTGGTATTTTGTAGCGTGACCCTTCCTTTTTATGCTCAAGTGGGTGAACAACGATACAACTTTGCCATCGGCATTAACGGAGGCGTCAACCTGACCAAAGTCAGTTTCATGCCCACTGTCAACCAGAACAACCTGATGGGCATGAATGCGGGCATTACGGCACGCTATATTTCAGAGAAATTCTTTAAGATGATATGTGGAGTACAACTTGAGGTGAATTTTTCTCAAAAAGGCTGGGACGAATATTACGAGAATTATCCGGATGTGCACTATACTCGCAAGATGAATTACGTAGAGATTCCTTTCTTGGCCCACTTGGCATTTGGCAAAGACAAAGGGATGCAATTTTTCATCAACTTAGGGCCGCAAATCGGATTCTTGATAAACGACAGTTCTGAACAATCTGGAGATATGGAAGGGATGATAGACTCCAATCCATACGTTGAAGTAGAACAACACGAAAAAGCTATCGACAACAAGTTCGATTATGGAATAGCAGGAGGAGGAGGCCTTGAATTGCGGACGAAAATCGGCAACTTTTTAGTGGAAGGGCGTTATTACTTCGGGCTAAGTGACTTCTATAACAGCACGAAAAAAGATTACTTCTCACGCTCGGCTCATGGCACTATTACGGCAAAGATTACCTACTTGTTTGACATTTCCAAATAAAAAGGCAACAGTATATTTCAACCAAAAGGCGCTGCACGTTTCCAATGCAGCGCCTTTTGGCATGGTTACTCAACCACCAATAATTCCCTTTTGCAGATAACAGCTTTGGGCCGAAGACTATCAAAAAGCTTCTACCTCAATAGCGATGATTAGCATCCACAAAAGTGAGCGAAAGCCCATCGACCTCAGCAGAAAGGTAATGGTCGCGCACCCAAACGTTTTCAAGATATTGTGCGCTACCGTCGTTATAGATAAGCTGGATACATTCTTTGCTATCATCGGTCCAACGCCATGAAATCTGCCGGTCAATAATATTAGTGCCTGTGCCTATGGCCCAAGAAGTAAGTTCCTGACCAGTGCCGTCGGTATTAAAGCGAAGTTGGTAGGTTGCCTCCTGCCCATCCGAAGTAACATAATGGTCTTCAATCCAAAGCTTATTGCAGAGAGCCTCATCGGTGTTGTCAATCGTGTAGTAAATGTCATCGCCACAAGAAGCAAAAGTACAGGCCAGTACAAGAGCAACAAGGGCAAAGAAATGATTCTGAAGTTTCAGTCTTTTCATAACGTTTTGTATTATAACGGTTTGTAATAAACTGGTGATAACTATCCTTCCCTTTCACAAGGAGAAAAGGAAAGATAAGTCCGACAAACTTACGCAAAAATCCTGAAAGTATCAGTATTCGGGCTGATATTTCTTATAAAAGACATAGCACAACACAAAACCGCAGAGGGCAAAGGGAACGCCAAGAAGGGCAGTATATTGATAGCCGGCTCCCACCGCCAGACCTCCGGCGTAAGCCCCCACGGCATTGCCAAGGTTGAAAGCCATCTGCACGGCCGCACCTCCCAACATCTCACCACCAGGAGCGACCCGGATAATAAGCACCTGCTCCGGACTGGAAACGGCGAAAAGGCCGGCCGTGCAGAGGGTCATGAGAAGTGCCGAACACCAAGGGTTGGAGGAGAGCAAGAATATAAGGAGGAGTATCGCACACAAAGCACCCTGCACGGTCATGGCGACCCGGCCCGGTGTATAGCGGTCGGAAAGCCGGCCACTGATGAGATTGCCGGCCACCATGCCAAAACCTGCCAGCACCATAAGCGACGTGATGCTTTCGGAACTGAAGCCAGACACATCGGTCAGCAAAGGGTTGATATAGCTGTACCAACAAAAGACACCGCCGTTGCCCAGAGCAGTCGCCCCTAGCACGAGCCACGGCGCCGGCCGTCGCAGGAAACGGAACTGGCCCTTGAACCCGGTGTCCTGCAGCCCCTGTACATGGGGCACCCACCGCCAGATGTAGTAGAGAACTATCACACTCCATAACCCGACCAAGAGGAAGGTGACACGCCAGGATAAGAGATGACTGAGAGAAGTGCCCAGCGGCACGCCAAACAGATTGGCCACGGTCATCCCTGCCACCATAATAGAAACGGCTTCCGCCCCACGTCCTTCGTCGGCAAGCCGCGAGGCCACAATAGAAGCTACCCCGAAGTAAGCGCCATGCGGCAAACCAGAAATGAAACGGGCTGCAAGCAGCATCCAATAAGACGTAGAGACGGAGGCGCAGAGGTTGCCGACCATCATCAACGCCATCAATCCCAACAGAATGTGTTTGAGCGGATAGCGACGTGCCCAAAGGAGAATGGGGGCGCCAAAACAAACCCCGAGGGCGTAGGCAGAGATGAAATGCCCGGCCGTAGGTATGCTGATATCCAAATCGGCGGCTACATAAGGCAAGATGCCCATCATGGTAAATTCAGCAATGCCCAGCCCCAAAGTGCCGAAAGCCAATGCAATAAGACTTTTTTTCATCGGTTGTACGTATTTTTGTTACAATAAGAGTCCGTTAAAATCTCCCCCTCTGTCATCCCGAGCCGGTCGAGGAATCCCACTATGCGCACAAAAAGTATCAGGAGATGTTTCGACTCTGCCCAACATGACAGAAAGAACGTCTTTTAAACAGGCTGATGCCGATACTGAAAACGGCGTGCAAAAGTACAAAAAGAAAGCGCGGACGGTGATTGACATTGGTCAATTTCTACTCCGTCCGCGCCTTCCTATGCCGATTCAACCGGCTGCGTCACCGTTGTTTCTTCTCCTGGTCGCGCAGATATAACGCATCGATAATGCCGTCGGCCAAGCCTATGACCGGCACATGTATGTATTCTGCCTGTATGATACGTGCAATGAAGAGGAATATCTCCGCGGCAGGCACGATGACATCGGCACGGTCTTCCTTCAGCGAGAAGTCTTTCATCCGCTGCTCGGGAGTCAACGGCTTCAAGCGGTCATAAAGCTGCTGCAAGGAAGCGATGGGCAGACGCTGTGTCTTCTTGTCCTTGTCCGTTGCCATGCGGTAGAGTTTATTGATATTGCCGCCCGAGCCGATGATGTTGATGTCTGGGAATCCCGACGTAAGCCGCCGCAAATCGTCTTCCATCGTAACCCAGGTTTCCTGTTTCACGGCTCCGCTGAGGATGCGCACGGTACCGATGTTATAGGACAATGACTGCACGAGTTCGCCGTTTATCATCAGATTCAGCTCGGTGCTTCCGCCCCCCACATCGACGTAGAGGAAATTGCCCGTGCGGTCTTCCAGGCACTCCACGTGGTTGTTGTATATCATGCGGGCCTCTTCCTGGCCGTCGATGATTTCGATGTGTATGCCCGTATCTTTCAGAATCTTGTTAATGACAGCCTTGCCGTTCTTGGCGTCGCGCATGGCCGAGGTGGCACAAGCGCGGAAGTCGGTCACTTCGTAAATCTTCATCAATTGCCGGTAGGCTTTCATAAGGCGGCGCATCTTGACAATGCGTTCGTCGGAGAGCTTGCCCAGCGCAAAGACGTCGAACCCCAGGCGCAGGGGCACGCGCAACAGTAAGACTTTGGCCAGTCGACGGCTGACCAGATTTTCGTTCTCTTCTTCTCGTTTAATCAGTAGCCGCGCGGCATTGGAGCCGATGTCGATGGCGGCATAACATTTTTTACCCATTGCTTCTTTTATCTGTTTAAAGGATTCATTCATTTCAAATAGTACCCACTATTTGCTACCTAATAGTACCGCTATTTGCTAGCTAATAGTACCGCTATTTGCTGCCTAATAGTACCCGCCATTAAGCGTTGACTGATACCCGTCAATCTTGGTGGACGTCACGCTCCCTCTCTTCGAGGGCCAGGTAATGGCGATACAGTTCTTCTTGCGAACGGAACCGGGCACCGTCTTCCGTCGTCCAAGGCAAGTTCTCGCCGCGTCCGTCGACAATGCGTCCCTGGCAGGTATCGCGCAGGCCGAAGTCGACCACCGTGCGCAAGTCGGCCTTGATGTCGGGGTCGTAGACGGGGGTGACTACCTCAATACGGTTGTCCAGGTTGCGCGGCATCCAATCGGCCGAACCAATGAAGCATTTCTCCTCTCCGCCGGCAGCGAAGATGAAGATGCGCGAATGTTCCAGGTAGCGGTCTATGATACCATTTATACGGATAGTCTCGCTGACACCAGGCACCCCCGTGACAAGGGAACAATTGCCACGCAGCACAATGTCGACAGGCACTCCCGCAGCAGATGCCTCATAAAGCTTCTTCACCATCACCGGGTCCGTAATGTGGTTGACCTTCATCCGGATATATGCCGGCTTACCCACCTGCTTGTTGCGTATTTCCTCATCAATCAGGCGAAGGAACTTCTTCTTCATTTCATTGGGCGACACCAGAAGTTCACGGAACTTTATGGGCGAATAAGGTTTTTCTATGAAATTGAACACATTGGCCACGTCCGAAACAATGCCTCTTGCAGCCGTCATCAGCATATAATCCGTATAAATGCGGGCGTTACCCTCGTGGAAATTTCCCGTACTGATACAAGCCACGTCCGGTCCCTGCTTCATGCCGATGTGCGTCACTTTGGAATGTACCTTCAGCCCCTCGACACCAAAAATGACATGCACACCCGCATCCTGCATCAGTTTCGACCAACTGATGTTGGAAGCCTCGTCAAAACGAGCCAACAACTCTATCACGACCGTCACCTTCTTCCCGTTACGGGCAGCATTAATCAGCGCATTCACCACCTTCGAAGTCTTTGCAAGCCTGTACAACGTGGTTTTTATGCTCTTGACATTCTTGCTGATAGCCGCCTCCTGCAACACCCTTATATAATAATCGAAACTATGATACGGCACGTGAATGTACCGGTCCCTCTGTTGTATCAAATTCAGTAGGCTTACATTCTCATCCAATTCCTTTCTAATAATAGGAGACCATTCCGGATACTTCAAATCCTTCCGGCCGCAATCGGGAAAGGACATCAAATCCTTATGATTGTGATAACGCCCGCCGGCCAATACCGTATCCAGCTTATCCAGGTTCAGCTTGTTCATCACCCGCTTCAGCATATCCTTGGGCATAGCGGCATCGTATATCACACGCAGGGCATCCCCTTTCCTACGGCTTTTGACCCCTTTGGAAATCTTCTGTAGCATGCCATTCCGCAAATCATTATCTATCTCCATTTCCGCATCTTTAGTAAACTTAAAAGCATATGCTTCATAATGCGTAAACCCCATACCACCGAAAATCATCGGCAGACAGAAACGAATGACATCATCCAAATACATCAAATAGCTTCGCCCCTCCTTGTCAGGCAAGTGAATGAACCTGCCACACACAGCCACCGGCAACTCGATAAGCGCATACTCAGGCGTCTTGCGCCCCTCCGTATGCAGCTTGACTGCCAAGAATATATTATCATCCGTAGCCTCAGTCAGTTCCTTTACAGCCGACAACCAAACAGGGTTCGTAAATCCGCTCAGCTTTTGGCGGAAGAACTGCCTGACGAACTGCTGCTGGTCCTCGCTCAATTCATTATCTTTTAACAGGAATATGTTTTCGTTCCTCAACGCGGCCGTCACTTCATGAATGGCCTCTTCATACTCCTTGGCATAACGATTGTTCAGCTTGGTAATCTGCTTAATCAGTTGCGACGCATGTTCACTTTCTTTCTTGATGCTTTTGTCCTCACACTCCGCAATGCGACTAAGCGTAGCTATACGCACACGGAAAAATTCATCCAGATTATTCGAATAAATTCCTAAAAAGCTCAATCTCTCCAACAAAGGTATAGGGCGAGTAGCCTCTTGCAAAATACGACGATTGAAGTACATCCAACTTAAATCCCGGTCGACATACGTACCAGAACTGCTTTTCTTATTGACACTCTTAGCCATATTATAATACATTAATAATTCAATTCACATAGGATTTGCGAAAATACGATTAATAATCCAATTATAAGCATCCTACAATATCTAATCTTATAATTATATACAATTAATCCCTTACACACCGTACCATCTGCTTAGAACCTGTTTGAAGTTTATTTTCTCTGTCATCCCTAGCTCAGTCAAGGGGTTCCACTACGCGCATAAAAAGTATTGGAGAGAGGTTTTCAGCTCTGCTCAACATGACAAAGAGAACGATTTCTAAACGACAGGCTCTTATACAACATAAACAAGGAAGATTGTCAACAAAACATACCGTACCTGCATCACGCGGGTACGGCACCGATGAGAATTTATGGAATAAATCGTAAGAAGTTTAATGCTTTTCTGTCTAACACAGTCAGACGTATTCTTCTACCATATACATGTCGCTGACAAAATCGTCCAGCACTCGTTCCAGGTTTTCATATGCCTCATCTGGCGTCTCTCCATAGGCACTGCACAACAAATTATCCCTATAATAAGCAAAAAATCCACCACCTGTGGCAGCTTCTACTGTATACTCATTTTTGTTCAGTTTCATACGCATCCTCCTTGATTAATTATTGCACTACAAAGATGCACTATTCATGTTGCAACCGTATGACACCCACATTACAAATTCAAGAAAAACCACTATGCTCCATCTTTATTGCTTTGCTCAAGTAGCTTAAGCAATAGAAATACACATCACTTCCATATAATAAGCTCAGTCACAATAATAATATACCATTCAATATACAAAAAACATTCTTGTCCACTTTCTTCGTTCAGAAACAAAAAAAGGAGAACATGCTTTTTGTCATATTCTCCTTTAACAATTCATACATTCTGTTATTACTTTTCCTCTTCAGCGTTTTCTTCGGCTACAGTTTCTTCCTCAAAATCTGTCATTCCACTGTTCACCAACAGATTATACCAAGAAATCAATTTCTTTACATCCGATGCATGCACACGGTCTCTATCAAACCCCGGCAAAACTTCAGCTAAATAAGCAAACAATTCATCGCTCGATGCCTTTTTTAAATCCAATGCTACAACAGCCCCATCCTCTTTCTTTTTCATGGCAGTAAGCACTTCGCTTAGCGGGACATCGTCCTCTTCTGTATAGATAGCAATATCGCCCAATGAAACTATTTTTTCATTACCATAAGCAGGGAAACGTTTCTTATCTGCCAATGCTTCCACGATCAACATATTTTTTCCACGGGATACAAGCTTATACAGCCCCGGTTTACCAGAGATAGACAAAATAGTCTTCAACATAATATATTCTGTTTGATAATTATTAAATAGATATTTCTCAGGCAACAAAGGTAATTAATGATTTTGGGATAAGGAAGAAATCAGTGCCAAAACCTGCGGAATTAAAGGACTTTTGCCATCATTGACCAATATATAATCAGCCAAGTGAATTTTATCTTCATCATTCATCTGACTACGTACACGTTCTTCAACTCGTTTATGAGAAATAGCATCACGCCTAACCGCACGTTCAATACGCATTTCAGTAGGAGCATATACCATAACGACATAATCCACCTCATTTTCAAAACCCGCTTCATACAAAATGGCAGATTCTATCCCCACAAAGCCAATAGGTTCATGAGCTTTCACCCAAATCCTAAAATCGTCGCGTACTCGCGGATGGACAATAGCATTTACTTTCTGCGCATTCTCTGGAGCAGCAAAAAGATAAGAAGTCAAAAGCATTTTATTCAACTGTCCTTCCCGATAAACGTCCTTACCCAACAAGCAACACAAGCTAGTCTGTATATTCTCATCTGTAAGCATCAGACGCTTCGCCTCTACATCAGATATATAAACAGGAATCCCCATTAGTGTCAACAAATGAGAGACTACACTCTTACCACTTCCTATTCCGCCCGTAATTCCTATCTTAATAGCCATTCGTAGACAATTGTTCTATTAAAAAATCAACCTGTTCTGGATTAATACGTACGTGGCTTACCCCTTGAGGAATACTCTGTAACCTTACCGTATATTTATTAGTTCCTAGACGCTGCAACTCTTCATACGAAACATCAATATGAAAATCATCTGCCGTTATCTCACGAAAACGACTAACCCCCACTTGAAATGTAATCTGAACTTTGGAAGGAAACGCTCGCAATGTTTTGCCAATAGGAAAATCTACACCTTGCAAAGGAACTTCAACCGTTTTTTCAGTATAAATGTCCACGGGCAATACCATCTGAATAGAAGAAGGAACCAATTTCACTCCATGTTGAGACTGCAACAATAATTGTTGATGTACTGTATCCGAAACGTTCTTTAAGGTAATATATTGAGTATAAGCTGCATCAATAGTATCTAACATAAATGCAGGAGCATAAGCAATTACAGAATCTGGCTTAAAGAGAGTATCTGAAAAAAAATACTGACGATCTGTTTTCAGACTTCCATTCAAACGTACTGGTATCCGTTTAGATACTCCTGTTGAGTATATATATTCTAATGTATCCGGATCAATTGATAACAATTGTGTAGAAGCTTTCATTTGCCCCATCACTTCATTCATAAATCGAGACGAAGGAACTTTCACATGGCTATCTTCATTTAGATATTCAGTAAAATCTATTGTAACAGGATAAAAACTTTTCCCTAACATATAATTAAGCAATACCGTTCCTTTGTCCTTTACTCTAATATGCAACTTTGAAGAAGGTTCCGAAGTCAAGATAATATTATCTGGGACTTTACGCAACCTAACTGGTACGGAAAACTCAGTTTCATAATCATTATTCAATGTCTGTAATAACCAAAATCCACCGGCTACCAAGAAAAAAAATAAAAAAATAAAGAACTCCCTGCTCTTTTCGCTTAACAAGAAGTCCTTTATTTGTTTACTAATTTTCAAATAAACTTGCTCTATGTTCTCTACATCGAACATATACTTACCCAATTCTGTTATTTACCAGCCTGAGAACTATTAGCATCCGCAGCCGCGGCAAAAATAGAATTTTTATCAATACGAATCTTCACATTCGAAGCTATCTCCAAAACAACATCAGTATCATTAATTTCTTTTATAATACCATGTATGCCGCCAGCAGTAATAACCTTCTGATTCACTTGAAGTGATTTACGGAAATTTGCTATTTCCTTTTGTTTCTTGTTTTGAGGACGAATCATAAAAAAATACATGATGACAAACATGGCTATCAAAAAAATCCACATTAAACCACCACCCGTTGCTCCGCCAGCAGGAGCTGCCTGCATAAAATAAGCTGTCATAAGATTCATAAAAATTCAGGTTTTAATGTTTATACTTGGCAAAAGTATCAGTTTTTCGTCAACTTACCTTCTTTTTTTAATTGATTAACAATTCCATCCAAAGTTCCATTCACAAAACTACCACTTTTAGGAGTACTATAAATCTTTGCAATATCTACATACTCATTCAATGATACACTAACTGGAATATTGGGAAAACTTAATATCTCCGCCAAAGCACACTGCATTATCACTACATCCATGAAAGCCACACGATCTAAATCCCAATTACGTGTATTTTCACTGATAAGATGACGATAATAATCACTATTCAGAATAGTACGACGGAAAAGACGACGTGCGAACTCCTGATCCTCATCATCTTTAAATTCTGGCAACAATTGTTGATTAGCTCCATTTCTTTCATCAAAACGTTTAATAGTTTTCATGACAAATGTATCAATAATGTATTTGTCATCATTCCAATATAAACTTTGATCCTCCAACAGAACATCTAAATCTTCATTATTGTAGATAAATGTTTTATAAAGTTTTCTCCACAATTCACGGTCATTTTCGTATGAAGAAACCGTAGATGACATATATTCCTTATATATATCTGATACTATAATTTGTTCATATAATCCTTTAACAAAATCTTCGTCATTATTCCACGAACGTTTCTGGTTTGTAGAAAAATTAGCCAATTGCTTATTCACCTCCAATTGAGCAACGAATTTATTTTCCACAAATTTCATATTAGGAGACAGTTCTTCTGGAGTTGGTGCTAATTTTGATTTTGCAGCATCAATTCTTTTTTGTGCATAATTAGTCACAGCCACTATCAACAGCAACAAATAGTTATAAAGATCGTATGCTTTGGATAAACTAAAAAACAATTCTTTTTCTGAAGCATCTATATTTTTACCACCATTCTGATAATACGCATATACAATCTGTATTATCTTAAGACGAATAAGAACTCTGTTTATCATAACTTAAATCAAAAAGGTAATACTATTTCTAATCGGGGTGCAAAAGTAGCTATTTTTAATGAGTCTGCATAAACAAATCATATTTTTTTCAAGGAACGAAGCATTATCCTCCACTTTTCTTTTGACAGTTAAAAAAAAATCATCAAATTTGAAGCCAATTTTTAAATTAAACACAAATATGGAAGATTCAAAAAAGAGGAACAGTGATGCTAGCGGCAAAGATATCATATTCTCGCAATCGGTAAAAGCCGGTAAACGTATCTATTACTTTGACGTCAAAAAGAACAGAAAAGATGAAATGTTTCTCGCTATCACCGAAAGTAAGAAAATTGTAACAGAAGAAGGAGAAAATTCACAAATCAGCTTTGAAAAACATAAGATTTTTCTATACCAAGAAGATTTCGATAAATTTTTAAGCAGCTTACATAACAGCATCGAATTTATTACAACAAAAAAATGCATCCCAAATGCTAAAGATGAAAATGATGCTACAACAGATAAAGAAGAAGCAGAAGGAGTCCCCTTACTTGCCCATACAATAAACGTAGATCTTGATTTTTAACCACAACTATTTGGATATTCCAAAAAGAAGGCGTAATTTTGCCCCGCTTTTTACAGCATCAGACAGTAGATAACTGGTATCGTGTGATGGTGAATTAAGCAAAGAATCACTTAATTTAGAGTAACACAAAAAAAGTAGAAAATGAAATCAATTGAAATTAAAGGAACTGCAAGAACCATTGCAACACGTTCTTCTGAACAAGCAAAAGCATTAAAGACTATTCGTAAAAACAATGGTGTACCCTGTGTATTATACGGAGGTGGAGAGAATATTCACTTCACAGTGCCCGTTGAAGGTCTACGCAACTTAGTTTACACGCCACATATTTATGTAGTGGATCTGATTATAGATGGAAAGAAATACAACGCCATCATGAAAGATATCCAATTCCATCCTGTAAAAGACAATATACTACATGTAGACTTCTACCAGATTGATGAAAGTAAGCCTATCATTATGGAAGTCCCTGTTCAAATGGAAGGTTTAGCAGAAGGTGTAAAAGCAGGTGGTAAATTGGCACTACAAATACGTAAACTAAAAGTTAAAGCTTTATATAATGTCATCCCCGAAAGGTTGGTAATTAATGTATCACACCTAGGCTTAGGTAAAACTATAAAAGTAGGTGAATTACACTACGAAGGCCTAGAATTGATGAATGCTAAAGAAGCAGTTGTATGTGCAGTGAAGTTGACTCGTGCAGCAAGAGGTGCTGCAGCGGCTGCTGCTTCAAACAATTAATCTAAACAAAATTAGACTAAGAACATAAAATCTGTACGCGGATTATCGCATCTCTGCGCTAATCCGCGTATTTTTTAACAATCTTCCTATCTATGAAATATCTGATTACAGGTTTGGGCAATATCGGACCCGAATATCATGAAACGCGTCATAACATTGGATTTATGGCTGTTGATGCTTTAGCGCAAGCTCAAGGAGTAGATTTTGTTGATGGAAGATACGGATTCACATCTCGTTTTACCCTGAAAGGACGTCAAATAATATTATTGAAGCCATCAACTTACATGAATTTAAGTGGGAATGCAGTACGCTATTGGATACAAAAAGAAAACATTCCCTTGGAAAACTTATTAGTGATAGTAGATGACATTGCACTGCCTTTCGGTACACTTCGCCTCAAAGGAAAAGGAAGTGATGCTGGACATAATGGCTTAAAACACATAGCTACTACATTGAACACTCAAGAATATGCCCGATTGCGCTTCGGTATAGGAAATGATTTTCCACGAGGAGGACAAATAGATTATGTATTGGGACATTTCACAGAAGATGAATATAAACAAATTCCTGAAAGGTTAGAAAAGGTCGGAGAAATTATCAAAAGCTTCTGCCTGGCAGGATTAGATTTTACAATGAATCAATTCAATCATAAAAAGTAACACTCTCATAGCAATGAGTGAAGCAAGGATAGACAAATGGATGTGGGCTGCCCGCATCTTCAAGACACGAAGCATCGCAGCCGAAGCTTGCAAAAAAGGACGTATCAGCATCAATGGAGCACAAGCCAAAGCAGCCCGTACAGTAAAATCAGGAGACATCATACAAGTTCGCAAACCTCCTATTACTTATTCTTTTAAAGTCCTACAACCCATAGAAAAACGTGTAGGTGCCAAATTATTACCGGAAGTAATGGAAAATGTCACTACACCAGATCAATACGAACTATTGGAGATAAGTCGTGTCACTGGATTTATCAATCGAGCTAAAGGAACTGGCAGGCCGACAAAAAAAGACCGACGTGAATTGGATGAATTTACTACACCAGAATATTGGGATTTCGATTTTGACATGGAAGATGACGATGAAGAGTAGAACTTTTTATCCATTGAAAGAGAAGAATAGCGAGCTATCATAATTCAATTGTAGCATAAATATAAACGCCAATCGACAACATTGCTATCCAGATCATGAGTAAGAAAATTATCAAATGGGGCTTTATCGGCTGCGGCGAAGTAACCAAATACAAAAGTGGCCCAGCTTTTCAAAAGATAGAAAATTCAGAAGTGGTAGCCGTAATGAGCAGAAATGGTGAAAAAGCTCAAAAATATGCGCAAGAACGTGGAATACCTCATTGGTACGACGATGCACAAGAGCTGATAGACGACCCAGAAGTCAACGCTATCTATATCGCCACTCCACCTTCATCACATGCCACGTATGCCATCATGTCCATGAAAGCAGGTAAACCGGTATATATTGAAAAACCAATGGCCGTCACTTATGAAGAATGCTGTCGTATCAATCGAATTTCGCACGAGACCGGAGTTCCTTGTTTTGTAGCTTACTATCGCCGCTACTTGCCTTATTTCAAGAAAGTAAAAGATTTAATAGCCGAAGGGGCCATAGGTAATGTCATTAACATTCAAATACGTTTTGCACAACCGCCACGTAACCTAGACTATAACCGCGAAAATCTACCATGGCGTGTGCAGCCTGATATAGCCGGCGGAGGTTATTTTTACGACTTAGCTCCACATCAATTAGATTTATTGCAAGAAATCTTTGGTTGTATTCTTGAAGCAAGTGGCTATAAAAGCAATCGCGGAGGACTATATGCGGCAGAGGATACATTGAGTGCGTGCTTCCAATTTGAGAATGGGCTTGTTGGCAGTGGCTCCTGGTGTTTTGTGGCACACGATTCTGCCCGAGAGGATCGCATCGAGGTCATTGGTGACAAAGGAATGCTTTGCTTCTCAGTCTTCACTTATGAACCAATTGCCCTGCATACGGAGAAAGGTCGGGAAGAAATTTGTGTAGAAAATCCAACTTATGTACAACAGCCTCTCATACAAACCGTCGTAGATCATTTGTTAGGTAAATCAATCTGCACCTGTAACGGAGAAAGCGCCACATTAACGAACTGGGTTATGGATAAAATTCTGGGAAAAATTTAATTTAGAAACATTGCCCTATCAATCCTCTTCATACTCCGATTGCCCAGCTAAACGATATACATCTTTACTTTCTCCTACAATCCAGACAATGTCACCTTCCAAGAATGGTTCCTTGGGATCGGGAGCACGCAACACATTCTCTTCACGTTCCACGCCTACCACCAGGCAATGAAACTTGTCACGTATACCAGCATCTCTGATTGTTTTTCCCAGGAAAGGAGAATCCTCATCGATACGGAACTGACGCAGGATTGTTTCACTTTTTTCCACTACATCATTATCCATTACACTAGCCTGATCCATAGCCTTCCCAAAGACATTTAATTCAGCATCTGTAGCTATTACCTGAATTTTATCTTCCGGGAAAAGACGAACAGAAGCCCCCGGAATATTAATACGCTTCTTGCCTCGCAATATAGACACCACATGAACACCATATTGCTTGCCGAGATTCAAATCGGCCAATGTCTTACCAGCCCACAAAGACTCGCCAGGAATCACATAATCAGCCAAATGCAGATCTTTTGACAATAAGCGACCTGCATATTGAGGTTTCTTCTCTCCCAAATATTCTGCCTGAATATCACGAGAACGCAAGTTCTGGAAAAAACGACGTTCGATAAGGATAGATTGCCTCTTCAACTGGCGAGATAGTATCATCAGCACAACCAACAAAAAAGCGATGCCCAAAACCAGACCGACCGAGACCTGGAAAAGCCCGGAGATGACAAACATCAGGAAGCCAACGGCCAGCAGTACACGCAGCACGATGGTGGCCACCAGCGGCGCGCGGTTACTCCGATCTGCTTTCCACAGCGTGGCAAATTCCACCGAGTGGTTCTTCTTAATCATAATGGCCCGCAAGAATGGTGACAAGCACAAGATGATTAGCACAGCAGCAAGCAGCGAACCCCAAATGCCCGGCAAACTCTCACGGCACAAAGGCACCAGAAAGCGGAAAGCCAAAGCTACCACAGCCACACACACAATGGAGTAAACAAGCGTGATGCGTAGTAATGCCACAATCAGTTTTTTCCACAAACTCTCATGATTAACCGTATGTGAACCTGAAGCGTAACGTGACAAAAAATTCCTCCAACGTTCTGGCAAATGAGCATCAACATAATTAGAAGCAGGTTCGGCAAAACGAATCATATAAGGGGTCAAAAAAGTAGTAATCACGGATACAGCTACCACGATTGGATAGAGGAACTGCCCAGTTACGTGCAAGGACACGCCTAAAGAGGCAATGATAAAAGCAAATTCACCAATCTGAGTCAAGCTGAAACCACACTGCATGGCTGTTTTCAATGGCTGACCGGCTAACAGGACACCCAACGTGCCAAACAATGCCTGCCCCATGATGACTGCCAACGTTATGACCAAGATAGGCACGGCATAATCCGCAATCATTGACGGGTCTACCATCATACCTACGGAAACAAAGAAAATGGCACCAAACAAATCTTTGACCGGCATTACCAAACGTTCAATACGTTCCGCATCAATCGTTTCGGCCAGAATAGACCCCATGATAAAAGCACCAAAGGCTGCCGAGAAACCTGTTTTTGCTGCCAATACGACCATGCCAAAACATAAAGCCAATGCTACGATAAGCAAGGTTTCGTCGCTCATCAGTTTACGGCATTTTCTCAAGAAAAGAGGGATAACATAAATTCCTACTACGAACCACAATATAAGGAAGAACAACAGTTTAGCTACGCTTTCCAACATTTGCGTTCCTTCGAAGTTATGACGCACAGCCATGGTAGACAACATCACCATGAGGACGATGGCCAAAATATCTTCCAGAATCAATATGCTAAGCACCAAACTGGTAAATTGCTTTTTGCGTAAGCCCAAGTCGTCGAACGCTTTATAAATAATGGTTGTGGACGACATGGCTATCATGCCACCCAAAAACAAGCTGTCCATCTGGCTCCATCCGAAAGCAGAGCCGACCCCTATTCCCAACATTATCATGCAAAAGATAACGGTACATGCAGCTATCACTGCCGGACCGCCGACCTTGACTATTTTTTTAAAGCTGAACTCCAGTCCAAGGGCAAACAAAAGGAAGATGACGCCGATGTCTGCCCAGACCTTCACGCTGGCCTGTTCCATCACCGAGGGAGTGAAAGGCATGTGCGGGCTGGCCAGAAAACCGGCTACAACGTAGCCCAATACTAACGGTTGTTTCAGCTTTTTAAACACCAAGGTCATAATGCCTGCACAAATCAAAATAAGTGCAAGATCGGATATAAGAGGGGCTAAATCTGACATAATGTTTCTCTTCTAAGACTTTCAGACGACAAAGATACGCAAAAACTCCATATTTTAAGAAAAAAGAAAGAAATATTATCATCTATTCTATCCACCTCACACATCATCCACACGCGCATCCTTTTCTGCTCAGTCCGGAAAAACTTTGCAGCCAGGCGAGTCATCCCCCCACCATGTCAGAAAAGACATTGCCCGGGCGAAGTCGCATTTTCTGTAATCGTGGTCACTGCATCCGTAATTTGTCTACATGCAGAATGGGGCAAAAGTCGTATCTTTGCGCCAGAAGAAACAAGATTAAACATTATATAGATATGCAACTGATTAAAGACCAAGAATTCGGCGGCGAACGCCCGTTGTTCGCCACTCACGACTTACACCTGGACAACGTTACGATCCTGACCGGCGAATCGGCCATCAAAGAGTGCAGCAACATCGTGGCCACCAACTGCCGCTTTGAGGGCAATTATCCGTTCTGGCACGTACACGGTTTCACCATCGACCATTGCTACTTTGCTGTGGGAGGTCGTTCGGCCTTGTGGTATTCAGACCATTTGGTCATGAAAGATACGGTGATAGACGCTCCGAAGATGTTCCGCGAGATGAACGACATCGAGATAGAAAATGTACAGATGAATGATGCAGACGAAGTGTTCTGGCGCTGCGACCGCATCCACATCAAGAACCTGAAACTGCACGACGGCACCTACCCGTTCATGTTCAGCAACAACATCTACGTGGACGGCCTGGAGAGTGACAGCAAGTACGTCTTCCAGTATGTGAAGAACGTGGAGATTCACAACGCCAAGATAACCACCAAAGACGCCTTCTGGGAGGTGGAGAATGTCACTATCTACGACTCCGAGCTGAACGGCGAATACCTGGGCTGGCACTCGAAAAACCTGCGCCTGGTCAATTGCCACATCTCCGGTGAACAACCGCTGTGCTATGCCCACGACCTGGTGCTGGAGAACTGTACCTTCGACCCGTCGTGCGACCGTGCCTTCGAGTACAGCACCTTGCAGGCCGACATCCGCGGTGCCATCGCCAACATCAAGAACCCCACGTCGGGTCATATCGTGGCAGACAGCATCGGTTCCGTCACTTTAGACGAAAATATCAAAGCACCTGCCAATTGCCTCATCGAAGAACGAAACAAGTAACCCGCGATGAAGCATACTGACAACCTTGCCCCCGTAAAGTCTTCCGAGCGATACATCATCCTCGACGCTTTACGGGGGTTCGCTTTGCTGGGCATCTGCATGGCCAACTTCCCGGAGTTTTCGCTCTACACGTTTCTGAAAGCTGAAGTGGCAGCGGCATTTCCGTCTGCCGGCATGGACTCCATAACCCGCTACCTGCTTTACGTGTTTGTAGACGGAAAGTTTTATACGCTTTTCTCACTGCTGTTCGGCATCGGTTTTTCCATCATCATCTCCAACGCAGCCCGGAAAGGTGCCAACGGCTTCCGCATCTTCTACCGGCGCATGTTCCTGCTGGCCTGCATCGGCTTTCTGCATCTGATGTTCATCTGGAGCGGAGACATCCTGATGCTCTACGCCCTGTTGGGGATGCTGCTTCCCTTGTTTCGCCACGCCTCGGACCGGACGTTGCTCGTGTGGGCTGCCGCCCTGCTTCTCATACCTGTCGGGATAGACTTGGCCTGCGAACTTTGCAGCGTCTACCCTGCACAACCGGTGGTCAGTCTCCAACAATATTATTGTGCCCGATACGGCATCACAAGCGACAACTTCGCCTATTGGCTGCGCGATGCGCAAGACTACCAAGCCGTCTTCCAGTTTCTCATACAAGGAGCCTTGGTGCGCGTTCAGGAATTTATCGACGGCAACCGTTATTTCAAAGTGATGGGACTCTTCCTCATAGGCTTCTACATCGGTCGCCGGAAGATATATGCTTCCCTGGAAGAACGCAAAGAATGGCTTCAAGGGTTATGCCGCTACGGCTTGCTCATCGGGCTTCCACTGTCGCTGGTTTATGCCTGGAGTTGCCAGAATGGCCATCCGTGGGGGCTGACTGTCCACAGCCTGCTCTACCTGGTCAGCGTCTATCCCACAGGCTTTGCCTACGCGGCAGGTCTTTGCCTACTCTACCTCCGGTGGAAAAAGGGCGCGCTCTGGCAACCGCTTGCTGCCCCCGGCCGCATGGCCTTGACATGCTACATCGGCCAGTCCGTCATCGCATGTTCCTGTTCTACGGCATCGGCCTGGGATGGGGCGCCGGCATCGGTTTGCTCCAGACAGAAGGCATCGTGCTGGGCGTATACCTCTTCCAGATGCTGTTCTGCCTGGGATGGCTCAAATTCTTCCGATTCGGGCCTCTGGAGTGGATTTGGCGCATGCTGACGTACGGACGGTGGTTCTCTCCATTTCGTGAAAAATAACAACATATAGAACAACAGTTTGTTTAAAACTATCACCCATTTCCTTTACCGCCACAGACAGGCTCCTGCACCACTCCTTCTCCTCCGTTAACATATAATAAAAATAGCGGAGGAGAAGCGAAGGTGTAGCGAAGGTGAAGCGAAGGTATAGCGAAGGTAAAGCAAATTTTAAGGAAAAATAAAGCCATTTCTTTGAAAGATCAGCACTTAAAAGAGCCCAGAATACGTCTCAAATGTCCAAATTCATCTACGAGGCTTAAAACAAGTCGAAGGGGCATAGCAAGCGTTTTGCCCCGTTTTTATCGCTACGGAACAAACATTAAGTAAGCTATTTTCAGCACCTATTTATTACAAATATTTTCACAACACCCAAAGCAAGTACAGATAATGCAGATTCATAAGGGTCTGCTTAAAATTCATTGCCACAGCCATCCCGAGCGTTGTTCTTCCCCGACAAACAGGGGAAAGCAAAAGGAGGTCTCGAGGAATCCCACTCAACACATGAGAAGTATCAGGCAGATGTTTCGACTCCGCTTCGCTCTTCTCAACATGACAGAAAAACGATTTTTAAGCGCCAGACTTTAATGAATTATCCGTGAAAATTCCCTTCATCTGTAGCATCTGCGGTTCAAATGCTCAGACAAAATCCGCTCGTCTGTTCTTTATGTGCAGCTTTACACTTTATATGCACTCTTCCGATAAATTAATTGCCGATTTATTTCTTTATTTTGCAAGAAATGCCTTTCTTTGTAGGACTTTACACCCTTATCATCCTTATGGATAAAGGGAAAACAAATTAAACTTACCAATATGAAGATTTCGCACATCGAACACCTGGGCATTGCCGTTACGAGCATTGAAGAAGCCCTCCCCTATTACGAAAACGTACTGGGGCTGAAATGTTACAACATTGAAACAGTAGAAGACCAAAAAGTCCGGACCGCCTTCCTGAAAGTAGGCGAAGTGAAAATCGAACTCCTCGAACCGACGTCGCCGGAAAGCACCATCGCCAAGTTCATCGAAAAGAACGGCGGCAAGGGTGGCATGCACCACTTGGCTTTTGCCATTGAAGACGGAGTGGCCAACGCCTTGGCATATGCCGAAGAAAAAGGCGTACGCCTTATCGACAAAGCTCCCCGCAAAGGCGCCGAAGGCCTGAACATCGCCTTCCTGCACCCGAAATCGACGCTGGGCGTGCTGACCGAACTCTGCGAGAAGCCCGAATAAACACGGCTCTCCGCCCGGAGAGTGAATCTACTAAAACAGAAGCAAATCATAAAAACATATATTAAAGATGAGTAATCAACTGGAAAAAATAAAAGAACTCATTGACCGCCGCGCGGCAGCACGCCTGGGCGGTGGCGAGAAAGCTATTGCCAAGCAACACGATAAGGGTAAATACACGGCACGCGAACGCATAGCCATGTTGCTGGACGAAGGCAGCTTCGAAGAAATGGACATGTTCGTGGAACACCGCTGCACCAACTTCGGCATGGAAAAGAAGCACTATCCCGGCGACGGCGTAGTGACTGGCTGCGGCACCATCGACGGGCGACTGGTCTATATCTTCGCACAAGACTTCACCGTATCGGCCGGCTCACTGTCCGAGACCATGTCACTGAAGATTTGCCACATCATGGACAAAGCCATGAAGATGGGGGCACCGGTCATCGGCCTGAACGACTCGGGCGGCGCCCGTATCCAAGAAGGCATCAACGCCTTGGCTGGCTATGCCGAAATCTTCCAGCGCAACATCCTGGCTTCGGGCGTCATTCCGCAGATTTCCGGTATCTTCGGACCGTGTGCGGGCGGTGCCGTTTATTCTCCGGCCTTGACGGACTTCACGCTGATGATGGAAGGCACGTCCTACATGTTCCTGACCGGGCCGAAGGTGGTAAAGACCGTGACCGGCGAGGACGTGACGCAAGAAAACCTGGGTGGTGCCAGCGTACATTCAAGCAAGTCTGGTGTGACCCACTTTACAGCCTCTACCGAAGAAGACGCCCTCAAGCTCATCCGCAAACTGTTGAGCTACATCCCCCAGAACAACCTGGAAGAGCCTCCCTATATAGATTGCACCGACCCCATCGACCGTCTGGAAGATTCGTTGAATGAAATCATCCCGGACAATCCCAACAAGCCTTACGATATGTATGAAGTCATCGGAGCCATCATCGACAACGGTGAGTTCCTGGAAGTGCAGAAAGACTATGCCAAGAACATCATCATTGGCTTTGCACGCTTCAACGGCCAGTCGGTGGGCATCGTAGCCAACCAGCCCAAATACCTGGCCGGTGTATTGGACAGCAATGCTTCGCGCAAGGGTGCCCGCTTTGTCCGCTTCTGCGATGCGTTCAACATCCCCATCGTTTCGCTGGTAGACGTTCCCGGTTTCCTGCCCGGCACAGGCCAGGAGTACAACGGCGTCATCCTGCACGGTGCCAAGCTGCTGTATGCCTACGGCGAAGCCACCGTGCCCAAGGTAACGGTAACACTGCGCAAGTCCTACGGCGGCTCGCACATCGTGATGAGTTGTAAGCAACTGCGTGGCGACATGAACTACGCATGGCCCACGGCCGAAATTGCCGTAATGGGTGGAGCCGGTGCCGTAGAAGTACTCTATGCCCGCGAAGCCAAGGAGCATGAGAACCCTGCCCAGTTCCTGGCCGAAAAGGAAGCCGAATACACCAAGCTGTTCGCCAACCCGTACAATGCGGCCAAGTATGGCTACATCGACGACGTCATCGAACCGCGCAACACACGTTTCCGCATCATCCGTGCCCTGCAACAGTTGCAGACCAAGAAACTGACGAACCCGGCCAAGAAGCACGGTAATATTCCTCTTTAAACAAACTTTAAACAGATGATTACGATGAAAAAGTTTCATACAGGAATATTCTTCTCCCTGCTGCTGACGCTGGGGCTTTTCTCTTCGTGCAAACAAGATTCGGAGAGTAAGCTGCTGCTGAACGAGGTGCTGGTGGATAACAAGACTAACTTCCAGGACGACTACGGCGTGCACAGCGCATGGATTGAGATATTCAACAAATCGTACGGCACGGCCGACCTGGCCGGATGCTACCTGAAGCACAGCAGCCAGGCGGGCGACACGGCCGTGTACTTCATCCCCAAAGGGGACGTGCAGACCAAAGTGGCCCCGCGCCAACACGCGCTGTTCTGGGCTGACAACAAGCCCAACCGGGGCACATTCCACACCAACTTCCTGCTGGAAGCTGACAAGGAGAACTGGATTGGCCTATACGACTCGGGCCGCAAGCTGCTGGACCAGATTACCATCCCGGCCGGACTGCTGAAAGCGGACTATTCGTATGCCCGCGTAGACGATGCGGCTGCCGAATGGGAAGTGAAAGACGAATCTCCTGAGAAGTATGTGACGCCCAGCACCAACAACAAGACGCTGGACAAGAATGTGAAGATGGAGAAGTTCCAACTACACGACAGCGTGGGCATCGGCATGTCGGTCACGGCCATGCTCGTAGTGTTTGTGGGGCTTATCCTGCTGTACATCTCCTTCAAATTCATCGGCAAGGCATCGGTGCGGCTGCGCACGACGCGTGCCATGAAGGCCAAAGGCATCACCGACCGCGAGGTGGCCAAGGAGAAAATGCTGGGACATGCGCCGGGCGAAGTGTATGCAGCCATCGCCATGGCTTTGCACGAGATGCAGAGCGACGTGCATGACGTAGAGGAGACGGTGCTCACCATCACCCGCGTCAAGCGGAGCTACTCGCCGTGGAGTTCGAAGATCTACACGCTGCGTGAGACACCGCAACATACACCGCATAAGAAATAAAAAAAGAGACAAGTTGACGAGTTGACGAGTTGACAAGTTGACGAGGGAACGAGTCAATCAGGATACGGGTCGACGGGTCTCGACAAGGGTAAACAACTTATTAAACAGATAGCTAACAATGAAAGAGTATAAATACAAAATCAACGGCAATGTGTACAAGGTGACCGTTGGAAACGTAGAGGGGAACATTGCCGAAGTAGAAGTGAACGGCACCCGTTACAAGGTAGAGATGGAGAAGGCTCCGGAACCGAAGCCGGTGGTTGTGAAACCCGTGGTGCGCCAGGCGGCCACCACACCGGCGCCACAGGCCACGCAGGTGTCGAAGCCGGCGGCTGCGTCGGCGGGTAAGTCGGGCGTGAAATCACCGCTGCCGGGCGTCATCCTGGAAATCAAGGTAAACGTGGGCGACGAGGTGAAGAAGGGCCAAACGGTGGTCATCCTGGAGGCCATGAAGATGGAGAACAGCATCAACGCCGACCGCGACGGCAAAGTGTCGGCCATCAATGTCAAGCAGGGCGACTCCGTGCTTGAAGGTACTGACCTTGTAATCCTTGAATAGTTATGGGAGAGTTCATTGATTTCTTAGGAAACAACCTGGCCGACTTCTGGACCTACACGGGCTTTGCCAATGCCACCGTGGGGCATCTCATCATGCTGGTGGTGGGCCTGTTTTTCATCTACTTGGCCATTGCCAAGGAGTTTGAACCCATGTTGCTGATTCCCATCGGGTTCGGCATCCTGGTCGGCAACATCCCCTTCAACATGGACGCCGGTCTGCAGGTCGGCATCTACGAGCAAGGGTCTGTACTGAACATCTTGTACCAGGGCGTCACGTCCGGCTGGTACCCGCCGCTCATCTTCCTGGGCATCGGGGCGATGACGGACTTCTCGGCGCTCATCTCCAACCCGAAGCTGATGCTGATAGGGGCGGCTGCCCAGTTCGGCATCTTCGGGGCCTACATGATTGCGCTGGCCATCGGGTTCGACCCGATGCAGGCGGGTGCCATCGGCATCATCGGCGGGGCCGACGGCCCGACGGCCATCTTCCTGTCGTCCAAGCTGGCGCCGAACCTGATGGGTGCCATCGCCGTGTCGGCCTACTCGTACATGGCGCTGGTGCCGGTCATCCAGCCCCCCATCATGCGCCTGCTGACGACGAAGAAGGAACGCCTCATCCGCATGAAGCCGCCGCGCGTGGTGTCGCACACGGAGAAGGTCATCTTCCCCATCGTGGGTTTATTGCTGACGTGCTTCCTGGTGCCGTCCGGCCTGCCGCTGCTGGGCATGCTGTTCTTCGGCAACCTGCTAAAAGAGAGCGGCGTGACGCGCCGTCTGGCCAACACTGCCAGCGGCCCGCTTATCGACACCATCACCATCCTGCTGGGTCTGACAGTGGGCGCCTCGACGCAGGCTTCCGAGTTCCTGACCGTAAACTCGGTGCTGATATTCGTCTTGGGCGCACTGTCCTTCTTCATCGCCACCGCCTCGGGCGTGCTGTTCGTGAAGATATTCAACCTCTTCCTGAAGAAAGGCAACAAGATTAACCCGCTCATCGGCAACGCAGGCGTGTCGGCCGTGCCCGACTCGGCCCGCATCTCGCAGATTGTCGGCTTGGAATACGACCCGACCAACTACCTGCTGATGCACGCCATGGGTCCGAACGTGGCCGGCGTCATCGGCTCGGCCATCGCCGCAGGTATCCTGCTGGGCTTCCTCCTCTAAAGGAGCAGGGCAGACACTTTTGATTAGACCACCGCGAGGGGCGCGACCTGGAGAAATCCGGGTGCGCCCCTCGATTTTTTTTCGCCCGCTTGTTTGGAAATAGCCTTACCTTGTCGCTCGAAAAGGTAAACCAAGCACCGTCACCTGGGTAGATGACCGATGACAGACGTGGTCACTAGCAAAGATAGACCGAAGTACCTCCGCTTGGAAGAGCAAGGTGAACAAACAAGCCACCGGACAACCCCTGCCCGACACCGGCAGCACCGATGACGGCGACGACAGCGGACAGGGCACCTTTGGCTGAGCCATCCGCCCCCTTCCCCACGTCCTCGCAGGAACGCGGGGAAACAAAAAGGGGCCGCCTCTCACGAAGCGGCCCCTTCAAGCAAAGTCATGCATTAAGTATGATAAAAAATAAACATCGATGGGTTATTTAGCCAACTTGCCGTTCGAACCCAGCACGTTGATGATTTTGTGCTTGTACAGCTTCTCCATCTCATCGCGGGCCGGACCCAGATACTTGCGCGGGTCGAACTCAGCCGGCTTCTCGGCAAACACCTTGCGAACGGCAGCCGTCATAGCCAGACGCGAGTCAGAGTCGATGTTAATCTTGCAAACGGCACTCTTGGCAGCCTTACGCAGCTCGTCCTCGGGGATACCGATAGCAGCCTCCAGCTTGCCGCCGTACTGGTTGATCATGTCCACATACTCCTGAGGAACAGAAGAAGAACCGTGCAGCACGATGGGGAATCCCGGAAGTTTCTCCATCACAGCATCCAACACGTCAAATGCCAAAGGAGGAGGAACCAGACGGCCCGTAGCGGGGTCAACGTGGCACTGCTCGGGTTTGAACTTGTAAGCACCGTGCGACGTACCGATAGAGATAGCCAAGCTGTCACAACCCGTACGCGTAGCAAAATCGATAACCTCCTCAGGATTTGTATAAGTATGGTGCTCGGCAGAAACCTCGTCCTCAACGCCGGCCAACACGCCCAGCTCGCCCTCAACAGTCACATCATACTGATGAGCATACTCAACCACCTTCTTCGTCAGAGCCACATTCTCCTCATAAGGCAGGTGAGAACCGTCAATCATCACCGAAGAAAAGCCCATGTCCACGCAAGACTTGCACAGCTCGAAGCTGTCGCCGTGGTCCAGATGCAGGACGATTTCCGGATGTTCACAACCCAGTTCCTTGGCATACTGAACGGCACCCTCGGCCATGTAGCGCAGCAACGTCTGGTTGGCATAGTTGCGGGCGCCTTTGGACACCTGCAGGATAACCGGGCTCTTCTCCTCAGAAGAAGCCTTGATGATAGCCTGCAACTGCTCCATGTTGTTGAAGTTGAAAGCCGGAATGGCATATCCACCCTTGATTGCACGCGCAAACATCTCTCTGGTGTTTACGAGGCCTAATTCTTTGTAATTAACCATGTTGTTTTAAAATTTATTGTTAGTGAATCAAAATTCTATGCAAAAGTAAACATTCTCCTTCAAATACGGAAAAGGCAGAAGCAATAATTTACTAATGTTTACGCAAATAAACGATGGTAGGCAAGTGGTCACTGTATCCGTTCAGCCACTTGCGCCCGCCATGCGTCCGCAAAGGATAGCCCTCATACTTATCGTCATGCTGGAACAGATAGTCCGGACGAAAGACTTCATTGCCATCATAAAGCAAGCCCCCCTGCCCCTCCAGCAGTGGGCGTGTCAGCACAATCTGGTCGAACAGATTCCACTTGCCACGATAGCACAACGTCCCTATCCCGTCATCCTCCAGCGTCTTCCACCAAGGATTATAAAACTCCTGCTCGCCCACCTGCTCCCTGTCCTTGCGGGCACCCAGCACCTGCAAACTCTCATCCATCGGGTCATCATTCAAGTCACCCATGACAATCAGCTTCAAATGCCGGTCCTCGCGGAACAACGAATCCTTCAAAGCCTTTACCTGGCGGGCAGCATGAATACGATATTCCTCACCGCTGCCACGCGAAGGCCAGTGGTTGACAATAAGACACAGGCGCTCACCGGCCAAGCTACCGTCCACCACCAGGAAGCCACGGGTCAAATCAGTGGTATCGCCCTCAAAAGGAGCGGAATAAACCAGCTTAGAGTGCTTTACCTGAAATTGGAGCGAGTCATACAACAGAGCACAATCAATGCCCCGCTCATCCGGTCCCTCATAATGCACATATCTATATTGAGAAAGTGCCGGTTGCTTCAGCAAGTCATCCAAGACTCGCTTGTTCTCCACTTCCGCCACGCCAATGCATGCCGGGCCTTGCGTCACCTTTCCGCGCGAAAGTTCAGACAATACATGAGCCAAGTTCTTCAACTTTGCCTCGTATTTTGTCGTGTTCCAAGCATACCGTCCGTCAGGCAAAAAATCATAATCATTCTTCCCGTCATCGTGAATCGTGTCAAACAGGTTCTCCAAATTATAAAATGCCACGCTATACAGCTCAGACTTACGCTTCCCGCATCCCTGTGCAAGCAACAGATAAACACAGAGAGCAAGCATCGACAATCTCAAAAGGTACTTTCTTTTCATAACCAAACAATCTTAATCGGGTGCAAAAGTCAGAAATTAAATGGGATAAACCTATTTTTAGGAGAACTTTTTTCTTTATTCAAAAGAAATGCCTTATCTTTGCCCCCCGAAATCAAAGACCATTACACTACTTTATTACCAAAAGTAACCGCATAGTAAAACTAAAAAAGAAAATAGGAAATGAAAAAAGGTATCCATCCTGAGAATTATCGTCCGGTAGTATTCAAAGATATGTCCAACGGCGACATGTTTTTGTCACGCTCTACTTGCAACACGAAAGAGACCATTGAGTTCGAAGGCGAAACTTATCCGCTGATTAAACTCGAAATCTCCAGCTCTTCACATCCGTTCTACACAGGTAAGTCTAAACTGGTAGACACAGCCGGTCGCGTAGATAAGTTCATGAGCCGCTACGCCAAGAGCACAAAGAAATAAATTCAAACAAATCTTTCAAGGGGCTGTCATCCATAAAAGAAGACAGCCCCTTTTCTTTGTCCACACTTAAGGATGGTCAAGCACTTGTATGTCGGCTTCACTCACGCCATAGTCCGCCGGCACATATATCTTCCCTTTATTGGGGAAAGGCATGAATTGCCCGCTGCCCAGCAAATCATATACGACAGGAGTGAATGAGCCTCCTTTCCGGCTACGGAACATCCACACACAAAAATCGCCGTGCAGCGCATAGCCTAATTCCACTTGTCCGTCGTCATTTCCTTCGAACTCGTAACTGAACACATTCAGGCCGTTTCCTTTAAATCCAAAACGGAGTTTGGCCCGCAACTCATCAGTCAGGTCTATCTCGAGGAAATTCTGCAACGGCGATGCTACAACTGCTCCCAGCACATACCATTGTGAACCCGAATCGTCCAGCCGGTTCCACATCAATCCGTCTGCTGCCTTACCACGAAGACGTTGCAAAAGGGTCAAATCATACGGAGAAAGATTGTGTAAACCGTCGACCACACAGTTCACGAACGAAAATTTATCCGCAATGTCCCAACCCACCATGCCGGGCGAGTAATCCAGGAGCTTGTAGTCCTTGTTTCTCAATGTAAAAGTAGAATTGGAAATTTTCACACGCAAATTGGGACTATTGGCTCCGGCATGCAAAAAGCAAGTACCGAAGTCGTTCAGATATGAATACGAAATCTGCTGGTCGAGCAACAAGTCGGGGCTGAAATTATCATCCACCACGATGCCACGGTCCATCGTATCGTAATAAACCTGATTGAACACGAAGAAACCTCCAGTAGAAATACGGATACCTACCGTTTCTTTAAAGTTCTCTCCGTCTGCCCGTACAGTTCCTCCGGTAGTATTCATGGCCAGAAGATGCACGTTATTTAAGATATGCCCCGCAGACTTGGTTACGATGGCTTCTTTGGTACCATAAATAAAGGTGTCGGAAATCTTACAGTCGCAGCAGGATTTATCGATATAGATGCCATAGACATCATCGTTCGACGATATGCCTTGTATGGTCACGTTGTCTATCTTGGTGTCCGAGCTGCCTGTCCCGCCCGGTTCGGGCAGATGGATACGTATGTGGGTATTCCGTCCCCGGACCAAGCTCATGTTACGGATTTGTACCAACTGCTTTCTCCCGTCTATCAGGATGCCGTTATCTGCGTTGTAGCAGTCCAGAATACCTCCTTCGATGTACGAAAAACGCCTGTGCGTGACATCTACGAAATAAACCTCCGAGTAGCCGACTTTGATAAGGGCATCCAGATGGGTATCAGATTTCAGCAGGGCATTCTTGTCAAATGCCAGGTTCACATTCTTCGTATAGTCCATAGGCAGCACAATCGGTTCGGTCAAGTTGTATGTTCCGGCCGGGAAGAATACGGTTTTGCCATACGATTGCTTTATCAGGCGGTTCAGCTCAGGGCCGATAGGTGTCCCGTCGTTCCGGATACCATGGCCGACGGCAGAAATAATTCCGGCAAGTTCTGCTGATTGCTCTGTCGTGTTTGTGTATTGCCTGAGCTGCTGCTTATCCTGTCCATAAGCCGGACAAAGGAGAAAGAAGCCGAACAGGAAACAGATAGTTTGTTTCATCAGATGGATGTTTCAGGATTGAATAAAAAACCTCCTTAGCTGCTTCTGCAAGGAAAGCAAGATAAGGAGGTGTAACACTTATTTAGCTGTGCGGAAAGGCGGCTTCACCACTTGCGCTTTCAGCTTGCGGCCGCGCACGTCAATGCAGATTTCCGTCCCCGGCTTGGAATACTCCGGTTTGACATAACCCATTCCGATGCCAATCTTACGCATGGGCGACATGGTGCCCGAAGTGACCGTGCCGATGGCATTTCCTTCGGCATCGCAAAGGCCATAGCCATGACGTGGGATGCCGCGGTCTATCATCTCGAATCCCACCAATTTGCGGGTAACACCTTCGCGCTTCTGCTGCTCCAGCATGGGGCGGTTGATGAAATTCTTTCCTTCCACAAACTTGGTAATCCAGCCCAAACCGGCCTCGATGGGCGAAGTGGTATCATCCAAATCGTTGCCGTACAGGCAGAAGCCCATCTCCAAGCGGAGCGTGTCGCGGGCACCCAGCCCGACGGGTTTAATGCCAAATTCGGCACCTGCCTCGAAGACGGCATCCCAAATCTTCAAGGCAGCTTCGGGATAGAAATACAGTTCGAAACCTCCGGCACCGGTATAGCCCGTGTTGGAAATGATGACATCCGGCTCGCCGGCAAATTCGCCGTGCGTAAAGTGATAGTAAGGAATGGCCGAAAGGTCAATGGAAGTCAGTTTTTGCAATGCTTTAATAGCCAATGGGCCTTGCACGGCCAACTGTGCCATGCGTTCGGAGGCATTCTCCAGCTCGGCTCCTTCGGTGTTATGAGCCACGCACCAATTCCAGTCTTTCTCTATATTGGCTGCATTCACTACCAACAGATACTTTTCCGGTTCGTATTGATAGACCAGCAAGTCATCTACGATGCCTCCTGTTTCGTTGGGAAAGCAAGTGTATTGCACCTTGCCCGGCACCAAAGCCGCCACGTCGTTAGAGGTCACTTTCTGTAAAAAAGGTAGGGCTTTCGGGCCTTTTACCCAGAACTCGCCCATGTGGGAAACATCAAACACGCCGACGGCGTGGCACACGGTCAGGTGTTCGTCAATGATGCCGGAATACTCGATAGGCATGTTATAGCCGGCAAACTCGTGCATCTTTGCGCCCAACGCAATATGCTTCTCTGTAAATGGAGTCGTTTTCATTCGATTATGGTTTTGATTAAGGGTTTATAGCACAACGTTCAACGGGCTGCGGTCAGCTCGGCAATCTTCACAATCACGTTCATGGCTTTCTCCATGCTCTGAATGGGCACGAACTCGTAACGCCCGTGAAAATTCAGTCCCCCGGCAAAGATGTTGGGGCAGGGCAAGCCCTTGAACGAGAGCTGCGCACCGTCCGTCCCCCCGCGTATGGCCTTCACGTGCGGCTCTACACCGGCCGCTTTCATGGCTTCGAAAGCGATGTCGATGACGTGCATGACCGGTTCTATCTGCTGGCGCATGTTGTAATACTGGTCCTTGAGTTCCAACGTGACCACTTGCTCGCCATATTCCGCGTTAACGAGGTCGGCCAGACGCTGCATTTCGGCCTTGCGGGCTTCGAAACGCACACGGTCGTGGTCGCGAATGATATAAGAGACGGTGGTTCGTTCCACATCGCCGCTCACGCCTATCAGGTGATAGAAGCCCTCGTAACCGTCGGTATGTTCAGGCGTTTCGCTGTCAGGCAGGAAAGACATGAAACGGTTGGCCACACGCAACGAATTTATCATCTTGTTCTTGGCATAGCCGGGATGCACATTGCGACCCTTGAACAGCAATTTTGCCGAAGCGGCATTGAAGTTCTCAAACTCCAGCTCACCCACTTCACCGCCATCCATCGTATAGGCCCAATCGCAAGCAAACTTCTCCACGTCAAACTTATGAGCCCCCAAGCCGATTTCTTCGTCAGGATTGAAACCGATGCGTATCTTGCCATGCTTTATTTCAGGATGCTGTTGCAGGTAAACGACGGCCGAAACAATCTCGGCAATGCCAGCCTTGTCGTCAGCCCCCAACAGCGTCTTGCCGTCGGTCACAATCAAGTCTTCACCCACATGAGCCAGCAGCTCCGGGAACTGGGCGGGAGACAGTACGATGTTTTCATCCGCACACAGCGTAATGTCCCCACCGTCATAATTCCGCACGATGCGGGGCGAAACGCCCTTGCCACTCATGTCCGGACTGGTGTCCATGTGGGCAATAAAGCCGACCACGGGCACTTCCTCGTCTGTATTGGCTGGCAAAGTGGCAAAAAGATAACCGTTGTCATCCAGCGTCACCTCCTGAAGTCCCAACGACTCCAATTCATCTTTCAAATACCTGGCAAATACCATCTGCCCCGGCGTACTGGGTGTCACGCCGGTTTCTTCGCTTGACTGCGTGTCGAAGCTCACGTACTTCAAAAATCGTTCTAACAATGTCATACTAAACAAATATTTACTTTCTTAAATAAAGGACGAAGCACGAAGGCCAACGCCCCCGCTTCTCACGGACCAGAGCCTTCCTTCTTACGGACAAGAAGCGCGCCTCTTCCGAACAAGAGATTCTCTCCTCCTGCACGAAGCACACATGCACATGCCTACGCCCTGTTTATCGCTGTAAAATTAAGAAAAGAGGCGTGAACTGCCAAGCAATTCACGCCTCTTTTTTTCATTTCCATACACCAGTATGGCACTCAAAAGCAACCCGTTCCGTCGAAACAATGGGTACACAATTTACATTTAGGCAACCCGATAGATTCTACCAGCGTTTCCAGCGTATTGAATTTCAAAGAATTCAGTCCGAAACGCTGGCGGATGATATCCACCAACTTCTCATACTCCGGCGAACCGGTCCGGGCATACTTCTCCAGATTCTTATTCTCGTCACCTTCCAGCTCTTTGATAATGCGCCGCGTAATCAGCTCAAGATTACTGCGCGAAGCCGTAAAACCGATGAATGGACAAGCATAAATAAGCGGCGGACAAGCAATGCGGATATGCACCTCGCGGGCACCACACTCATAAAGCACCTTCACATTGTCCCGCAACTGTGTGCCGCGCACGATGGAGTCATCGCAAAACAACAACCGCTTGCCTTGCAACATGGAACGATTGGGAATCAATTTCATCTTGGCCACCAGGTTACGCAACTCTTGCCGGCTCGGCGTAAAACTACGCGGCCAGGTAGGCGTGTACTTGGCAATGGCCCGATGATAAGGCACCCCCTTGCCTTCTGCATAACCCAGCGCCATGCCTACGCCCGAATCGGGAATACCACAAGCACAATCCACTTCCGAAGTGTCCGTCTGCCCCATTTTCAATCCGGACAAGAAACGGACTTCCTCCACATTGCGGTCTTCATAACACGAAGTAGGGAAACCATAATATACCCACAGGAAAGAACAAACCTGCATCTGCTCATTAGGCTTGCGCAACTGTTCCACCCCGTCTGCACACAAACGAACAATTTCGCCCGGCCCCAGGTAAGAATGTATCTCATAGTCCAAGTTCGGGAAACTGCTTGACTCACTGCTGGCTGCGTACGCCCCCTCCTTTCGGCCTATCACGATAGGTGTACGTCCCCATTTGTCGCGGGCAGCAATAATGCCATCCTCCGTCAGCAACAACATAGAGCAAGAACCCTTGATGCGATTATAAACATTTTCAATGCCCTCTACAAAAGTCTTCCCTTGAATAATGAGCAAGGCTACCAGCTCCGTCTGGTTCGTTTTACCCGAACTAAGCTCTGCAAAATGCATATTGCGAGACAACAGCTCGGCCTCCAGTTCGTCCATATTCTGTATTTTTGCCACCGTAACAATAGCAAACCGGCCTAAATGAGAATTTATAATAATGGGCTGGGCATCTGTATCACTAATGATGCCTATGCCCGAATTGCCGACAAACTTGTTCAACTCGTCTTCAAATTTAGTCCGGAAATACGTACTTTCCAAGTTATGGATGGAACGGGTGAATTGTTTTTTTTCCGCATCATACGTAGCCATACCGCCACGTCTGGTTCCCAAATGCGAATTATAATCAGTGCCGTAAAACAAATCGGTCACACATTGCGCCTTGGATACTGTTCCGAAAAAGCCTCCCATAAGAAATGATGTATTGTATTTAAATTTAGCATTTATGCGTGCAAAGGTACGAAAAAGTCAGCACTGACGACAAAGGAGACTTGCTTTTTTCAATGCACATACGAAAAGAAGCCGCTCCACCAGTCCCAAACAGACTTACAGAAACGGCTTCCCAAAACTAACACCTGCATGAAAACTACAACCTTTTACCTTTGTAGCTTTATATAAGCTTGCAAATATAAGCTTTTCCGTTCAAACAGCCAACTATAAAGCCATTTCTTTTTGACGCAACAACAAAATACTTATCTTTGCACGTTTTTAACTCCATTTTCCATTATATGACGAAGACACTGCTCTTAATTTTCCTGGGCGGAGGCACAGGCAGCCTTTTACGTTATGCCGTACAACTGATGACCGACCAGCACCAACGTTTCTCCTCTCCCACACTCTTCCCGTGGTCCACCTTCTGCGTCAATCTCTTAGGCAGCTTCCTCATCGGCTTGTTCTACGCATGGGCTTCCCGCTTCAACTTATCAATAGAAACTCGTCTATTGCTTACCACAGGTTTATGCGGCGGTTTTACAACCTTCTCCACCTTCAGCTACGAAAGTATGAATCTGCTACGCCAAGGTTACTATATGATATTTATAGCCTATATCAGCGCCAGTATCTCATTAGGAATAGTAGCTACGCTGGCTGGAGGATGGATAGGCAAATAAAAAAGGAAGGACATGCTCTGACAGCACATTCTTCCTTTTTCCTGAGCCTCTTGTCGGATTCGAACCAACGACCCCGAGATTACAAATCACGTGCTCTGGCCAACTGAGCTAAAGAGGCGGGTGGGTAAGCTTACTACATCGCGCCGCTACAACCTGCTACCTTTGCTGCGGTCAAGCCCTGGAGGATTCACAGGGAGCTGGCCGTGTAGGACTTACCCGTTTTTGCGGGTGCAAAGGTAGGCATTTTTTTCATACGCACAATACATCCGCCAAACTTTTTTCAACTTTAACAAGTCGGCACACCTGTACATACAATATTATTTATACCTTTGCAGCACATTTCAAAGGAACAAAAATGGCAGAAAACAGAGGTTATATACAACGCTACGCCATGCTCTTCGGAGCTTATTTAGGCGTATATTGGATTATCGGAGCAGTATTCTTCCCTTTAGGCCTTGCCAACCCGCTGCTCTTTTTACTATTCATCGCCTTTGTGATAGGCGGCCCTTTTGTGGGTTATTATTATGTAAAGACATATCGTAAACAGGCTTGCGGAGGTTACATTTCATTCTCTCATGCGTGGCTTTTTTCCATGTTGATGTACGTTTTTGCAGCCTTGCTTGCAGCAGCCGCTCATTACATTTATTTCCGTTTCATCGACGGAGGATACATCATCAATACGTACACGAGCCTGATTAACGACTTTTTCAGCCAAAACACAACGGCTGCCGACATGACGCCCTACAAAGAACAAATGGAGCAAGCCTTGGAACAATTATCCAAGTTTACCCCCATAGATATCACGATGCAAATATTTTCGAACAATATCTTCTGGGGAATATTACTGGCCATTCCAACAGCCCTCTTCGCCATGAAGAAAAACAATGGAGCCAATCCGATTCAATTTTAATCAAAATTTATAGACCGAATGGACATTTCAGTAATCGTACCTTTATATAATGAAGAAGAATCCCTGAAGGAGTTATTCACCTGGATTGAACGGGTGATGAACCAACACGGCTTCACCTACGAAGTAATCTTTGTGAGTGACGGAAGCACAGACCACTCCTGGGAAATCATCGAAGAGCTGCACCAACAACACCCCGAGGTCGTGAGGGGTATAAAGTTCCGCAGAAACTACGGCAAATCGCCGGCTTTGTATTGCGGCTTCAAACAAGCAGAAGGGAACGTAGTCATTACCATGGATGCCGACCTGCAAGACAGCCCGGACGAAATTCCCGAACTCTACCGCATGATTACGGAAGAAGGCTATGACCTGGTATCCGGCTGGAAGAAGAAACGCTACGACCCCTTGTCCAAAACGCTGCCCACCAAGCTGTTCAACGCCACGGCACGCCGAGTCTCAGGCATAAAAAATCTGCATGACTTTAACTGCGGATTAAAAGCCTACCGCAAAGAAGTCATCAAGAACATCGAAGTCTATGGGGAGATGCACCGCTACATCCCCTACCTGGCCAAGAGTGCAGGATTCAATAAAATTGGCGAGAAAGTAGTACATCACCAAGCCCGCAAATTCGGTAAAACCAAATTTGGCGGCTGGAACCGCTTCTTCAACGGATATTTGGATTTAATTTCTCTCTGGTTCCTTTCCACTTTTGGCATCAAGCCCATGCATTTCTTCGGATTCTTAGGCTCGTTGATGTTCATCCTCGGTTTTATTTCCGTCATCATCGTAGGCGCCAGCAAACTATATTACATGCACAATGACATGCCCTACCGCTTAGTGACTGAGTCACCTTATTTTTATCTGGCACTGACAGCCATGATCATTGGCACCCAACTGTTTTTAGCAGGCTTTTTGGGTGAACTTATCTCACGCAATGCTACCGGACGCAATAACTACCAAATAGAAAAAAACATTTAACGCTCCTATGAAACGACTCATCAGATTAATATTAGCAGGCGTACTGCTTTGCCCGGCAATAGGCTTCATGGCATCTTGTTCGGAAGAAGCAGACTGTTCCATGAATGAACGTGCCATGACCAACTGCGGAATCTACACCATCGATGCTGATGGATTCATAGCCAATGACACGCTGGATTCGCTTACCGTAACCGCATTTGGCACAGACAGTATCATTGTCAACAACCAGAAAGACGTTAACGACCTCACCCTACCGTTGCGCTACACGGTCGATTCAACAATTTTGGTGTTCCGATACAGTCGCTATACAACCGATACGCTTGTCATTCATCACACCAATACGCCCTATTTCTTGTCGATGGACTGCGGATACCAGATGCAGCAACGTATCACCTCCGTCACACATACAACCCACCGATTAGACTCTATCTATATCACCAATAACGAAGCCGGCATCTATGGTCAGGAAAATATCCAGTTATTTTATTAGTCTGCTATGTAGTCTGTTGCTGCTTCTGGCTCTGCCGGCACAAGCACAATATGCTGGCTCATCCTCGACCAAAGACACCCGTCCCGTGGCCAAGAAGAAGGAGAAGAAACCGGCAGAAATAGAATATCCGCTCTACAACGGAGTGTCCGTAGGATTAGACTTATGGGGCATCGGCAGCAAGCTGTTCGGTGGAGACTTTCTGAGCAGTGAAGTGATAGCCAGCGTAGATTTGAAACACCGTTTTTTTCCTACTGTGGAAGTCGGCTACGGACAAACAGACGCTTGGAACGATAACGGCATACACTACAAGAGCGGTGCTCCCTACTTCCGCATCGGCATGGACTACAATGCACTGTATAAGAAGAAACACGGCCAGATGCTACTTGTCGGATTACGCTACGGTTTCAGCAGTTTCAGCTATGACATCGAAAGCATGAGCGTAAGCGACCCCATTTATGGTGGAAGCATCGGCAATCCCAATCTGATTGACGACATATGGGGAGGCAGCATCTCCTACCGGCACAGCGGAATGACAGGTTCCATGCAATGGCTGGAATTGGGCGTAGGTATACGCGCACACATCTGGAAACCACTATACATGGGCTGGGGACTGCGCTTCCGTTTCAGGTTATCGGCCTCTACCGGACAATATGGGGACCCGTGGTACGTACCCGGATTCGGGACATACAAGTCTAACACATTGGGCGTGCAGTACAGTATTATATATAAATTACCTTTCTAAATCTTCTCTACGTAATTATGACAGAATTAGAAATCTGCCTCTTGGCTGTGGGACTTGCCATGGATTGCTTCGCCGTGTCCATTGCCAGCGGCATCATACTGAAACGCCCACGTTGGCGCGCCATGCTTACCATGGCCTTCTTTTTCGGTTTTTTCCAGGCACTCATGCCACTGATAGGATGGGCAGCAGCCAGCCTTTTCAGCCATCTGATAGAGGCCGTAGACCATTGGATTGCTTTTGGTATTCTGGCTTTCTTGGGCATACGCATGATACGCGAATCGCTCAAAGACGAAGAATGTCGCCACACCTTTGACCCTACCCGTCTGAAAGTAGTACTGGCATTTGCCATAGCTACCAGCATTGACGCATTGGCCGTAGGGGTATCGTTTGCTTTTGTAGGCATGAATGGGGCGGAAGACATCCTGCCAGCCGTCGGCATAATCGGCATAGTTTCGTTCATTCTGTCCATGGCCGGGTTACTCTTTGGCATACGGTGCGGATGCGGACTAGCCAAGAAGTTGCGCGCCGAACTGTTGGGAGGGGTCATTCTGGTCATTATCGGATGCAAAATACTGATAGAACACTTATTCTTTAACTAACCTTTTCTCAACGAAAATGAACAGAAAGACAAAATACAACCTCGCATGGCTGGTGCTCCTCATTGCAGGGACCGTGTGGATACTGATACGCCACC
The DNA here is from genome assembly GCF_023336905.1 of Bacteroides sp. ET71. Taxonomy (GTDB): domain Bacteria; phylum Bacteroidota; class Bacteroidia; order Bacteroidales; family Bacteroidaceae; genus Bacteroides. The sequence continues at coordinate 147,239 of NZ_JAMBLS010000002.1, forward strand.
AGGCTCCTGTTTCCTACCAGAAAGATGAAGGCCTTATATTCGGCACTATCTACAACATTACCTACCAGCATGACAAGAGTTTAAAAGAAGATATCGAGGCTGAGCTACACCGCTTTGACGCTTCCTTGTCACCTTTTAACGAGGCATCTGTCATCAGCCGCATCAACCGTAACGAAGACGTCCGGCCAGATACCTTCTTCACCAACGTCTTCCACCGGAGCGAGCAGATCTCTCAAGAAACCGAAGGCGCCTTCGACATCACCGTAGCTCCACTTGTCAATGCCTGGGGATTTGGCTTCAAGGATGGTGTCTTCCCCGACTCAAGCATGATAGACAGCCTGCTCCGGTTTACCGGCTACCGGAAAGTACGCCTCACTCCCGATGGCCGTATCAAGAAAGACGACCCACGCCTGATGTTGACTTGCAGTGCCGTAGCCAAAGGCTATGCCGTGGACGTAGTGGCCAACCTGCTGAAACGCCACGGAATACAGAATTTCCTGGTAGACATCGGCGGAGAAGTCGTAGTGCATGGCACCAACCCTCAGTCCCAACCGTGGCGCATCGGCATCAATAAGCCCGTAGATGATTCACTGTCTGTCAGCGGAGAGCTGCAAACGGTCTTGCACATCACCAACGCTGCCATGGCCACTTCGGGCAACTACCGGAACTTCTACTATCGCGACGGCAAGAAATACGCCCACACCATCGACCCGCGCACAGGGATGCCCGTGCAACACGAAATTCTGTCGGCCACCGTCATTGCCCGCGACTGCATGAGTGCCGACGCCTATGCCACCGCTTTCATGGTCATGGGCTTACAGGAAGCTATCGCCTTTACCGAAGCACATCCGGAGCTAAACGCCTATTTCATCTATAACGATGCGGAAGGCCGGATGCAAATCTATCAAACCCAAGGCATGAAGCAATTCCTCTCCCCTCCCCCGGAGAAATAACGTCTTCCCCTTCTGTTCTCAACCCCTAATTCTTAATTTTCAATTCTCAATTTTCAATGTACACCGTTATCAAACGACTGGAAATATCCGCAGCACACAGCCTGCAGCTCTCCTACCCCAGCAAATGTACCACCTTGCACGGGCACAACTGGATTATCACCATCTACTGCCGCTCGCACGAACTGAACGCCGACGGCATGGTGACCGACTTCAGCCACATCAAAGAGCAAGTAGCCGGGAAGCTGGATCACCGCAACCTGAACGACGTGCTGCCCTTCAATCCCACAGCCGAAAACATCGCCCGCTGGGTGTGCGAACAGGTGGAACACTGCTACCGCGTAGAAGTACAGGAATCGGAAGGAAACACTGCCATTTATGAAAAAGAAGAAGATTAACGAGATATTTTACAGCCTGCAAGGCGAAGGGATGCACACGGGTACACCCGCCGTATTCGTCCGCTTTTCCGGCTGTAACCTGCATTGTCCGTTTTGCGACACCCGCCACGAAGAAGGCATATGGATGAGCAATGAAGAAATTGTCGAAGCAGTAAAGCGCCACCCCTGCCGCTTTGTCATACTGACCGGAGGCGAACCGTCCCTGCAAATCGACGAAGACTTGCTGCACCGCCTGCACGATGCCGGACGCTATATCTGCATCGAAACCAACGGCACGCATCCCCTCCCTGCGGGTATCGACTGGGTAACCTGTTCGCCCAAAGGTGATGCCCCCGTGATGTTGGAAAAGATAGACGAGGTAAAAGTGGTCTATACGGGACAAGATGTAGAAACATACCACAAGCAACTGAAAGCCGACCACTACAGCCTGCAACCCTGTTCGGGTCTGAACACTGCCGAAACCGTGGCCTATGTACTGGCACACCCTTGGTGGCGGCTCAGTTTGCAGACGCACAAACTGATTGATATCCGGTGATTCCCCCAACAAAACAATGTAGGCTTTGAGAAACGTAAACAGGGACTTTAGCGAGCCAAAGTCCCTGTTTCGGAAGCTGAAAATAATTATTTTACTCTACCATATCACGTACACAGCGAACACTCATTTTATAACTATCCAAATAAACTGAATAATTCAACAAAAAAAGATTACCACTTTGATAAGCAAATCCTATTCGGCTATGGTTATTACCATTCCAACTCCAATTTGGCGACATTATATTATTAGCATATGGTGTATAATCTTTAAAACTAAAAGCAGTCTTGCACATATAAATGGCATTCTTATCATTTTCACTAATATTTGTTGAATATTGGTCATTAAATAATGTCGGATAAGTAGTATACAATAACATAAGTTCTCGTTGATTGGGAATACGATAACCTGGAGGACACGGATAACCATTCCGCTCATTATCATAATAATCTATCCAATCTCCATATCCATAATCATCTTGCCAATAGTCACTCGTTGAGGAAGGACGGTATAAACCATTAGGAGCATCTGTAGCCGATTCAATAACAGCAAAGCGCCAATAAGGTCTGTTATTTCGATATGGATCACGTTCTGTCATTTTGGGCAATGGAGTATCAAACGAAGCGGGCCGAACGCAAACGGCATCCATATATGACACATCTACAACCCGTTCTGTATAAGTCTCACCATTTGCCACATGGGTTTGAGCCGGAAGATCCTGTTTTACATAATCCTGAAAAACAGGTATTTCATTGCTTGACGTCTGCAACTTCAAACCCAAATTGCGCACACATCGATAAGCATAGGGTATCTCATATTCATCCTTCAAATATGAACCGCGGGACGCTCCTTCTTCAGCCCAAATAATCCATGGATCGGATGGTGAATTATTGTAGTAGCTACTGCTTGCTACATGTGATACGGTTACATTTCCATTTTGAACTTCTTTATCATAGAGTTTCGCATTAGGAATAGCATCTTCACCTATCCATAAGTCGGTCAATTGGTCAATAGAAGCCAAATACCAGCGTATCTCTTCCGGGTCAACAATATCGTCTCCGTCTAAATCGCGATTACGCAATAAACAAGCATACCATATATTCTGATAGCCTTCTCTTAAATCCGGAGTTCGAGTATAAACAGAAACGATATCACTCCATTTCAGTTCTTTCTGATTCAATATATTCAAAGTGTTTTCTCTACCATTATCGAGAGTTGTACTTCCCCCAAATATAAAATTATCTCCTATCGAAAGCTCTCCCGTAGGATACTGATTATCGCCTACCTCCATAATACTTTCTGTCCCCCAAGCAGATTTCAGTTCTGTCAGACTCTCATCAGCATTATAAAAGGTATAAATAGGAGCCTGCGAAATAGTAACCACACTTTCCGCCCATGAAGTCTGTCCGTCCGGACTGTATTTGGCACCAGATTTACAAATATGCAGCATACGGTTATCTCCGTTGACCACTTTTTTCCACAACATCAAATCTTCCTCACTAATCACCCCCTCCGTATCAACTGCTATTGGTTTCTGATAATATTCTTTTGTCGGATCATAAACATATAAGTATTCGTCTATGAACACAGAAATGGTAACAGTTCCGTCTTCATCAAAAATAATGCTATTTTCGTCTTTAGCCTCTCGATATAAATGGTTAAGCAATTGATTGACATCATAAAGCTTAACTTTCTTGCCATCATAATAAGTTGAAAAAGGAGCATCTTCGTCCGATATTCCAAAGGCAGGAGCCGGTGTTCCTCCTCCTGTCATCCATCCTTGTCCACCATCATAAGCGGCTTCACCTGGATATTTCAAAACGTCAAGACGACAATAATAGTCATCATGTTGATAACCATGCTCAGAATGATATTCTTTAAAATCAATAAAAGGGTACTCTTTATTAATTCCGAACTTTACCCATTTATAATCGTTTAACGAAGCATCTGTTTGCAAATCTGATTCCAGCCGTTCTCCCGCAATTACCCTATCGGCTATCTCTGTATCAAATACTTTCATGCCACTTTGGAAAGGTGTACTCACTGCCCAAGAAAGTCCCTCTAAGATTTCATCCTTCCGCAATTTTATCAAATCCCGACAATAATGTGCATCCACAGCCCTTACTTCACCACCGGCAACAATAACACTGCCTTCTACCCCTGGACGTGTTTCTTTGGGAGTTTCTGCAACGACCTCAACACGCATAGATTCTACCCCTGTAATAGTTACAGAATAAATATAGTGGGTATTACGCTCCGTATCATAATTATTAACTAATGTTTCCTCATTTTCATATCCCGAACCATTGGAACTAGTATTACCGGTATTTCCTAAATGAACAGTATAAATTACATTGGCATGTACAAATTGCCCCTTATATTCATAAGATAAGTTTCCATATATCTCTACATACGTAGAATGTTCATTAGCAAATACATAAGGCCCTTGCTCATATACCTGCCCCGGCTTTGAAGAATCAGATATTTGTTTCCCCTTTTCTTTTTTTTCACGCAATGCATATAAGCTGGAAGCATCAGCATAATAATCACTTATATCTCCTCGTTGACTTTCATCGCTTTTAATTTCATTTCGGGGTTTCAGACGATTCTCGGGCAAATAAAATTCAAAATAATGCCATGTTCCTTGACCATCTTCAAAATCTTTCTCACCATCAAAATAGAGACGTTCTGTATTACTTTCCATAGAAGCATAGCCACTCCCAGGCTGTTGGGCTTCCATTGCTTCTGCATAATCATAATATTTTCCATCCGGCATACTTACTTTTTCACGAGGAAGCAAATAAGTTCCTTGTGGAATATTCTTTACCTGATAATACTTAGGAACAAAAACAAAATTAGAATAATCAGGATTATCAACTTTCACTCTAAAGGTAATACGAGCATCTACACGTTCCAATGGAACAGGATCATTAGATGCATTCAATATAATACCATCTTCATTGACAGCAATTTGCATTTCTCCATTCTCATTTTTCATCTGCCCCACCATCAAAAAAGCCCTTCGTTCTATATTCAATGGATTAGTCAGTTGTGAAGCAAGAGCTTCAAATTCGTCCAAACTTTGTACGTTACGCAAAGCATCCACATTCAACGTTCCGACACCACTATTTGGATTGCCCACAATGAAGATCTGCTTGTTATTTCCCGAGGTCATGGTGAAATCTTCGATAGTACCTGCTCCCGTATCATTATTTACATTTTCATAAGAATTTCTACCGGACACACTACCATCTTCATTGAAAGCTATGACATACAAACGATAAATAGTCCGCTCCGTTTCTTCTGACTGAGCTGTTCGTGTCGTTACCTCAACGCTTTCCGGTACACCATATTTCAGTGTAACTTGTACAGGAATACCTTCTACTATATCATAACGATTCAACTTTACAATGTCATTATCTTGACATGAACAGATACCAGCCAAAACAAATATTCCGACTAAAAAAACATATTTCAGGAAAGAGCGTTTCATAATCATTCAAATTTTAAGAAAAAGAAGGAACATCTACTGCTACATCCGACCAATCTTTTACTTCCCATTCTATTTTATTTCCCCCTCGGTCGTCTATTGTTATATCTACTACAATTCGTGTATTCCGCTTGATAAATCTTTGTTGCATAAAAGGTTTAGGATTCATCAATACTCCAGAAGCAACGGTTTCAATACCCAATGTATAAGGAGTAGGCTCTATATCAGTTCTTTGAGACTCGAGCACATAAAAGACTAGCAATTCCTTATTTTCCCCCTGCTGGATTGTGACTCCACTTCCTCCTGAAGTGCGTAAAAATACATGGTTTTGATAAGCCACACCAGAAGGAATAGGCAATTTCCCTCCATCGTCATATGAAAACAAATAAGTCCGATCAGGCATAAACTCTCCCAAGACTAAACTATATATAGGTATCTCAAAAGGAGCATTATTGGTAAAATTCAATTCAATTTTTGCAACAACCCTTGTTATTGGTATTTCTATGGTTTGACTTGCTTGATTTATAAATACCGTTTTTATTCCCGTAATAGGTAATCCATTAATGCCTATATCACGTCTCAATAATGGGAAATATTGTTCTGCCATTACAATTTTATTTTCCCATTCGTTTTCCTGTAACACAGAACCTTCACTCACTGCTTGCAAATCCAACCCCAAACTTGCTTCATTAGCTATAGCATAAAAAGTAACATTCCCGTAAGGAATATCTGAAAATACAATTTCATTTACTTCTGCTATACTGCCTGTAAAGCCCTCTTGATAGAACACATTTCCCACTACCGTTCTTGTACTAGTAATAGCGGCAATCACACGTAAAGTCTTTATTCCCTCGTTCGCAGCAGTTGAACCACTCCCTACAGCACGTGTATCTATATGTAATGTTACCGTAGACGTTTGCTCTTCACTTTTTGCCAAGTCATCAACAGAATCGCAAGAAGTCAAAAAAACACATGCCAACGTAAAAGTAATCAAAATAATCACTACAATATTATTTTTAAGCATACCCATATTCTTCAATCCCACGTTATACTACCTTCTATCGTTTCTTCCCAATCACATACATACACGCGAATGTTTATATCACTCACTGTTTCCGGTTTGTCTCCCCCTATCCCACTAATAGAATTTACTTTCAACTGATACAGGTTATTCCGCACAATGGCATACTCCATCGGGCTGATGACATTCGGATTACCATCATCGGCATGGCGAATCCAATAGGTGTAGTAGCAGATGCCATCCTTATAGTAACTTACGCCATAAGTAGAATAATTATTTCCATCCAAATGTATATTGCCACCCATCGCTGTTTCAACATCGCTAAGTTTTTCATATATCTTTCCAGCATACGAATAAAAAGAAGTTCCTTCTTTCATTCCGTCAGGAGTATATCGTGCTTTAAATACTACACCAGTGCAGTATTTAGACATAGACTCTTCTACATATTGTACTGTTACGACATTCTCTTCCGTATAATCCAACGTATGATACTTACCATCTGCCGTTATGGACAACCAAGGAGAAGGTGTCACATTCATTATTCCGTCAAACTGCAACAAATAAATTCTATTATTCATCGCAATGGTCTGTGCATCCAAAACATAGTTAGAAGCGATCCCATCATCTGCAACTTTTTCATCGCCCAAATAAATTACTGGTTCAAGGTTTTGCACATTTTCACTGACACGTTTAAATACATAAGGCGAAGTTTCATGTTTATTCACCAAAGTAGCCTCTGTGATTACTACTTTATCATCGGGAGATTGAACAGGTTCATACGACGAGTTTATTAGATAGTCTACACGTGCCGCCAGACGCTCTACATTTACTGTTACTATTGAAGGATTATTCTGAGAATTACCGGCAAGAATCTCTATTTTATCTATTCCCGACCCCGCAGAAGCCATTAGGAAACACAATCCGTCGGTATCCTCAATTGCTTGCGTCACGCAGGCATCACGTAAGTCAGCCAGATTCGTAATATTGGATATAGTCTTATTACCCGCATTTGCTACCACCAATATTTCATATGTTTCTCCTACTCGTAAAGCATCTACTTCCGTAGGAGGAGTCAAATATCGTGTGATTGTCCCCGAAGGTTCCGGAGTCAAATTGTCAAAAAAAACTGAAACCAATTCTATATCAGCTGCAGTATCACTTGTATTAATACCTTTCCCATCTGTCGTTTGAAAGAAAAACACATTCAAATCATATACCTTGTTCTCATCCCCCGTGCCGGGTTGAGGGCCATCTCCATATTCTCCCGGCTTGGGCGAACCGATGGCACGCGACTGTGTCCCCCGGCTATCGGCGGCTGCCACGGAGATGCTCACATACACCCCGCTGCCCTCTTCCTCGTCCGGCGCAGGCAGGGAAAGCGTCTCACTGTCGGCACAAGCCTCCAACAAGAGAAGGAACAGCAAGGACAGCAGGCTGATGGATGAGAAAAAGATATGTTTCATTACCAATCTATTCACGTTAGAATCTCTGTTTTTAAACTAAAAAGCAGCGGAACCGCGCCTGTCACAACGATACGTTCTGCACGCGTTTGCTCCAGTCCAGCACACCGATGGAGACGTCGACATACTGCCACTCGCCGCCTTTCAGGAAGAAGGTCAGGCGGAAATCATAACCGCGGTCGAGGAACTCTTGCAGGCTGTAGCGCTGTATCTCGTCGTAGTTGCGCAACTGGCCCAGCAGGTTGCAGAGGTCGACATCTACCACGTCGTGTTCCGTGGCACGGTGACGGATGGTCAGACGGGCGTTTTCTTCCGGCAAATCGCTGGCATACAGACGAGAAGTCATGAAGGCGGCATGCGCCGTCTGCCCGGCAACAGTGGCCTGCGGCATGGCGGAAAGCGTCTGCTGGTCGTCATCGCCGGTGTTCCAAGTGGCGTATGGCGTATAGATGGCCGTGCGGCTGTCGGCCCCGGATACCAGGTCGGCAGCCTCGCGGTCATAAACTTGGAGGTCACGGTGGGTGATGGCAAAGTCATAATCGGCCACGTTCATGGTTTCGGGTTCGTCAATCTCGCGCATGGAAACGGTGATGGACTTCGTGTCGCGCATCAGCGAAAGGGTATGCTCCACATAGCGGTCGGCGGCCACGTAGACGGGTTCCGTGCTCACGGCATGCCACAGGGTGTCCAGCGGCTCTTGCTCGTTCTGCACCACGGCCCATCCGGCGTCCACTTCATCAGCTTCCAGCGACACGGCGAAGTCGTCCATCGCGTCGCCCGCCACCGGCGTTTCCCACACGAAGTTGGCGCCCGGGCCGGCCTGCACGCTCTCGAACGAACGCTGCTGCGCCAACGCCAGGAACTGGTAGTTGCCTTCGGGCAGGTCGATGTACATGCGGTAAGGCTGCGTGCGGCGGATGTCGGGGTCGATGTAGGAGGTGACAAACCGCCCTTGCTCGTCGTAGACAAACACGCCCACGCTGCCCACATGCTCCATCATGTCGGCACGTTGCAGGTTATAGTCATACTTGAAGGAAAGCCAGATGCCATGCTCGCAACCGTCCCGGTTCTCGTAAATCCAGTCGGAACACGAGGCCAACAGGCAGACCAGGCCCACGGCCGCACAAAATCTATGTAGGGTCACACTCATTTTCATCGCATTGATAAATATTCTTCCGGAAGCACCGCCCGCTTGGCAAACCGCCAAAGCCAGACTTGGCAAGCTGCCAAAGCCGGACTTGGCAAACTGCTGTATCCTAAGGAGGCAAACCGCCGCATACCAAGGAGGCGAACTGCCGCATACTAAGGAGGCGAACTGCCGCATAGCATAGGTGGGAGTCCACCACCCGGATAGGTGGGACACTGCCACCCGTTACCCCTACGGTCTGTCAAACGGACGGTACGGAAGAAACTGTTTGTTTGTTTTGTTTTACTGTTCGTTTAAAGGTCTACGCCCTGCTGACGCTTAGCCCAAGAGAGGACGTTGATTTCGGCACGAATGTAGCCTTCGGTGTCATCGTCGGATTCATCACCCGGAGTAACGATTTCGGGATCACCGGGTCCACTGATGCTTTGGACATTGATTTCGTACCAGTTGTTGCGTACCACGCCATAACGTCCCAGATGGTTCAACGAATGTGTATCACCCGTATTCCAGACAGCTTCCGTATCATTGAAATGCCTAATCAAAGCAGCATAGTAATAGCTTACCCCACTTTTGTAATACTTGATGGTACCTATTGCGTTCCAGATTGTCTCAGCCTGTTCATCCGTAAGTTCTGTGGATTCACTTATCTTAAACAAATCTTTCATTTCAGCAGCACTTTCATAAATTCCGCCATCAGCATCATCTTTCAATTGCAAATCTGGAGCAGAAGTGCTACCAAAAGCAGTTTCCTTTACATGATTAGCTATACCTTTTATTGTTTGTGCTGGATCCGAACTTGGAACAGTAATATCATTAACAGGATACTTGATTGGAGCTGTTCCACAAATAAAGAAATCACGAGCGCTCGGAGTTTCATTATCATAGAACTTAACTCTATATTCTGTTTTCAGCAATACACTTGTTGTACGATTCTCAACTTGCTGATTGTAATCCATCGTATTTTCCAAGCAATACAACGGATGGCTTTCCGCATCATGCTCGGCATCTTCTTCCCAAGTGGCAGGCTGATTAGTATTGGTATAAGTCGTAAAATCAGTTGCAACCGTGGTATTATCGCCCGTATAATTCCCATCTATGGCCCAATATATACGGTAATAGGTCTTATTACCTGCCATTGCAATAGTATTTGTTCCTACAAAGCGGGAAGCGTTATTACTATTGGCTGTATTCAGCCAGTCAGTAGAAGAGAATCCTGTAACGTCACGTACCAATTTCGTCGAGTTATTCGTTACATTCAATGTCCAGCCCGTAAGTTCAATGACATCTCCATTATAGACACTTTCATCATCGCCATCCGGAACGCTCGTGCTCACCGTGGCAACTTTGGTATATTCACTGTTGTTGTAAGTAAAACCTGTCAATGTGACCTTCGCTACTATGCGTTCTACATAGATACGGGCTGGATCAGTGTCAGCTTCAGCAGCCTCTTCTGTTTCATAAACCGTTACGGGCACTAAAGTTTTTGCTTTAGCATCGGTCAAATCTACATTCCCGGCAAGAGTAGACAAAGGCGCATTAACCATCATAAAAGCATTATAATTTGCACCTGTATAGTCCGTTAAAGTTTGGTTTTGAAGCTTGCTCTGTAAAGTGGCCAAAGTAGAAGTACCAACCGCTAAATTAGTCCCTCCAACGGTCAACACACCCGTTGTCTGATTTACAGATACAACAGCCACATTAGGATTCAAAATAACAAGAGCGTATAGTTGTTCATCATCCTCTACTAACGGAGCTTCCGTTGTTGATGTCACACGAGTAGATATCTGATCATCTGTCTGGTCATCCTGTTGTGTTAAGCCTTCCAGAGTATAAGCCTTTACAAATTTGGCATTTGCATCAGGATCAGTAGGCTCTGCCCCCTGAGCACCTTTAGCATCCTTAAAGAAAACAATGATTCCACTACTTACAGCATACTCATCCTCTAATCCATCATCCAGAATGTTAGAATCGTCAGCTTTCGTAACAGCTCCATTTGTCGTTGGCATATTAATAGCCACTTTCACATAACCCTCTCCCGTAGCAGGAGTATTGTTGCCCCCGCCATTGTCCATGCCGGAATCTTCCAGCGCATCGCTACATGCTGCGAACATACCAGCCGCCAGCATCATTGCTAAAAACTTAACTTTTTTCATACTCTCAATTATTAATAATTTGTTTGTTTTGCCTTATATCTTGTTTTAAAAATCGCTTCCTTTTCTCCTTCCGCCGTGCGTGGGAAAAACAACGTCCTCCCGCCCACGCTGCCATACGTGGAGGGGAGGACGGGAAATAATGTCTGCGCGTGTCTGCAATTCTATTCGTCGGCGATGCCAGCCCTTTCCTTGGCCAAGGCCAACAACTCGGCTATGCGGGCAGCAGGCAAAGACTCGCGTTCAGCCTTGTCATAGATGGCCACAGGGTGATGACTCCGTGCTCTTCATCTCTTTCATACACATAAGTGATGACACGCGCACCATGGCTCTTGCCACGGTTTTTGCTGGCAATAGACATGCGCACTTTGTGCACCCCGTTACCTAGGTCGACACCTGTAGTTGGGTTAGCTAACAAATCTGTTTGTAACTGCACCAAATCTTGCTTCAATGACTTATACTTCTTAGAAAGTCGTTTCACATCTTGCAAAAACCCTGGTTCGGCTATAATACTATAATTCATCGATAACTTCTTGCAGGGTTTTACGTTTTATTCCTTCCTTCCGTGCCCGGAACATCTCCGTAAACGCATCGAGCAACATTTCCTCCTGCTCTTCTTTAGTGATATACTCCACTTCTCCCTCTTTGGGGGCAGCCGTTTCCTTCACCGTCGACAATGCACGCTTCAAAGCGCTCTGTACTTTCTTAATCACACTGATGTCGTCCACCTCCAGCAGTTGCCGCAACAAGGCATCACGCTCCACGTACAGGTTTACATCCGTATTCATATTAACTTTGCTGTTTATCAGGTTTGTAATCTCCGGCAAAGTTACACATTATTTCCCGTTTTCCCACTAAGTCAAAGAGCGAATCTATTTTCATGCAGCAGACAGGACAATGCCTGTCCTGCCGACATACAATCAAAGAATCCGGGCGTTCGCCCCGGCAGCCTCCAGTCCCGCTTCGGCAGCCTCCAGCAGCAAAGGTTGCGCTTCGTCATAACGCCCTTGCAGGATGAGAGCCACGCCACGCGCATTCTGCGCCTCCGGGCTGTCGCCTGCCTTCCGCAAGAACGGAAGCGCTTGTTCGACCAAGCCGGCTTCCAACAGGGCATTGGCCGCATTCAGGTTGGCCACCGGCTCGTCGGGATAAAGACGCACCGCCACGTCGAACACTTGATTGAACTCACGGCTGCCAGGCTCGTAGGTCTGCGCCACAGCAAACATCTCCTGCAAACTCAAGTTCTGGGGGCGCGTGCGGATGACCCGTTTGGCCTCTTCCACATTAAAACCGCGCACAACGTAGTGTATGACGTAATTCGTACGACGCAAGCCTGGATAACACTCGCGCAACAACTGGGCGTACGCCTGTGGATGCTCGCGGCGCAGACGGGCTTCCTTGGCATCCGGTTCTTCCGAGCTGCCTATCAATGCCAATATCTCGTCTTTATTTTGCAAACCGGTCTGCTGCACATAGTCGCGCAGGCCTTCCCAGTTCTCCGGCTCATAATCCAGGTGGAACAAAGTGTCAGACAGCGCATAGCGGTCGGTCACGTAACGCTGCAAGGCCTTGGTGCGCCCTTTTGCCAGACGCGTATTCAGCGCATACGTCCCTTCGGGCGAAGCATAACCTTTCAGGTCGAAAGCAGTCACCCGCACATCCGGGTCGTTACGTACCGTATCTATTGAAGCATGGATTTTGGCCAGTTCGGCAGGATTGCGACGATAGTCCGGATAAATCTCTGTCCGGTTGACGGGGAAATCCAGGTAGGCAGTCCCCTGCAAGGCGCGTTCCTTCTGCGTTTCCGCTTCCGGAGTGACATAGGCCAAGTGCGGTCGGAAAGCCACATCGGCCTGCGCCACAGGTTCTTGCCGCATGTTCTGCACCTGTCCGCAACCACACAAGTCTTCGCTGACAGTCAGTTTGGCCTGATCCATCCACGGTTTATAGAGCAATGCCGTGCGATAAGCCACCGTCTGTCCGCCGTCTTTATCTTTTTTCACCACGTGCAACGGATTGTCAGCATAAGTCAGCTCGCCGTTCCGCTCGTAGTACAAGTGGCGGCGACGCCCCATCACCTCAACAGCAGGCAACCATTGCTTGCCCGCCGTGGCAACCAGCAACGGCTGTAACACAACCGAACGGTTGGAGCGTACCTCCATGCTGTCCAACACGATATCCATGCTCACCACCACACTGTCGCGCACACGGTCGATATCAATCCGGCTGACACGTGCACCGCTCTGCAACGCCTGTGCACATACCTGCCCCGGTATTATATAAATAATGTGTAATCCAAGAAAAGCCAGTATAGAAAGCAAAGTCTTCATATCTCAAATCTCCCCGCTAATGATTAGAACACATAAATCAAGTTGATGGCAGCCTTTGTCGGGCCAAAATAATGGTGAGGCTTATCATCCTCCAACTTGTCACCACAACGCGGACATTCATACTTGTCAGACTGCGTATAAATATAGCCTATGCCTATTTCCGCTTCCAGACTCCAATGCCTGCTCAGCATCCAGTGGTAACCATATGCCAAGCCCACTCCGGCCATCCATCCTTCGAAACGGTGGTCTTTCAACTGGCCGAAATCCGTGCCCAGCAGTTTGAAATCGGCATTCACGTTGCCCACATTATAGACGCCTCCCAGGACATGTGCCCCCAGAAAGCTTCCATTGAAGCGTTCGCACAGCCAATAACGTACCTCGGGCTGCACCAACCAATGCCTCCATTTCTTGTTTTCACTAAAATTCCATGCGTTCAAATTACCCGACAAATCAATTGTCCATCGGGGTGCCACACCGAACTCCACCCCCAGATTAACGGTGGCAGTGGCATCATACAAAAGATTGGTTTTCACTGCTGCTTGTTGTGCCTTAGCAGGCAGGAAAAAACACATACAGCATATTATCCATGCATATTGTCTCATTCCTCTATATAAAATAGGTGTTCGTTTGTTTTGTTTTTCTAACCTTCTCTTCCAGAAGTTTCCGCAAAAATACGCAAAAATGTTTTACTAACAAGAATCCCTCAATAAAAAAAGAACAGAAAGTTACGTTATAAATCCTTAAAAGACCAGCTATGCCGAAGAACTGCCCTATTTTGCAAAATCACCAAAGAATCACGGAAAACAGACTGAAGTTAACCAACCCTTGCCCACCCCCAACGGGACATAAATCAAAAAGCCGCCATAAATCATGATTTATGGCGGCTTTTGACAGCACGGGAGGAGAGGCTCGAACTCCCGACACCCGGTTTTGGAGACCGGTGCTCTACCAACTGAGCTACTCCCGTATTTGCGGCTGCAAAGGTAATGCAAAGTTTTAAATCCGCAAGGCTTTTACCGCTTTTTTTGCCGAAAACCGGCAGGCCGAAGATTTATAACAGGCCTAATTCACGATACATGACACGATAAGCGGCCGCTTTTTTATCTAAAGACAAAGGATAGGCACGCGAAGACGAAGGCATACGATAGAGACGCAAGGGACGTCCATCGAAAGCAAACCCGACAAAATCTCCTACTTTGGGCTTTTCCAGCGAGAACTGCGTACAGAGAGTTTCGGTAGCCTTTTCGCCCGTCGTGACTATCGCCCGACAAAGGGGCAGACGCCGTAAAAGCGATGCCACATCGGTAGGCGTGACAACTTCCAAGAACTTGTCAGACGCATTGTCCTGCAAGCGACGGACAGCCGAAGCCGTGTCATACAAGGCAATGCCTTTTTCTTGCAGAAAGGCTTCCAGACGCTCTTTGCAGAAAGCCTTGCGCCCTGCGTCTACAAAATAATCTTTATCTGCAAAAAATAATAAACCAACGATACGCCACATGTCATTGTTCCAATTCGGGTAATAAAAATCCATCGACCAACGTTTGCGCTGAGGTGGGAAGCTGCCCAGCATCAGCAAACGTGCATGGGCAGGCAAAAAAGGTACAAGAGGGTGTTGTTCTATTTCCATTGTTATCATTAAAAAACAGGCGGACACAGGCCGCCCCAAAATTAGGCTTTCTTCGTACTTTATTCGTCTCTTTAGATTCGAAACAAATACGAACTTGGTACGAATTTGGTACGAAGCTGAAACTTTCTTCCGGTGAAAGGCACTACAAGCATCAGTCTCCTTGTTTCTCTGTCAAAAATTTCCAATAACGCACAGGCATATCGGCACGTTGCTTGCGTGGATTGGCCCGCTCGCGGATGCAAATGGCTTTAAAGTAGGTTTTCCACAACGACTGGAATAACCGCTCGTCTTCGGCCATCAGAGCACTGTCCAGTTTACCGTCCACCAGATGACGAGGCAATCCGTCAGATTCGTCAAACGTGATGCGCCGGACTTCTTTCCGGTCATAGTAAAAGCCATAAGTCCGTCCTACGTCGTAAATCACCCAAGGCTGGTCGGCAAAGCGGTCGCGAAAATGAGACACGATAAGCGGAAGAGCATTCTTCTCCGGCTCTACGGCAGCAAAATAAACGCCGTCGGCCGCTTTCTGGAAACGGATGAATTGCAACAAGCGTGTCCGTTCACGCTCTACACGCTGCCACATGCGGGTAAAGGCCAACACGTCGGCATCGCCAAAGTCTGTCTCTATGCTGCGGGAAGTGTCGATGACCTTGCGGATGAAGCGGAACAGGACGATGGGCGTATCCACTTCTTCGGCCAACCAACAGCCGGCTACGCAGCGCATGGCTGTCGATGACAACTTGCGGCCCAGACCTTGCCATACACGGGAAGCCTTGGCTTCATCAGTGACGACAGTCAGAAGCTCTTCGCAAAACAAAGGAAGCACCGCCCCTTCCGGCACGAGAATGTCGGGAAAGGTGTGGCGGGCATAGGCTTCGAAGACTGCCGTCAGCAGCCCTTCCAATGTATTATCGAAACGAAATGCTGTCATTCTGAAAAATCAAAACACAATTGACGTTCATCTTCCGATTTCTTTTTCTTTGGTGCAAGGAGCTGGACAATCCCTTGTGGTGTCAGCTCATGGATGGTCTGCACTGGCAATTCTCGACAAGTAATGAAATAGCGTGCCCGTTTCAAGACAACTCCCATCTGCTTCAATTGATAGGTGCCCAAGCGGGAGAAACGGCGTGAGGCCACAATGAGACGAGCAGACTTGACACCGATGCCCGGCACCCGAAGCAACATCTCGTAGTCCGCCGTATTGACGTCTACCGGGAAATATTCAGGATGACGCAACGCCCAGCCTAATTTGGGATCGAAGTCCAAGCTCAGATTGGGATGTGCACTATCTACGATTTCATCTACCGTGAAGTGATAATAACGCAAAAGCCAGTCTGCCTGGTACAAGCGGTTCTCACGCACCAAGGGAGGTTGTTTCAGGGCAGGCAGGCGTGTGTCGTAAGCATTGACAGGGATATAGCCGGAATAGTAAACGCGCTTCATGGTGGAACGCCGATAGAGTGCGGACGAGAGTTGCAGGATGTCCTGGTCGGTCTCGGACGTGGCACCGACTATCATCTGCGTGCTTTGCCCGGCAGGTACAAAACGGGGAGCATGACGAAAATGCTTGCGTTCTTCCGCACTTTGCAAGACTCCTTGCTGGATATAGCGCATGGGAGCGAACACGCTCTGATGGTCTTTCTCGGGAGCCAAGCGTTTCAGGTTTTCTTCTGTGGGAATTTCTATATTCACGCTCATGCGGTCGGCATAAAGCCCCGCTTCGTTTACCAGTTCCCGGCTGGCTCCGGGAATGCTCTTCAGATGAATGTATCCGTTGAAACGATGCACGGTACGCAAGTCTTTGGCAACACGCACCAGACGCTCCATCGTATAATCGGCATCGCGCACCACTCCGCTGCTCACGAAAAGCCCCTCGATGTAGTTACGCCGATAGAACTCCATGGTCAGCTCCACCAACTCGCTGACCGAAAAGGTGGCACGCGGGATGTCGTTCGTCCGGCGGTTGATACAATAGGCACAATCGTAGATACAATAGTTGGTCAGCATGATTTTCAATAGCGAGATGCAGCGCCCGTCGTCCGCAAAGCTGTGGCAGATGCCCCACCCTCCTACCGTGTTGCCCAGCATGCCGGCCTTGTTGCGGCGCACAGTGCCACTGGAAGAGCACGACACATCATACTTGGCCGACTCTGCCAATATCTTCAGTTTACTTAAAACCTTTTCGTTCATAGGAGGAAGAATGGGACAAAAAAAGACTACCTGACGGCAGTCTTTTTTACACACGAATCAGAGCTATGTCTGGTTTACTGCTTAGACGCTTCCAAGGATGCTTTGCGGAACTCTTTCATCGTTTTCTCAATTTCCAACGATGCCTTGCGGGCACGAGTGCCGGCAGCTTTGTTCCCATTTTCCAACTGAGCCTTGGCGTCTTTCTCAAAATCAGCATACAATGCTGCAACTTTTTCAATCAGTTCTTTCATAATCCTTTTGTATTACTTCATTTATAATGCATGGCAAAAATACAGTCTTTCCTGAAATAAATGCAGAAAAAGGATATTTTTTTTGAAAAGCGACGGCTTTTTTTAGGGAAAATAAGCATTTCCCTGTTTTTTACCTACTTTTGCAGCCATGAAATCGACTACAAATACTGATTACATACATGCACTGATAGCTGAAGGAGAACACCAACAGCAGGATTTCAAATTCGAGATTTCGGATGCACGCAAGATTGCAAAGACGTTATCGGCATTTGCCAATACCAGCGGGGGACGCTTGCTGATAGGTGTGAAAGACAATGGCAAGATTGCGGGAGTACGCTCGGCCGAAGAAGAATATATGATTGAAGCAGCCGCGCAGATGTATTGTATCCCGAAAGCAGTGTGTGAAATGCAGACGTACCAGGTGGAAGGAAGAAGCATATTGCTGGTCGACGTCAAAGAAAACCGGCAAAAGCCCGTCTATGCCATCGACGAGGAAGGACGGAAATGGGCTTATATCCGCATAGCGGATGAGAACATCCTTGCTACCCCTATCCACTTGCGCATCTGGCAGCAGAATGGAAACCCGGACGGAGAGCTGACAACGTTTACCGAGCGGGAACAGTCGTTGCTGAAGTTGCTGGAAGAGCATGATAACTTGTCGTTGAATCGATACTGCCGCTTAGCCCATCTCCCGAGGCGGGCAGCCGAACACTTGCTGGCCAAACTGGTGCGCTATGGTATCATCGAACTGGTTTTCGAAGGACATAAATTTTATTTCCGGCTGAAAAGATAGACGTCTTGTGGCAAGATTGCAAAAAATGACTTATTTTTGCACACGTAAACGGCTCTGCCGACTAAGAAGAAGCCCGTTTCACATCATCCATATTATTAATGTATAGCAAACCGTTATGGGTATCATAGCCAGATTATTCAACAAAAACAAAGAACAAGCTTCCGCCAAAGGCGTGGAAGACTTTATCTCGCTGACACGCGTGTATTTCCAGTCTGTAATAGCTGTCAACCTGGGCATCACCAACATCCGCTTTATCCCGGACGTGGCCAATTTCAAGCGCTTGTTCAAGATTCCGACTCAAGGAGGACGGCTGGGCCTGGCCGAAAAGTCTGCTTCGCGCAAGATGTTGATAAACGACTACGGCATCAGCGAGGATTTCTTCAAAGAAATAGACACATCGGTAAAGAAACACTGCCGCACGCAGAACGACGTACAGTCGTACCTCTTCATGTACCAGGGGTTCTCTAACGACCTTATCATGCTGATGGGTAACCTGATGCAGTGGAAATTCCGCATCCCCTCCGTCTTCAAAGGAGCCTTGCGCACCATGATACAGAAGACCATGCACGATGTGTGCACGAAAACCGTCTGGAAGAAAGACGACGTGCACAAGACGGCCATGGCAGTGCGCCAATACAAAGAGCGCTTAGGCTATTCCGAGGCATGGATGTCGGAATATGTCTACAACATCATCATGCTGGCCAAAAAGGAACCTCGCCACAAACAGGAGGAGGAAAAGAAGTAAGCTGAAACCGGCCCCCACAGAGGATGCGTTTCGCGGGAAAGGAGGCCGATTGCCTTTCTTTCGCAGAGCCTTGCCTTCTCCGAGGAAGAGCCGCCCTTTTTCCGAAGAAGAGCCATGCTTTCTCCGGACAACGAGCCGGACATGATAGAAAAACAGAAAAGAACCAGAAACGGCTGCTCCAGTTGAATGCTGAAGCAGCCGTTTTTGCATCTGCCGACTGCATCCCCATGAGTAGGTATCTTTCGCCATTCCTTTCTCCCGACCACACCACTTCCGTCCGGCAACTTTTTCCCGTCTCCTTTCTGCACGTATTTTTCCTTCTTTCTCCTCCACCTTCATTTTTCCACACCGCAAGCAAAATCTCAAAACGGCTCTACACGCCTTCTGACAAAGCTTAAAGAAAGTTTCGCCGAAAACAGCCTATAAAAAGTAACAATTTGCTTGCACTTTCATCAGGCAATTGATATATTTGCAATCGAAATAAAATTTTACCTAAGCTTAACGCATTGTTTATACACATCAAATAAGCAAAAAGAAAGAGAAAGGATACTAACAAATAGGTATTTTTATTTCACGCTGATTAACCCTAACAAGTAAATATGATGTTAAAAAAGATCGTTTCAGTCGCAAAAAAGACAAGCCTCTGCTTCTGCTTGCTCGGCCTGGCTGCTGTACAACTCCAAGCCCAATCGCCTAGCAACGTAAAGGTGCATGGCACGGTGTATGACGCCGAGCAGCGGGGCAACACTCCGCTGGACTTCGTCTCTGTCGCCTTCCCCGATTATGCCATCGGTACCACCACAGACGCCAACGGACATTACTCGCTGAGCAACATTCCCCTCGGCAAAGCCCGCATGAGGGTAACTTATCTGGGCAAACTGCCCATCGACACCTTAGTGAACGTGACGCAAGACATGCGCCTGGACTTCAGTCTGCATGACGAAAACTTTAAGATTAAAGAGATTGTAGTGACGGCTACCTCGAACGAGGCAGGCAAGGCCACTTCGTCCTCTATCTCACGCACTGCCATGGACCACCTGCAAGCGACAAGCCTGAGCGACCTGATGTCACTGCTGCCCGGCGGTCTGTCTACCAATCCCAGCCTGAACTCGGCGCAGCAAATCAACATCCGCCAAGTCAGTTCCGTCACCGCCAACGAAGACCTGAACGGGCTGGGCACTGCCATCATCCGCGACGGGGCACCCATCTCGAACAACGCTAACCTCTCGTCGTTGAACCCCACCGTGGCCGGTTCGGCATCCGCATTGGCGGGAGGAGCTTCGCCCAGCGGCGGCACCGACGTGCGCAGCATCTCGACGGAAAACATCGAATCTGTGGAAGTTATCCGCGGCATACCCTCGGTGGAATACGGCGACCTGACCTCGGGCGCCGTCATCATCCGTACCAAAGCCGGACGTGAGCCTCTGCGCATCAAGGCCAAAGCCAATCCCAACGTCTACCAGGCATCCATGGGCACCGGCTTCGACCTGGGCGGACGCAAGGGCGCGCTGAACGTCAGCGCCGACTACGCCTACAACATTAACGACCCGCGTGCCTCCTACCAGCACTACCAACGTGCCACCGCCCGTGTGCTCTATTCGAACGTATTCTTCAACAACAAGCTGCGCAGCAACACTTCGTTGGACTTCACCTACGGTAAGGACACCCGCGACCGCAATCCCGACGACGAGCGCACGCAGACCGCCTCGGACGGACGCGATGCCGGATTTACCTTCAACACCAACGGCACTTGGAACATCAACCACGGCTGGTTGCAGAACCTGCGCTACGTCGCCTCGGCCACCTATACGGACAAGAGCAGTTTCTACGAGCAAGTCTACTCACAGGCCAACTCCTACTACTCGATGACCACCACCGACGGAGCCATCCTGTCCAACACGGCCGGGCAACACCTCTACGATGCCGACGGCAATGAAATTACCCACTTCGGCGACGCCGACGCCCAACACTACGCCCAATACCTGCCCGCCAGCTACAAGGGCCGTTACGACATCGACAGCAAGGAAATCAACATCTACGCCAAACTGACGGCCAACCTCTTCAAACGCTCGGGCAATATCTACAACCGCATCCTCTTCGGCGCAGACTTCAAGAGCGACGGCAACCGGGGCGACGGCAAAACCTTCTCGCCCAACACGCCGCCCTACCGCAACCTGAACCAGAAGAACGCCAGCTTCCGTCCCCGCGCCTACAAGGACATCCCTTTCATCAACCAAGTGGGCGCCTTTGCGGAAGAGAATTTCAACTGGCAAATAGGCGAGCGCAACTTCACCCTGCAAGCCGGCGTGCGCTACGACCACGTGTCCGTGGCCGGAGGAGCCTTTTCGCCCCGCGCCAATGCCTCGTTCGACATCATTCCACACCACCTGACCATCCGCGGAGGCTACGGTATCACGGCCAAGATGCCTACCCTGCTTTATCTTTATCCGGAGAAAGCCTACTTTGAATATGCCAACCTCAACGAACTGGCCAACGAAGCCATCCCCGAAGACGAACGCCTGCTCATCACAACCACCCGAGTATTCGACGTGCAGAACCGCGACCTGAAGATAGCCAAGAACCACAAGGCCGAGGTGGGCTTCGACCTCCGCTGGGGGCAGATGCGCCTGGGGGTCACCGCCTATCAGGAAAAGCTAAAGAACGGCTATTCGCTGGGGCAGGACTTCACGACTTTCCGCCCTGTGAACTACGACGTGTACGAACGCAATGAAGACAACCAGTTGGTTCTGTCCGGCAGCTATCCCGTATTGGCCGACTATTACAAGCCGGGCAACAACCGCTTCATCACCAACCGGGGCATTGAGTTCGACCTCGACTTGGGACGCATCGACGCCATCCGCACCGCCTTCAGCCTGACCGGAGCCTGGATGCGCACCGAAAGTTGGAACAACAGCTACGTATTCTACGACGAGAGTGGCAGTGCCGCCGAGGGGCGCACCGACGTGGCCATCTATGCCCCGGGCAGTTCCAAACGGCACGACCAGCAGTTTGCCACGACCCTACGCGCCACACACAACATCCCCAGCATCGGATTCGTAGTCACCCTGTCCGCGCAAGCCGTCTGGCAAGAAGCCAACTGGACGACGTATGGCAACGACTCCATACCACTGGGTTACCTCTCTGTACAAGACGCCTCTGTCCACATGTTCGAACCTGGACAGTTCACCACACGCGACGAAGTGTCCGAGGCCGGCTACGACTACCTGCTGCGCAACGTCAGCCACAATGCAGGCATCAAAGAGTCCTACTCGCCCTATTTCAACTTCAACATTAACGTGACGAAAGAAATCAGCGACAACTTCCGCGTCTCCTTCTTCGCCAACAACATGTTCCGGAGCTACCCGCGCCGCGAGTCGAAACGCAACCCCGGCGACTTTACGACGCTGAACAACCGCTTCTTTTTCGGACTGGAACTGTCACTAACCCTTTAACTACGCAGAAACGACATGAACAAATATATGAAATGGCTGTTGGTTACCGCATGGATGGTGGCCTCCAGCGCTTGTGAAGACTTCAGGGATGCCAACCAGGCAGACACGGTGGCGTCCATTCGGGCAAACGTCACCCTGACCTTGGCCGTGGAAAACGTGGCATCGACGCAAGACTTCGTTGTGAAGTTCGACAACTACGATGAGAACCTGCACATCAGCGAAGAGTGTAACGGCACGGAAAGCGTAACGATAGAAGGCCTTATCCCCGGCATCTATACCGTCACCGTGTCAGGCACCGTATTCGACACAGAGGGCGACGAGTATTACGTCAACGGCAATGTCGTGAACCAAGCCATCCTCCAAGACGACACGTCCTTGGACATCACCGTCCAAGGGTTGAAGGTCAGCCCGTTGGTGCTGAAGGAAATCTATTATGCCGGCAGCCGAACGCCCACGAACGGAGTTTACTTCCGCGACCAATTCTATGAGATATACAACAACTCTGCCCAGACGCAATACTTGGACGGGGTTTACTTCGCCAACCTGGTCCCGGGCAAGTCTTCCACCACCCTGCCCGTCTGGCCCGAAAGCGACGGCAACAATTATGCCTATGCCGAACGTGTCTGGCGTATTCCCGGCAACGGGACAGACTATCCGCTGGAGCCGGGCGAATCGTGCGTCATCTCGCAGTTCGCCGCCAACCACCAGTTGGAGATATACAACCCGAACTCGCCCATCGACGGCAGCATCTCGGAATTTGAGTTCAACATGAACAACGCCACTTATCCGGACCAGCCGGCAGTGGACATGATACACATCTTCTACAACGGTCTGGCAAGTATGGGCAGCATCCCGCAGTACCTGACATCGGTGTTCGGCCCCGCCATCGTCATCTTCCGCGTCCCCGAAGGCGATAACTACGACCCCGTGAACGACCCGAACTTGAAGACGACCGACCTGAGCAAGCCGAACAGTTCGACCTATTATGCCAAGATACCCATCAGCTACGTGCTGGATGCCGTGGAGTGCATAGATAACGCCACGGCCGTCAACGCCAAGCGCGTACCCGCCGCCTTGGATGCCGGAATGACCTACGTCGGTTCGACCTACTGCGGGCTGAGCGTGGCGCGGAAGCCCCTGACGGACGAGAACGGCGAATATATGTACAACGCCGTGGGAGCGTTGATGTTCCAAGACACGAACAACAGCACGGACGACTTCGAGGGTGGAGTGGTGCCGATGATCCGCCGGTACGACACAGGAATGCCTGCCTGGAACCATACATTGCAATAACCGAAGGAGATGACCCAAACAATAAAGAATAACATGATACGAATGATGAACAAGATAACGAAGAAGCTGCTGGCCTGCGCCATCGTCTGCGCCGGATGCAGCACGCAGGCCATAGCCCAAGGCTGGACGCCGGCCGGCATGGAATGGTTGAAGGAACAACGGCTGTGGTTCCAGTCGCAAAATGCGGCCGGCACGGTGTTCGACAACACAGACAATTACTCGGACGTGAAACTGAACTACCAACGGACGGGCGGCAACTTTGCCCGCCCGCAAGAGGGGGCGGACGAGCAGAGCATCGGCGTGAGCAGCGAGGGTTTCCTGAACTTGGACGACGCCTACGTGTGGGGCGCTTTCAGCTTCAGGCAAGAAAACAAGTGGGATGCGGGCTACAACGCTTCCATCACCGACCCCTTCCGCGGCATGCCTTACTACGTGGCGGACAAGTATCTGAGCGACTGGCGCAACCAGTATTACGACCTGAGCTTCCGGGCTGCCACGCCGTTGTATTGGAACCGCGTGGCCTTTGGAATAGAAGGGACATACCAGGCGTCATTGGCCGCCAAGCAGCGTGACCCGCGCGTGGACACCCGCTTCTACAATTTGGAGCTGAAACCCGGCGTGACCTACGCCATCAACCCACGCCACCGAGTGGGCGCAAACTTCATATATGCCTCCATCAAGGAAGACTCGCGCATGAGCAACAGCGACTCTTACACTGACCAGGACTATTACGAGTTGTATGGCCTCGGCGTGGCGGTGGCCGGCATCGGCTCGGGACGCACCACGAACTACCACGGCGACAAGGTGGGGGCAGCGGTGCAATACGGCTTCTCCTGCCCTACGGTCGACCTGCTGCTGGAGGGCAGCTACACGATGAAGGTGGAGAATGTCGAGGTGTCCTACACATCGCCCAAGAAAGATGCGGCCGTCAACGACCAGACCGTGCAGGCAGCCGTGAGCCTCATCGAACGCGGGGAACGTACGTCGCACTCCTTCCGCCTGGGCTACACCTACCGGCACATCGACGGCATACAGTACATCAGCCAGCGCGACAACAGCGAAGCGATGACGGGATGGATAGCATTGTATCACAACGTGCGTTCGACGTATGAGACGAATGCAGTCGACGTGCGTTACGCCATCATCCGCCCCAGAGGCGAGGAATATGACTGGCGGGTTGACCTGGCAGGACGTTATGAGAAGCAAAACGACACGTACCTGATGCCCCGCTCGACCAAGAACCACGAGAACCTGTATGTCGAAGCCTGTGGCAAGAAGAACTTCGTGCTGGGGCAAAAGCTGACCCGCCGCCTGCTGGTGGAGGCCCATGCCGCGTATAACAAAAACCTGAACGGAGGCTACCACTACGGAGGCTCGAACGCCGACTACGTGACGGTGACGGAGATGGAGACGCTCGACGCGCTCTAC
The DNA here is from genome assembly GCF_023336905.1 of Bacteroides sp. ET71. GTDB lineage: Bacteria > Bacteroidota > Bacteroidia > Bacteroidales > Bacteroidaceae > Bacteroides. The sequence goes on from NZ_JAMBLS010000002.1 coordinate 172,496, forward strand.
CTCACCTCGGACTACTACCGCCTGGGACTGAGTGCCACCTATTCGCAGCAGCTCAAGGAACACAGCCACACGCATCTCTTCGCCAAGGCTGCCTTCGACTACACCCATGCGCAGGAAGACCGGTTCAGCCACCGCAGCGTGCTGTCCGTCAGCCTGGGATGCAACTTCTAAAGAACCAAGTTTTTGGGTATCCGAGATTCCGAAACAATCTCGGATACCCATCTGCAACAATCGTAGATAGTAATCTACAACACTTGTAGATACTAATCTACAACATTCGTAGATACTAAGCTACAACATTTGTAGATACTAAGCTACAACAGCCATAACTTATTATACAAACAATCTTCATGAAAGTAGTAAAAACCATCACAACGGTCGGCCTGCTATGCTTCGCCTTAGGCGTCACGGCACAAACCATCATCCGGCCGGAAAACCAGGGCAAAAGCCCTACCTTCGCCATCTTCACCGACGAGCAGACCTGGCAACACTGCCGCGAAGAGCTGGAAGCCTATCGCGACGTGCTGGGCGAAGAACAACTGCCGACCTACATCATCTACAACAACTGGCAACGCCCGGAGGAAGTGAAAAACCTCATCTGCAAGCTGCACCGCCGCAACAGGCTGGAAGGAGCCGTCTTCGTGGGCGACATCCCCATCCCTATGATACGCAAGGCGCAACACCTGACCTCGGCGTTCAAGATGGACGAAACCGTCGACCGCCGCGAATCATCCGTGCCCAGCGACCGTTTCTACGACGACCTGCACCTCGAGTTCGAACCCTTGGGGCAAGACTCGCTCAACCCGCAGTTCTTCTACTACAACCTCGACGTGCACTCGCCCCAACACATCCGTTGCGACATCTACACAGGGCGCATCAAACCCGTGGCCGACGGCACAGACCCCTACGAGCAAATCAGCCGCTACCTGCGTAAAGCCGTACACGAGCACCGCACGCCCAATGCCCTCGACCAGTTCTTCTCCTACACCGGCCACGGCTCCTACTCCAACTCACTGACCGCCTGGATCATGGAGCCCTTCACCCTACGCGAGCAGATGCCGGGCATATTCGATCGCAACGGCCGCGCCCGCTTCATGCGCTTCAACATGTACGACTATCCCAAAGACGAAGTAAGCCACATGCTGCGGCGCGAAGACCTCGACCTGGCCATCTTCCACGAACACGGCACGCCCGACCGCCAATACCTGTCCGGCAATCCATCCACCCACGACACAGAGGGACACATTCGCGCCATGCAGGCCGACCGCCGATACTACGCCCGCACCTGGACGAAAGACACCGAAAGCCTCCGGAAAGCCTACCGCCAACTGGACACCGACTATGGCCTGGACTCCACCTGGTTCGCCCGCTACAACGACCCAACCCAAACAGCCCAAGACTCATTGGACGACCTCCGCACAGGCCTCGTACTGACAGACATCAGCCGCATAGCCCCCAACGTGCGCATGGTCATCTTCGACGCCTGCTACAACGGAGATTTCCGTGAAGACGACTACATCGCCGGACGATACATCTTCTCACAAGGCCGCAGCGTCGTGGCATTTGCCAACAGCGTCAACGTCTTGCAAGACAAGCAAGCCAACGAACTGCTGGGACTGCTCGGCATGGGAGCCCGCGTGGGCCAGTGGGCACAACTGACCAACATACTGGAATCACACGTCATCGGCGACCCCACCCTGCGCTTCACCTCCTTCACCCCTGACGTGGACGGCACCGACCTGTGCAACCGCCCCTACAAGGAACAAGAAATGCTCGACCTCCTGGCATCTCCCTACGCCGACGTACAAAACCTGGCCCTACATCGCCTGTACAGACATGGATACCCAGGCATCTCACAGCTCTTGCGCCAGAAGTTCCAGACCTCTCCCCAGGCCACGGTCCGTTACACCTGTCTAGCACTGCTGGAAAAACTGGGTGATGAAAACTTCTGCGACATACTCATCCCCGCCCTCACAGACGCCAACGAATTTATCCGCCGCACCGCCGTGCGCAAAATGGCAGCCGTAGGCCGCAACGACTACGTCCCCCATCTCATAAAAGCCTACATCGAAGACCATCACTCCGTACGCCTGGCCTTCAACATACAGTTGGCTCTTTATGTATTCGACGAACAACCCGTACGACAAGCCATCGACAGTGTCTTGCAGCACTCCTACGTCATAGACAAAGAAAAATTCCGCCAAGAACTGCTGTCAGCCTATAAACAAAGGACCTCGTCGGACAATGCCATCATAGGCAAACAAGAAAAAGAACGCTGGCGGATACTCTACATCAGTTCCCTGCGCAACTATCCCATCCACGGGTCTGTCGGAGACTACTTGCGCATCCTGCAAGACCCGAAGGAATCAGAAGAGCTGAAAATAGCCATGCTGCAAGCACTGGCATGGTACAGGCTGTCGCGGAAAAGACAAAACATAGCCCAAGCATGCCGTCGGCTACAACGAGACAAACACGCTTCTCCTGCCGTACGTACGGAAGCAGAACGAACTTATTACAGACTGATAAACGAATAAACATGATGAAAATAGCTTTCCTTGCCCTGTGTCTGCTGCTGTCCGTAGGAAGCCAGGCACAGACAGTCATAGAAACACCTACGCAGACACAGCCAACCGCTTTTGCCATCGTCATAGACAACGCCACATACCGTGCAACGCGCAATGCCGTCATGCAGTACAGAGATGCCGTGCAACAAGATGGTTTGGCTGCCTACATCGTCCGAGGCGACTGGAAGAACCCGGATGAAGTAAAAACAGACATTGCCAAAGTCTATCGGCAGGCCCCTGCCTTGGAAGGCATTGTGCTGGTGGGAGACATCCCCGTGGCCATGATTCGCAACGCACAACACATGACCACCGCTTTCAAAATGAACGAAACGACGTTCCCCTTTCCGCAATCGTCCGTACCCAGCGACCGGTTCTACGATGACCTGCACCTGAAGTTCAAGTTCATCCGGCAGGACAGTGTAGCTCCGCACCTGTTTTATTACGAACTGGCAGAAGACAGTCCGCAGACATTGAATCCCACGTTCTACTCAGCGCGAATCAAGTATCCTGAAGCCTGGGGCGGAGACAAATACCAGGCCATTGCAGATTTCTTGGAGAAAGCCGCCCGCCTCAAGCAGCAACAGAAGACCAACCGCCTGGATGAAGTAGTGTCCTTCAACGGAGGTTCCTACAACTCCGACTGCCTCGTTGCCTGGATGGACGAAGAAAAAGCTTACCGCGAAAACTTCCCCTTAGCCTTCCGCAACAGCACGTCGTTCAAGCACTGGAACTTCCGCATGGACAACGCCATGAAGTACAGCCTTTTCGACGAACTGCAACGCCCGGAGGCAGACCTCTTTATGTTCCACGAACACGGACTGCCTACTCAGCAGCTCATCAACAACGAACCCGTAGGAGACTCGTTCGGCTCGCGTCATGCCTTGTTCAAAAACGCCCTCTACCACCAAGTGCGCGAAGCCGTGGAAGAAGGTGAAAACGAAGACTCGCTGATTCTGGCCTTCACCCATAAGTACCACCTGACTGCCCCATTCTGGAAAGAGCTGCACGACGATGCCTTCTGGCAAACTGACTCGACAAGCTATGCCGACATGTACATCAACCCAGCCGACTTGCGAGGGAAAGAAACCCGGCCGACCTTCGTCATGTTCGACGCCTGCTACAATGGTTCTTTCCACGAATCGGATTACCTGGCAGCCTACTATCTGTTCAACAACGGCACGACCGCCGTGACCCAGGGCAATACACGCAACGTGCTGCAAGACCGATGGACCATCGAAATGATAGGACTGCTGTCGCACGGCGTACGCGTAGGGCAATACAACCGCCTGATAGCCACGCTGGAAGGGCACCTGCTGGGTGATCCTACGGTACGTTTTTCTCCGTTGGAAAAAGACTGTACGCTGAGCACAGACATCACGCTGCGCCAGGATGACATTGCTTATTGGCAGACCTTGCTTGAGGCTCCGTATGCCGATGTGCAGAGCCTGGCTTTGCGCATGATAGCCGATGCCGACCCCGACCGTCAGTTTTCCAAGCAGTTGCTGCACATATTTCGCCACACGCCTTTCAACACCGTACGCATGGAGGCGCTGAAACTCCTAAGCCGATACAACAACGCTGACTTCACAGAAGCGGTGGCAGAAGGTCTGGAAGATGCCTACGAACTGGTGGCCCGGCAGAGTGCCAACTATGCCGGAGAGATTGGCGATACCGGCCGGCTGCTGAAACCCTACATACGTGCATGCATCGAAGATACCGAACGTCAACGGGTGAACTACCTGCTGAGCACGGGGCTGCCCCTCTTCCCACAAAGTGCCGTACAGGAAGCCATAGAAAACTACTATGCCTCCACCTACCGGCTGGATGCACCAGAAGAAAAGGCCGCCGTCCTGAAAGGTGTCGCCGCCCAGTTTGCCCGCGTAAAGCGCAACAACCAACGCATTTCCGACCCGTCCTTGTCTCCGAACAAGCGTATCTCGGCCATCCGCCTGCTGCGCAACAATCCGTATCACCCCTACGTAGAGCAATACCTGCAGGTGCTGCAAGATGAAGCCACACCCACCGAAGTACGCGTCGCCCTGGCCGAAGCGTTGGGTTGGTTCATCCACTCCGTCCGCCGGACAGACATCGCAAAGACCTGCCGCACCCTGCTCCAAACGCAGCAGCCCGAAGCACTGCGACAGGAACTGATACAGACGCTCGGACGACTGGAACAACCGTAACACTTTGTTCGGTTCAACCGAACCGAGCCTTTCGAGCCAATCGAACCGAGCCTTTCGACTCAATCGAACCGAGCCTTTCGAACCAATCGAACAAGAAAGACATAAAATAATCTCACTAAAAATAACCTATTGAATATGAAACAACCATTATCCATTCTACTACTTGCCTTAGGCATCAGCCTTCAAGCACAAGCTCAACAAGTCATCCGCCCCGTGGTGAAGACCCCTACCACCTTCGCCATCGTAGTGGATTCCACCAGTTACGAACAAGCCAAAGACGCCCTGACGGCCTACAAACAAAGCATCGAAGCCGACGGGCTGGGCACCTACCTGCTGATAGACAACTGGGCATCGCCCGAAGACATCCGGCAATGGCTGGTGAAGCTCCATGCCGACAAAACGCCCCTGGAAGGCTGCGTGCTGGTGGGCGACATACCCATACCCATGCTGCGCGACGCGCAACACCTGACCTCGGCCTTCAAGATGGACCAAAAGCGCGACTGGAAAGAATCGAGTGTCCCCTCCGACCGCTACTATGACGACTTCGGGCTGAAGTTCGATTTCCTCAAACAAGACGCCGACCAGCCACTGTACTTCTACTACTCCCTGCGCGCCGACTCCAAACAATACCTCTCTCCCGACATCTACTCGGCACGCATCAAACCCCTCGAGCTGGAAGGCACAGACAAATACCAGCTCCTGCGCGACTACTTGCAAAAAGTGGTTGCAGAAAAAAGAGACAATGCCTCTAACGTGGTAGACAACCTTAGCATGGGACGCGGCCACGGCTACAATTCGGAAGACCCATTAGCCTGGTCCGGCGAACAAATAGCCCTGCGCGAACAGTTTCCCAAACTCTTCCAACCAGGAGGTACTGTCAAGTTCTTCGAATTCGATTCCGAATTTCCCATCAAGAACACCTATCTGAACGAAGTACAAAGCAAAGGTCTCGACATCATGCTTTTCCACCACCACGGCGCCCCCGACACCCAATACCTCAACGGATATGAGAACGTCAGCGCCGCCCAGCCCAGCATTGAGAATGTCAAGCGTTTCCTGCGCAGCAAAGTACCTTCCATGGCCCGTAAGAAAGGAAAAGAAGCAGCCATCGACTACTATATGAAATCCTATGGAGTGCCCCGCGAATGGTGCGAAGAAGCCTTCGACCCTGCCAAACAAGAAGAAGACTCGCTGTTCAACCTTACGCTCGACATCTATACCACAGACATCCACCCTCTGAAACCACAAGCACGCTTCATCATGTTTGACGCCTGCTTCAACGGCTCATTCTACGAGAAAGACTACATAGCCGGGGCCTACCTCTTCAACTCCGGAAAAACCATCGCCACCCAAGGAGGCACCGTCAACACCATCCAAGACAAGTGGCCCGACGAATTTCTGGGACTGCTGGCAGCAGGCATGCGCATCGGACAGTTCAACCGCCTCGTGTGCTTCCTCGAAAACCACATCATGGGAGACCCGACATTCCACTTCGCCAACAACTCCTTGCCAGGCTTCGACGTAAACCAAGCCCTCGTCCTGAAAGAAGGCGACCTGAAGTTCTGGAAGAAACAACTGGCGAAGAATCCCCTGCCCGACATGCAGGCCCTTGCCCTGCGCGAACTGGCCAAAGGCGGACAAAAGGACATGCCATCGCTGTTGGAACACACCTATTTTCACTCCGGCAACTTTGTTGTACGCCTCGAAGCCATGCGCCTGCTCGCCCTCAACTATCCCGAGCAAGCCATAAAAGTCTTGCAAGCCGCTATCAACGACAGCTATGAACTAATCCGCCGTTTTGCAGCCGAATACATCGAAAAAAATGCCGACCCACAACTGGTACCCGCTTTCATCCAAGCCTACATCAGCCGCAACCACGAAACACGCCTGATGTTCAAAATCCAATCAGGACTCTCAGCTTTCGAACCCGAAGTCCTGCTGGCAGAAATAGACCGGCAAATCAAAGACAAAATCTTTTACAACGCCGCTTATGTCGAACAACTGAAAAAACAAATCACCAATTCTGCCAAAGGCAAACAAAGAGACTTGGATGAACTGGCAGACCCGACAGCCAAGCCCAGCCGCCAACGCCTGGACATCGTGGTCTTCCGCAACCACCCCAGCGCATCGGCCATCGACCCTCTCCTGAAGTTCATTGCTGATGACACACGAGACAAACAACTCCGCCTCAGTGCCATCGAAACACTTGGATGGTTTAACGAAAACTATCGCCGCCAGGAAATCATCAGTGGCCTGCAAAACATCTCAACCGACGACCCGGACTTGCAGAACGAAATAAAGAAAACTATACGCCGCCTCAGCCCGGACGGAAACACCCACGAATAAAGCAGCCCGACTGATATCAACAAAAATAGCGGGCTACCTTCCTCACCGAAGATAGCCCGCTATTATCATCACTCCTTATCTATTCTATATCCGCACTCAAAAGTCCTCGCCAAAGAACCGCAACCTACTGCGCAGATTATCTATTTCACATTGCATCTCTCTCATCTGCTCCAACAAATGGTGAATGGCATCGATGCCTTCAATATTGATATCCAAGTCATAATACATACGGCTATAACGCTCTACGTCCGGCAACTGAGAAAACGGCAAACAACGCTCCCCATCTGCCATTTGGGTACCAATCAGATCCCAGCTTTCCAGAAGATCTATGAATGAAGGTTCTATGTGACATTTATCACAATAATCCGTTACTATAATCATATCGTTTCGCATGGTGTCATTCCTCCTATCAATTCAAGTTCTTAATCTGTTGCAACAAGTCGCGCTGACGTTCACTCAAATGCTCAGGCAGATGAACCTGATAAGTGACAATCAAATCACCCGCTTGCCCTTCTTGCTTATACATCGGGAAGCCTTTACCCTTCAAGCGGACTTTACTGCCTGGCTGCGTACCCGGCTTAACTATCAGCTTCACCTGACCATCCAACGTGTTCACCAACTGCTCTCCACCCAGCAAAGCCGTGTAGAGGTCAATAGTGACATTCTCATACAAATCATCTCCTTGACGTCGGAATACCGGGTCATCCTCAATGACGAAAGTGATATACAAGTCCCCTGCCGGGCCCCCGTTCATACCCTCTGCGCCATAGCCTTTCAGTTTAATGACTTGACCATCGGCCACACCCGCCGGAATAGTAATTCGCACCTGTTTACCGTTGATGTTCAGCACCTCTTTGTGCGTATGCGCCGCATCACGCAAAGTCAAATGCAACTCCGACTGATAGTCCTGCCCACGGAAACCTCGCTGTGAGCCGGCACTTCTCCGTCCCGTCCTGTGTCCAAACAGTTCTTCGAAGAAATCCGAGAAACCGTCTGCACCATGACCCGAAAACTCTTGTCCATCCGATGAATACCAATAAGTGCCGTTCCCATCCGTATGGAATCCCTGATTACCCGAACCAAAGCCACCGAATCCCCCTCGGGCTTGCTGAGCCTTTCTTTGGGCTTCAAACTCTTCAGCATGCTTCCAGTTCTCACCATATTCGTCATACTTCTTACGCTTCTCCGGATCACTCAGCACTTCGTTGGCCTCATTAATCGCTTGAAACTTCTCCTTGGCCGTAGGATCATTCGGATTCAAATCTGGATGATACTTGCGGGCCAACTTACGAAAAGCCTTCTTAATATCATCCTGAGATGCCGTTTTGTCCACTCCAAGTACTTTATAATAATCAATATATGCCATAGTTCATAGTTTTAGCTAACGCAAGGTTAAATGCAAAATATGCACCAACCTGCCTTTTTAATCGTTAAAATAGTCAAATTCAGAAACAAGACTTCACATCACGCACGAATGTCGCAATGTCTTCATCTGTCGTATCAAATGAAGTAACCAGACGGATTTCGTTGGCAGCCTCGTTCCAGAAATAAAAGAAATATTTCTGCAACAACCGGTCAATAACAGGACGGGGCAACGTCAGAAAAAGCTGATTACTCTCCACCGGCTGTGTGAAATGCACCTCTGGCAAATCTTTCAAAGCAACATACAGCTTTTGAGCCATCCTGTTGGCATGAGTGGCATTCTTCCGCCATAGCTCATCGGTCAGATACGCCGTAAACTGACATGACAGAAAACGGAGTTTCGATGCCAATTGTGCCGACTGCTTACGCACAAAGCGAGCTTTGTCTTTTAATGCAGGGTTAAAAATAACCGCACACTCACCCATCATCAAGCCATTTTTCGTACCGCCAAAACTCAACACATCCACTCCGCAATCCACCGTCATTTCTCTAAAGCTCTTCTCCAGGGCAACACAGGCATTGGCCAAACGGGCTCCATCCATATGCAGAAACATGCCATACGGATGAATCATATCCGCCAAAGCACGGATTTCCTCCGGCTTATAAACAGTACCCAGCTCGGTGCACTGCGAAATATAGACAACTCCCGGTTGCGAATGATGCTGTTCGCCAAAATTGCAAAGATAAGGACGAAGCAATTCAGGAGTCAGCTTACCATCCGGAGTCAAGATTGGACGAATCTGACATCCTGTCATGCGAACCGGCGCTCCACACTCATCTACATAGATATGGGCAGTCTCCGCGCAAAGAATAGAGTTGTAAGGCGACGTACACAATTGCAAAGCCACGACATTGCTGCCTGTACCGTTAAACACAAACAAAGGCTCACAATCCGGTGTAAAGGCTTCCCGGATTTTCTGTACTGCCTCTTCCGTCCAAGGGTCGTCACCATAACCAACGGCATGATTCTGATTGGCCCTGTTCAAAGCCTCCATGACCAAAGGGTGAACTCCCGAATTATTGTCTGATGCAAAACTTCTCATAGTTGTTCTTAAATGATAATTTGGCGGGCTTTGCCCGCAGTGGTTAATGATAAATGGTTAATGGTTAATACGTGACAAAATGGCTCATGTACAGACTATTAACCACTTATCATTAACCATTGACCATTGTGTGCTCCGCGCACATAAATTCCCATTTCCCTGCAAAGAAAACAATATTCCCACACATACAGAACAAATGGTACAAAAAACCGCGGCTCCTCTAAAAGAAACCGCGGTTCTTATAAATATGAAGACCTAAGGGAAATCCGTCATTACATCATTCCACCCATGCCGCCCATACCGGGGTTCATCGGCATCTCAGGCTTTTCTTCCTTTTTCTCAACAATCACACATTCTGTGGTCAAGAACATGCCGGCAATAGAAGCGGCGTTCTCCAAAGCCACACGTGTAACCTTAGCAGGGTCAACCACACCGGCAGCGTGCAGGTTCTCATATACGTCTGTACGAGCATTGTAACCAAAGTCACCCTTGCCCTCACGAACTTTCTGTACTACCACTGCACCTTCCTTACCGGCATTAGCCACAATCTGACGCAGAGGCTCTTCGATGGCACGCTTGATGATTTCAATACCGGTCGTCTCATCGGCGTTTTCACCCTTCAGACCTTCCAAAGATTCCAATGCACGGATGTAAGCCACACCACCGCCCGGTACGATACCTTCTTCAATAGCGGCACGCGTAGCACGCAGGGCATCGTCAACACGGTCTTTCTTCTCCTTCATCTCAACCTCGGAAGCGGCACCTACATAGAGGACTGCTACACCGCCGGACAACTTAGCCAGACGCTCTTGCAATTTCTCACGGTCATAATCAGACTTCGTGGCAGCAATCTGATTCTTAATCTGCTCGCAACGCTCGTGGATATTCTCCTTGTCACCATTACCGTTTACGATGGTCGTGTTGTCCTTCGTAATAGTCACCTTCTCGGCGCTACCCAACATTTCGATAGTAGCCTGTTCCAGTTTCAAGCCCTTCTCTTCGCTGATGACTACACCACCTGTCAAAACGGCGATATCTTCCAGCATTTCCTTACGACGGTCGCCGAAGCCCGGAGCCTTCACGGCACAAATCTTCAACTGGCTGCGCAGACGGTTGACAACCAACGTAGTCAAAGCCTCGCTGTCTACATCTTCTGCGATAACCAACAGAGGACGGCCGGTTTGCACGGCAGGTTCCAAAATAGGCAAGAAATCCTTCAGGTTGGAAATCTTCTTATCGTAAATCAGGATGTACGGATTTTCCATCACGCACTCCATCTTCTCCGTATTGGTTACGAAATAGGCAGACAAATAACCGCGGTCGAACTGCATGCCTTCCACTACACCGATGGTCGTATCCGTACCCTTGGCCTCTTCGATAGTGATGACACCATCCTTAGAAACCTTGCGCATAGCGTCGGCAATCAGTTTACCAATCTGCGGGTCATTGTTGGCAGAAACCGTACCTACCTGCTCAATCTTATCATAGTTGTCGCCCACCATCTCGGCCTGGTTCTTGATGGATTCCACCACCTTAGCCACGGCCTTGTCAATACCGCGCTTCAAATCCATGGGAGCAGCACCGGCAGCCACGTTCTTCAAACCTTCCGTCACGATAGCCTGAGCCAGCACAGTAGCGGTTGTCGTACCATCACCGGCATCATCACCCGTCTTGCTGGCAACTTCCTTCACCAGTTGGGCACCCGTATTCTGATAAGCATCAGCCAGTTCTACTTCCTTAGCCACCGTCACACCGTCTTTCGTGATGTGGGGAGCACCGAATTTCTTCTCGATGATAACATTACGGCCTTTCGGACCCAGCGTTACTTTTACTGCATTTGCCAATGTATCGATACCCTTCTTCAGTTGGTCACGGGCATCTATATTAAACAAAATCTCTTTTGCCATGATTTCTCAGTTTTTTTAAGTTCGTTAAGTTATTAAATGAATTGCAGATTATCCCAATACAGCAAGCACATCGCTCTGACGCATGATAAGGTATTTTGTTCCGTCCAGCTCCAGTTCCGTACCGGCATACTTGCCATACAACACTTGGTCACCGACTTTCAATACCATTTCTTCGTCTTTCGTTCCCGTACCGGCTGCTACGACTTCACCTCTCAACGGTTTTTCTTTAGCGGTGTCAGGAATGATAATGCCACCGATTGTCTTTTCTTCTGCAGGTGCAGGGAGTATCAGCACTCTGTCTGCCAATGGTTTAATGTTCATAATTTTACATTTTTATATTGTTATACATATTTGTTCTATGAATAATGATGTATTCATATCTTGCGTGCCAAACGCAAGCGGTAAACATACTACGAAAAGCGTGCCAAACGAGTAAGCGACATATTTGTCAGGATGAGAAGTGACAAAAAGGCAGAAGAATATGACGTTTTGAAGCGGTACTATCCCTAAAAACTATTTTATTTTTCCATGCTTAAAGCCCCAGCCCGACAAAATTCCATATTAAGTCCACATGGAGAAAAACAGGGCAAAACAGCGGCAAGCAGTCGCAAATTGGCAATCACAAGTACCTGATTTTCAAATAATATACTTAAACAAACGAAGAAATAGACTATTACGTTTAGTCCTTATTGGAGTAAATTTGCACCACAACTGTACATCATCGGAGGGAGCGTTAACGAGATGACTATGCAGAGAACCGACAGCCATTTGACGAAATAAAACATCGCCATACACTCAAAGAGGTTGGCGATGTCGCGGAAGGTCGGTATGATTGGAAGATTGAGAGAGGACATGAACAAGAAATATCAATGTGAAAAACGGAAATGCTTTCTATCCTATACAAAAAAACTATTTTTACCTATGTTTATTACCTTATCAGATGGTTTTCATTTTGGAATAAAAAACTACTCAATTTTGATAGCGGATAAAAGTTTTTGCGTTATTTTGCAATAAAAATAAATATTAGATTTATGCTAAGGAATTTGTTTCATGTTTGCTTGTTTTTACTGTTTTGCAATAAATTGGAGGGTCAAAATTTGTCAAACATAATTGATAGCTGTTATTATTATCTTGATATGCAAGATACTACATCATTTAACAATACCTATATTGAACTTCTTGATGCATACGAAAAAGAATACAATGCAGAACTATATTCTATTGAAAATGAATTAGAAGAAATGAGAATCAAGGACCAGAGTATACGTCTGTTGTTGATTGACGCTCGAAAGAAGAATCAAGATGTCGATAAAATACAAAAAATAATGCATGACATAGATAGTAAAAATGCTATCAGAGTTACTGAAATTATTGACCAATATGGCTGGCTTGCACCCGATGAAATTGGCTATAAAGCAAATGAAGCTCTTTTCCTTTGTATACAGCATTCGCAAGACTCTATAATTCAGAATAAGTATTTACCTATATTGAAAGAAGCAGTCCTAAAAGGTGCGGCTCAAGGATGGCAATATGCTTTTTTAACAGACAGATGCCTTATGAATCAAGCACAAAAACAAATTTATGGTACGCAAAGAATAACCAAAGATGGGATAGATTATTTAGTCCCTTTACAAGATATTGACAAAGTTGATTCACTCCGAAAGGAAATGGGACTTGAGCCTTTGAATGAATATATGAACGATTGTGGACTAAAAAACGGATGGAGCAAAGAGTTTTACAAAAGCAATATAAAACTGCATGAATCAATTTTTAATTCATGGTATCAATCATTCAAACAACACTAAAAGTATAATCCGCAAATCCGCCCGATTGCGTTTTTAGAACGAAGCGACTGTTTTTTGGTGATGACAAACGGTATTCAAATGGTGATTGTCACCTGCGCTGTATGAAATCAAAAAGTTGGTGAATGACCCTGCCCTTACGCTGACTGACATTGTCGACCGGATGTGTTTCTATAACTTGTCGCATTTCAGTCGTTATGCCAAACGGGTATTGGGGGTATCACCTGCTGAATACAGAAAGAAAGGACAAATAATATAGAATTTTCTATGTCGGCGGCTAATTTCTTAGCCGCCATTTCTATTCATTTGTACCTCTATTGCTCCATAAAATATATAAAACAGTGGGGTTCAGTAATAGTTAATAATTCCCCGACAAGTCCTCTGCTGTTTTATCCTTGTTCCGACCGACCTGCGGCAAAGGATAAAAATACCTACCGATTGTTAAGTTTTTTGTTAAATCTTCATCTTAACACGCTTCTTCCTCCTATCCGCTCACTCCCTCAAAAAACAGCTTTTATACCCCGTTTCTCCATAGCCTGATTTTTGTACCTTTATTTTCTTATGTTGCTGATATTCAGCAATAAAAAATCTCTCATATTTATACTCTTGTCCATCTATTGTTGAACGATTATTTACAGCGCCAAACGAATAAATATATTTTGTTAAGAGGGCACAATAGTTGATGACTTCATGCAGAACATGTTTTTCATCGCAGCCACACACCGCATCTGACACGGGCTCAAAAAAGGTTCAACAAACCTACAAATCCCTCCTTTATCCGCACCTCCTCCCTACCTCGTCCTTATCCTATAACAAGGACCAGGTAGGGAGAAGGTAGGGAGGAGAAACGAATTTGGTACGACAATGGCAGGCCGGATGACTTTTTTTTCGTACCTTGGAGGCGGAATTAGAAAAAATGTCCGATATGAAGAGACTTTCCGTATTTTTATTTCTGCTTGCAGCCGCCATTTTACTTGCGGCACAAGCGAAAGATGGCAGCGACTCGCTCGCCCTGCTGGAAAACAAGGTGTGGAAAGCGCAACTTCCGGAAAGCATCCAAACTGCTTATGAAACGGAATTTCGCGGTGGGCAATGGATATCTGCCCTCCTATATCAAGGCAAAAGGTACGAGATGAACCGTTCTTATTTTCTGCTGGGAGATACCATCGTAGAATCTGATTCCGGGGAAAAATTCAAAGTCCGAAAACTGACGGACAGCACCCTCGTTTTCCAATACCTGCCCACCCAGCTAATCATAGGCGGAGGCCCGGTGGTATTTACAACAGACAACAGCGCAGCCGGACAACGAGCCAACGAACATCGCCTGGACAGCATCTGGCGGCGGGAACTTATCTGGAACCTGGGCGTGTTGGACCAGTCGGGAAAGCCGATGAAAGACACGTCGGCCATCGAACGTCCGCGATGGGTCAACTGGGGGGAAGATTTGGAACGGTACTGCGTCTCGCAGATGACATATCCCGAAGCGTTGTTGAAACAAAACCGGGCGGGCTATTCCGTAGTGATGTTCACCGTAGACACTTTGGGATTGCCGCGAGGCATCAACTGCCTGACAAGCACCCGGGAGGAGTTCGGGCGCGAAGTTGTCCGGCTGCTGAAAGAGCTGCCCCACGGACAACCGTGCAGGGATGCGACAGGACGACGGATGGAATGTCTGTATGCGGTGTATGTTCCCTTCCTGCCCCAACATTACCGCGACCGGCTGAAGGCGGACAGCATCCGCGAAGAGGAGCATAAACAGATGTTCATCACCTGGGATGCCCCTGCCCGCTTCCCGGACAAAAATCCCTTGGCCATCCGGAACTACATCGCCCGGCGACTGAAGTATGAGCCGAGCCTATTGGGCGAAAAAACGCAGACACGAGGCGTCTATTCCATCAGCATCGACTCTTACGGAGAAGTGAAAGAAGCCAAGGTGATACGGAGTTGCGGCATCGAGGCGTGGGACAAACAGGTGGTGGAAATCATCCGGGGCATGCCGCGATGGATTCCGGCCACCAACAGGCATGGGAAAGGAGAATATCAGGACCACTATTTTGCCCTGCCCTTTATCTTCAGGAATGACAAGAGACTGATAGCCCATACGGCGGAAAAACAGTTGGAAGCAGGCGTTCCGGTCTGTTACCTGAATGAACGGGGCGACACCGTCGTGCCTTACGGGAAATACCGGTTCTGCCAGACAGACACGATACGCCGCATCGGCTTCGTATATGAAAACAAGGTTTTCCGACCGCGCATTATCTGTCTGGACACCGAAGGAAAGAAACTGTTCTACGTCTTCCCCTGTGACAATGGGCCCGATTACGTGCAGGAAGGCGTTTTCCGCATCACCGATGAAGAGGGACGGATAGGTTTTGCCGATACGTTGGGCACAGTGCTTATCAGGCCGCAATATAGGTTTGCCACCCCTTTCAGGAATGGGAAAGCCAAAGTCACCTTCTCAGGAAGCTGGAAACAGGAGGGTGAGCACCGCTATTGGGACAGCAGTGAATGGTTTTATATCGACAAAACAGGTGTAACACAATAAATAAAATCCATGCGTATGAAAAAGGGCATGTTTTGGACGGCACTGGCCGGTTGCCTATTGGCATTAAATGGTTGCAATCTCCGGAAAACGAATCAGGAACATAAGGAACTGGCCGGATGGGAAGTGCTTGGCAATCTGGACAAGGCTTATGGCAATGATTATCCGTCCTACGTAGAGGGCCGGTATTTCGACAACCGCGGTACGCCGGTGTTGCAAATACGAGGCGACACCTTGCAGGCAAGGAAGGAATTGGCTCAAGCTGCCGGAAGCAACAACTTCCGGTTGGAACAGGTGGGCAACGGAGTCTATTCGCAAAAAGAACTGGACAGCTTGTTGACAGAGATGCGCAGACGGCTGGATACGACCACGGACACGGCCTTACGCACCAATGCCTTTGGCAACGGCCGCGGAGGCCACAAGATAAGAGTAGACCTGTTGCGCAACACAGCAGAGTGGCGCGAACGCTTCCGCAAAGAAATCATGGATTCACCGGCACTGGAGTTCGACGGGCCTGACGGTCGGGAGGTATGCGCCCTGAAGGGAGTAAGCGAAGTATTCGGCGTGAGTCTGGAGGCGGAACAGGCCGTCATCCCTGCCACCGCACACGAAGTCAGCTTTGTTTTGCACAACGGAAGCAATGACACCATCGGTTATGGCTCTGCCTACGATTTGGCGTATGAACAGAATGGACAATGGTATTACCTGCCCACAGACAGGCTCTTTACGCTAGAGCTCATAGAAATGTTGCCGGATGGCCAAACTATTTTCAGCGCCAACCTCTATCCGGAAGTGAACCGGAACCGACCGGGGCATTATCGTTTCTTCAAAGAAATCAGTATCAAAGGGCAAAAGGAAATGCTGGTGGCAGAGTTTGAGATGTCGGCGCCCTGAACCAGACGCAACTTGGCAGACGGTATGCAGCCGGCAGCATCTTTCAACGGCTGCATACGCAATACAGAACTTGATATAATCCCAGCCAAACAAGTCCCTCAAAAAATCGGTAAAATTGATACAAGCATCCAAGATTTTGATAGCTTCTGTCTGCTAAATAACGGGTAACTTTGCTGCGTAATGAGTTGTAACCCCTAAAAGTATTCTGCCTTATGAAGAAGATTTGTATTTTATCACTGATTCTATTAACTGTTAATAGCTTATTTATTATGTCACAAGAAAAAATTACGCAAACAGCCGGCCACGTACAGTTGGGCGAGTTTGCTCCTAAATTTGCAGAATTGAATGACGATGTCTTGTTTGGACAGGTATGGAATCGCCCGGGACTCAGCCCCCACGACCGCAGTATGATAACCATTGCCACCCTGATTGGCAAAGGCATCATCGATTCCTCGCTGACACACCATCTGCAATTTGCCAAACAAAACGGCGTGACTCGCACCGAAATCTCCGAGATGTTGACCCATATCGCCTTCTATGCCGGATGGCCCAATGCCTGGGGCGCATTCCGCCTGGCCAAAGACGTCTGGGCAGAAGATGCCACAGCCGACAATGGCAAAGCAGCTTTCCAACGCGAAATGATTTTCCCCATCGGCGAGCCCAACACAGCTTATGCTCAATATTTCATTGGCAACAGTTATCTGGCTCCAATCTCTACCGAACAGGTCGCCTTCAGCAACGTGACCTTTGAACCCGGCTGCCGCAACAACTGGCACATCCATCATGCCACCAAAGGCGGCGGACAAATGCTGGTTTGCGTGGCCGGACGCGGTTGGTATCAGGAAGAAGGGAAACCTGCCGTAGAGATGCTTCCAGGAGATGTCATCCATATCCCTGCCAACGTAAAACATTGGCACGGAGCAGCCGCAGACAGTTGGTTTGCGCACTTGGCATTTGGAATACCCGGCGAAAATACGTCCAATGAATGGTTAGAGCCGGTAACAGATGAAGAATATGGTCGGTTGAAATAAAAGCAACTGTATTTAGTCCCCTGTTTAAATATCATTCCCTCTGTCATATTGAGCAGAGCAAAGCGGAGTCGAAACATCTCCTGAATACCTTTATCACACAGGAAGATTCTTCACTTCGTTCAGAATGGCAGGGCAAATGAAAATTTAAACGACAGGCTCTTATCATCTTAAAGAGGAGGATGTGTCAAAATAGGGATTACCTATCATTCCGGCACACCCTCATTTTATAATAATCTACCGCTCATATACAATAAGTCCTTGATAATCGTTATTGACTATCAAGGACTTTTATGTGACCCCGCTGGGACTCAAACCCAGGACCTTCAGAACCGGAATCTGACGCTCTATTCACTAAGCTACGGAGCCTGATTGCGGGTGCAAAAGTATAAAAAAGGATGGCATAATCCTAATATTTCTCCGTTTTTTATTGAACCGGATGTCTAATTAGTCTTAAAAGAGCAGAGGCAAAGAAAAACACAAACATTTTGCTATTTATTCCAGCAAAAGCATAGCAGATATTAATATTATTCCTATATTTGCCGGACAAATTAACAAAATGTGTATATTTTATGAGCTATCTGATAACTCCCGAGGGATATGAACCTTTGCTGGATTTGAAACAAACTGAGTTGGGAATCAAACAGATAAAAGAGTTTTTCCAACTGAATCTTTCTTCCGAACTACGCTTGCGGCGTGTCACGGCTCCTTTGTTTGTGTTGAAAGGGATGGGAATCAACGATGACCTGAACGGGGTGGAGCGCCCTGTGACCTTCCCCATCAAAGACCTGGGAGACGCGCAGGCCGAAGTAGTACATTCGCTGGCCAAATGGAAGCGGCTGACGCTGGCCGAATATGGCATAGAACCGGGATACGGCATTTATACGGACATGAATGCCATACGGGCTGACGAGGAGCTGGGTAACCTGCACTCGCTGTATGTAGACCAGTGGGACTGGGAACGGGTTATCAAGCAAGAGGACAGGAATGTGGAGTTCCTGAAGGAGATTGTGACGAGGATTTATGCCGCCATGGTGCGCACGGAGTATATGGTCTACGAGATGTATCCGCAAATCAAGCCTTGCCTGCCGCAGAAGTTGCACTTCATCCACGCGGAAGAGTTGCGTCAGTTGTATCCGCACCTGGAGCCCAAGTGCCGGGAACATGCCATCACGCAGAAGTATGGGGCGGTGTTCATCATCGGCATCGGCTGCCGGCTGGGCGACGGGAAGAAGCACGACGGGCGCGCGCCGGACTATGATGATTATACCACGCCGGGGCTGAACGGGCTGCCGGGACTGAATGGCGACTTGGTATTGTGGGACGAGGTATTGCAGCGCAGCATCGAACTGTCTTCCATGGGTATCCGCGTGGACAAGGAGGCGCTGGTGCGCCAGCTCCGCCTGGAGGGCGAGGAAAGGCGGCTGGAGCTGTATTTCCACAAGCGGCTGATGGACGACACGCTGCCCCTGTCCATCGGAGGAGGCATCGGACAGTCGCGCCTGTGCATGTTCTACTTGCGGAAAGCGCATATCGGAGAGATACAGGCAAGCATCTGGCCCGAGGAGATGCGCCGCACTTGCAAGGAGCATCACATTCATCTGATTTAACCCACAGCGCCATGGACGTACAGATAGAAGACAGTTGGAAACGGCGATTGCAGCCGGAGTTTGACAAGGCGTATTTCAAGACACTGACCGACTTCGTGCGGGAAGAATACCGGACGGGCACCGTATATCCGCCGGGAAAGCTGATTTTCAACGCCTTCAACCTGTGCCCGTTCGACCGGGTGAAGGTGGTCATCATCGGCCAGGACCCATACCACGGGCCGGGGCAGGCGCACGGGCTATGCTTTTCGGTGAACGACGGGGTGGCCTTCCCGCCCTCGCTGCAAAATATATTCAAGGAGATAAAGGCCGACATGGGCACCGAGATGCCCGCCAGCGGCAACCTGACCCGCTGGGCCCGGCAGGGCGTGCTGCTGCTGAACGCCACGCTGACCGTACGCGCCCACCAGGCCGGGTCGCACCAGGGACACGGGTGGGAGACCTTCACCGATGCTGCCATACGCCTGCTGGCCGAGGAGCGGGAACACCTGGTGTTCATCCTCTGGGGAACGTACGCCCAGCGCAAGGGCGCCTTCATCGACCGCAACCGCCACCTGGTGCTGGCATCTGCCCACCCCTCGCCCCTGTCGGCCTACAACGGATTCTTCGGCAACCGACACTTCAGCCGTACCAACGAGTATCTGACGGCGCACGGCGAAACACCCATCCAGTGGTAACCCGGCACGGCTGACGCCCCGACGCCGGCCATCGGCACACCCTGCCAAGCACAATTCTCCCCCGCCCGCGTGAGAATTTCTCATCCGGACGGGGGAAATTTTATGCGCCGAGGGCTGAAGAAATTCATAGCATAAGGTGCGACGAATATAGCATAAGGTGCGATGAATATATCATAAGGTGATATGAATATAGCATAAGGTGATATAAAGAACTGAGCGGCGCGAAAGGATGTTTCGACGCGGGCGACACAACATTTCCACCGGGGCAGACAAACTTATGTCACACCGGCGTTAGCGAAAAGTCATTTGGAAAATTGAATCAATACCACTGGATGTTGCTCTGCGTCTGGCTGCGCTGCTCGTACTTCAAGTCCTGAAGGATGCTGGCATTGGCGCGGATGGTGAAGTTGTAGTACTTCCAGCGGCCAAAGGGCGCGACGCTGGCCGACATGCTGAAGCAGTGCAGGTCGCGCGTAATGTTGAACGTGGTCTGCGTGATTTCCTTCGACTCGAAGTCATAGCCCGAGTTGAAGTTGATAGACCACTTGTTCGAAATCTTGATATTCCCGTTGATGTTCAACGCATTCAGGCTGAACTTATACGGATAACGCATCCGCTCGCGGTTGATAGGCTTCGTGCGGTCCTCGGAGATGTTGAAGCCCGTGCTGAAGTTGATGGACCACGGCATCTTAAACACCTGATAGCCGTCGTCATCCACCTCGGCCTGCCGCGTCTTCTTCTCGTTCGGCCTGCCCGACGAGCTTTCCGTGCCATCCCCCTCCGCGTCGGGGTCATCCGACTTCGGTTTATCCTCCTCGTCATCCCCCTTGCCGGTGAACAGCTTGACCAGCTTCTTCCAACTGTCGTTGTTCAGCGTCCAACTGAACGATGTCCCGTAGCCCGACCAACGGCCGAAGCGCCCGTACGACCACTCCGTGCGGTTGCCCACGTACACATTGCCGTTCTCGTCGAACTCATAAGCATAGGTGGCGAAACGCGACGACATGCTCAGCGTATAGTTCTTCGTCAGCTTCAGGCGCAGGTTGAAGTCCAGGTCGCTCCACGGCTTCTCCTTGGCGGCAAAATTATAAGATATGCCCACCCCCAATTCGTCAATCAGGCTGATTTTGCGTATCGAGTCATTCTTGTCCCGGTACTTCATCTCGATGTTGTTCGAAAGGTCGAACGAGATAATCCCCGACTTACCCGTACCCGGCGGGCTGAACGGCTGGTCGGCGTAATACGAATAACGCACGGTATCCATCGGCAACCCGTTACGGTCCGTGCGGACATACGAGTCATAGTAACCATAGCGCGACGAACCGAAGTCCGGCGAACCGCTGATGCTGATGGACGGCGTGATGACATGGCGAATCTGAATCTCTTTCTTGGGGAAGAATAACGGCTTGTACATGCCATAAATCTTCGTGTTGATGCCCACGCTGGCACTGTAATCATACACACGGTGGAAGCCGAACACCGTGTCCGTGTTCACCACCTCCTGCTCTTGCTGGTCCCAATCCCGCGAAATCTTGCGCGTGTACCACCGCTCCGTGTAGTTGAAAGACGGCGTGATGTTGAAGTAATTGAACACCGTAAACGTGGCGCTGATGGGAATGTTGTGCTGCATGGCGTTCTCCCAGTCACGTATCAGGCTCGACTTGAACAGCAGGTTGTCCTTCGTCTGGATGCTGTTGGTCAGACGGCCCGTATAGCGCAGGTTGATTTTCTCGTACCACTTCTCGTCCCCCACCCGATGCTTGCGGCGGAAAGGATATACCGTACTGAGCGAAATGTTCAAGTCTGGCAAAGTCACCGAGATAGACGAGTCGCGCATGGTCTGCGCAATGTTGGCCGTGGCCGATATGCTGAGCAGATTGTCGAAGAAGTTGCGCGAATAGCTCACGCTGGACGTCTTCGTGTTCTGCGACATCAGTTGAGAGTTATAAAGGTTATTAATGTTGGTGCGTTCGTAGCTGCTGGTCGAGAAGTTCACGCTGGCCGAGAACGTGGAATTAGGATTGGCCTTGGCATCCTGCCTGTGCGACCAGACAATCTTAAAGTCCTTGGCCACGGAATAGTCGCTCAATCCCTTGTCGCCCGTCTTTGTCACCTGATAGTTGAGCTGGAACATGCCCGAGAACTTATAACGTTTCACGTAGTTGCTTTCCGCATTAATGGCCCACGAGCCCTTGGTAAAGATATCCCCGCGCAACTTCAGGTCCATCTGGTCGCTGATGGCGAAGTAATATCCGCCGTCCGTCAATCCGAAGCCGCGGCTCGAGTCATCCATGTAGGTCGGCATCAGGAAGCCCGACTGATAGCTGCTGGAGAAGGGGAAGAAGAAGAAGGGCACGGCCAGAGGCAACGGCACGTCTTCCACAACCAGATAGGCAGGACCGGTCACCACGTTCTTCTTGGGGCGAACCTTGGCGTAGGTCATCTGCATGTAGAAGTGCGGGTGCTCGTGGTTGTCGCAAGTGGTGTAGCGGCCTTTCTTCATGTAGAGTTCGTCGCCCGCGCCTTTCTTGGCGTTGTTGCCGGTGACGTAACCCTCTCCTTGCTGGCTCACCACGTTACTGATAAGGCCTTTCTTACTCTTGAAATTATAGCGGATGGTGTTGGTCTCGTAGGGCGTCTCCCCATCTTTGAACACGGGCAATCCCTGCATCACACCCAGCGAATCTTCCACGCCATGCGCATAGACCGTGCTACTGTCCATGTTCATAGTGATGACTTCTGCGGTCAGTTCAATGTTCTGATGAGGATAGTTCACCTTTCCCTCGCCATACAAATGGGCATAGCCGTCTTGGGTAAAGACGATGGAGTCGCTGGCCTCGTAGGTGACAGGCGCATCCAGCCCTTCTTTCTTCTTGGGCACGGAATCTGCCTGCAAGGAATCGAGCATCAACGAGTCGGCAGACAGCGAATCGCCCACCTGCAAAGAAGGCTGCACACGGTCTTCCCGTATTCTGCGTTCTCTGCCTCGACGCTGAGAGTCTGCTTCGGAAGAAATCAGAAGCAACAGAAACAAAATGATGATCGATATGAATATATTCGCTTTCAATGAAGTCACTTAGTAAGTTAGTTGCACTCGGCGGGGCAAAAGTACAGAAAATAATATGGATTCTCCTGGTTTTTACAGAAATTTAAATCCTATAAAAACATCTTGCACCAATTGTCGAAACGTCTCACACCGTCTTCGCCGTATTTCTCCAGACTTTTCCGGGCTTTTTCGACACTTCTTTCATCTTCCAGATGAGTTTTGGAAAAGAATTTGTCTGAGAAGCAAATTAACTGTTCTTCCAACGAGACGGGCAGCATGTCGCGATGCGGGACGGGCAGATTCTGTGCGATAATCTGAGCCAACGAAAGCCCTGCCCCTGTATGACGTTCGCACACCAAGGCATGACGCGGCAAGCCTTCGGCACGCATTAAATCAGCTCCCAGATAGCCGTGGCAAATGTATGGTTTGTCACCAAAGCAAAAGATGGAGGCGGCATCTGTCAGAAAGATACCGATATCATGCAGCATGGCTCCTTCATAAAGGAAGTCTTTGTCCAAAGCTAATTCAGGATGGCGGTCTGCAAGCTGCAACGCCTTATCGGCAACCGAACGGCTATGCATCAACAAGATGTGCTTTAGCTCGCTCTCTCCCGGATAATACTTATTTATAATGTCGATAGGATGATTCATCAGCTTCTTTACTTTACGGGGTGCAAAAGTACAAATTATTCTCCAACAATCTTGCCTATTGCCTGCACATTAACGCACGGAAGCGGCGTAACAAGACTTGCCTGTTTCAATTTTACTCAAGCGGACGGGCTTCTTCGCGCTTGCGCTTCTTCCACAATTGCCATGAATTAATGATGTTTTGCCACAGGACATACGAACCTGGCCCGACAGAAGCCAGGGGATTCAAATAGGTGTAAGCCATCCAGATGGCCAGCACAGTGTTTTTCTGCCCCAAAGCCTGCCCACCGCTGATGCGTTCCTTATAATGTCCGCCGATGCGCTTGCCCAGATAGAACTGCAAGCAACAAGTGACCAATCCAGCCAAAGCGATGAGCCATTCGACCGAAACCGGCGCCGTACTGTTGACTAACGAACGGACTGTCTGTCCCGACACGATGGCCAATGCTACTCCCCATAAATAGAAGGCCGCATCGTGAAAACCAAGCAGCCAAGCATGAAGACGAGGCACGAAAACACGCAAGAACCAGGCCAGCAAAAAGGGACACAGCAACAAGGGGAACACTTTACTCAGAATCTTGAGAAAAGCGGTCAGAAACGAGACATCGGCATGAGGCTCCACCCAGGGAAACACCAGAGGAACCGTCACGGCTGCCAGAAGGTTGGATAGCAACGTATAAGTGGTCAGACTGGAAGCACTTCCGCCCAACTTGCCCGTAATGACAGCCGCCGCGGTGGCCGTAGGACAAATCAAACATACCATGGCAGCCTCGAAAACCTCGTGGTAAACCTGGTTCATGGGGCAATAGACCAACAGCAAGGCCATCAGAAGGCAGGCCAGCAACTGAAACAAGATAAGCCAGCCGTGCCAACGCTTCGGCTTCAAGTCGCGCACTTCTACTTTACAGAAAGTCAGCAAAAGCTGGGCAAAAATCAGTAACGGAGTCAGCACCGACACCACGCTATTGACCAAAGGCTTCGCCGGAGCCAGAAACGGAGTTCTGGCAAACAAGAAATACACCAACGTACCCGTCACCATGGCCACAGGCAGCGTCCAATTTTTCAGAAAACGAACAAACATATTTCTCTTTTATTTAAACCCAAAACAGGGACGCAAAAGGAAGGCAGCCATTCCGAACAAAAGCCACGGCCATGCCGAACCAAAGCCGCAGTCATTCCGAACAAAAAGGAAAGCCACCATCAGCCCCAACAGTTTTCAGCGCGCAAAAATACGTTCTTCTTCCGGAAATATGGCCTTCGACGCCTAAAAACTGCTGCAAATACGTACAAAAAGCATAAAACTTAAATCATGCACACGAGTTTTCTACAAAATTGCATTAAATTTGCAACGGCTTTCTGATATGCAACGGAATGGGTTATACATATTATATATGAGCGCCTGCATCGGCCTGCTCTGTTTGCTTGCTTCGCCCCCTTGTTACGGGAACAGCGAAGCCAAAGACTTTATACTCGTCATCGACGCCGGCCACGGAGGGCATGACCCGGGAGCCGTAGGCCGGATTTCGAAAGAAAAAGACATCAACCTGAAAGTAGCCCGGCAACTGGGCGAACTGATAGAAACAGAGTGCCCCGACGTGAAAGTCATCTACACGCGCAAACGCGATGTCTTTATCCCTCTGAACCGCCGTGCCCAGATAGCCAACGACGCCAAAGCCGACCTGTTCATCTCCATCCACACCAACTCGCTGGCTAAAAACCACACGGCCAAAGGTGCTTCGACATGGACTTTGGGATTAGCCAAGTCGCAAGCCAACCTGGAAGTAGCCAAACGCGAAAATGCAGTCATCTTGTATGAAGACGACTACAAGACCCGCTATGCAGGCTTCGACCCCAACTCATCAGAATCATACATCATCTTCGAGTTCATGCAAGACAAATACATGTCACAAAGCGTGCATCTGGCCTCACTGGTGCAACAACAACTGCACCACACTTGCAGAAGAATAGACAGAGGCGTGCATCAGGCAGGCTTCCTGGTCCTGAAAGCCAGTGCCATGCCCAGCATCCTCATAGAACTGGGCTTCATCTCCACCCCCGAAGAAGAACGCTACCTAAACTCGAAAGAAGGCATCAACACACTGTCTAAAGGCATCTTCCGTGCCTTCCTGGCCTACAAGCAAGAACAGCAAGCACGAACGTCGACGTCGGCCCCCGCAACAACAGCCACAAACAGTGAACCACCCAAAGCAGCCCGAGCCACGGCATCCGTCAGTCTGCCTGTGTTCAAAATACAGATTCTGACTTCTTCCGAGCTTCTCCGCAGCAATGACAAAAGGCTGAAAGGACTGAAAGATGTAAAACATTATAAAGAAAAAGGCCTATATAAATACACCTACGGTTCCTCCAACGATTACGAACAGATACTGCGCCTCAAGCAATCCATCGCTTCCAAATTTAAAGACGCTTTTATCATCGCGTTCAAAAAAGGAGAGAAAATGGACATCCACCAAGCCATACAAGAATACAACGAACATAAATAAACTCTAATAAGAATCATACAAAAAAGATACGTCATGAAAAAGTTTTTCACCAAAGAAGTTAAAATAGGAATTGCAGGCATCATCGCCCTCTGTGTATTGATATACGGCATCAACTACCTGCAAGGCATCCACCTGTTCAAACCCACCAGCTATTTCTACGTCAAATTCCAAAACGTAAATGGCCTGACAAAGTCCAGCCCAGTCTTTGCCGACGGCTTCAGGGTAGGCATTGTACGAGAGTTGTATTATGACTACGAACACCCGGGCAATGTAATCGCAGAAATTGACGTAGCTCCCGACCTACGCATACCCAAAGGTAGCTCTGCTGAACTGGCAGCCGAAATGCTGGGAGGCGTACGCATGAACCTCCTGCTGGCCAACAATCCACGCGAAAAATACCAGGCAGGCGATACGATTCCCGGCAATCTGAACAACGGAATGATGGGACAAGTAGGCAATCTGGTTCCACAACTGGAGAAAATGCTCCCCAAACTGGACTCTATCATGGCTTCATTAAATACCCTGTTAGCAGACCCGGCCATCCCGGCTACACTGCATAACGTAGAAAACCTGACAGCCAGCTTAGCCGTAAGCAGCCAACAACTGCAAACACTGATGTCTACCGACATTCCTGAACTGACCGGAAAGCTGAACACCATCAGTGACAACTTTGCCACCATCTCCGGCAACCTGAAAGAAATTGACTACGCAGCCGCCATGCAAAAAGTAGACTCGACACTGGCCAACGTAAAAATGATTACAGACAAATTGGGCCGCAAAGACAATACCGTAGGTCTTTTACTCAACGACCCAACCTTGTACAACAACTTAAGTACGACCACAGCCAATGCCGCGAGTCTTCTGGAAGACCTGAGACTGCACCCCAAACGTTACGTCCACTTCTCTTTATTTGGAAGAAAAGACAAGTGAGCCACGAGCACTATATAGATTTCGTCTAAATAACAACCGAACTCTTCATTTGGATTCAAAGAATCACAACGATACCATATACAGAAAGAAAGGATATCAAGATACCACATTCAAAAACTCACAAAAGGTCTCCTTGAAAATTCCTAATTCATATATATACAAGACATTACAAAATAGCAATAGCCCCTTTTGAGGGGCTATTGCTACCTTAAAAGATAAGTAATTGAATTTAAACAGCTTATTCTTTTCCCAAAAAATACAAGAAAAAAGCCATTTGTTTTTCTCAAATAAGATTGCGACTTTTGCAAACGTAGAAGTTATGCTTAATCAATAAATGTTTTGTTGCCGCTATGAATGATATAGATCATGTGGGGCTTTGGAATCGTTGTCTTACGATTATTCGAGACAACGTGCCGGAGCAGACATATAAGACTTGGTTTCTTCCAATCAAACCACTGAAATATGAAGACAAGACCTTGGTACTGCAAGTACCGAGCCAATTCTTCTATGAGTTTTTGGAAGAGCAGTTTATAGACTTGTTGCGGCAAACCATATATAAAGTATTTGGCGAAGGAAGCAAACTGATGTACAACGTCATGGTGGTAAACAATCCGCCGACGGGTGTATCCCTGCCCCCCCATACCGGCACAGCAACTCCAACTAAACAAGAAACCAAGAATGTCCCCCCCCAGCCACTGATAACTGAACTGGACTCTCACTTGAAAGGGGACTACAATTTTGATACTTTCATCGAAGGCGAAAGCAACAAACTCTCACGAAGTGTAGCGGAAGCCGTAGCGCTCAATCCAGCCAAAACGATATTCAATCCCTTGTTCTTCTATGGTGCATCAGGTGTTGGAAAAACCCATCTAATTAACGCCATCGGAACAAAGATTAAAGAATTGTATCCTGAAAAAAGAGTATTATACGTCTCTGCGCACTTGTTTCAGGTACAATACACGGACTCTGTGCGCAACAATACTGTCAACGATTTCATCAACTTCTACCAAACCATTGATGTACTAATCATTGACGATATACAAGAATTTGCTGGCGTTACCAAGACGCAGAATACCTTCTTCCACATCTTCAATCACTTGCACCAGAACGGCAAACAACTCATCTTAACTTCTGACCGCTCACCTGTATTGCTGCAAGGTATGGAAGAAAGACTGATCACACGCTTCAAATGGGGTATGGTGGCAGAACTGGAAAAGCCAACCGTCGAATTGCGGCGGAATATTCTACGCAACAAAATACGGAGAGATGGTCTGCAATTCCCTCCAGAAGTTATTGATTACATTGCTGAAAATGTAAGCGATAGCGTACGAGACCTAGAAGGTATCATCATCTCCATCATGGCCCACTCAACCGTTTATAATAAGGATATAGACTTGGAGCTGGCACAACGCATCGTAAAAAAGGTCACACACAACGAAAACAAAGCAGTCACCATCGATGACATCATTCAGACCGTATGCAAGCATTACGGTCTGGACACATCAGCCATCCACACCAAATCCAGAAAACGCGAAGTTGTGCAGGCCCGTCAAATCGCCATGTACTTGGCAAAAAACTACACAGACCTGTCGGCCTCGAAAATAGGTCACCTGATCGGTAACAAAGACCATGCAACGGTCTTATATGCCTGCAAAAATGTCAAGGAACTACGTGAAGTAGACAAGGCTTTCTTGGCTGAAATAGACGAAATTCAGCGGGAACTCAAGAAAATTTAAGCAAGGATCTGTATAATAATCCTCCAATTTAATCATTTACCGACAAGGTCAGACCATAAACAATCGGGCACGAAGACGACGTTAAACCGCCAACGTGCCCGATATTCTTTTTTTGTATTTCTTTAGAATCCCTGTCCCTTCATTGCCTTCCACAACGCTTCCGACATGGCTTCCGCATCTCGTTTTGTATAACGCACCTCCGTAAAGACTTGTGCAAGGGTTTCTTTAGCATTCTCCCATACGAATTGTTTATTTTCTGGAAGTGACTCTTTGTAAGCATACAAACGGTCAATGTCCTCCGAAGTATAATCATGATAAGTTTCTTCATGAATAATAGCCTCTAAAGGCAAACGGTCCACTTGTGCTGGACATTCAGCCGGCCAGCCTACTGTAACCGTTGCTATTGGGAAAACCAATTCAGGCAATTCCAAAATATCTATAATTTGCTGGGGGTTATATGTAGTAGTACCTAAATAGCAAATACCCAATCCTTGTTCCTCGGCTGCCACACAGAATGTCTGCGCCACCAAGAGCGCATCTATTGCTCCCGTCACGAACCACTCGAAATTATTATAACCTGGCTCAGCTTTCCGACACTCACACCAGCGACTGAATCGGTGCAGATCAATGCAGAACGTCAGCAGCACAGGCGCCGACTGCACCATAGGTTGAGAAAAATGAGCCGGAGCCAATTGGGCCTTACGGCTTGCATCGCGCGTCACAATGACACTGTATGCTTGCATATTTCCCACCGTAGAAGCGCGAAACGCATCACTTAGCAAATCATTTAACAAATCATCCGAAATATCCTTTTGCTGATATTTTCTAATCGTCCTTCTTTGTTTCAAACTTTCCATCTCTTTTCTATTTTCTGCAAAAATAAAAAAAGAAACAGATATATACTTGATTAATGCAGAGAAAAAAGCAAAGTATTTTTCCATTTACATAAATAATTTATTTAAATAAGAGTAAGAAGTTTCCTATTTCGGAAAACTTTCCCCATATGCACAAACAGCCAACAGCATAATAATCAAGTGTGTGCAAATCAAAAACAGAAAACTTATAAAATGGATAATAAAAAGGAGTTGCTTTTCTTGGATAAAAAGAAAAACATTCATAGCTTTGCAAAAACATTTATCTGCATTAAACGACACTTCTTACAGAATTAATCAAAAACAGCAAACATCTAAGGAGCAAAACATCGTGGAAAAGAAAATTTACTCTTATGAAGAAGCCTTTGAAGAATCTTTACATTACTTCCAAGGAGATGAACTAGCCGCAAGGGTTTGGGTAAACAAATATGCGGTGAAAGATTCTTTCGGTAATATTTACGAAAAGTCACCGGAAGACATGCATTGGAGAATAGCCAATGAAGTGGCTCGCATCGAGGCCAAATACCCTAATGCCTTGACAGCAGAAGAATTATTCAACCTGCTGGACCACTTCAAATACATCATTCCGCAAGGCAGCCCGATGACGGGAATTGGAAACAATTATCAGGTTGCGTCTTTGTCCAACTGCTTCGTGATTGGTATCGACGGGAAAGCCGACTCTTATGGCGCTATCTTCAAAATAGACGAAGAGCAGGTACAACTGATGAAACGTCGTGGCGGTGTAGGCCATGACCTCTCACACATCCGTCCTAAAGGTTCCCCGGTCAAGAACTCCGCCCTGACATCTACCGGCCTTGTTCCTTTCATGGAACGTTATTCCAATTCTACCCGAGAAGTTGCCCAAGACGGACGCCGTGGAGCTCTGATGCTAAGCGTGTCCATCAAGCATCCCGATGCCGAAGCCTTTATTGATGCCAAGATGACCGAAGGTAAAGTTACTGGTGCCAATGTTTCTGTAAAATTGGATAATGCATTCATGGAAGCTGTCACTGAGGACAAGCCATACGTTCAACAATATCCAATTGATGCAGAAAATCCAATTGTAAAAAAAGAAATCAACGCCGTAGAACTTTGGAAGAAAATCATCCACAATGCTTGGAAATCTGCCGAACCGGGCGTACTGTTTTGGGACACTATTTTAAAGGAATCTGTACCGGATTGTTATGCAGACTTGGGCTATCGTACCGTGTCTACGAATCCCTGTGGGGAAATTCCTTTGTGCCCTTACGATTCATGCCGTTTACTGGCCATTAATCTCTATTCTTACGTGGTCAATCCATTCAAGCCTGATGCCTATTTTGACTTCGATTTGTTTAAGAAACACGTGACATTGGCTCAGCGCATCATGGATGACATCATCGACCTTGAATTGGAGAAGATTGAAAAGATTCTGGAAAAGATCAACTCCGACCCGGAAAGTGAAGACGTCAAACACACGGAGAAGACCCTATGGGAGAAAATCTACAAAAAGAGCGGACAAGGAAGACGCACCGGTGTAGGTATTACAGCCGAAGGTGACATGTTGGCAGCCTTAGGATTGCGCTACGGCACAGAGGAGGCCACAGATTTCTCTGAGAAGGTTCATCGCACCATCGCCCTCCAAGCTTACCGCGCATCGGTACAGATGGCTAAAGAACGCGGTGCTTTCGAGATTTATGACACAGAGCGTGAAAAGAACAATCCTTTCATCAACCGTTTGCGCGAAGTCGATCCGGAATTATACAAAGAAATGAAAGCTTACGGACGGCGCAACATTGCTTGCCTGACCATCGCTCCGACCGGAACCACAAGCCTGATGACGCAAACCACGTCTGGCATCGAGCCTGTATTCCTCCCCGTATATAAACGTCGCCGCAAGGTAAATCCCAACGATACAAACGTACATATTGATTTCATAGACGAGACAGGCGATGCCTTCGAAGAGTATATTGTCTTTCATCCTAAGTTTGTTACATGGATGGAAGCACAAGGGTATGATCCTGCCAAGAAATACACACAAGAAGAAATCGATTCGCTGGTCGAGCGCTCACCCTATTACAAAGCGACATCCAATGACGTGGATTGGCTGATGAAAGTCAAAATGCAAGGACGTATCCAGAAATGGGTGGACCACTCCATCAGCGTGACCATCAATCTGCCTCAAGATGTAAGCGAAGATTTGGTGAACCGCCTTTACATAGAGGCTTGGAAATCGGGCTGCAAAGGTTGTACGGTATACCGCGAAGGCTCTCGCTCGGGTGTGCTCATTTCGACCAAGAAAGACAAGAAAGATGAATTGCCTCCGTGCAAACCGCCTACGATTGTAGAGACGAGACCTAAAGTATTGGAGGCCGATGTCGTACGTTTCCAGAACAATAAAGAAAAATGGGTGGCATTTGTCGGACTGATGAACGGACATCCTTACGAAATATTTACCGGTGTGCTGGACGATGACGAAGGCATTGTCCTTCCGAAGAGCGTTGTTTCTGGCCACATCATCAAAAACTACGATGACAACGGCCGCAAGCACTATGATTTCCAGTTTGAGAACAAGCGTGGTTATAAAGTAACCATCGAAGGCTTATCAGAAAAGTTCAACAAAGAATATTGGAATTACGCCAAACTTATCTCCGGAGTATTGCGCTATCGCATGCCTATTGAACAAGTGATAAAACTGGTCAGCTCGCTTCAATTGGACAACGAAAGTATCAACACCTGGAAGAACGGTGTCGAACGTGCTCTCAAGAAATACGTATCCGACGGCACAGAAGTCAAAGGAAGAAAATGCCCGAATTGCGGCAATGAGACTTTGGTGTACCAAGAAGGCTGCCTCATCTGCAAAACCTGCGGAGCTTCGCGATGCGGATAACACATAGCTATATACTATTAAAAGGTCTGCGCTTCTACGCCTACCATGGCGTAGGAACGCAGGAAACCATTGTAGGCAACGAGTTCACCATAGACCTCCGGCTGAAAGTAGACTTGACGGCTGCGGCAGAAAACGACCGGTTGGAAGACACAGTCAGTTACGCCGAGGTGTTTCAGGCCGTAGAAGATGAAATGAAGCACCCTTCCCGATTGTTGGAACATGTAGCCGGACGCATCTGCGAGCGGCTTTTCCAAGATTTCCCCCTCGTCGCTGAAATCGAATTGAAACTGATGAAGCGCAACCCGCCAATGGGGGCAGATATTCGAGAAGCCGGCGTAGAAATGAAGTGCCAACGCCTCCCTTTCTGAACAACGGAATTACAAGATAGCCCGCAGTGCGCAAGAGCGATGTCTCTTGTGCACTGCGGGCTATCTTCTATCGGATTATAGGCTTTCCCTTAAGATTCGCTGATATATGCCAACGCTGCCCCAATGGCTGTCCGATACTCGGCATAGGGAGGAACATGAAAGTGGACGCCATAGAAGCGCTCAATCTTGGAGAATACCTCGCGGCATTGCGGCAACTGCGTCAGGTTGCCGATAAGCACAAAATCCTTTATGTTGCTGTTGATGGAAGCCAGAACGGCTGCCTGCCCGATGGTCTGAAGCACCATCCAAATGATGCCGCAAGCAATGTCCGTTTCAGAAGCATTGCTATCCACTTTGCCTAAAAGAGAAGCTGTAGCATCTACTGGCAAATCGGGCAATGCTTTGTTACAGATATCTCCTATCAACAGATTGACCCGGGTACTGTCGCCTTTGCCAGCCAATTCGGCCACTTGACGGATATTATCCGTCTTCAACAGCAAGCGCGACAACCCTTGCAGCGTACCGCCCCCGATGCTTACCCCGCCAATGTGCTTGATATGGTCACCGTCTATGCGGACGAGCGAAGTCCCTGTCCCCATGCTAACCACTATCAGTTGGTCATTGTCCAGCGCGTGACGTGCAGCCAAGCCGTTGGCCAGGAACTCATCAGTCTTACGAGTGGGCAAACCATACAGCGGACTGTCGACAAAGGCGCTCCCAACTCCTGTCAACATCACCTGCTCGACGTCGGCCAACTGGATGCCATTATCATATATATACTTTCCGAAAGCACCAAACAAGGAAGTTACCGGGTCGGCGGCCGTAATGAACATGGGCGAATGGATATGCCCCTTATCAATGCCAACAATCTTGGTCGTGCTTCCTCCTACGTCTATACCAATTACCATTCCCATAGTATTCTCTTATTATTTGCGGCAAAGGTAGGCATTTCGTATCTATATATGCGTATGTTTCCGGGAAAAAATAGCCGGTCTCTGCTAACGGTTAAACAGCTCGAAGGTAAACTTGCAACCTACCTGCTGGTATTCCCAGTTGGCAAAGCTGGCAAACAGACCGAAGTCGAAAACATGCGTGCCGATTCCATAACCCACTTCGATGTAAGGTTTCAGATGAGGGACGGCAAGAGCATTGAAGTAAAGGCGCTCGTTCAAGACATACTGCGTGTATTTCATCAAATGCCGCATCAGCAGGAAAGGTGCCTCGTAAGTCAGATGAGCCCGGAAATAGCTGCGCGAGGAGTTGTACCAAGGGCCGTCCAGCAACTGAAAGACGCCACCTATTTCATCGTTCCAACCCACAGGCAGGTTGTGCCGGGAGAAATTGGCAAAGTCAACGAAATAGAGTTCTTTCTGATTGGTAAACATCCCCCACCCTAAACGGTAATACAAATCACGCATCAAACCTAAACGGATGCTATGCTGATAATCCAGTTCAACACGTTCATAAGCCCCGGAGTTCGGCAGGATACCCGCAATGCCCCGCTCCCAATCGACCGAGACGGTGGGATAACGGGAAAACAGATTCACTTTGCGCAGCCCATCCATATAATAGTATTGTCCGGGAGTCCAGGTAAGAACCACGCGGGGGGCGAAGCTATTATAAGCGTGGCGGAAACGGTTGAGTATGGAGGGGTCATAGGCCGGAAGGATGGGGGTGACCGGCTGCCCCTCCTGCGAAGGGTCTGTCAGCGAACGCACCGGCGGTGTCTGGGGATAGATGAACTCAAAGCGCGAAGGCTCTGCTTCGGTACGGCGGTGTATGGAGAGCCCTACGTCGAGCGTCAGGCCGTTTATGATTTCCCACGTATGCCTCACCCGCAGGTAGAGGTCTTTGAAGTAATCCAAGTGTATCTGGTTAAAGTCGAAAACGCTGTCCGGGATGGCTTTCAAGTCTTCCAGGACATCGCTGCTGTATATGCGGTTGCCGTTGCCTATCTCCAGATGCAAGGCTGCGCGGTGCTGGGGCAGGTAGTCGAAGTCGGTCGCCACTGACCAGTAGAACTCCTTGCGCGTGAAGTTGTAGCCTATCTGGGGAACGACACGCAAGAGCCTGTCGCCGGTGAAAAGGCGGTTGTATTTGAACTGTTGCCGGTAGGACAGGCCGTTGGAACCGCTATAACTGAACAGCAGGGGGTTGATGAGGGGCGAGCAGTTGACGCTGCCTATGTGGGCGATGTTCAGCGTATAGTCACGCAACAAGACATCGCCCAGTTGGCCCCAGAAGGCCAGGTGTTTGTTGTTGCGCCAGCGATGGCGGCGGCCCAGGGTGTCGCGCGAAGCGAAATAGTCGGCATACAGTTGCTGTTCGTGGGTCGAAAGGGGTATGGGACGCAAGGCGTTGAAGGTGGCGGTATCGCGTACATAGGCGTTCGTGTCGCAACGCAGCGTGTAGTATTCGCTCAAATCATAAGGGCTGCGGCGTGGCTGGGCAGGCGCCGGCTGTGTGCCGCGGGGGGTAATCTCGTGGTAATCCAGCGTAGCGGTATAACGGCCTTCGATGCGGTTGCCCAACAAGGCGAAGCGGCCATCGACGATGCAACTGAGGGGGAGAAATTCATCCGGAACGCCCACGTCGCCCATCTGCAACTGTGCTTGGAAGGCAAACCACTCGCTACGTCCTGAGAAGGACATCTGGCGGATGCTCCAGACGTTGTCGGTGACAATCAGGTAGCCGTCTACCAACTGGAAGCTTTTGTTGCGGGGCATAAAGCGTATCTTATACGTCCGTTCGTGTGTGGGGCCCCATACCGAGTCGAGGCGGTAGCGGTAATACTTGGCGGCATCGGGCGACAGGGGCGAGAGGAGCTTGTCGCGGAGCAACGTGGGGGCATAGATGTTGATATGGAAATATTCCGGCAGGCGGTGGTCCATCCACCAGAAATCGGACGTAGTTCCGCTGACTGCCGTCACTTTATGGTCGTACTGTCCCGGGGCCGTGTAGCGCAAATCGCCGTAGGCTTCCATCATGTACTCGCGCACCCCTTTGCTGAGGCGGAAGATGGAGGGCCAGAAGCGCAGCAGGAAATTGCGCTTGGGCACGTGGAGGTAGCCCTTGATGTAGATGTTCGATTTGTATGCCGCCACGGCCTTGGCATAGGTAGGGGCACAGAGTATCACGCGTGACATCAGCGAGTCGGCCACTGTTTCCTGCGGGTCGGGCGGCGGCAGCGAGGCGCGCTTCTTGGCCGAAAGACCAAGAGGGATGCACAGCCACAGGCACAAGCATATGTAGAAGACGCGTCTTGTCACTTTTCTTCTTCTTTAGGGACTATGGCGGCAAATATAAGGATTATCCGTGGAAAAGCGCAGATTTTAACCACATTTGGCAAGATATGGGGAGAAGCTCCTGTCATAAGGGAGAGATGAGTATTATAGTCATCCGGGATGAGTATTATAGTCATCTCCCCCCGCTCTGAGAGCTTCCGGCGATGCCTTCCCACAAGAGGTCCGGAAAGGTATATTACCTTTGGGGGAAAGGTATATTACCCTTCTGCCAAAGGTATATTACCTTTCGGGCAAAGGTATATTACCTTTCTCCGCACCCCTCCAAACCTCTCCAGGAAGGGTCTGGGGGCCATCTGTCAACGGTGCAGGATGAGTGCCGAACGCGGCCCTACACTGACCTGCCCGCCCGGCATCGTGCCCAACCCACGGCGGGCATCAATCCGGCCGTCGCGCGCCACCACTTGCCACGTACCTTCAGGCAAGTCGATGGCCGTAGAACGGGAGCGGGCGTTCAATATGACCGTGATGTCCTGCCACGTGTCGCCGGCCGGAGCGCCCTTCAGACGGAAAGCAACGACATTGGCCTCCTTGACCGGAAGGAACTCCAGACATTCCCGCACCCTATCGGCATCACCCAAGCGGAAGGCAGGATGATGGCGGCGCATGTCAATCAGGCCACAAACATAGTCGAACACCTCGCGGTTCTTCGCCTTCAGTTCCCACCGGATGGCATTAATGCTGTCCGGGCTGTTATAAGAATTATGCACCCCGCTCTTGTCGCGCATCACCTCGTCGCCCGCAAAGATGAAAGGCACACCCTGCGACGTCAGCACAGCCGTCTCCGCCAACTTATGCAATGCCGTCCTCACAGCCGGAGAAGCATCGGGCATCGTAGCCTTCAAACGGTCGGCCAGGCACATATCGTCGTGGCAACTGACGTAGCTGATAAACTGCGTAGGCTGCAACGCCCAGAACTTAGGCACCTTGTGCGCCGCCCCGGCATTGACCTGAGGATGCTCCACACCCCCGGCCAGACCGAAGCGGATGCCAGCCTCATGCCCCTCCAGCCCGGCCAGGAAAGCACCCAGGCCATCATTGCCGAAAGGCCCGCGCAAGCTGTCGCGGAACTCATCGCTGAAAGCCGCCACACCCGCCAGACGGTCGATGTTGTTCTTCATCGCCAACGAATCGGCAGGCCATTGCGGAGAGCCGGCAGCCCATCCTTCGCCATACACATAGATAGAAGGGTCAATCTCGTCCAACGCCTTCCGGATGGCACGCATCGTTGTCAAGTCATGTATCCCCATCAAGTCAAAGCGGAAACCATCCACATGATATTCTTCCACCCAATACTTCACACTCTCCACCATATAGCGGCGCATCATCTCGCGCTCCGAAGCCGTCTCATTGCCACACCCCGAAGCATTGGCCCAGCCCCCCTCCGGATTCTGCCGATAGAAATAGCCCGGCACCGTGCGCTCAAAGTTGCTGCCCTCGGTCACAGCCGTATGATTATACACCACATCCATCACCACGCGGATACCAGCCTGATGCAAAGCCATCACCATCTGCTTAAACTCACGGATACGGACTTCCGGGTCATAAGGGTCCGTAGCATACGACCCTTCGGGCACATTATAATTCTTCGGATCATACCCCCAGTTATATTGAGGCACATCCAGCCTCGTCTCATCCACCGACGAATAATCGAACGAAGGCAAGATATGTACATGCGTCACGCCCAACTCCTTCAAATGGTCAATCCCCGTCTTTTGTCCCCGGGCAGACCTCGTTCCGGCCTCTGTCAGAGCCAAGAATTTACCACCATGCACAATCCCCGATAACGAATCAATCGAGAAATCACGATGATGCATCTCATATATAATAATGTCGGCAAAGCTTTTCAATTCCGGCCGTACATCCTTGTCCCACCCTTGCGGGTCCGTATCATCCAAATCAATCACGGCAGCCCGGTCGCCATTCACGCCAACCGCCTTTGCCCATACGCCCGGAGTATCTCCCAGCCATGCACCGTCCACCTTCACATCGAACGTATAAAACTGCCCGTTCAGGTCTCCTTCTACGGTTGCCCGCCACAGTCCCCCATCATCCTCTTTCATGGACAAAGTCCGGACAGGCTCGCCCCCTTGTCCCTCGGCATACAGCTTCAGGCTCACCTCGTCAGCGGTAGGAGCCCACAGTGCAAATTTAGTAGCTTCAGGAGCATAAACCATCTCTTCCCAATCACCTTCCGGCACAGGATACTCATCATACGCATCATAAGAATTCCGCTGCACCTGTTGGCAGCCCACTGCGGTCAATACCGGCAAAATCAATAAGTGTTTCAACTTCATGGAGTAACTTTTTAGATGTAAATAGTAAGATTTTTGTCAAAGATACACCGTTTTCCCGACAAATCAATCGAATAGAAATAAAATAGAGACAACCCCATTACTATAATTATGATTATCAATAAGAAAAGCTGTATTCTCCTACTGATTCAAGGAACAAGAATGGAAATCTCCCATCTCATCCGCAAAAGACTTCCTGACGGGCAAGAGCCCGGAAAGCCTTCTCCAATACATTTATATTTTCATATACCCCAACCTACGCCAGAAGTATCTAGAAAGTCGATTTTAGCCTACATTGATTTATATTTTCATTCTTTGAGAAGATGCTTTCAGGTTCTCTCACTATATTTGTACATTCAAATTACTAATACCGAAACATAATATGACTATTACCTTTCGAATTCAGTATCACACCACATGGGGTGAAAGCCTCCGTGTTCTTATTGACGACGGTTTTGAAGTAGAACTGTCCACTGTGAACGGCATCCTATGGCAAGGCCAAAGCAACTATCAGCCCGCTTCAACCGAAGCCCCGGTTTCTTACCGGTATGCAGTCTACCGCGACAACCGTTGCATCCGCCAAGAGTTTGGTGCTATTCCCCATCTGTTTTGCCCCTCTGGGAACAAAGATGTACATTATCTATTGCAAGACACATGGCGCGACCTGCCTCTTGCCTCCTATCGGTTCAGCTCAGCATTCAGCACCACAGAGAATGACAGCCGCCCCCAAATGCCTCTCCCCGTTGAAAGCAACACGCAGGTCATCTTCCGTGTACTCTGCCCTTCGGGTAACACCCACAAACGGACATTAGGCCTGGTAGGCAACTGCAAGGCATTAAGCAATTGGGCGGCATCCGCTCCCGTCCGTCTTAGCGAAGTGCGTCCTAATGTATGGCAGGTGGCTTTGGACGCAGCTTCCCTGCCTCCCACTTTTGAATATAAATATGTAAGCTTATGCCCGGACAATGACAGTGTAATCGAATGGGAAACCCATGATAACCGCACATCCACAGTGCCGGCACTGCAACCGGGCGAGGTTTATGCAGCTCCAGAAGAAGAGGCTTTCTTCGCCGGAGAAAACTATAAGATAGCAGGTTGTGCCATACCTGTATTTTCTCTTCGCTCAGAAGGGAGTTTTGGCGTAGGAGACTTCGGAGACCTGAAAACATTCATAGGTTGGGCAGCAGATACACACCAGCGGGCCGTGCAGATTCTCCCCATCAATGACACAACAATGACAGAGACTTGGACCGACTCTTATCCATACAGCAGCATCTCCATTTATGCTTTCCACCCCATGTATGTCGATTTACGGCAACTTCCCTCTCTGCATGACAGCGAAGCGGCCATCACCTTCGAACAAAAAAGGAAAGAACTGAACGGGCTGCCGCAAGTGGATTACGAAGCTGTGAACCGTTGGAAAAGGGATTATCTGAAAGCCATATTCCTGCAAGAGAAAGAAACCATTCTTGCTTCTGAAGGTTACCAGGATTTTTACCATGACAATGCCGAATGGCTGCGCCCATATGCTACTTTCTGCTACTTACGCGACCGGTTCCATACGGCAGACTTCAACCAGTGGCAAGAGTACAGCACCTATCGCTCTGAGATTTCGGAAGAGTTCTGCTCGCCTGAAAGCGAAGCCTACACGGAAACCTCTTTCCATTGCTTCGTGCAATATCTGCTGCACATACAATTATTGGCAGCTTGCGACTATGGTCGCCAACGGGGCGTTATTGTAAAAGGAGACATCCCCATCGGCATCAGCCGCACCAGTGTAGAAGCATGGGTAGAGCCTTATTACTTCAACATGAACGGACAAGCCGGTGCTCCTCCCGATGCATTCTCGACCAAAGGACAGAACTGGGGATTGCCCACCTATAACTGGAAGGTGATGGAGAAAGACGGCTACCTGTGGTGGCAACGCCGCTTCCGCAAGATGGCCAACTACTTCACGGCCTACCGCATCGACCACATCCTGGGATTTTTCCGAATCTGGGAGATACCTACCCACTCCGTACACGGGCTGTTGGGGCAGTTTGTCCCTGCCTTGCCGATGAGCGTGAACGAAATCCAAAGCTATGGGCTATATTTCCAGAAGGACTTCATGACACGCCCGTTCATCAACGATTTCATGCTCAACCAGATGTTCGGCCCTCGTGCCCAAGAGGTCCGGGATACTTTCGTACAACACCTGCACGACGACATCTATGCCATGCGTCCGGAATTTGACACGCAAAGAAAGATAGAAAGCTACTTTGCCGGAAAGGACGATACGGACAGCGTCAACTTGCGAGAGGGCCTTTATGCCTTGGTCAGCGATGTGCTGTTTATCCCCGACCGGGACAATCCGGAGATGTACCATCCGCGCATCGCCGTGCAAAACGACTATATCTACCGCCAGCTCAATCCGCAGGAGAAGGATGCCTTCAACCGCCTGTACAACGACTATTATTACCGCCGCCATAACCAGTTCTGGTACCAGGAGGCCATGAAGAAACTGCCCATCCTGACCCAATCGACCTCTATGCTGGTGTGCGGCGAGGACTTGGGCATGGTGCCCGAATGCGTGCCTTGGGTCATGGAGCAACTGCAAATCCTGTCGCTCGAAATCCAACGGATGCCCAAACGCCCGGAAGATGAATTCGGGCACGTCGAATCTTATCCATTCCGCTCCGTCTGCACCATCGGGACGCACGACATGAGCACCTTCCGGGGCTGGTGGGAAGAAGACCGCAACGTGTCGGCACGCTTCTTCTACCACGAACTGAAGCATTGGGGAGAGCTGCCCCAGCATGCACCGGGGTGGCTCTGCGAAGATGTCATCCGAAGACACCTGTACAGTC
The DNA here is from genome assembly GCF_023336905.1 of Bacteroides sp. ET71. Classification (GTDB taxonomy): domain Bacteria; phylum Bacteroidota; class Bacteroidia; order Bacteroidales; family Bacteroidaceae; genus Bacteroides. Next base: position 213,922 of record NZ_JAMBLS010000002.1, read on the forward strand.
CTTCCATGCTGTGCATACTGACGTGGCAAGATTGGACTTCGATGGACGAAGCCCTACGCAACCCGGACATCGACATCGAGCGTATCAATGTCCCTGCCAATCCACACCACTACTGGCGCTGGCGCATGCACCTCACACTGGAAAACCTGATGCAACAACACGACTTCAATGACAAAATCCGCCGCATGATTGACGAGAGTGGACGGTAAATGATAATTTATTCATAGTTGACAAGGGAACAAGTTGACAAGGGAACAAGTTTTTGTTGTGGTTAACGAGTTGACAAGTTAACAAGAAGACGAGGGACGAGTTAACAAGGAATAAGTTCTGTCCTTGTAGTCTTGTTAACTCGTCCCCTCGTCAACTAACTTCCCATCTAACAAACTAAAATCATGAAAGAAATTCCCAATTTAAGTTTCTGGAAACTCTGGAACATCAGTTTCGGCTTCTTCGGCGTACAAATCGCCTATGCCTTGCAGAGCGCCAACATCAGCCGTATCTTTGCCACACTGGGCGCCGACCCGCACAGCCTGAGTTATTTTTGGATTCTGCCCCCGCTGATGGGCATCATCGTGCAACCGCTCATCGGCATGTTCAGCGACCGCACCTGGTGCCGCTTCGGACGGCGCATCCCCTACCTGTTCGTAGGAGCCATCATTGCCGTGATGGTCATGTGTCTGCTGCCCAATGCCGGCAGTTTCGGCATGGGAGTCTCGGCGGCCATGGTGTTCGGCCTGTTCTCGCTGATGCTGCTCGACACCTCCATCAACATTGCCATGCAACCCTTCAAGATGATGGTGGGCGACATGGTGAACGAAAAACAAAAAGGACTGGCCTATGCCATCCAAAGCTTCCTGTGCAATGCCGGCAGTCTGGCCGGATACCTCTTCCCGTTCGTCTTCGCAGCCATCGGCATCAGCAACGTGGCGCCCAAGGGAGTGATTCCGAACTCAGTCATCTACTCCTTCTACATCGGCGCCGCCATCCTCATCCTGTGCGTTATCTACACCACGCTGAAGGTCAAGGAATACCCGCCACAATTGTATGCCGAATACCACGGCATCGACAATCAGGAGAAAGAAGAAAAAGTAAACGTGTTCAAACTGCTGGTCAAAGCCCCCAAAGCATTCTGGACCGTAGGACTGGTGCAATTCTTCTGCTGGGCAGCCTTCATGTTCATGTGGACCTACACCAACGGCACCGTGGCCGCCAACGTGTTCGACACCCCTTCCGCCAAACTGCTCAAAGACGGCGTGACAACCCTGGTACTGGACACCCAATCGCAGCAATACCAAGACGCCGGCGACTGGGTGGGCATCCTCTTTGCCGTGCAGGCCATCGGTTCTGTCCTCTGGGCCATGGCATTGCCTATATTCAAAAACCGCAAGCTGTCCTATTCACTCAGCCTGGTGCTGGGAGGCATAGGCTTCATCTCCACGTATTTCGTCCATGACCAATACCTGCTGTTTGTATCCTTCCTGCTCATCGGATGCGCCTGGGCAGCCATGCTGGCCCTCCCCTTCACCATCCTGACCAACTCGTTAAGCGGAGGCCACATGGGCACCTATCTGGGACTGTTCAACGGCACCATCTGCGTTCCACAAATCGTAGCCGCTGCCACGGGCGGACAGATTCTGCACCTCTTCACCCGCGAAGGCAGCGTACCTCCCGAAGTCAACATGCTGGTACTGGCAGGCATCCTGCTGATTGTCGGCGCCTGCTGCGTAAACTTCATTAAAGAAGGAAAAAACTGATGCAATTGCAAGCTACGAGTTACGAGCTACGAGTCACTGCACACACTCGTCCCTTTGTCAACTCGTAGCTTGTAGCTTGTAACTCGTAACCAACGACCTCGCTCACACCTTCATCACTTCCTGCTCGAACCGGTCCTTATCCCCCACAGCCTTGTTGCGAATCTTGCTACGATAATTATAGACCGTAGCCAACGAATAGCCCAGGAAATGTGCAATCCGGTTGGTATCCGTCACCCCCAGCCGGATAAGAGCAAAGATACGCAATTCCGTGTTCAGCAGTTCCCCTGGCTTGACCTCTATACGCCCGTCTTCGACAAGCAGACGGTTGAAGTCTTCTATGAAATGAGGGAACAGTTCCAAAAATGACTTATCGAAATCGCGGTAAAACGCCTTACGTTCGTCCCGCAAGAACTGGTCAGAGCGAATAACCTTAAACAAAGCATCCGTTTTCGAAGCCATAGCCAGTTTCTCCAACGAACGACGATATTGCTCCAGCTTATCCAGATAACTGACACAACGATCCAAATAACGCGCAATATACACTTCCTTGATTTTCCCCGTCTGCTCCAGGCTTTGATTGACAGCCTGCAACTGCTTGTTGGCATCATACAGGCTGCGCCGCATGGTTGCCAGTTTCTTCATCCAGTAATACAGATAGCCGACAGCCGCAATCAGCAACAGGACCAGTACGCTGATACCCAGCAACAGTCCACCCACCACAGTCCGCTCATGTGCCACCTTCTCCTGATACGCCCGGTCTATGATGGGGTAAATCTCTGTCACTTCCAGCGAACGCAAACGCGCGTGGCAAGCCACCGCATCTTCCATCGAACAGTTCAGATACTTGTACGCCCGGTCTATGTCACCCTGCTCATACAGCAAACGCGCCAGTTTGTGCAAGGAAGCATATTCGCGCACCACACGTTTCATGTCCCACAAGGCGGTACGTGCCAAGTAATAAATCTGCTTGGACACATCACCTTTGGCCAGGTATGCTTCATACATCGTATAATTAAGATACGACAGGATTTCCATATCATCCGTTTCTTTCAGCAGTCTTTCCAGAATGTTTATAGCCTCGTCCGGCTGTCCGCCCAAAGCCGCTTTCTCTGCCCGCACAATCTCCCGGTCCAGCTCCCTCGAGGCAAACAGCATGATGGAATCGCGATACAGGTCTGTATCGGCCAGGTATTTCTGTTTCTCACGTTTTTCTATCGTATAATCGGCCAACCAACCGTAACAGGTACGGCAAGCGTGATAGTAAGCTATCCGCATGTCTGCCCCTAAAGCAGACGCATCTATCCCTTTCAGCCAATGCAACGCATCGGCATACAGCCCCATGACCCCTAAGACAGCCGCCCGGTTGATTTTAACTTCTTCCTCCAAATCCGCACGGCCTTCTATGGGCAACAGTTTAGAACACTGATTCAAGTAATAACTGGCCGAATCGGCCTGGAAATGCAAATATTCCTCAAACAAATCCTCATACAGATCATATTGTTCCATCGGCTCAACTGCACGTTCCAGACTTTTTTGCAACTCTTGGATGTGCGCATGTTTGCGCACCAAGTATTCATCTTTTTGTCCGATGGCCTCATCCAAATCTTTCAACACAGCCTGCACGGCATCTGATTGATATCCCCATGCGGGTGACAGGCAAGGAGCGAAAACTATGGACAAACATATCGCGACAAAGGTGGTAACAAACAGTTTCATGCTGATAAAGGTTTCATTAATCACACAAATGTAGAGAAAAAAAAGAATCAACCGCAAGCAAATGCAACAAAAAATGTCCCAAAATCGTACCAAATTCACTCCAAATACGAACCATCTTCGAATTTGCCCCGCCCTGCTCATCAGAGGTAGGTAGAAGGACAAAACAAAATACGAATTTGGTACGACTTTGGTACGACTTTGGTACGAACCTGTTTCCTTGAAAAAATAAGGCAAAAAAACGTCAGGCCGAACCTCATGCCAACGGATAGCCAGAAAAAGTATATGTAAAAATTAATGTATTTACAAAAGCGGTCGGTTCCGTAAACGGATTTGTAGAAAAAACATAAGGTTCAATTATAGGGAATAAAGCGCAATAGCAGTTAAAGGTCTTTTATATTTTCGACCGTCAGGAAGAACAATACAACACTGTTTTTCAACGGTTTAATAAGAAAAAGCATTTATAAAAACATTCCAAAACACTTTTCGTTCAGACAAACCGTCTACATTTGCAGCAAACCAAATTCAAGTATCATGAAGCAGATATTCTTTATCATCATGGCTGTATTCAGTTTATTCGGATGGCACAGTGCCGCCCGAGCAGCAAGTATCCAAAAAGTAGCCCCCACTTTCTGGTGGACGGGAATGAAGAACCCCGAGTTACAAATCCTTTTGTATGGCGAAGGTATTGCTTCATCTGAAGTTACCCTTTCCAGTCCGGATGTGGTGCTGAAAGATGTAGTAAAACAAGCCAACCCCAATTACCTGTTACTGTATGTGGACTTGTCCGAAGCCACTCCGCAGACCTTCAACATCATCCTGAAAAAAGGGAAAAAGACAACTACCGTGCCGTATGAATTAAAACAACGCACGCGCAAAGGCGAAGACATCCAGGGATTCACTGCCGAAGACGTGCTCTACCTTATCATGCCGGACCGGTTTGCCAACGGTGACCCGTCGAACGACATCGTAAAAGGCATGGCAGAAGACAAGGTGGACCGCACGGAGCAGTACGCACGCCATGGCGGAGACCTGAAAGGCATTGAAGACCACTTGGATTATATAGCAGATTTGGGTGTGACAGCCATCTGGCTGAACCCGACGCAAGAAAACGACATGCCCGAAGGTTCGTATCACGGCTATGCCATCACAGACTATTACCAGATAGACCGCCGTTTTGGCAGCAACGATGAGTTCAAACAGTTGGTAGACCAGGCACACGCCAAAGGACTGAAAGTGGTGATGGACATGATTTTCAACCACTGCGGAAGCGAGAATTATCTCTTTAAGGACCGTCCTTCTGACGACTGGTTCAACTTCAAGTCGAACTACGTGCAGACGTCTTTCAAGACGGCTTCCGTGCAAGACATCCACGCCTCCGACTATGAGCGCAAGATAGCGACCGACGGCTGGTTTACGCAGGCAATGCCTGACCTGAACCAACGCAACCGCCACGTGGCACGTTACCTCATCCAGAGCAGTATCTGGTGGATAGAGTTTGCAGGTATCAACGGCATCCGCCAGGACACGCACCCGTATGCCGACTTCGACTTCATGTCTCAATGGTGTAAAGAAGTGCTGACGGAATATCCCCATTTCAACATTGTCGGCGAAACTTGGCTGAACAGCAATGTATTGGTATCGTTCTGGCAAAAAGACAGCAAATTGGCCGCTCCTCGTAATTCCAACCTGCCCACGGTAATGGATTTCCCATTACAAGGATTGATGAACCGGGCTTTCGACGAGGAAACGAGCGACTGGGGAGGTGGTCTGTACAACCTCTATGACTACAACACGCAAGACTTGGTATATGCCAATCCGATGAACCTGCTGATTTTCCTGGATAACCATGACACCTCACGGTTCTGTGTGAAGGAAGAACAGGCAAAAAACCTGACCCGGTACAAACAAGCCATGCTCTACCTGCTGACCACGCGTGGCATCCCGCAAATCTATTACGGAACGGAAATCCTGATGACGGGCGACAAGGGCAACGGAGACGGCACCTTGCGCAAAGACTTCCCGGGCGGATGGAGCGGTGACAAGACTGACTGCTTCAGCCAGGCCGGACGCAACGAATGGCAAAACGAAGCTTTCGACTATACCCGCAAATTGCTGAAATGGCGCAAAGGCAACGACGCCATAGGCAAAGGCAGCATGAAACATTTCTCCATTGCCTACGGCACGTATGTATATGAGCGCAAATATGGCAACCAGTCCGTTGTGGTCATCATGAACGGAACGGATAAAGCCCAAGAGCTGGACTTGACACCGTATAAAGAGATTCTGCCTAAAGCGCAAGCAACAGACGTGTTGAGCGGAAGGACTATCCAACTGAGCGGAAAACTGTCACTCGGACAACGTGAATCTTTGCTGCTTTGCTTTTAAATAATTTCTATTTTTCAAAAGGAAGCATTTTAATAACTAACTGACGAACAACCTCTTATCTAAAAACTGTTACTTTATAATTTTATATTTTCATTCTACAAAGATCAGTTGTATTTTCAAGAGCGTATCTTTGCTTCAGAGATTCGTGACAGAAAATCATACCTTATCCTTAATACCACGAGCTATGAATATCAAAAGAAAATTAACCGTCGCAGCCTTGTGTTGCAGTGCCCTCCTCGCACAAGCTCAGAAACTGACATCGCCGGATGGCAACTTGGTCATGAACTTCAGCTTAAACGAGGCAGGCGCTCCGACCTATGAATTGTTCTACAAAGACAAAACGGTCATCAAGCCCAGCACATTGGGTCTGGAACTGAAAAAAGAAGATGCCGACAAGAAAACAGATTTCGAATGGACTGAACGCAGCGATAAAGAGAAAAGCGCGCTGGATGCCAAAACCAATCTGATGACAGGCTTTGTAATCCAAAAGACAGAAACAGCTACGTTTGACGAAACTTGGAAACCCGTCTGGGGAGAAGAAAGCGAAATCCGCAACCACTACAATGAACTGGCTGTAACCCTAAACCAACCTGCCAATGAACGCAGCATGGTGTTGCGCTTCCGCTTGTTCAATGACGGTTTAGGATTCCGTTATGAGTTTCCACAGCAGAAAAACCTGAATTATTTCGTCATCAAAGAAGAGCATACCCAGTTTGCCATGACGGGCGACCATACGGCTTACTGGATTCCGGGCGATTATGACACGCAAGAATATGATTACACCATCTCGCGCCTGTCTGAAATCCGCGGGCTGATGAAGCAAGCCATTACCCCTAATTCTTCGCAAACACCTTTCTCGCCTACCGGTGTGCAGACGGCTCTGATGCTAAAGACAGACGATGGTCTGTATATTAACCTGCACGAAGCAGCCCTGATAGATTACTCATGCATGAGTCTGAACTTAGACGACAAGAACATGGTATTCGAGTCTTGGTTGACGCCCGATGCCCAAGGAGACAAGGGATACATGCAGACTCCGTGCCACTCGCCCTGGCGTACTGTCATTGTAAGCGATGACGCACGCGACATTCTGGCCTCACGTATCACCCTCAACCTGAACGAACCTTGCAAGTATGCCGACACGTCGTGGATTCACCCCGTGAAATACGTAGGCGTGTGGTGGGACATGATTACCAACAAGGGGACCTGGGCCTATACCGACGACGTATATAGTGTGAAACTGGGCGAGACGGATTACAGCAAGACCAAGCCCAACGGACGTCACTCGGCCAACACAGCCAACGTAAAACGTTACATCGACTTTGCCGCCGAACATGGTTTTGACGCCGTGCTGGTAGAAGGTTGGAACGAAGGCTGGGAAGACTGGTTTGGCAAGAGCAAGGACTACGTGTTCGACTTCGTGACTCCCTACCCCGACTTCGACGTGAAGGAAATCCACCGGTATGCGGCATCCAAGGGCATCAAGATGATGATGCACCACGAGACTTCTTCATCTGTACGCAATTACGAACGCCACATGGACAAGGCTTATCAGTTTATGGTGGACAATGGCTATAACTCGGTGAAAAGCGGCTATGTGGGCGACATCATCCCCCGCGGCGAACATCACTACAGCCAATGGATGGTGAACCACTACCTCCATGCAGTTACAAAGGCGGCCGACTACAAACTGATGGTCAATGCCCACGAGGCAGTACGCCCGACGGGGTTGTGCCGCACCTACCCCAACCTGATTGGCAACGAATCGGCTCGCGGTACCGAATACGAGTCATTTGGCGGAAACAAAGTGTACCACACCACCATACTGCCGTTCACACGTCTTATCGGTGGCCCGATGGATTATACTCCTGGCATTTTCGAGATGGATTGCAGCAAGATGAATCCCAGCAACACATCACATGTACGTTCTACTTTAGCCCGCCAGTTGGCACTCTATGTCACCATGTACAGCCCGTTGCAGATGGCAGCCGATGTGCCCGAAAACTACGAGCGCTTCATGGATGCTTTCCAGTTCATCAAAGACGTAGCCATCGACTGGGATGAAAGCAAATACCTGGAAGCCGAACCGGGCGAATACGTCACCATCGCCCGCCGTGCCAAAGGAACGGATGATTGGTTCATTGGATGTACAGCCGGATATAACGGCCATGAGTCAGATTTACGTCTGGATTTCCTGACTCCAGGCAAGAAATACGAAGCAACCATCTATGCCGATGCTAAAGATGCTCATTGGGAAACAAACCCGCAAGCCTACACTATTACCAAGAAAAAGGTAACCAACAAAACCAAACTAAAATTAAAGGCTGCCGTGGGCGGCGGATATGCCATCTCCATCAAAGAACTGGACAAGTAAACACATGTATGAGTTGACAAGTTTACGAGTGGACAAGTCGACAAGAGAACAAGTCATCCCCTCGTAGCCTCGTTTACTGATTCCTCGTCAACTCTAAAAAAGAATATAGGTAAAAAGATAACAGTTTTCAATAGGCCATAATCCCATCCCCCTGTTCTGCCTCTTCTTCGAGAGGCAGAGCAGGAGGGAAAATTATAAACAAGATAACCCTAATACTTAATAATTACAAACTTCAATTTAACTATTATGAAAGTAAAAAATCTTAAAAGCTCATGCAAGTTTCTACTCTTATGGGTGGTAGGTATCTTGCTATCTGTGCAGGCCTTTGCCCAGACTATGACGGTCAAAGGCATTGTGAAAGATGAGACCGGACTTGGTATCATCGGTGCGAGTGTCCTTGTCAAAGGAACAACTACAGGTGCGATTACCGACTTCGACGGTAACTTTACCTTGCAAGCCAAACAGGGCGACATCATCGTCATCAGCTACATCGGCTACCAGACACAAGAGTTGCCCGCCGAAGCCAGCATGAATGTCATCCTGAAGGAAGACACGGAGATGCTGGACGAAGTGGTGGTTATCGGTTACGGTTCGGTGAAAAAGAGCGACCTGAGCGGTTCGGTAGTAGCCATCGAGGCGGAAGAAATCAACCGAGGTGCCGTGACTTCCCCGCAAGAGCTGATGCAAGGCAAGGTGCCGGGACTGTCAGTGACCAGTGGTGACGGTGGTCCGGGTTCAGGGTCTACCATCCGTATTCGTAGCGGTGCCTCGCTGAACGCCAGCAACGACCCATTGATCGTCATTGATGGGGTGCCCGTGTCTAATGATGCAGCTCCCGGCACGCCCAACGCTTTGGCTACCATCAACCCGAACGACATTGCTACGTTCACCGTGTTGAAAGACGCCTCGGCCACAGCCATCTATGGTTCGCGTGCATCAAACGGTGTCATCATCATCACCACGAAGAAAGGTGCTGAAGGCAAAATCAAAGTGACTTACAACAGTACTTATTCTTACAAAGACCCCTACAAGCGCGTCAACGTGATGGACGGCAACGAGTTCTACCGCACCATGCTGGACCAATACAGAGGCACGGACGTGTACAGCACCATTGAAAGCCAATTGAACATGTATCCTGGTGTTTGCACCGACTGGCAGGATGAAATCTTCCAAGGCGGCCTGAGCACCGACCAGAACATCGCCGTATCGGGCAAGGCTGGCTTCCTGCCCTTCCGCGTGTCTTTTGGTTACAACAAGGAACGCGGTACGCTGAAGACCTCTGACTATGAGCGTTACACGGGTGCCATCAACCTCAGCCCGAAGTTCTTCAACGATCACCTGAGCGTGGACATCAACGTGAAGGGTACCATCAACAACAACCGTTTCGCCGACTCCGGTGCTGTGGGTGCAGCCGCTTACTACGACCCCACCAAGCCGGTCTACGCAACCGGAAGCTATCTGGATGGTTTGAATGGCTACAACGGCTTCTTCGGCCACACGAACGCCACTAAAAACACAGACGGTTCGATAAGCTACACTCCGGATGACAATGCCGCTGTCAATCCCTTGTCCCTGCTGTATGATGTGAACAACCAAGGCACGACCAAACGCAGCTTGGGTAACCTCCAGTTGGACTATAAAATTCACGGTTTTGAAGACCTGCGCCTGAACCTGAACTTGGGTTATGACGTGGCCAAAACTACGGGCGACAACTATGTGAATCCCAACTCCTATCAGGCAGCACTGGACAAAGACTTCACCAACTTGGGTCAGGGCGGTTCGTGGAGCAACCTGCGCCGTAACCACCTGTTGGACTTCTACGCTAACTACGTGCACTACTTCGAGCCTATCAAGAGTAACGTGGACTTGATGGTGGGTTATTCTTGGCAGCACTTCTACTACAGCAACTTCACGCAACAGAAATCCAATGTGGTCACCGAGCAATTCGCCGGCATCGGTGCTCCCGCAGGCTGGACTTGGAACGAAGGCGAGCAACGCTATTTCCGCGACGACAGCAAGCGCACGCCGTACGAGAACTACCTGGTATCTTTCTTCGGACGTTTGAACTACAACCTGATGGACCGCTACCTGCTGACGGCTACCCTCCGTCGAGACGGCTCTTCACGCTTCAGCAAGAACAACCGCTGGGGTATGTTCCCCTCGGTAGCCGTGGCTTGGAGCATCGTGAACGAGAAGTTCATGGAGAATACGCGCAACGTGCTGTCCAACCTGAAACTCCGCTTGGGTTATGGTGTGACGGGTCAGCAAGACATCGGCGACTACATGTATCTGACGAAATACGTGTTCAGCAGCAACAACAACACGATGTACAACGGCAGTTACCTGCTGAAACCGGACGGCTACAGCCCCGACCTGAAGTGGGAAGAAACGCACACCTACAACGTGGCTGTGGACTACGGTTTCCTGAACAACCGCATCAATGGTAGCTTGGAGTTCTATGTGAAGAAGACGAAAGACTTGCTGAACACGGTCAACGCACCGGCCGGCACGAACTTCACCAACCAGGTTACGGCCAACGTGGGCGAAATGGAAAACAAGGGCGTCGAGTTCAACATCAACGCCGTGCCCATCCAGACGAAAGACTTCACGTGGACGATTGGTTACAACATCACGTGGAACGACAGTAAGATTACGAAGCTGACCGCCAACTTCAACCCCGACTATGAAGGTATCGTGGCTTCTACCGCTCCTTTCGGCACGAACACTGTAGTGGCCAGACACCAGGTGGGTCATGCTCCCTACGCCTTCTGGCTCTTCGAGCAGGTGTATGACGAAAACGGCAAGCCCATACAGGGAGCCATCGTAGACCGCAACGGAAACGGCACATTGGACGACGGCGACCGCTACTTCACCGGCAAAAGTGCACTGGCCGACGTGTATATGGGCTTCAGTTCGCAGTTCCAGTGGAAGAACTGGGATTTGGGCTTCAACCTCCGCGCCAGCATCGGCAACTATGCCTTCAACGCACAGGCAGCCGAACACGGCACGTATGCCAACTACGGCGGCTTGGGCTTCCTGTCCAACCACAATAAAGACGCGCTGGCACAGACCGACGGATTCCGCTACAACCACAGCAGCGTGGAAAGCCAGTTGACCGACCTCTATCTGGAGGATGCTTCCTACTTGAAGATGGACAACATCACGCTGGGCTACTCGTTCGACAAGTTTTTCACCGAAAAGTTGTCGGGCCGCATCAGCTTCAGCGTGCAAAACGTGTTCACCATCACGAAGTATTCGGGTCTCGACCCCGAAATTCCGGGTGTAAACGGCATCGATACCAACATGTGGCCGCGTCCCCGCACATATACTTTAGGACTTAATCTTAACTTTTAATACACATTAGACTATTATGAAACTGAAATATATTGCAGCATCTTTGCTGGCAGCCGGACTGTTTACCTTCAGCGGCTGCGTGAACGACCTCGACGTATTCCCGTTGGATCCCGACGTAGTGACCTCCAACGTGGCTTACGACAGCCCTGAGAGCTACACGATGGCATTGAACAAGATTTATTCCGTATGGGCGCTTTCCGGACAGGATGGCAACTCTTCTTCCGACATCGCCGGATTGGACCCGGGCAACACGGTGTTGCTGCGCTGCTGGTTCACCTTGCAGACCACTCCCACCGACGAGGCTAAGAACGCGTGGGGCGACGCATGGGTAAGCTCCATGAACACGATGACGTGGACTACGGCACAGGTGGAACCCATCGAGGGTGCTTACCAGCGCGCCATGTACATCGTGGCCTTGGTCAACGACTTTATGAAGAACATCGGCAATGCGCCTGCCGAAATCCCGCAGGCCCAGTATGCCGCCGAGGCACGCTTCTGCCGTGCATTGGCTTACTACTCGCTGATGGACTTGTTCGGACGCCCGCCGTTCATCACGGAAGAGAACTATTCGCTGAATCCCGGCCAACTGGCTACGCGCGCCGATTACTTCAACTGGATTGAAAGCGAACTGACGACCATCTACAACGACCTGCCCGTCAAGGCTGAATACGGACGCGCCGGACAGGCTGCCGTAGACGCCCTGCTGTCGCGCATGTACCTCAACGCAGAGGTCTACACGGGCACTCCGCGCTATGACGACTGCATCGCACGCTGCAACAATATCTTCAAGGCCGGTTACGACTTGGCCGACAACTATGCCGAGCTGTTCATGGCCGACAACGGCGAGAACCCCAATGCCAACAAGGAGATTATCTTCCCGGTTTGCGCCGACGGCGAAACAGCTCAGTCCTACGGCCCGGGCGTATTCATTCTGGCCACGCGTGCCAGCAGCCCGGAAGACGGTACGGCAAGCGGCATCGGCAGCGGTTGGGCAGGCTTCCGCGCCACAGGCAACCTGACACGCGCCTTTGAATTTCCGAGCGACGACGAAAGCTCTTGGACGGACGACAACATCTTGGACAAGCGCGGCATTTTCTACGGCGACGGAAAAGCCATCGACATCACCACGTCTTACAACACGTTTGACACGCAGGGCTGGACGGTGCTGAAATTCGTCAACCGGAACAGTGACGGCACAGTGGGCAAGAACGCCACGTTTGTCGACATGGACTATCCCTTCTTCCGCTTGGGTGAAATCTACCTGAATTATGCCGAGGCAGTGGCTCGCGGCGGGCAGGGCGGCAGCATAGAGACAGCCGTGGGCTACATCAACGAGCTGCGCGCACGTGGTTACGGTGACCACAGCCACGACATCGGCAGTGCCTGGCTGACGGCCAATGCCACCGTGGGCGGCACGACCACCAGCGTGCAATATGGCAACCTGCTGAACGAACGCCAGCGCGAGATGTACTTCGAGTGCACACGCCGTACGGACCTGATTCGCTTCGGCCTGTTCACCACGGGCAGCTACCTGTGGGTGGAAAAGGGCGGCACGCCGACGGGCGTAGGCGTTGACAACCGTTACAACCTCTACCCCATCCCGACGACGGACTTGGGCGTGAACGGCAGCCTGGAACAGAACGAGGGTTATTAAATCATTCATTTAACTGACAACAAAAGAACATAGAGTTATGAAGAAACTACTTAATTATATACCTGTACTGGGGGTTGCAATGGCCTTTGCGGCCTGTGAGAGCGACCTCGACGGCGCAACTTACAATTCGGAGACGGCGCAGGCTGCCGTGCTGGATACACCAACAACAACCGATTATGTATTGAACGCCGCCAATGCTAATGACGTGGCACTGACACTGACTTGGGCGAAGGCAGACTTCGGCTATAGTGCCATATCGACTACGAACATCGACTTCGACCTGGCAGGCCAGAACTTTGCCCATGCTCGCCAGTTGGCAGCAGTGACTACAGCCACGGAACAGTCGATAACCGTGAACGACTTGAACGCGGCTGTCATTAACTTGCTGAACGATTACGGCATTGAAGAAGACTATAGTCCGCGTGATTATGAAATCCGCCTGGCTTCGCACATCTCGCAGGCGGCTGATACATTGTACTCCAATGTAATTACTCTGAACATCACGCCGTACAGCATGGACGTGCAGTATCCGAAACTGTGGGTTGTAGGCAAATATTGTGACTGGAATCATGCTAACAGTCAGTTCCTCTACTCGGTCAACTTCGACGACAACTATGCCGGTATGATTTACTTCAATGGCTTGGCCGACACGGAAGGCTGGAAGATTACTCCTGCGGGTGACTGGAGTAACGGTGAATGGGGCATGGGCGAAGCACCTGAAGCAGAAGCTCCCACGCAGACACTTGTAACAAGCGGAGGGGCCAACATCACTTCTTATTCGCACAACAGCTACTACATCGAGTTCAACAGCACAAGCGGCGAACTGAAGGTTTCACAGGCCTATGACTCCTGGGGCATCGTCGGCAATCACAACAACTGGGGTAATACAAACGAAGACGGAAGCGTAACTCCTGACACCTCAATGACCCTTGGATCGGAGACCGACGAAGCTGGCTCCATGCAGCACTTCCTGACCGCCACTTTGCACATGGAAGCAGGCAATACTTGGAAGATTCGTCCCGACGAGAAGTGGGAAAATGACAAAGGCCCCAGCCAGTTGAAGTTCGAAGGCGACGTGGCCGACAACGGCGACGGCAATTTCCGTGCAGACGAAACCGGCGAGTATACCATCAAGTGGTACTTCAACAAAGTAGAACCGTACATCGTTGTCACTCGCAACTAATCACTCAACCATTATTTAGACAAGGGCGTCGCCTTGGTTAGCCACCGGGTGGCGCCCTTTCTCTTCAATATTAACCCTTTAAAAACATCTATTATCATGGCTGAAACGAAAGAATACGTATGGATGTTCGACCTTCAGGACAATCCGATGACGAAAGACGTGAAGGAGGACCGGGTGGCCAAGGTGCGCACGCTGCGCTCGGTCAACATCGAAGACATTGCACGCGACATCGTGCGCGAACGCACGGAGTATCGACTGGATACCATCATCGGCATCGCCAACCTCATCGACGAGAAGATACGGCAGTTCGTCTGCCAGGGCAACACCGTGGTGACCGGCTCGGCACAGTACTCGCCCAGCATCACGGGCGTGTTCACCGGCGATACGGGCACGTTCGACGCGGCAGTCAACGCCCTGGGCGTGAACATCGTGCCGTCGAAGGCACTGCGCGACGAGGTGCAGAAGGTTCGCCCCGAGTTCACGGGCCGCGTCAAGGACCTGGGCGGCGCACGCATCGGGCTGGTGAAGGACACGGTGACGGGCCGAACGGACGGCTCGCTGTCGCCCGGCGGCATCGTCGAGGTGACGGGCAACAAAATCCGCAGCATCAATGCCGACGGCACGGCCATGGGCAAGGTCGTCCTGGTCAACACCGAGACGCAGGCCGAGACGGACATCACCTCGCTGGCCATCAACGACCCCAGCCGCCTGATGTTCGCCATCCCCGCCTCGCTGCCCCAGGGGACGTACCGGCTGCGGGTGGAGACGTACTTCAGCAACGCAAGCACCCGCTTGAAAAGCTCTCGCGTCATCGATTACGAGCAAGACCTCTACGTCGGCCAAGCTCCCACCACGCCCTCCGGCGAGCAAACGGGAGGCGACGATGACGACAGCGGCCAAGGCACATTTGGTTGACAAACTTTCCGTCGACGGCAAGCGACGAGGCTCGCTTACGGCAAGCGACGAGGCTCGCTTGCCACAAACGACGAGGCTCGCTTGCCACAAACGACGAGGCTCGCTTGCCACAAACGACGAGGCTCGCTTGTCATCCTGAGCGAAGGCGAAGCCGAAGTCGAAGGATCTCCCTAAAGCCCGGAATCCCCAATGTCCCGCACAACGAAAGCGCATAGTGAGGTGTCTCGACTCCGGCTGCGCCTCCGCTCGACATGACAGAGCAAAAGGACAACATTCATTCATCACACACCATTCATCACACATCATGAAACAAATCTTCAAACACCTCTCTTCCCGGGCATGGCTCGCCGTTTGGGCCATGCTCGCTGTGTTCGCCGCATGCAGCGACGACAACCCCATAACCCCGCCCGACAATCCTCCCGGCGGCGGAGGCGACGACCCCACCGAATGGACCATCGTCAGCCCCACGCCCGACACGTGGGACAACAACAAACGCGCCGGGCTGACCTACCAGCTCCTCGTCTACTCCTTCGCCGACAGCAACGGCGACGGCTGGGGCGACCTGGCGGGCGTGACCGACAAGCTGGACTACCTGCAACAGATGGGCATCAGCGCCCTGTGGCTCAGCCCCATCCACCCCGCCATGTCCTACCACGGATACGACGTGACGGACTACACCGCCATCGACCCGCGCCTGGGCACGCAGGCCGACTTCGACCGCCTGGTCAGCGAAGCGCACAAGCGCAACATCCGCATCTACCTGGACTACGTGATGAACCACACGGGCAAAGACCACCCGTGGTTTCTCGCCGCCCAAGCATCGGAAGACAGCCCCTACCGCGACTACTACACCTTCTCGCAAGACCCGGCATCGGACATCGCCGCAGGACTCATCCCGATGATTGAACGCAACGGCTACAACGCCGGCGAGTGGTTCAACGTCTCCAGCTCGGACTCGGAGGTATCGGGACGATTCAAGTTCACGCTCGACTGGAGCGATGCCGCCCACCCCACCGTCACCTACGACCAATGGGACGGTCCGGTCGACGACGACAATCCTGACACTTCGACCGAAGGCGCCAAGTACCTGTACTACGGCGACGGCATCTGCAAAAAGTTCTACGACCGTGGCAACGGCCATTATGACCTCATCGTCGACTTCGCCTCATCATGGGGCTTCCTCATCCGCACCAGCAACACTTCGTGGGACGGCGGCACGAAGTACGGCGCCCCCTCCTCGTCCGACCGCATCAGCGAAGGCGAACCCTTCGTGCTGAACAACACCACGGCCGCCAACATCCTCTTCGACAGCATGAAGCTCTGGTACTATCACTCGGCCTTCCAGACCGACTGGTTCGCCGACCTCAACTACGGCCCCGTCGACCAGTGCGCCTCGTCGCCCGCCTACCAAGCCATCGCCTCCGCCGCCCGCGGATGGATAGAACGCGGCGTAGACGGATTCCGACTGGATGCCGTGAAGCACATCTACCACAACGCCACGTCGTCGGAGAACCCCACCTTCCTCCGCACCTTCTACGACGACATGAACACCACCTACCACGCACAAGGCCACACGGACGACCTCTACATGGTGGGTGAGGTGCTGAGCGAACACAACGAAGTGGCTCCCTACTACGCCGGACTGCCTGCCCTGTTCGAGTTCTCCTTCTGGTACCGCCTGGAGTGGGCCATCAACAACGGCACCGGCCGCTACTTCGCCAACGACCTGCTGGGCTACCGCCAGGAATACGCCGCCGTGCGCTCCGACTACATCGCCGCCACCAAGCTGAGCAACCACGACGAAGACCGCGCCGCCTCGCTGCTGGGCCGCAATGCCGACAAGTGCCGCCTGGCCGCCGCCGTGCTGCTCACCGCCCAAGGTTCACCTTATATATATTATGGCGAAGAACTGGGCCTGTACGGCACCAAGGAGAAAGGCGACGAATATGTGCGCAGCCCGATGCTGTGGGGCGACTCATACACCACTGCCTATACGGACAAGATTGACGCCGGTGTAGCCTCCAACGTGCCCTCCGTCAGCGAACAGCAGGCCGACGCCGCCTCGCTGCTGAACACCTACCAGACGTTCACCCGCCTGCGCAACACCTACCCGGCACTGGCCACCGGCACCATGTCGGAGCATCCGACCTACAACGACTCGAACGCCAACTACAACTCGCTGGCCGCTTGGTACATGACGCAGGACGACCAACAGATGCTGGTGCTGCACAACTTCGGCAACACAGCCATCACCCTGCCGCTGACCGACACCGTGCAAAAAGCCGTGGCCACGCAAGGCACCGTGGAACAGTCCACGCAAGATGACGGCACGACGCAACTGCGCCTGGGCGCATACTCCTCCGTCGTATTCCTTTTATAAATGAGGACTTATGGCACACAGACGACGCAGACAGGACAGATGACCACAGATTTTACAGATTGACAATAATGAATCTGCGTAAATCTGCTTAATCAGGGTCATCTGTGTGCCATCACCTTCCTCATTCTTCATTTAAAAGCCTCTTCGTTCTTTATAGTTCTGCAATTTATTCCTATTTTTGCACCGGATAAAACAAAGAAACCATTGGCTATGAACAAAAACAAAATCATTATCCCGGTAGGCATCGTCCTTGTATTGCTGCTGGCAGGCGTCACTTACCTGCTGCTGTCCGAGAAGAAAACAAACCGCGAACTGGTGCAAGAATTCGAACTGGAGAAAGAAGACCTTGAGAATCAATACACCACCTTCGCCCGACAGTATGACGAACTGAAAATGACAGTCTCCAACGATTCGTTGTCTTCACTATTGGAACAAGAACAACTCAAGACCCAACGCCTGCTGGAAGAGCTACGCACCGTAAAGAGTACCAACGCCGCCGAGATACGCCGCCTGCGTAACGAACTCAACACACTACGCAAGGTAATGGTCAGCTACATCAACCAGATAGACTCTCTGAACCAACTGACGGCCCGACAGAAGGAAATCATTGACGATGTCACTCAGAAATACCACGCAGCTTCGGCCACCATCAGCAACCTGTCGGAAGAAAAGAAAGCACTCGACCAGAAAGTAACCTTGGCCGCACAGCTCGATGCCACAGCCATCACAGTTACTCCTCTGAACAAACGCAGCCGGAAGACGAAACGCATCAAAAACATCGTCAAGCTGAAAATAGATTTTACCATCAGTAAAAACATCACAGCCGAAACCGGAGAACGGACACTGTATGTACGCATCATGAAGCCGGACAACGACGTGCTGACCAAAAACGCAGCCGACACCTTCCCTTATGAAAACCGCCAGTTACGCTATTCTATCAAAAAATACATCGAATACAACGGCGAAGAACAGCCCGTCACCGTCTATTGGGACGTAGAAGAATTCCTCTATGCCGGAAACTATCGGATAGACATCTTTGCCGACGGTACACTCATTGGCACACAAGACTTCACCCTGGACTAAAAAGTCTTCCACTGCCTAAAAATTCAGACTGCCCGTCGTACATTGACGTCTAGAAATGACGAACAAATTACGGGCAGCATTGTTATAGCAGAAATGTATGGTTGAAATAAATACAATGAAAAGACTCTTTTATATCATCATCGGATTAACCTGTACCTGGTTACCAGTCAAAAGCCAAGGGATACTTAGCCTGGACAGTTGTCGTACACTGGCCCTGGCCAATAACAAGACCCTGTTAATGAGCAATGAGAAAGTGAATGCTGCCCACTACCAACGAAAAGCAGCCTTCACCAATTTCTTGCCCAAGATATCTGCTGCCGGCGGCTACATACGCACCAGCCGCGAACTGTCACTGCTGAGCGATGCCCAGAAAAGTACACTGTCCGGATTAGGAACCAGCTTGGGAACTCCTTTGCAACAGGCAGCAGAAGCCATCTCTAAAATCTATCCACAACTGGGAGGTTCACTGGCAGCATTGGGCGAGAGTCTGACAGGGGCATTGAACAATGCAGGCACAGCCGTAGTCGACGCACTGCGAACCGATACGCGCAACATGTATGCCGGCGCTTTGACACTGACTCAACCGCTTTACATGGGAGGCAAGATACGTGCCTATAACAAGATTACCAAATATGCTGAAGCATTGGCACGCCAACAACATTATAGCGGCATGCAAGAAGTCATACTCAGCACGGACCAGGCTTATTGGCAAGTCGTGTCGCTGGCCAACAAACAAAGGCTGGCCGAAAGCTACCTGGCCTTGCTGCAAAAACTGGAAAGTGATGTCGACAAGATGATTGCCGAAGGAGTGGCAACCAAGGCAGACGGCCTCTCGGTAAAAGTAAAAGTGAACGAGGCAGAAATGACACTTACCAAAGTCAACGACGGCCTGAGCCTGGCCCGTATGCTACTTTGCCAGCTATGTGGGCTGGACCTCTCTGCCCCCATCCGGTTACAAGACGAAACAGAACAAGACTTGGCTCCCAACGTCGTACCCACCCGGGACATCAACATGGAAGCCGTATATGCCAATCGCCCGGAAATACGTAGTCTGGAATTAGCAACAAACATTTACCGACAGAAAATAAACGTGGCCCGTGCCGACTACTTGCCATCATTGGCTTTGATTGGAGGCTACATAGCTACCAATCCCAGTGTATTCAACAGTTTTGAGAACAAATTCAAAGGAATGTGGAACGTAGGAGTTACCCTCTCCTTACCTATCTGGCATTGGGGTGAAGGCATCTACAAAGTGAAAGCCGCTAAAGCAGAGGCACGCATCGCCCAATATCAGTTGCAGGACGCACGCGAGAAAATAGAACTGCAGGTGAACCAGTCGGCCTTTCAGGTGCGAGAGGCAGCCAAAAAGCTGGCAATGGCAGAAAAAAACCTGGAAAAAGCCGACGAAAACCTACGCTATGCCAACTTGGGATTCGAAGAAGGGGTGATTCCTGCCAGCAACGTATTGGAAGCACATACAGCCTGGTTGTCTGCCCAATCCGAACGAATTGACGCACAGATAGACGTCAAACTGACAGAACTCTACCTGATGCGTGCTACCGGACAATTAACCATCGAGAAACCGATAAAGTAATCAACATATGAATATCAAAGCACAGAACAGCAACATGCTGTTGGCATTCCTCACCTTGTTGGGTGTAGTAGCCGTAGTAGCCTTGGTAGGATTCTTTGCACTGCGCAAAGGCCCCGAAATAGTGCAAGGACAAGCCGAGGTAACCGAGTATCGTGTATCAAGTAAAGTACCGGGCCGCATATGGGAGTTTCGCGTGAAGGAAGGACAACACGTCGAAGCTGGTGACACCTTGGCCTTGCTTGAAGCACCGGATGTAGTAGCCAAATTGGAGCAAGCACGTGCCGCACAAGCTGCCGCACAAGCTCAAAACGAAAAAGCACTGAAAGGAGCACGCCACGAACAGGTGCAGGCAGCCTATGAAATATGGCAGAAAGCCAAAGCCGGTTTAGAGATAGCTACCAAATCGTATAAAAGGGTGAAGAACCTGAAAGAACAGGGCGTCATGACAGCACAAAAGCTGGATGAAGCCACAGCCCAACGAGATGCAGCCATTGCTACCGAAAAGGCAGCCCGTGCCCAATATGACATGGCACGCAACGGTGCAGAACGCGAAGACAAAGAAGCGGCTGCCGCTTTAGTAGAACGCGCCAAGGGAGCCGTAGCCGAAGTGGAGTCTTATATTAAAGAGACAGTGCTGGTTGCACAGGCACCCGGCGAAGTATCGGAAATATTTCCCAAGGTAGGAGAACTGGTAGGAACTGGCGCCCCCATCATGAACATAGCCGTCATGGACGACATGTGGGTCACGTTCAACGTGCGCGAAGATCTTTTGCAAGGCTTGGGCATGGGTAGTGAATTTGACGCCTTCGTGCCGGCACTGAACCACAACATCCGCCTGAAAGTATATTACATGAAAGACCTGGGCACTTATGCTGCCTGGAAGGCCACTAAAACCACGGGGCAGTTTGACTTGAAGACTTTCGAAGTAAGAGCCACACCACAAGAAGCAGTAGAAGGCTTACGCCCCGGCATGAGTGTCATCCTAAAGAAATAAAATGAATCTTGTCTATAAACATAAAGCTCTCTGGAGCGTGATGAAACGCGAGTGCCGCCGACTTGTCTCGCGTCCGCTTTACCTGTTTTGCATGGTAGTGGCACCGCTGTTCTGCTACGTTTTCTTCACCACGCTGATGGATTCCGGACTGCCGCAAGACATGCCCGTAGGCATCGTAGACCAAGACCAGACCTCCATGACCCGCCAACTGACGCGTACATTGGACGCGTTCCAGCAGAGCAAAGTCGTGGCTCGCTACGCCAGCTTCGACGAAGCTCGCCGAGCCATGCAACGAAACGAAATCTACGGATTCTATTACATACCTGAGGGCACGACAGCCGAAGCACAAGCACAGCGTCGCCCCACCGTATCTTTCTACACCAACAACACGCTGTTGATTGCCGGCTCGCTGCTATTCAAAGACATGAAAACCATGAGCGAGCTGGCTTCGGGGGCTGTCGTTCAGGCTACCCTTCTGGCCAAAGGTGCCACAGAGCAACAGGCCATGGACTACCTGCAACCTATCGTCATCGACACTCACCCGCTCAACAATCCTTGGCTGAATTATTCGGTCTATCTGAACAATACGTTCGCACCGGGAGTCCTGATGCTGCTCATCTTTATGGTAACCGTATTCTCCATCGGAGTAGAAATCAAGGAACGTACCGCCCGTCAATGGCTACGCATGGGCAACAACTCTATCTGGATTTCACTGGCTGGAAAGCTGTTGCCACACACGGCTATTTTTTTCCTGATGGGCATCTTCTACAATATCTATCTGTATGGCTTTCTGCACTACCCCTGCCACAGCGGCATCTGGCCAATGTTACTGGCCACGCTATGCCTCGTGTTGGCTTCGCAAGGAATGGGTATTCTGATGATAGGTACCTTGCCTACGCTACGTCTCGGACTGAGCTTCGCTTCATTGTGGGGAGTGTTGTCATTCTCGATGTGCGGATTGTCTTTTCCGCTGATGGGCATGCACCCCACGTTGCAGGCTCTGGCCAACCTTTTCCCGTTGCGCCATTATTTTCTCATCTATGTAGACCAGGCTCTCAACGGCTATCCGATGATTTATTCGTGGAGCAACTACGTGGCGTTACTGCTCTTCATGTTGCTTCCTTTCTTGGTAGCACACCGGCTGAAAGGAGCCTTGATTTACTATAAATACGTTCCCTGATATGAAAAGCCTGACTTTCAAACAAAGAGTAAAACAGGGGGTAAACGACCTCTTCTACATCTGGAAACAGGAATTCCGCAATACCTTCCGCGACCAGGGCATGCTGATTTTTTTCGTGCTCGTTCCTTTGGTTTATCCATTGATATACTCTTTTATCTATACCAATGAGACTCTGCGCGACGTGCCTGCTGTCGTAGTAGACAACTCACGTACTGCACTGAGCAGGGACTACCTGCGCCGGGTGGATGCTACTCCCGAGGTAAGCATTGTCAGTCACTGCGCCGACATGGAAGAGGCCAAACTGGCACTGCGCGAACGCAAGGCTTATGGCATCATCTACCTGCCCGCTTCGTTCAGTGATGACATTGCGCAAGGGCGACAGACGCAAGTCTCTCTCTATTGTGACATGAGTGGATTGTTATACTACAAATCGATGCTGCTGGCCAATACCGAAGTGTCATTGGACATGAACGCTGAAATCAAAATAGCCCGAGTCGGCAATACAACGGAACGGCAGGATGAACTGACGGCCTACCCCATTGTCTACCAAGACGTGGCGCTCTACAACCCGACTAACGGTTTTGCAGCTTTCCTCATTCCCGCCGTGCTGATGCTCATCATCCAACAGACACTGCTTCTGGGTATCGGCCTGAGTGCCGGCACTGCCCGCGAGCACAACCGTTTCCGCGACCTTGTCCCTGTGCAGCGTCACTACAACGGCACATTGCGTATCGTGCTGGGCAAGGGGTTAAGTTACCTGATGCTTTATGCCCTGGTGGCAGTCTACATCTTAATTGTGGTTCCCCGCCTGTTTCGCCTGAATCAGATTGCTTTGCCGGGAGAACTGACTCTTTTCTGCCTGCCTTACCTGCTGGCATGTATCTTTTTCAGCATGACAGCATCCATTGCTATCCGCAACCGCGAGACTTGCATGTTGTTGTTTGTTTTCACTTCCGTACCACTGCTGTTCCTTTCAGGCATATCGTGGCCGGGCAGTGCGATACCGCCGTTCTGGAAAGGGTTCTCCTATTTGTTCCCTTCCACCTTCGGAATCAACGGCTATGTGCGCATCAACAGCATGGGAGCCACCCTGAACGAAGTTGCTTTCGAATACCGTGCTTTGTGGTTGCAGACCGGTATCTATTTCCTGACGACCTGCCTGGTATACCGCTGGCAAATCATACAGAGCAGGAGACACGTCATCGAGAAATACAGACAGTATAAGGCTAAAAAGGAAGAAGCATCCGCATTGCCATCGGCGTGAGATAATGCTTCACAAAGAAAAAGTGTAGGCGCGTATGCCGGAAAAGGAATCCGGAACATACGCGCCTACATTTATGTATGAGGCCGGGAAAGGCAGATTACGGACGCCGGGCCGTGAGGCTATCCGTAAAGGCTTGAGCCTTTTCGGCTGCCATGCGCTCTTCTTCGGGCGAAGCAAAAGCATGGCTGAAGCCTTTGGTCTTATTCCACTCGCCACGAGTGAAGTCGGGGAAAGCAACCGGAGCACAGCCGTTGTCCATGCTGAGCGAGCCCAGTTCGGCCAGGCAACACCACTCGGCCAGGTCATAGACATCCATGTCCATAGGGAGGCCATTTTGCAGACAGTAAACCAGACGGCTGTCCATGATAAAGTCCATGCCGCCGTGTCCGCCCACTTCCTTGGCCAGTTCTCCGTATTTCTTCAGGATAGGATGCTCATATTTCTCGGCCAATGCCTGGTATTCTTTCTGTGGCAGGAAGGAATGGGCAGAGAGGTCGTCCACTTCGGGCTTGACACCCGAGGATGCCAGTTGTTCTCCGGACACGGCGTAGCCTTCCACGGGATACTTGTTGGCAAAGCCCAGCGTGCCGGTCAGTTGATACAGGCGGTTATAGGGCTGGGGCGTCATGACGTTGTGTTGTATCTCTATCACTTTGCCCAGAGCTGTCCGCATCAGGGTAGTGGTATGGTCGCCGTTGCGGAAGGAAGAACAAACGGAGTCTGTCCGTTCCTGCACCCGCTGCGCTCCAATCACAGACTTCGTGTCCATGGCTACGAGTGTGGTAATGCGGTCGCCGCGGTGAATGTTGAGTGCTTGGGCCACGGGGCCGAAGCCGTGGGTGGCATAGACATCGCCACGATGGCGCATGTTGTAGTCCAGACGCCAGCCCAGCTTATCGCCTTCGCCTGCCTTCCAATAATGGTCCCAGAAGGGGTCGAGGCAATGCAGATAAGCCCCCTGGGCACGGATGATATCTCCGAAGACGCCGTGCTGGGCCATGTTCAGCGTGGTCAGTTCGAAGAAATCGTAGCAGCAGTTTTCCAAGATGACGCAATGGCGGCGCGTCTGTTCGCTCAGGTTCACCAAATCCCAGCACTGTTGCAGGTTCAAGGCCGAAGGCACCTCGATGGCCACGTGCTTGCCATGTTCCAAAGCATAGCGTGCCACGGGATAGTGGTGCAGCCAGTCGGTGGCGATATATACCAGGTCGATGTCATCGCGTTCGCACAGTTGTTTATAGCCTTCTGCGCCCGAATAGATTTCCGCACGGGGCATACGTGCACGCTCCAGATAGCCTTGGCAGGCTTCTGCCCGCACAGCCTCATAGTCGCACAGTGCCACGATCTGCGTGCCGGGGATATGCGTAAAGCGTTCCACCGCACCCGGGCCACGCATGCCCAGGCCCACAAAGCCGACGCGCACCACCTCCAGACGAGGTGCGGTCAGACCAAGGGCTGACTGTTGTCCGGCGGGGCGTTCGGGTGTTTCAGTCACAATAGTACCTCCTTCCCAATGCCAACGGGTACCATACTCGTTGGTAAACGTTTCGGGAGTCGTAGAGCAGGCTGCCAACAAAAGGGCAACGGCTCCGAACAGTAGATGTTTGATGTTTTTCATTATGCTTATTGTTTAAAAGATAGACGAAATTGTTCTACGGCGACAAAAGTAATGATTTTCCTCGAATATAGGAAAGAAATAAATGCCCGCCCGTATCCGGACAACTGCAAAAAGCCATTGGTCATGACTGACGATGCGCCGGAAAGATGTCTGGAAGTGACAGAAAAAGCAGCTCAAGGCTGTCTGATTCTTCATCTCCAGGTTAGAGATATACATCTCCAGGCTAAAGATACACATCTCTAACTTAAAGACATACATCTCCAGGCTAAAGATACATCTTCAGAAAAGGAATGAGCACTTATAATCCGTCGGCAGAAAGATTTTTCTCCGGGAAACGAAAGCTGCCTGATAGAAAGAGGAGGCTTTTCATATAAATTAACCATCTATCCTTGTATGAGTTACGAAAACTTCGTAGATTTGTGACATCAAATTTCATGTCACTGATTATGCAGAAACTGACCCAACAAGAAGAAGAAGCCATGCGCTACGTGTGGCACTTGCAGGGAGGCTTTATCAAAGACGTATTAGCATGCTATCCGCCTCCCTCTCCCCCTTACACGACCGTAGCCTCTATCATACAAAACCTGAAACGCAAAGGGTATGTGAGGATAGAGCGTGAAGGAAACGGATACAGATACCTGCCCGTGGTGAGCGAGGCAGAATACAAGCGGACATTCCTGAGCGGCTTCGTGCAGGAATATTTCCGTAACTCGTACAAAGAGCTGGTGTCTTTCTTTGCGCGCGACCAGAAGCTGTCTGGCGACGACCTGAAGGACATCCTGCGTATGATAGAAGAAGAAAAGGACAAATAATAACCTCTTAATGACCATGATGAGCTATCTGATACAAGTCAACGTAGTGCTTTCGATGCTTTACCTGGTATATGTCGTGCTGCTGGGGCGGGACACGTTTTTCGGGTGGCGGCGGGGCATGTTGCTGGGGATGCTGGGCGTTGCCGTATGCGCGCCCCTGCCGTTTGTGGAACCACTCGTAGAAAGCCTGCCCGCATCGGGGCAGGTGGGTGCGTGGACGGGGCAGATTGCCTTGCCCGAGGTCGTGGTGACGGAGCATGAGGCGGGAGCTGTGGGGATGTGGCCCGGGGCCTTATACCTTATATATATGGCAGGCGTCATTGTCCTGATGGGGAGAATCGTGGGGCAGGTGGCCGCACTGGCACGCCTGCGCCGCCGCTGTCCGGCCATCTGCGTGGAGGGGCAACGGGTGCATGTGCTGGAAGAGGGGGAGGCACCCTTCTCGTTCTTCGGGCAGATATACCTGTGTCCGACGGGGCATACGGCCGAGGAGGTGAAGACCATCCTGGCGCATGAGTCGGCACACGTGAGGCAGGGACATTCGGTGGATGTGGTGCTGACGCAGGTGGCCTGCGCGCTGTGTTGGTTCAACCCTGTGGTGTGGATGTATGCACGGGAGGTGCGCCGTAACCTGGAATACCTGGCCGACGATGCCGTTATCCGGCGGGGTGTCGGGAGGAAGGCTTACCAGCTTCAACTGCTGGAGATGACTCTTACTTCGGCTGCAGCAAATCTTTATAATCACTTCAATGTATTACCTTTAAAAACGAGAATCCGTATGATGAACAAAAAGAGGACAAACGGCATGGGCAGGGTGAAGTACTTGCTCATGATTCCGGCAGCCGCCTTGCTGGCTGCCGCTTGCCAGAACAAGGAGAGCAAGGGCAATGAAATGGACGAGGTCGTGGTGGTGGGCTATGCCGGGGGCGACTCGGCGGCGCAGAAGGATGTCGTCGCTGTGGAGAACCCGGTGGGCACGTCGACTGAAAAGGCGGCGGGTGAAACGCCGCTGGGCGAGGTGTATGACATGGTGGAGCAGGCTCCGACGTTCCCCGGAGGCAACCAGGAGCTGATGTCGTACCTGGCCAAGAATATCAAGTATCCGAAGGAGGCGCAGGCTGCGAAGAAGGAGGGAAGGGTCATCGTGCAGTTCGTTGTGGCGAGCACGGGCCAGGTGACCAACGTGAAGGTGATGCGTGGTGTGGACCCGCTGCTGGATGCTGAGGCTATCCGTGTGGTGGAGGGCATGCCCCGGTGGACACCCGGTCGGCAGGACGGCGAGGCGGTGAACGTGCGCTTTACGCTGCCTGTGACGTTCCGCCTGTCGTAGCGGGCTGGCGACGACCCGCAGGAGGGCATGAATCGAGAGACATCGGATATAGGAACAAACGCGGAGGGCGCGGGCGACAAGGGTCGGCCTGCGCCCTCTTCGTGTGCCGTCGGGCGGGTGTCTACTTGCGCACCTCGACGATATGGGTGGGGGGCATTTCGACGTTGCGGCGGTCGACTTGGCGGACGACGGCGGCGGCCAGTTGGAGGAAGGCGCGGCCGGTCGTGGTGTCGGGGTCGAGGGCTACGGGCGAGCCTTGGTCACCGCTCTCGCATATGCCTTGCACCAGGGGGATTTGTCCGAGCAGGGGAACGCCCAGCTCGTCGGCCAGGTGCCGGCCTCCGTCGCGGCCGAAGATGTAGTAGCGGTTGTCGGGCAGCTCGGCTGGGGTGAACCATGCCATGTTCTCGACCAGGCCCAGGATGGGGACGCCTACCTTGTCGTTGCGGTACATGTCGACGCCTTTGCGGGCATCGGCCAGGGCCACTTGCTGGGGCGTGGTGACGATGACGGCGCCTGTGATGGCGAGGGTCTGGAGGAGGGTGAGGTGGATGTCGCTGGTGCCCGGCGGGGTGTCGATGACAAAGTAGTCCAGCGGGCCCCAGTCGGCGTCGCCCACGAGTTGCTTCAGGGCGTTGCTGGCCATGCCTCCGCGCCAGAGGGTGGCCTGGTCGGGGTTGACGAAGAAGCCGATGGAGAGGAGCTTCAATCCATATTTCTCGATGGGTACGATGAGGTCGCGTCCGTCCTTGTGCTCGGCATAGGGGCGGGCGTCTTCGACTTGGAACATCTTTGGCATGGAGGGACCGAAGATGTCAGCATCCAACAGTCCGACGCGGTAGCCCAGCCGGACGAGGGCCACGGCCAAGTTGGCGGCGACGGTACTCTTGCCCACCCCGCCCTTGCCGCTGGACACGGCGATGACGTTCCTGACCTGTGGCAGCATCTTGCCCGGTTCGGGTCGTGCGGCCTGTCGGCTTTCGGTGGTGATGGTCACGCGGACGTCGGGCGACACATAGGTGTGTATGGCCGTCTCGGCAGCCTTAACCATCGACTTCATAAAGGGGTCGGTGGGCCGGTCGAAGATGAGTGAGAAGCTGACGTTCATGCCGTCGATGCGCAGGTTGTCGGCCACCATGTCGGCTTCGATCAGGTTTTTCCCGTTGCCGGGATAACGCACGGTGGCCAGTGCGTCGTGTATCAGTTTCGGATAGAGAGTCATAATCGTTATGGTATTTATTGTTTACAGTTAGCATCTTTTGCGGGGACGGGCGGGGGCCGATGCAGGAAAAGATGGCACCTTTGGCCGGAAAAGGTGGGGAGTTTTCCATGAAAAGGTGGGGACTTTTGTAGGAAAAGGTGGGGAGTTTTGTAGGCTCTCTCCCACCCTTTCAGTATCAAGCTGTTACGTTTTGCCCTGCCGGGTGTGCCGCCGACGGTAATTTATCTGGACACTTCAAGCCCGCTCCTCTTGCTGCGTCCGTAGCTCCGGTAGTCGTCCAAGGGGATGTCCACCTCGGGCTCGGCCAGTGTGCCGGCGTGCGGCAGGCGGAAGCAGATGTACTTGATGGTCATGCCGCGGTCCAGCCATTGCTGCTCGTAGGCGGTGCGGATTTGCGTCAGCACGCCGCCGCTGAGGGGCGAGGCATAGAGGTCGTCGGTCATCTGCTCGACAGGCAGGCCGTTGCGCTCCAGCATCAGGCGCGTGTAGGTGTACATGAAAGGGCTGTCCGTCTTGACATGCACGCGGCCCCCGTCGCGCAGGAAGCGGCGGTAGCGCTCCAGGAAGTAGGTAGATGTCAGCCGCTTCGTGGCCTTCTTCATCTGCGGGTCGCTGAACGTCAGCCACAGCTCGTCCACCTCAGCGGGCGCGAAGCACTGGTCGATGGCCTCGATGCGAGTGCGCAAGAAGGCCACGTTCTTCAACCCTTCGCGCAGGGCATCGGTAGCCCCCGTCCACATGCGTGCACCCTTGATGTCGACGCCGATAAAGTTCCGCTCCGCCATCCTTCGGGCCAGTCCCACGGTATATTCCCCCCTGCCACAGCCCAGCTCCAGCGTCAGCGGCCGGCCGTTGCGGAAGAAATCCTCATCCCATCGCCCCCTCATCGCAAAAGGCACGCCTCCGGGCCCGGCATAGGGGTGCTCGAAGACGTGCGGGTAAGCTGCCATGTCGGCAAATTTCTGCAGTTTTCCTTTTCCCATGTTGACAGGATTTATTCTACCACCGTCACCCAACCGTGCGTATCCGGTTCGTCGCCATACTGTATGGCACGCAGCTTATGGTACAGCTTCGTGCTGACAGGCCCCGGCGTGCCGTCGTGGGTGAAGACATACTTGCGGCCGTTTTCCGGGTCATCTATGTGGCTGATAGGGCTGATGACAGCCGCCGTCCCGCAGG
Organism: Bacteroides sp. ET71; assembly: GCF_023336905.1. Lineage (GTDB taxonomy): Bacteria > Bacteroidota > Bacteroidia > Bacteroidales > Bacteroidaceae > Bacteroides. Next base: position 243,913 of record NZ_JAMBLS010000002.1, read on the forward strand.
CCCCCGCCTCCTCAAACGTGGCAAGTTCCTCCTCGGGGATGGGGCGCCGTTCCACCTTCAGCCCCAGGTCTTCGGCCAGTTGCATCAGGCTCTTGTTGGTGATGCTCGGCAGGATAGACGTCGACAGCGGGGTGATGTACGTATTATCCTTGATGCCGAAGAAGTTGGCCGCACCACACTCGTCCATATATTTCTTCTCCTTCGCGTCCAGGTAGAACTCGGCCGAATAGCCCGCGTCGTGCGCCTCTTTGCTGGCTCGCAGGCTGGCCGCGTAGTTGCCACCCACCTTGAAAGTACCCGTCCCCAGCGGGGCAGCACGGTCATACTTGCGGGTGATGACATACGGCGTGGCGGCAAATCCCCCCTTGAAGTACGGGCCCACGGGCGTCACGAAGATAAGGAAGAGATACTCGTTCGCCGGCTTTACACCCACCTGTGCCCCCGTGCCGATAAGCAAGGGACGGATATACAGCGACGCACCGCTCTCGTAAGGCGGCACGAAACGCTCGTTCAGCTTCACCACCTTCAGGACTGCCTCGCGGAAACGCTCCGTCGGAAGCTCAGGCATCAGTATCCCGCGGCAGGTAGACTGCAGGCGTGCGGCATTCTCCTCCAGGCGGAAAATACGGATGCGTCCGTCCTTGCCCCTGAAAGCCTTCAGGCCCTCGAAAGCCTCCTGGCCGTAGTGCAGGCTGGTGGCAGCCATGTGCAGGGGGATATACTCGTCACTGCACACCTCCAGCTCGCCCCATTGTCCGTTACGATGGTAGATTCTCACATTGTAATCTGTCCGCATATATCCAAAGGACAGATTAGACCAATCCATTTCTTTCATATCGTTCATATTAATCAAATCCTACATTTGTTCTATTCCATCCACCGCCCCAGCAGCACTTTCGAAGAGTCCGAAGGGTCCCTGCGGCAGTCCCACACGGCCACAACCATCACCTTGCTGCCCACCACGCGGTAAATCACCTTGCCATACGGAGGCACCATCACCGCCCGATAGGCCTGCCCGCGCCCCTCCAGGTATTGCCCCACGTAGGGCGAATCGGCCAGGCACGCCACGGTGTCCGTTATGCGCTGCATCATGCTTCCTGCCGTCAGCGCACCGGCCGACTGCAGGTAGTAATCGGCCAAAGCCGTCAGGTGGCGTTCCGCCTCCTCAGTCCAAACTATTTCCATGCCGCAATCTTTTCTCTTATCCGGGCCACCACTTCCTCATGAGCACACACCTTGCCGGCCATCACATCCGCCTCCGACTGCAACAAGCAGTGCCGGCGCTCCTTCCGTGTGTAAGGCAGCCCGCAGACATACGCCTGCCGGCCGTCCCCCTTCAGGGAAAGCAGAAAGTCCAGCAACTGCTGCATGCTCTCATCATCGTCCATCAACGAAGCAACCTCCTGCAAGACAGTTTTTCTCAATTCAACGGTAGTCATACCCATCACTCGTTAGTTTCCGCAAATGTACGGTTTATTCTTTAGTTTCCGACTCCCCGGACAGCAAATTTTCAATCTCCGCCTCTGCTTTCGTCAGTTTCCCCGTGCAAAAAGCGATAATCCGGTTGGCCTCCTTGATTTTATCGGCCAGTTGGTCCACATCCAGTTCATTGGCATCTATCTGCGCCACTATCTTCTCCAGGCGTTCCATAGCCTCGGCATACGATTCTTTCTTAGGTGTTGCCATAAATCTATCCGCATTTTAAATGATTCAAATTCCACTTCGGCCTGTCTTCTCTCCACCCGTCAATGCCCTAAGCACGATGGACGATATGTCAGCCATATACCGGCAAGTCTCCTCCATCGTAGCCCGCGAATCCTTCACCAGCACCACAAGCGTATAATGCCGTCCATCGGGCAGACGGATAAAACCTGCATCATTCACTCCTATCCACTCCCCCCGGACATTCTGGTCCCCCGTGCCAGTCTTATGCCCGATGGCAGTGCCCGTACCTTCCAGCGGAGCAGCCAGACGCTCTTTCCCGGTCTCACACTCCAGCAGCATCTTCCTGATAAAGCCCTCCTCCGCACCATCGGCAAACACAGGATGGGTGAAAAGCATTTCCAGCAGCCGTGCCACAGCCAAAGGCGTACTCCAGTTATCATAACACCGCCCCAAAGAACGATGCATCTCCGCCTCATCGGCCACAATAGCCAACGGAACAATGCCCAATTCATGCATGTAGCGTTCCGTCTCCTCCACACCACAAATACGGTCAAACAGAATATCGCAAGCATTGTTGTCACTCCACTGCAAGGTGTAAGACAACAGGTCTCTGACTCGCAGGGTAACACCTCCTTCGGGATATTTGTCACGCAAGGGACTGTACGTGTCCGGCTTCAGGTCCTCCTGCCTGATACAGACAGGAGTGTCCAACGTCCAACCCCTGACACGCAATCCATGAGCCACAGCCAAAGCCTGATGCAACTTGAAAACACTCATCAGCGGATAACGGCAAGAATCATTCACACAGACAGTATCCCTACCCTCCACAATAAGAGCAACACCAATCTGTGCAGGTTTATCAGACACATAATCAGCAAGAGCCTGACGAAGATAGGCCTGCTGCCCTTGCAAGGGAGACTGAAACAACCACAAAACAGCAAACAGGATGAACAGACAAGAAGGTCTCATTAGAAAAAGCACAAGTAAAATGAAACTTATACACAAGCGGTGTGCCCTTCCCCTTAACCCAATCGGAGAACAGGGCACACCGCCTTGCAAACGATGAATACAATCTTACTTCAGCAAAGAAGCCGGATCCAGATGCTCAGCCTCAATATCTTTGAAGTAACGGTACGTGCCCACCTTCAGCTCGTCAGTAGCAGCATCGTCGCACACGATGATACCCTTCTCATGCATCTGCAAAGCACTGATGGTCCACATCTGCATCACAGGGCCTTCTACGGCATGATAGAGCGCACGCGCCTTGTTATGTCCATTAACAATAATCATCACCTCTTTCGCGCTGAGCACAGTTCCTACGCCGACCGTCAAAGCCGTTTTAGGAACCTTGTTTACATCATTGTCAAAGAAGCGGGAATTGGCGATGATGGTATCCGTGGTCAACGTCTTCTGACGGGTGCGCGAAGACAAAGAAGAACCCGGCTCATTGAACGCGATATGACCGTCCGGACCTATACCTCCCATGAAGAGGTCTACACCACCATAAGACTTGATTTTCTCCTCAAAGCGTGCACACTCTGCATCCAGATCGGCGGCATTACCGTTCAAGATATTCGTGTTCTCCGCCTTAATATCAATGTGGCTGAAGAAATTATTCCACATGAAAGAGTAATAACTCTCGGGATGTTCCTTGGGCAAGCCCACATATTCGTCCATGTTGAAGGTCACAACATTCTGGAAAGAAACAACCCCAGCTTTGTTCAAATCAATCAATTCTTTGTACATGCCCAACGGCGACGAACCGGTAGGACATCCCAAAACAAAAGGTTTTTCGGGCGTAGGATTAGCTGCATTAATCTTAGAAGCCACATAATTGGCCGCCCACTTGGATACGGATTGATAATCCGGTTGAATAATAACTCGCATTGTTGTGTTATTTAAAGGTTATACATTGGGTCTGTCTTTCTTCAGGCGTTCGGCCATAGCACGTGCTAGGATTCCACACTGCTCGTAGGTTATGTCCTTCATCGCCTGTTTCATTTCCACAGGGTCACCCACCAGTTCGAACTTGCTCTTTTCGGCAAACTCGCCCATCCGCTTTACGGCAGCTCCTGCCCAACAGAACGAGCCGAACAACCCCAAGTAACGGTTCTTCACCTCACGCAACAAGATTTTCTCCAGCAATGATTCCACTTCCGGATAAATATGATTGCAATAAGTGGGGCTTCCGATGATGAGTCCCTTGTATTGGAATATATCTTTCAGCATATAAGACGGATGGCTCTTGCTGACATTGTGCATAACGATGTCGCGTATGCCTTGTGCGGACAATTCTTCTGCAATGGCCTCCGCCATCTGCTCAGTATTTCCATACATGCTGCCATAGGCAATCACCACACCTTCCGCTGCCTCATAACGGCTCAGACGGTCATAGATGCCCGCCACCTTAGGGATATTCTCCGTCCACACCGGCCCATGCGTAGAGCATACAACCTTGATAGGCAGCTTGCCCAGTTTAGCCATGGCTTTTTGTACCGGATTGCCATACTTGCCCACGATGTTCGAATAATAACGCACCATCTCGTCCCAATACTTATCCGTATTGATGCGCGTATCCAGGAAGCCTCCATCCAGAGTGCCGAAACAGCCGAAGCCATCTCCCGAGAACAACACACCGTCCGTCTCATCGAACGTCATCATAGTCTCAGGCCAATGCACCATAGGAGTCAAGTAAAAACGCAGTTTATGATATCCCAGGTCAAGGAAATCGCCTTCCTTCACCTCATAACGTTCACCCGTCACGCCATAAAATCCCTCAATCATACCGAACGTCTGTTTGTTGCCCACGATAACGATATCGGGATAATATTGCTTGATAAGACGTATAGAACCCGAATGATCCGGCTCCATATGATTGATAATCAAATATTGAATAGGGCGGTTGCCAATAATACTGCGAATCTTGCGCAAGAACACCTCGAAATAACAGGCATCCACTGTATCGACCAACGCCACGATGTCATCGTCTATCAGATAGGAATTATAAGATACGCCATAAGGCAATGGCCACATCCCTTCGAAGAGGTGTTTGTTGCGGTCATTCACTCCTACGTAATGGATTTTTCCTTTAATCAGGGTCTTTTCATTCATATTTTCTTACTCTGTTTAATATTACGGTCAATATCGGCACAAAGTTAGTTTATTTTCCACACTTATCATACTTTTTACCTTGATATGCGTCAAGTTCCCTCATTCTTTTCCACAAGCGGTGATTGAACTCATAATTCTTCAAGTTCCAATCCGGTGCCACCAGCAAGTCTTTGGGCGACTGCGACAGAAATCGCTCCAACACGATATCCGGGCGCAAACGTTCAACATAATCTATCACCACCTCCATATACTCATCCACGTCAAACAGATGAAAGTCTTCTGGTTTTTCCTCATATTCCCGAGCCATGCGCGTACCTCGGATCAGTTGCAACTGATGCAGCTTCAACGTAGTAAGCGGCAGCGAAGAAATGTCCTCCGCCTGCCTCACCATATCTGCTCGTGTCTCGCCCGGCAATCCCAAGATGACATGTCCTCCGCACAAAATCCCCCGTTCAGAGGTGCGCCTTACTGCATCCACCGTTTCAGCCCACGTATGCCCACGGTTGATACGCCGCAATGTCTTATCCGACGTGCTTTCGATACCATATTCAATCAAGACAAATGTCCGTTCCTTTTGTTCGGCAAGATAATCCAAAAGTTCGTCGGACATACAATCCGGCCGCGTGCCAATGACCAGCCCCACCACATCATCCACAGCCAATGCCTCCTCATATTTCCGCCTCAGCGCCTCCAGACCACCATACGTATTGGTATAAGCTTGGAAATAGGCCAGATATTTCATCTGCGGATACTTGCGGGCGAAAAACAACTTCCCTTCTTCCAATTGTTGGACAATGCTCTTGTCCGTACGGCAATACTCAGGGTTGAACGTCTGATTATTACAATACGTACAGCCTCCATACCCCTTAGTGCCGTCACGATTCGGACATGTGAAACCCGCATTGAGGGAAATCTTCTGCACCTTGAAGGGGAAATGACGCTTCAGGAAGGTAGAAAAATCGTTGTATAAAAAAGGAGCATCCATACAAAATCCATTTTTACAGTTTCCCTTTGCAATAACTCATCTCCTCCAACTCACACCATCCGGCATCTCTGATTTCCCGCAAAAACAGCCTGGCACACATCTCGGCATCATTGCCCGCCCGGTGATGATGCCCGCAAGGTATTTCAAACAAATCACACAGATAGCTCAACGTATTGCAGCCAAAGTCATAAAGCTTACGGGCAGCACGTAACGAGCAATAATAGGTAATGTCCGGTTTCTCCATACCGTAAAGTTCAAGCGAATGACGGATACAACCCATATCGAAAGCCGCATTATGCGCCACAAGGACAGGACAGTCCTTCCAGTATCTACCTATCTCACCCCAGACTTCGGGAAACTCTGGAGCATCCCGCGTATCGACGGGACGAATGCCATGCACCTGTATATTCCAATAACTATAATAGTTGCCTTGAGGACGTACAAGCCATGAACGTGTCTCCTGAATCTTCCCGTCCCGCACCACACAGATGCCTGCCTCACAAATGGAAGCCCGCTTACCGGTGGCCGTCTCAAAGTCTATGGCAGTAAAGTTTATTCCTTGCATGTATTTTCTTCCTCCTCCATATAATAACTCAACATATTGCGGACAAAATTACGCATTTCTGCACGAACTGGCATCATCATCTCCTATCTCACATTACCCAGCCCACTATCCTACCACAATTCGTTAATTTCCTGAAATTTCAGACGTTTGTATCTATTCAACGTGTCTATCAACCATACATATCGTCCAAAAAATATTTGCAGCCATAAATATCATCTTACTTAATGCAATGTGCAGGAGCAAAGGTAGCGAAATGGATGTGAAAAACGATGGCATAAGAAAGAAAAATATTCATTTGCAAGAAAAAAACTTTATCAAGACATATGCTGCAATTCGGCACTCCATCCCATCTAACTTTGTCGCATAATCATTCAGGACAAGCCGATAGATTTTTGGGAAAATATGTCGCGACTCTATTTCGACTTGACAGGCAACCCTACGGAACGTCTATTTATCAAGAACGCAGCCTCTGACAATATTCCGACGGAGTGATGCCTTCCTGCTTCTTGAACATCCGGCTGAAATGCTGTGAATATTCAAAACCGAGGCGGTCTGACACCTGCGAAACGGTTTCTCCGGCGGCAAGCCCGTTCTTGGCAAGCTGGATGACGAACTGGCGGATGTGGTTGCTCGCCGTGTCGCCGGTGGTCTTCTTGATGACGTCGCCAAAATAATTGGGCGACATGCAGAGGCGGTCGGCGCAATACTGCACGGTGGGCAGGCCGAGCGTCAGTTGCAGTTTGTCGTCGAAATAGTCACGGAGCAGCTTGTCGAAACGGACAAGAATGTCGGCGTTCTCGATCTTGCGGGTGACGAATTGCCGGTTGTAAAAACGCTGGCAGAAGTTAAGTGTCAGTTCTATGTAACTCACGATAATCGCGTTTTGGAGTTCGTCCGGCCTCTTGCTGAGTTCCTCACGCATTTGTCGCATCAGCGAAACAAGGATGTCGTGCTCCTCGTCGGTCATGTGCAGGGCTTCGTTCACACGGTAGTCAAAAAAAGAATACTCTTTGATATGTTTCTCAAGCGGGAAGCCGTGCAGCAAATCAGGATGGAACAACAGCGCCCATCCTGTAATCGCCACCCGCTCGCCGTTGTCTTCCTTGCCGCCCACCTGCCCCGGAGCCACGCAGAGCAACGTTCCTTTATTGTAATCATATTTGCCGCAACCGTAATCAAGTTCCACCTCGGCATCGTCTCGGAGAAACAGCCCGTACACGCTGTAATTGTTCAGGCTGTGGCGGATGGGTGACACCTCTGTATAGTCAATGACGCAGACCAACGGATGCTGGTCTGCGCATCCGAGATAGCGGCCGTAATCATTGACATTTGTTACTTTCAGTATCTTGCTCATTATTCTTCCTGTTAAACCGATACAAAGATAAACTATTTAACGGACAATGATTTATGCTGATACGTAATTTCTGTGAAATTGGTACAGTTTGCCCACTTATAGTTACAAAGCCTCTCGTTGTTCCACTGTAATTTTGCATCAGATAAAATCGCAGAAAAACAATGGAACAGAAAACAGATTACCCTGAAGAATTATGTATAGACGAGGCAGTGCGCTTCATCGCCGACCGCCACCACTTGACGCCGCACCAACTCTTGTGCTGCTTCCTAACAGGTGGAACGTCCATCCCGCTGGAACCCAACGAGGTGGAAATATTGAGAGGCTTGTCCAGTACGGCCAAAGAAAGACGAGAGAATCATTAACAATATAAAAAGGAGACAATAATGAGAACAAGATTCTTAGGAAAAGACAGACTGGAAGTATCCGCCGTGGGATTGTGCTGCATGGGCTTCACGCAAAGTTATCCACCATATCCCGACCGCAAGGATGCGATAGAGACGATACGCAAGGCGGTAGATTTGGGCGTTACGTTCTTCGACACCGCCGAAGTGTACAGTTATGGACAAAACGAGGACTTGATAGGCGAAGCGTTACAGCCCGTGCGCGACAAGGTGGTTATTGCCACCAAGTTCGGTTACGACCTGTCCGAAACACCAGACTTGACTACATCGGCACGTCCCGTCTCGCTGTCCAGCCGTCCGGAGACCATCCGTCAGGCAGTGGAAGGCTCGCTGCGCCGTCTGCGTACCGACCACATAGACCTTTATTATCAGCATCGTGTGGACCCGAATGTGCCTATCGAAAAAGTAGCCGAAACTGTGGGTGAATTGATAAAGGAAGGCAAGGTACTGCATTGGGGACTGTCGGAAACCGCACCTGCCACAGTGCGCCGTGCCCACGCCGTCTGCCCGCTGACTGCCGTGCAGAGTGAATACTCCCTGTGGTACAGGAAGCCCGAAGCAGAACTGCTACCCACATTGGAAGAACTGGGTATCGGCTTCGTGCCGTTCAGTCCGTTGGGTAAGGCAATGCTGACTGGGCGTTTCAACAAGGACACAAAGTTTGACAAAACCGATTTTCGCTCCGCCATTCCCCGTTTCCAAGGAGAGAATTTGAAGCACAATATGGAACTGGTAGAATATGTGGAAGAACTTGCCAGGAAAAAAGAAACCACTCCTGCCCGCATCGCCATCGGCTGGCTATTGGCACAGAAACCATGGATTGTTCCCATACCCGGCACGAAGCGCATCGAACGTATCCAAGAAAACATTGGTGGTGCGGAAATACGGTTTACTCCTGAAGAATTGGCAGACATCCGTTGGCATTTGGATAACATAGAGATAGTTGGAGGCCGTTATCCTGAATACCAGGAGAAAATGACAGGACTTTAATTCCAAACGCCTATGGAACGAAGAGATTTTTTGAAAAAGTCTGCATTAGCAGCTTTGGGTACGGCGGTAGCCGGCACAGGGATAGTGCAGGCTTTCAACCACATAAACGATAACGAATCAAAGACAGACAAGATGAAGATTGTAGTATTGACGGGCAGTCCCCGTAAGAACGGTAACTCCGCTTACTTGGCGGAGCAGTTTATCAAAGGCGCGGAAGAAAAAGGGCACGAGGTGTTCCGCTTCGACTGTGCCTTCAAACAAGTGGAGCCATGCCGTGCCTGTAACCGTTGCAGCATGAACGGGCCTTGCATACTGAACGATGACTTTCAGGAACTTCGCCCCAAACTTATCGGGGCCGACATGGTGGTGTTCGCCACGCCGATGTATTATTTCGGCATCTCGGCGCAAATGAAACGGGTGATAGACCGCTTCTATGCCATCAACGGGCAGATAAAAGGCGCACCGAAGAAAGCCGCCTTTCTGATGACCTACGCCGACACTTCCCGAAAAGAGGCGGAACCGATGCTGGTGCATTATCATACGCTGATGGACTACCTCGGCTGGACAAGTGTAGGCGAAGTGGTAGCTTCGGGTGTATGGACGGCAGGCAGTGTCAAGAGCACGGATTATCCACAGCAAGCCTACCGGTTAGGCAAGAGTTTATAATCATTTATCATTGAACAGAATGAAAAAAACAATAGGTATCATCGCCCTTGTGCTGGCAGGAAGCCTGTCCACGATGGCACAAACAACAAGCACTATGGATAGAATAGAAGTATGCAAACAGAATTATCACACGCTGTTCGGTGGCGAAGCGCTTACCGGGCAAGGCACAGACCCTGAGATGATGGACATCCTTCAGAAGTTCATCTTCGGCGAAGTGTTCCGGACAGGCAACCTGACCATGAAACAGCGCGAGATGATTACCTGCATCACCCTTGCCACGATGCAGACGCTCCCGCAACTGAAAGCCCATGCAGGAGCGGCGCTCAATGTGGGTGTCACTCCCGAAGAACTGCGCGAGGTGATGTATCTCACCGCTCCGTTCATCGGTTTCCCCAAGATGCTGAATGCCGTAGCCACGGTGAATGAGGTGTTTAAGGAGCGGGGCATCTCCCTGCCTTTGGAAAAGCAAGGCACGGTGACGGAAGAAAATCGTCACGAAACGGGCAAGGCCATTCAGGACAAACTCTATCCCGGCGGCATCACTTCAGTAATGGAAGGATTGCCCGGCTACATGGGCAAGGATGTGGAGCAGTTTCTCACGGACTATTTCTTTGGCGAGATATACAGCCGTGGCGCACTTGATTTGCAGACCCGCGAACTGTTAGGCTATTGCGTACTGACTACCTTGGAGGCCGAAAGCCAACTCCATTCGCACTATCACGGCAACATCAACGTGGGCAATACACCTGAAACGCTGACCGCTGCTGTCATCCAGTGCCTGCCATACATCGGTTTTCCTGCCGCCATAAAAGCCCTGCGCATCATCAAGCAGGAATATGTCAAACCCGTCGCTGCCGAGAACAACTTGGTGCGCCTTTCGAAGATTACCGTTGACCCGATACAGTTGGATGCCTACAACGCCTTTCTAAAAGAAGAGATTGAAGCCTCCATGCGGTTGGAGCCAGGCGTTCTGACGCTCTATGCCACCTCTGAGAAAGATGCTCCGTACCGAATGACCATCCTCGAAATCTATGCCGACCGTGCCGCCTACGAAAGCCATCTGAAGACACCGCACTTCCAGAAGTACAAGCAAGGCACGCTGGATATGGTACAAGAACTGGAATTAGTGGATGTAAAACCGCTGATACCGGGATTGAAAATTAAATGACATATTATAAACAGTAGAATCATGAACAAGATTATTTTGACATTGGCGGCGGTAATGACCATGAGCTTTGCAGCCTGTGCCCAAAACAACAAAAGAGAAAAGAATATGCAAACTGAGAAGAAACCGTTGGTCGTATATTTCTCAGCTACTGGCACAACAGCCCGGGCAGCTCGAATGATTGCTGATGTTACAGGCGGTACGCTGTGCGAAATTGTCCCACAACAGACCTATACTTCCGATGACCTTGACTGGAACGACAAGCAGTCGCGCAGTTCGGTAGAAATGAACAATCCGGATGCTCGTCCGGCAGTAAAGGATACAAAAATTGATTTCGCAGCTTACGATGTAATCTTTATCGGTTATCCTATCTGGTGGAATCAGGCTCCGCGGATTATCAATACATTCATAGAGAGTCATGACCTTAAGGGCAAAACGCTTGTGCCGTTTGCCACGTCCGGTGGTAGTGGCATAAACAATAGTGCAGAAGAATTGAAGAAAACTTACCCTGATTTGGAATGGCAGAAAGGCAAATTACTTAATGGAGTCAGCTATGATGACATTCGGTCCTGGGTTAGTGATTTAGTAAAGAATTGCGATAAAACTAAAATTTCAAAATGAACAAACCAGAAAACGGTGTTCTCTCTTTTTGGAGGAGGAGAACATCATCGGTATATTAATGCCGAACAGGATGTAAAAAATGAACTTTTTGCATTGCTCGCCTCTGCAAGAAAAAGCTATCTTCAACCCGTTGGCGGAATTAAATTAGCGCATATTTAACTCTACCAATGGGTTTCTCATTTTTATAGTCGTTGTGCATACGATATTTGTCTACTAAAAGTTTGGCCTCCTTTAATTTACTAAATATCAATAATATGCACAATTTTTTTTTATACATAAATCTTTTATCAATTTAATTCCTCCAACGAGCCAAACAATTTATTTTTCCACTATGTTACCGAACTTTCCCCATATTTCATGTTGCAGATAGGCACCTTTGCTTCCAACAGGAACATATAATGTGACATAAGCATATGTTGAAAAAGCATTGTCTGCGACATCAGGTGGTGTTGGATTTTTCATGTGGATTTCTTTCAACCCAGCATCAGCAAAAGTTCTATTTCTAATCTCTGTAACATTATTAGGTATTTCAACAGAGGTCAAGCTTGTACATCCCGCGTATTTGCAACCAGTTATTTCTCAATAGTTTGTGAGTAATAAGTCATAAATATGGTCGTAAACTTTAATGGTACATTCTAAAGGGTGAAGATTTAACGCTTTTATTGTTTCTTAACTTGGTTAGAGTACCAATTTGGGCATTTTCTTCTCTTTTCTGTGCAATTTGCTTTCCATTATTCCACTTCTATTTTGGCGTACCTCCTAAGCCTCTGCAAAGGTACGATATTTTGTTGGATATTCGTCCAATCCATTATCATTCGTAGATTCATTTTATGTGCCGTACAGCAATACATCAATAACCAACTACGCAGAAAGTAAGCGAAGGAATGGAAAACGGAAATCTATTATTTTGGAGGATATATAGTTGTCCGCTTTCTCTTGCTAACATAATTATTTTGTTAAGGTGATGAAAACTTTAAAGAGTTTTCATCAAGAACTCTGTTTCGCCTGTATTCTCATCGATGTTTTCGCTCTCAATCACGAAGCCCTCTTTTTGATAGAACTTAATGGCTCTGATGTTCTTCTGATAAACATGAAGACAAAGTTTCGATTTGAGTGCTTTAGCATAATCCAACAATCGCTTCCCGATGCCATAGGATTGGCAATCGGAAATCACAAATATACCTGCAATATAATTTTCGGTAAGCCCGATAAACCCGACTATCTCTTTTGATTTCTCACAAATATATACTTCGGATGCAGGGATTATTTGCTTTACCTTATCAAATTGGCTTTTCCAATAGGTTACAGGAATAAAGTCATGAGTTTGTATATTGGTTGTCAGCCAAATTTGCATCACTTGCTCTACATCATTCTCATTCATGCTCCTTATGACAACATCCCTGTCGGCAATGTCGCATATATGCTTACTCTCATTGCTGTTTCTTGCTTCCATCTCAGTATTTCTTATACATTCTTGTTGCTTTCGAACGTTTAATCTAAATCTATCTTTGAGAATATACCACCTCTATGATTCCATTATACTTCTTTGTCTCAATCAAAGTCAAGCCAATCTTTGGCATAGAGCCGTCAAACAGCCTGACTCCTCCACCCAAAATAACGGGTATAATGGCAAGATGATAGATGTTTATCATATTCTTCTCAATAAGCTGTCCGGCAACTTTCGCACCTCCACAAATCCAAATGTCGCCTCCTGCTTCCTGCCTCAACTCTTCTACCAATTGACAAGCGTCCATATTTCTAAAACGGATATTCCCCGTTACATCTGCTTCATTACGATAAGTCAAGACATAAGTTGTCGCTCCGATATAGGGCCATCGATTGGGCGAAAGTTCAGTAACAATCTGGTCAAAGGTTTTTCTTCCCATAACAACCGTATCTATGTTACTGAAGAAAGGGGTAAAAGTGTCTTCCGATTCCACAGCATCATCCTCTCCTTTAATCCACTCTACCAATCCCTGGCTGTCAGCAATATATCCATCCAAGCTGACGGCGATATATAATACTAACCCGTTGGCGGAATTAAATTGATAAAAGATTTATGAATAAAAAGTTGTGCATATTGTTGATATTTAGTAAATTAAAGGTGACCAAACTTTTAATAGACAAATATCGTATGCACAACCTATATGCAATATTCGCAAAATTTCTGA